>CAZBZV010000020.1:52112-57520 GCA_964496505.1 uncultured Ignavibacteria bacterium | reverse complement strand
ATGCCACCCATGATCGATACGATCATACTGTCATTCTGAGGAGCATAGCGACGAAGAATCTTTCACGAATCTAACAGTTTCTTCGCTACGCTCAGAATGACAGGAAATGGCAATCGTTCAGAATGACAACATGAAGAGAAATGGGAATATTCTTGAGTCTCGATTGTAGAATGGATAAGAGGGCTCTCTTGACGAGAGTAATTTAAACATAAATATACATGGAGGGTAATGAGATGGAAAAGACTTATGAAAATGTTGCTCTGGTTTTGGATGCGCAGACATTTGTGGCGGATACCGATTGCGGCGTGATCCGTCTGGATAAAGTTATGCGTCCGGAGCATTTTAGTATAGATGATGGAACGCTGAAACGGAAATTGTGCGATCTGATAGAAGGCCGCAAGGTTGAGGTTAATACAGTTGATACTGACAGGATTGGACGACGGATTGCGAAGGTAATGGTTGACGGTATTTCTGTGAATGAGATGATGCGCCAGGAAATCGGACGACTTTACGGCTGCGACAATCAGAGTGCGATGGAGAACTGATTATTTTCCTGCGCGGCGTACGTCTCGTGCGCCGCGTCCGGGTGGCCGGGTCAAACTCTTTTTGGCCCGGAATACAACATGCCCAAACGAGTTTGGGCATGCCACCCATGATCGATACAATCATACTGTCATTCTGAGGAGCGCGGGGACGAAGAATCTGTCTCAAATCAAACAGATTCTTCGCTACGCTCAGAATGACATTTGAAATAGAATCTGTTGCGGTTTGAAATTGTTGATGTAGATTAGAGACATCAAAGGGAGCTCTTTAAAAAGAGAGCGAGGCAGCTATGAGAAATTTCGAACCGGATTATTACGAGAGATTACATATTGAACGCGGGGCCGATTCGGACGAGATCAGGTCGGCCTTCAGAAAGCAGGCCAAGGAGTCGCATCCGGACAAATCTCATGGCACCAACGAGGACTTTGTGAGGCTTCGGCGTGCCTATGAGGTTTTATCGGATGAGGCTCTTAGAGAAGAGTACAACCGTTATCTCGATCTTTTGATCGGGCAGGACAGCTTTATCGAAATCAAACCGGCCGTGCAGGATTTGTATGATGATATGGTCGATTTTTTGAAACAGATTAGCGGCTTTAGAAATCGTTCCGAATACGAGTTGATTCTGAAAAGTGAGTACAGGGATAAGGATAAGATAGTGAAACTTGGAATTCCTGTGGAGATGGTTTGCCGAAGATGTTTTGGAACGGGAGGAACGATATTCGGTGATTGTCCTGTTTGTAGAGGTAAAGGGAAGCATGAATACCAGGAGGATGTCGATCTCTTTATTCCCGCCGGAAGCGAAGGGGGAGAGGAGATGAAGCTGACATTCTCCGGACATGAAGTCAGACTGAGATTGAGGTTTAGATAATATGGCTGGAAAAGATTTTTATGAAATATTAGGTGTCGGCGAGAAAGCATCGAAGGATGAAATCAAAAAAGCCTATCGTAAACTGGCCAAGAAGTATCATCCCGATGTCAACAAGGGAGATAAAGAAGCCGAGCAGAAGTTCAAGGATATCTCCGAAGCGTATCATGTCCTGACCGATGACAAGAAGCGCGCCCAGTACGACCAGATGCGGAAGTACGGCGGAGCTTTCGGCGGCCAGGGCTTCGGAGGAGCACATCCTGGCGGTGAATATGCCGGATTCGGACGCGGCGGCTTCAATATGGATGATATCGGCTTCGGCTCGATGGGCGATATTTTCAGCCAGATTTTTGGAGATATGGGTATGCGCACTCATGCGCGCAAACATCGCAAAACAGCCCGTCCCCAGCAAGGCTCGAACCTGACGATGACACTGGACCTGAGTTTCGAGGAAGCGGCGCTTGGCACAAAAAAGACTATCCGCTTCAAGCGCGACGAAGCCTGCGCTAAATGTAACGGCACCGGCGCCGAACCCGGCTCGGGCGAGACTGTATGCCCGGAGTGTAACGGTTCCGGCATGGTTTCGATGGCGCAGGGTATGTTCTCGATTTCGAGGCCGTGCCCAAGATGTTTCGGCAGCGGTAAGATCATCGGCAAGCCCTGTTCGAAATGCGGCGGCAGCGGCAAACAGCGCGGGCAGAAGACTGTCTCGGTCAAAATTCCGGCGGGCGTCCATAGCGGAGAGAAAATCCGTCTCAAGGGTATGGGCAATGCCGGAGGCAATGGCAACGCCTACGGCGACCTGATCATCAATGTACGTCTGAAGCGCGACTCTTTTTTCAGCCGCAAGGGCAATGATGTTTACTGTACTGTGCCCCTGAAGTTGGAGCAGGCGGTTGAGGGTGTGAAGATTAAGGTTCGTACCTTAAGGGGCAAGGTAATGCTCACGATCCCGCCCATGACCGAGGACGGCGCGTTACTCAAGCTCAAGGACCAGGGAATAAAGGCCAAAGGCAAGACCGGAAACCAGTATGTGAAGATCAAGATCAAATTCCCTGAGGAGCCGACTGAGGAAGAAAAAGAATTGATTGCAAAGCTTAAAGGTGAGAAGGCTGAAAAGAGTGAAGCCGGTAAGGCTTAAGAAGATTTATAGAACGGGTTTTTTTAAATTTGAAATGGATGATATAGTCGAATATATATAAAGAAGGTGATAGATATATGAGATACGATAAATTTACACAGCGTTCACAGGATGCGATTCAGTATGCCTCCGAGATGGCGCAGTCGAATTCCAACAGCCAGATAGAGGTGCTGCATTTGCTCGCTGCGCTTTTGTCGCAGGAGGACAGCTTTGTCTCGGCGATTCTGGAGAAGGCGGATTACGATGTGCGCGAATTAAAGGAGAAGGTTAAAGATCAGATCGATCTTTTACCAAAAGCCTATTCGGAAGCATCCCAGCTTTATGCCTCGCCGGAATTGCAGAAAGTGCTGAATCATTCTTTTAAAGAAGCAAATAATTTCAAGGATGAGTATGTTTCCACCGAGCATCTGCTTCTGGCGATGATCGAGGTTGACCGTACCAGGGTACATGAGATATTCGAGCAGTTCGATATCAAGAAGTCGAAGGTGCTGGCGGCGCTGGCAAAACTGCGCGGCCATCAGCGCGTAACCGATCCCGATCCGGAGTCGAAGTATCAGGTTCTGGAGAAATACTCGCGCGATTTGACCTCATTGGCCTCGCGCGGCAAACTCGATCCGGTGATCGGACGTGATGATGAGATCAGGCGCGTTATGAAAGTGCTCTCACGCCGCACCAAGAATAATCCGGTGCTGATCGGCGATCCGGGCGTGGGTAAGACCGCGATTGCCGAGGGACTGGCCCTGAAGATATCGAAAGGGGATGTCCCGGAATCATTGAAGGACAGAAGGCTGGTCGCACTGGATCTGGGTTCGCTTCTGGCAGGATCGAAATTCCGCGGAGAATTCGAGGAAAGGCTGAAGGCGATTTTGAAAGAGGTCGAGAGCTCTGAAGGCAGAATTCTGTTATTCATAGACGAAATGCATACCCTTGTCGGAGCAGGCGCTGTGGGCGAGGGGGCGATGGACGCCTCCAATATGCTTAAGCCGGCCCTTTCAAGGGGTGAGCTTCATTGTATCGGCGCGACTACGGTAGATGAGTACAGGAAGCATATTGAAAAGGATGCCGCACTCGAGAGACGTTTTGCGCCTGTGATGATCGAGGAGCCCTCTGTTGAGGATACAGTCTCGATTCTGCGCGGACTAAAAGAGCGTTACGAGATTCATCACGGCATCAGGATTTCAGATTCGGCGATCGTAGCGGCGGCATCATTATCGGAGCGGTATATTCAGGACCGTTTCCTGCCCGACAAGGCGATTGACTTAATCGATGAGGCGGCGGCCAATTTAAGAATCGAGATCGATTCGATGCCGACCGAACTGGACCAGATCGAAAAGCGGATTCGACAACTCGAGGTTGAGAAAGAGGGTGTCAAGAAGGAAAAGGATGCTGCCCAAAGGCTCAAGCCGATCGAAGAGGAGCTGGCCGATCTGTACAGCCAGCGCAGTAAATTGACCGAGCAGTGGCAGAAGGAAAAGAAAGCGGTCGAGACTATTCAGGGGCTTAAGTCCAACATAGAAGAGATGCGTCTCAAGGCGGATAAGGCAGAGCGTGAGGCTAATTTCGAGGAAGCGGCCAAGCTTCGTTACGGAGAAATCTCGCGGTTTGAAAAACTTCTGGCCTCTGAGCAGGAAAGACTGAAAGAAATTCAGAGCAATGTCAAGCTCCTTAAAGAAGAGATCGACGAGGAAGATATTGCCGATGTTATCTCGAAGTGGACCGGAATTCCGGTTGCGCGTTTGACCGAGAGTGAAGCCGAAAAGCTATTGATGCTCGAGGATAATCTGCATAAGCGAATTGTGGGTCAGGATATTGCAGTGAAGTCGGTATCCGAGATTATCAGGTCATCCCGCGCAGGTATGACCGATCCCAAACGTCCGCTTGGCTCGTTTATCTTCATGGGTCCGACCGGTGTTGGCAAGACCGAGCTTGCCCGAGCTCTGGCGGAGCTTTTATGGGGCGATGAGGATGCCATGATACGGATCGATATGTCCGAGTATATGGAGAAGTTCTCGGTCTCGCGTCTGATCGGCGCGCCTCCGGGATATGTCGGTTATGACGAGGGCGGACAACTTACGGAGTCTGTGAGACGCAAGCCGTATTCGGTGGTGCTCTTAGATGAAATCGAAAAAGCTCATCCCGAGGTCTTCAACATTCTCCTGCAGGTTTTGGAGGACGGCCGTCTGACCGATAATCAGGGACGCACTGTATCGTTCAAGAATGTGATCATGATAATGACTTCGAACCTGGGCGCTTCGGAGATTATGGAGATGTCGAAGGAGATCGAGTCGGTCGGATTTGATGTGGTTTATTCACGCATGAAACGCCAGGCTATCGATCTTCTGGAAAAAAATCTCAGGCCGGAATTCTTAAACAGGATCGATGAGATACTGGTATTCGAGCCGTTAGGGAAGGACCATCTAAAGCAGATAGTAAAACTTCAGTTCGAGATAATCCGGAAGCGCTTGCAGGATCAAAAAGTCGACTCAGTGCTTACCGATAAGGCTATAGATTATCTGGGCGAGGCCGGATACGATCCCTCGTATGGCGCCAGACCCTTAAGACGGCTTTTGCACAGAGAGGTGGTCAATCATATATCGAAAGAGATTATTAAGGGTAATTTGAAAGCCGGTGATAAGATAGTGATTGATGCCTCTGGTGATGGTTTAATTTTCAGAGACGGGAATTAAGATCAGGCTTTAATGTTATATCCTATATTGTGCTGGGCCAGTCGGGAGCCTGATCTTCGACGCACCTCCCGGTGCGCCCAGAATCTTGCGGCGCATGAGGACATACGCCGCGCACGAATATTGTGCTGGGCCAGTCGGGAGCCTGATCTTCGACGCACCTCCCGGTGCGCCC
>CAZBZV010000020.1:0-52012 GCA_964496505.1 uncultured Ignavibacteria bacterium | reverse complement strand
GCCAGTCGGGAGCCTGATCTTCGACGCACCTCCCGGTGCGCCCAGAATCTTGCGGTGCATGAGGACATACGCCGCGCACGAATATGTGTTATGAGAACAGAAAGCCACTGCTGAAGCGGATGGGACATCCAAAATCTCATATATCGGGTGGCATGCCCAAATTCATTTGGGCGTGTTCTTATCTAATGTACCTGCCCAAACAAAAGTTTGAGCAGGCCACCCATTCCATTTTTCCTTTGTGGCAGGTCACGAAGCCGGCCTCTGATGAGCGGAGTGGTTTTGCCAATCTTTTTATCAAACAGATCGATAGGCAGAATCACTTCACTCCGCTTGGATTTTGCTCTTTCTAAGTGCGCAGTCAGGAATCCGTTCCTGACTGCCAATTGCGGCAGGAAAACAAAAAAGGCAGCTTTTAACAAAGCTGCCTTTTAATTTGTCGAAAGCATTTCTTATTTCTTTCGTCGCAGAATGCCGACTCCCGCCAGACCCAGACCGATTAAAAGCAGACTGGTTGGCTCGGGGACCGGAACAACCGTTCTTGCATCATCAGCATACCTGCTGTCATCCAGTTTGATTTCCTTATCACGGGAAAGCCCGTTATCGATGTCAGAATCGGTATCACGATCGAAATTGATCGGAACATTCGATTCGGACAGATATCCATCAACATTATATGCACTAATTCCTTCAGAACTAATCTGATTTGACAGATCAGAAAAGCGCATTAATGATGAAGGCGTCTGGATTGCCAGAAGGCTCCCGGCAAGCAAGAGCAGTAAAGCTGCTGTTAGTAATATTGTAGCTCTCTTCATATTGCCCTCCAATTCAAAGATGCTATTACTCCGAGCTTATAATATGCAATCCTCATGCCAAAATGTAAGTGTATTATTATCAATAGATTATGATTTTATCCGAAATTGAAATGTTAGAAAATCGTAAGAAAAACCGACATTGGGAAGATTTGAATATGGTCTAAATTGGCCTTATTTGTTGCAATGTATGGATTTAAGTATATCTTACAATTTTGTCGGAATACTGAACAGTTTGGCATTCAGGATAACATTTATCTTGCATAAATCAAATATTTTTTGAATATTCCCTCAATCTCATTTTTTATCAATTTCAAGGGAATTGCGCGGGTTTTTTGTTGAATTTGACGGTCCATGATTGTAGCTTTAATCAGGGAGGATATGCGATGACATCGATTGAGCAAATAGTGGATCGCCAGATTCGAAAGTGGGAGCTGCTAAGGGAAAAGAGTGAGAATGGCGAGGCGGAAAGGGAGCTTCCTCCGCCCATTATCACTGTCTCCCGCAAGCGGGGCAGTCGTGGGAGCTACCTGGCTCGCCGTCTCGCGGAAGAGCTTGACTATCAGTTGATGCATAAGGAGATTATAGATCATATAGTCAACTCCTCCGGGATGAGGAGAAGGCTGATTGAATCACTGGATGAAAAGTACCGTAATCAGATCGAACTCTGGCTGGAAGGAATTTTCAGGGGGCCGTATTCGGACTCCTCTGATTATTTCAAGCATCTCTACCGGGCGATTATAACACTCTCTCGTCTGGGAGGTGTAGTTGTTGTGGGCCGCGGATCGAATTTCATATTGACTATCCAGACCGGCTTTCACATGCGTGTGGTGGCTTCCAGCGCGATCCGTGAGCAGAATCTGATGAAGTATGAAAAGCTCTCGCAGGAGGAAGCTCGCAGGCAGATAGAAGTTTCCGACAGTGAACGAAGAGATTTTATCAAACATAATTTCAAGCGGGATATAGACGACTCGGAATATTATGATCTGATCCTCAGTACGAATTATATTGACATTGAGGATGCAGTTGTTTTCATGAGAAAAGCGATTAACGCCAAATTTACGAAACAAAAATACCTGGCTGATTAATATATGCCCCAGTCACAAACTCAGGATCAGGAACAGCAGAACAATCAGCTCCTGACGCCGTCATTCAAGATTTTAGTAGATGGCCAGCCTCTGGATGCGAGGCTCGAGTCCAGGGTGCTCTTCATCAAGGCCGAAAGCAATCTCGAGATACTGGATATGTTCGAGATACGCTTTTTCGACTACGATCTGGAGCTGGTGAATTCGGATGATCTGGCTATCGGCAAGTCGATAGAAATCAAGTTGGGCTATCAGGAGAGCCAGTTGACCACCATAGCCGACTGTGAGATTGTCTCCTGGGAGCCGGAGTATCCGCCCGGAGGGGCGGCCTATCTGACGATTCGCGGATATGATAAATCGTTCCGTCTATCGCGTGAGAAGAAGAGCCGGTCATTCGTGGAGATGAAAGATTCGGATATTGCTAACCAGATCGCGCGTGAGATGGGCCTGACCCCGCATGTGGATGCCACCACCGAGGTTCATCCCTATGTCTTCCAGCGCAATCAGGCCAATCTGGAATTTTTGCTGGAGCGGGCGCAGAGGATAATGTATGAGATGTATATCGACGGCAACGATCTTCATTTCCGGCGGCCGCAGTCGGATCAGTCCGAGCGGGTGGTGCTTAAATGGGGCGAGTCGCTGGGATCGTTCTCACCTCGGCTGTCGTCGTTCAATCAGGTTTCGGAGGTTGTGGTCAGGGGCTGGGATCCCAAGTCGAAAAAGGAGATTGTGGGACGCGCGGGGGGCGGAGATGAGCACACCACGCTGGGCGGGGCCCAGACCGCTTCCCAAATTGCCGAGGCGGCGCATGGATCAACCAAAAGCTTCAAAGTCAACAAGCCGATACACAGCCAGGCCGAGGCGGACTCATTGGCAAAGGCGCATTTCAACAAACTTTCGATGAGCTTTGTCACGGGCGAGGGCAAAGCTCTGGGAGAACCGGAAATCAAGGCCGGGACAGTGATCGATATAGAAGGACTGGGAGATAAATTCTCAGGCCCGTATTATGTGATTCGGGCCACGCATATATTCTCGGCCTCGGGTTATTCCACGAAATTCGAGGTCAAGAAAAATTCGCTGGGACGTCCTCCGACCCCGCCCGAAGAGCAGGCCGAAGAGGAACAGGAACAGAACCAGCATTACCTGGATGTCACCCTGCAGGATTCGGCCGAGGAACCGGTGGCGGGTATGGAATATGTGATTATAGCTCCGGACGGTACACGTTATACCGGCTCGGTCGGCAGTGACGGCAAGATTCACAAGGATAATCTGCCCGAGGGCGAATGCCAGATTATCTTCAAGCAGCTTACCAATGCACATTGGGAGGTAGATCAGGTCAACTGCGGAGATGAAATCAGGCTTCTGGTCGACTGCCCGGCGCATGACGAGGGCGACAGCGTAACCTTCGAAATATACAAGCTGTTCAAAGAGGAATCGGGCGATGCAGTTACCTCGGTTGACGGCACGGTTGACTCCAATTCGCAGGCGGAAGCGGTCTGGACTTATGAGTACCAGGAAGAGGACGAGGGCACCAGCCCGCGCTTTATCTTCAAGGCCAAGTCCGGCTCTCTCGAGACCAAGAGCGATGTCCTAACTGTGGTGGATGTATTCGAGGCCACATTGACAGATTCTGACGGCAACCCGGTAGCCAATGCCGGATATGTGATTACTCTGCCGGACGGTTCCCAGCGCGAGGGTGTTACCAATGATGAGGGTCAGATAATAGAAGAAGAGCTTCCGGTCGGAAATGTCAAAGTGCGGATGGATGACGGTTCGACACTGGAGCAGTCTAGTTAAAATATATTAAACAGGGATAATTGCATTGGGCATTGATCGAATCAGCAGATCAACCGATACCGATCATATTGAAACTCTGCCGGCGGCGATAACACGCGCCTATTTCGACACCGAAAATGTCAGCCCCGGGGACGAGATAAACATCATTATCGAGACCGAGAATGTCAGCGACAACAGCGAGGTAAGCATCACCGTCTTCGCTGAGGATGATCCCGAGAATGTTCAGCCGGATACCTTAAGCGGACAGATTAGCTCCAACCGTCTGCGGATTGCCTATACGCCTCTGGATGGAGAAACCGATGAGGAAGCCTTGAAAGAACATCTTGGCCCCGATCTCTTTAGGATATTCCGTTTCAGCGCGGTAATAGAGTCTTTGGAAACCGAATATGAAAGCTCGGATAATGCCATGCAGATCGGACTGCCGGGAGTTGTGATTGAGGGAATCGACGAGCAGTTCGCACCACACCAGGAGCAGCTCGAGATCAGGTACCGCTTCATAGATATACATGGTACGATTCAGGGCGCGCGGCTGAAGATTTATGCCTCCAATTATGAGGACAGCAATTATCCCGATGACGGCGCATTGGTCTATTCAGAGGATATAGTTGCCGACGACCGTCCCCATAATGTTATCCGCACTTTCAGATGGTACGGCAATACGACCGCTGAATCGGGGCCGTTGCAGCAGCCGGGTGAGGATTTGATATATGCCAATCCGCTTTATGCGCCATACACGGTTGAAATAAAAATTTCGACTGAAAATGAAGACCCGGATTCTGATTCGGATGCAAAGATCAATTACAAGCGGATTATGGAAGATGAATCCGAGGCCGACTGGCAGTTCAAGGTCGAATATGATTCGATAGAATTCGAACTGGGAGAGCATATTGACCTCGAGAATGCGCCCGATCCGCAATCGACAGCGTGGATTCAGTGGCGGCTTAATGAGCTGGGCTATCCGGCGGGGCCGGTTGACGGCACCAGCGGGGACATGACCGAGCGCGCGATAAAAAATTTCCAGCGTGCTCACTGGCAGGTGCCCTGGCCTGAGGATGAGAACGCCGACCGTACGCCTCTGGTAGTGGACGGCCAGGCGGGTGATAATACGATTGCAGTACTTGAATCAGAACAGGTTGAGAGGAGAGAACTCTTTTCCTCGCTGGATGATCTTTTTGATTCAGATGCCAATGTCAAGCTCTATACCTGGTCACATATTTTCTACCAGTATCAATCGGATGTGGAAGATGGTGAGCAGGAGTGGGACAATTCCAACCGCGATGAATTCTGGGACAGCCGTTTTAATCCGCGCTCATTTCCGAGGCATGATAAGGAGGAGATGGTCCTGAACCGTCCCTGGATTCCGATTGTGGCCAAAGTTATGATAAAGAGCCGAAGCGGCGAGCCGGTTTTTTGTCCGCACGGTGTGGGCAATGTACGAATCAACTTTACGATAAACGACCCGAATGATGATCTTGATATCACCTCATCGGATGCATCCAATACGCCCCGGCAGTTCATAGATAACGCCCGTCAGCAGGTGGATACTGCTACGGGGGATAACTGCCCCGAGGATCATGAGGGCATTCGTGTAGCCGATGCGAGCGAAAATTACAAGAAGTACCTGCATATCGGAGACGCGCTTGAGCCGTGGGAATCCCAGGACGACAGCTCCAACAATGTTGTCTATGTGGAATGCCCCACCCAGGGCAGAGGACGGGGCCAGGCCGGGATTTACTTTATACCATCTTATCAGGCAGGGGACAATTTCAAGGTCAGGGCTCAAATGGATTTGACCGATCATCCCAACCGGGAGAATATCGAGCCTGAAGATGGACCCTTAACCTCAGAATCTGCTGCGATTACCAACTGGCGTAAGATGAAAGTTGCCGCATTTCTCAGGTTCGGCACCCGTGCCGCACCCGGCGAAGACGAACCATCGCTCGATGACAGAATCAGAAATGGGCTGGATGAGTATTCCAATGCATTTACCGAGTTCGAAAGTCCCGTTTTCAATGAATCGATCGAAGAATTTGTTTCCGAGGAAGAATACAAGAATCTGGTTTACGATGAATACAATTTGACCACTGCAGAGGAGCGCGCAACGGTACACTATAGGCCGGATAGATGCTTTTATGCATTCGACCTTCGCGAGCAGAATGATGGCGAAACTGCCAGAGCATACAGGAGTTTTGTGCGTTCTACGGTGGAAGATTTCTGCGACAGGATTATGGAGCCGATGGGTAAAATCGCGGTTAATAATGTTCGCAAGAGGTGCCGTGAGGGTAATGTTACAATCGATTTTCAACCGCATGAACCTGTCACTGTTTATAATAACAAGGGCGCTGCAACAGAGACAGTGGTCGACAATAATTACCGTGCTTCAACATACGCAATCGGCCTCAACAACGGGCTGGTTTATCTTGACATAGTCCTGAATGAAAGATTGAACATGGATTTTGCCTATCTGCTTGCCCATGAAATCGGCCATAATGCATTTCTCTACCACTGGGAGAATACCAGTACGGGGACGATGAGCGATGCCAGCAATTACGAGGACCCGTCGAACTTCCGTACTAATACGGATCATCACGATCATAATGATATGAATTGCATAATGAGTTATCCTCTGGACTTTTTCGTTTTCCCAAGTCCTCCGGCGGGGTTGACCTTAAACGGCACAGCCATAAACAGCCGCGGTGATTATGTCAATTATGTCCGGGGACAGGGAGCCACGCATCAGAGGTTCCATCAACTGGCGGTTAACTACCGTCCCAATTTCTGTGGAAAATGTCTCCTGAAACTAAGGGGATGGAATGTATACAATTTACCTCAGAGTTATTAGTTTATGTTTGCTGTTGTTCGTAAATCAATGCGGGGGAAGTAAGATGGCGCTGTCATTAACAATAGCGGTCGAAAAAAACGAGTTTCTTCCGGGAGAATCGATACCGGTAACATTGACTATTGTCAATACCTCCGATTCAGTAGTCAATATTCCCAATTTTTCCTATAACAGCGACCTGACCGAAATCATTGTCACCAATTCAAAGGGTAAGGAGATCGGACGGGTTAACGATCCGGTTCGCCAGCAGCTCCTGGGATTTATGGTTGTGGAGCCGATCGATCCGCCGGAGCAGTCATTGAGCCCGGAATCCCCCGAAAAGGCCGAGTTTGATGTCAGCCAGTTTATGCGTTTAGCCGAATCCGGAAAATATTTATTGACCGGGAGTTTCAAATACGATGATGATACTGTGATGTCGGAGCCTGTTGAGATAACGATTCTTGAGGGCAAGGCATCGGGATTAAATCACGAGTGGCAGTATCGGATGGCGGGTAAATGGAGATGTCATCAGGTATATAAAGATCAGGATAAGGTCATGCATATGCTGGGATACCGCCATAATCCGGCAGTGATCGATTACAACCTTCCTCTTAAAGATGGTTTTGATGCGGACAGTTTTGGGCTGGCTTTTTCATGTTATGACAAGGACGATTATAATCCCTGGCTTCTGGGAATTAAAGACGGCAAGCTTACTGGAGGCAAGCTAAAGGCTGACAGCTTTATGTTGAAATGTGAGGAGATCGAGCTTAAGGGACGTCCTGCATTTAATGCCTCGGTTGAGACTTATGAAAGAAAATTGATTATACCGGAGGCTCTGGATGACAAAATCCTCTTTCACATTTTTGATGCTGAGGGCAAAAAGAGGGATCAGAAGGAAATCGGAGTCGGCAAGGGCACCGATATTCTTGACGCTTCGGTATACAAGTCGGGCGAATTTCTTTTGATCTACCGCGAGACCACCGGCAAGGGCTCGGATATATACGCCGCAATCAGCCGCAAGAAGGATTTGTCGGATATCGAGCAGATTAAGCTGGTGGGTTCCAGCAAGGACTTTGATGCGGCGGTGATTCCACCCACTGTTAAGATGCCGCGCGATTTTTATGCGGTGTCATTCGAGCCGGAGGAGAAGGCGCTGATGATTTATACAGTCAGCCTCAATCCGGATATCCGCACCCAGGTGCCGCCAAAGTCGATTTTGAAGTCGCAGGGAGATTTGTTGTTCTACACGATTGCGGTTGAACAGAACGGCGCGGCCTATTTGCTGTTTGTCGAGGACGGCAAGAAGCTTTTGTATTTTAATGTGGCCGATAATCAATTCCATTTTATAACAGAGGAAAAGTTCTCCGATCCGCAGTTGATAGTTTCCGACACTGACGGCATCTTTCTGGCATTCATAGATCATAACGGCATTATTCAATACAGGCATGTGGAGCAGGTGATAAAGAGACACTGATGGAAGCAGAGATTCTTACCGTAACGCAGTTAACCGATCTTATCAAGGGCAAATTGGAGGAGACCTTCCCGGGGCTGTGGGTGACCGGGGAGATTTCCAATTACCTTCATCACTCCTCCGGGCATCGCTATTTCACTCTTAAGGATTCCAGCGCGCAGATTAAATGCGTGATCTGGAAATTCGTGGGACAGCATCTGACCACCGAGCCGGAAAACGGTATGAAGGTTAAGCTGTTCGGTGATGTAACAGTGTATCCGCGCGGCGGTGTTTACCAGATCAGGGTGGCGCGTCTTTTGCCGCTTGGAATCGGCGAACTGGAGGCGAAATTTCAAGAGCTGAAACAGAAGCTTTATGCCGAGGGGCTGTTTGACGAGGAACGTAAAAAGCCTCTGCCTGTGTTTCCCTCCACGATTGGAATCGTGACCTCTCCCACCGGAGCGGCAATCCGGGATATGATAAATATATTAACAAGGCGGGCGCCCTGGGTGAAAATTATCCTTGCGCCGGTGCATGTGCAGGGCGAGGGTGCGGCCGAGGAGATCGCGCGCGCGATCGGTAATTTCAACCGCTACAAAGCGGTTGATCTGATTATCACCGGACGCGGCGGCGGCAGCCTGGAGGACTTGTGGGCGTTCAATGAGGAGGTTGTGGCGAGAGCGATTTATGATTCGGAGATTCCGGTGGTCTCGGCGGTGGGACATCAGATCGATTATACGATCTCGGATTTTGTAGCCGACCTTCGTGCCCCCACACCGTCAGCAGCGGCTGAGCTTACCGTTCCCGATATTGCCGATTTAAGGGCGGCATTGAGAAATGTTCGTTTGAAGCTCTCGCGCGGTGCAATGGCATATATCGAGCTTGCAAGGGAAAAGCTCTCTGGGCTTAAGAGGTCGCCGGTGTTCAAAAGGCCGATGGAATTGGTCTACGCCCGTCAGCAGGAGACTGACGATCTGAAAATGTCTCTGCAGAAAAGCATGACCGCCTATATGAAATATCAGAAACAGGAGCTGTCGTCAATGACCGAAAAGCTGGTGGCGCTTTCACCGGAGGGGATTTTGAAGCGGGGCTATGCTGTAGTGAGGTCGGTTCCTGACGGTAAGATTTTGAAGAAGGCAGAGGAGACCGCCAGGGGCAAAAGCGTCAGCATAAAACTATATAAGGGCATGCTGGATGCAACGGTGGATGAGGTCAAGAAAGAAAGCGATTGACTTGGGACAAAAAGAAATTAGTTTATTTCTTTATCGAAGGATAATTTATGGCTGAAGCTGGAAAGAAAAAAGATATAGATTTCAAGGCCGGGATAGAACGACTGGAGGAGATTGTCGAGGACTTAGAGAGCGGTGAGATCGATCTCGAGGAAGCGCTGAAGGTCTTCGAGGAGGGGATAAAGATTTCCCGCAGTCTTTCGGAGAAGCTGGAGAAGGCCGAGAAGCAGATTCGCAAGCTGGTAGAGCACTCGGACGGTGAGCTTACTACCGAGGTGATGGAAGAAATTGAAGAAGAGTAGCATGGCAGAGTTTAAGCTCGACCCGGCCTGGGAAAAGGACATTTCCAAAAAGCAGGATTTTGTCAACCTGTGGCTGGAGCGTTTGCTTCCGCCCGAGGATTCGGTGCCGGTCGAACTGCATGAGGCAATGCGGTACAGCGTGATGGCCGGCGGCAAGCGTTTCCGTCCACTTCTGGCGCTGTATGCCTACGAGCTTTCCGGCAAAGATCCGGCTGATGCTGTCAGACCGGCATGCGCCCTGGAGTATATCCACACTTATTCGCTGATTCATGACGACCTGCCCTGCATGGATGATGACGACCTCAGGCGCGGCCGTCCCACGGTACACAAAAAATTCAACGAGGCGATTGCAGTTCTGGCCGGGGATGCGCTTCATGCCTACGCTTTCGAGCTTCTGGCATCCTCGGGAAATTCGAGACTTGTGAGTGAGGTCGCAAAAGCAATCGGCACCTATGGTATGCTGGGCGGACAGATTTGCGATATTTTGGCGGAGAATAAAGAGATAGATATCGAAGAGCTAAAGCATATTCATTCACATAAGACCGGCGCATTGATAAGAGTCTCGCTCAGGGTAGGGGCGATTTTGGGAGAGCTGGGCGAGAATGATCTGGGGCTCATTTCGGATTACGGAGCCAGGATTGGGCTGGCTTTTCAGATTGTGGATGATATCTTAGATGAAATCTCAGACACCGAGACATTGGGCAAAACGGCAGGCAAGGATAAAGAAAGCGGCAAGGCGACCTACCCCCGTACAGTCGGTCTCGAGAAATCGCGCGAGATTGCCGAGCAGTTGATAGCATCGGCCAGGGATGACCTCTCCCGTATGAGCATGCCCACCGATGTCTTCCATATCTTCGCAGATTTGATTATTTCAAGACAGTATTAGAGATCGATTGAATAGTATGCAGGTCAAATCCTGAAGGGATTTGACGGAATTTTTGTAGCCCACCTATTAAGGTGGGGCGAAGCTGTCGGTTTGCCTGCTATAGTTCTATTCATGAATAGTCATAGCATTATGCCCGGCTTAAACCCACATTGGCATGCGGGGTATCGTATGGTGTCTCCACCCATAGTGGGCGCCAGGTTCCCCATCCTGGCGGGAGTGTTGAAAAAGTCTATGGTAAAGAAATGTCATTCTGAGCGAAGCGAAGAATCTGTTTGATCCGTGAGAGATTCTTCGGTCGCTACGTTCCCTCAGAATGACAGCAGAAAGGTACTTTTCTGCATAATCGATTGTTTATCAACGAGCCCTGGCGCAACTGTCGGGAAAGGGTTCCCGACGGCACAATTTTATAACTGTGCTTGAATTTCATGAGCGACCCGTCAGAGGCCGGGCGAGATTACGTCCTCGTGCTCGGCCTTTTTCCGCGCGCACCAGGAGGTGCGCGCGGCACGAAGCTTTGCAGATTAGCACGCCCAAAGCCAGTTTGGGCGTGTCACCCATGTTTCAGTTGCAGGCAAATCCAAAAACTTGCCAAATTAAATAAAACCTATTAGATTGGCTGGCATGAAACTTGGTATAATCGCAAATATAAACCGTCCGCATGCCAAATCGGTTGTGGAGAGGGTGGTTAAATGGTGCCGTGAGAATAAGCAGGAGTTCTTTCTGGCAGAGGATTTAAGCGGGGTAACATCTCAAGCGCTTCCGCTCCTGCCGCGCGAAGAGCTTCCCAAAAGATGTAACTATATCATCTCCATGGGCGGGGACGGCACAATGCTGGCATCAGCGCGTCTGGTGGGCACTGCCGAGGTGCCTATTCTGGGAATCAATATCGGCAGCCTGGGTTTTCTGACCGAGCAGACCCCGCAGGATCTGGAGCTGAGCCTTAAACGTCTCCAGAACGGCAATTTCAAGCTGGAAAAACGTATGCTTCTGGAGGCCACCTGTGAGCGTGAGAAGTTCCATGCCCTCAATGATTTCGTGATCGACAAGGGCAGTATCTCCCGCATGATTTCGCTCAGCCTTTCGGCCAACGGCGATTATATCTGCTCCTACAATGCCGACGGTTTGATAATAGCCAGCCCTACCGGCTCGACGGCCTATTCGCTGGCAGTGGGCGGGCCGATATTAAATCCCAAGATGCAGGCTATGATTGCCTCGCCGATCGCACCGCATTCACTGGCCTCGCGGCCATTGATTTTTCCAGCCGATGATCTTCTGGATATCAAGATAGAATTCAGCCATGAGTATGCTATCCTGACAGCTGATGGCCAGGTCGATACGAAGCTTCCGACCGGAACCACGGTTACCGTTCGAGTAGCCGACCATTCGGTGCGGCTGATTCGTTTCCCCGAGAACTCGTTTTATTCGGTACTTCGCTCCAAACTGCACTGGGGAGTCCTTCCAAAAAGATCAGATGAGTAGAAGAAATTATAAACGAATTTTCCCGCTGATTGTTAATAAATTGAGTATAATATATGGGTATGTGAGCTTTTAACTAATTGGACATCGGACCATATGTTAGCTGGTGATAAATTCATGTCTCTGCTCAAAAGGCTGTCCATTGCAGTTTTAATACTGCTGCTTTTCTCGACCTCCGAACTTTTTTCACAGGCAAGGCTGATTGTCAAGCTTAAGCCGGAAACAGTGTCGTTATCGGCAAGCTGGCAGAATAGTGTCGGCGATCTGTCGAATAAATATGCGGCGGAGATTGAACCGATCTTCGGAGAAAGCCCCGGTTCTATTTCACAGGGTAAGGATGATTTCGACCGCTCGCGTTATTTGACATTGACTATTCCCGATTCATCCCAGGTCGATCAGGTTCTGACTGAGCTGAATGCGGATGAGGCGGTGGAGTATGCCGAGATCGACTACATGATGGAATTGTATGATGTCCCTAACGATTCGCTCTTTCATCTGCAATGGCATCATCAGAACACCGGACAGCAGTATCTTGGAATCGAAAGAATCCCGGGTCTTCAAAACGATACAGTCGCGATCAGATCAGGTACACCGGGCGCGGATGTGAAGACGGTTGAGGCCCGCGATAAAGAGGGCAATCGTGTAAAACCGCTTTTGGTCATAATCGATACCGGCCTCGATACCGATCATCCCGATGTAGCCGACAACCTCTGGATAAATCCCAATGAAATTCCAAATAACGGCATCGATGACGATCATAACGGTTTTATCGACGATGTTCACGGCTGGGATTTTTCCGGCGATACGATACAGTTTTTTAACCTGACCGGGGATAACGATCCCACCGACGGTATGGGGCACGGGACTCATGTGGCGGGCTGTGCCGCGGCTGTTACCGATAACGGTATCGGCGTGGCGGGTGTGGCCTCTCATACCGATCTGATGGGGCTGAAGATTTTTCCCAATGCCTTCGTTTCGATCAGCATAAAGGCAATAATGTATGCTGCGGATATGGGAGCGGATGTTATAAATATGAGCTGGGGCAATTACTACCAGTCGAAGGCGCTGCGTGAGATTCTGCAGTATGCCAGATCGCGCAATGTTCTCCCGGTGGCGGCAATCGGTAATTTCGGCGATTCAACCCGCACATTTCCGGCATCATACCCCGAAACTATGGCAATCGGCGGAACGAATTCCGATGATGAAGTAACTTACTTCTCATCATACGGCTCCTGGATGGATATTTGCGCACCAGCCCAGGATATCCTCTCGCTTCGCTCCGACACGCTCGATATGTATGCTGAAAACGGCGAGCCGGAGATCAGGATCGTGGACAGCATCTATTATCTGGCCGACGGTACCTCGATGGCCGCGCCTATTGTGGCCGGTGCGGCGGCGGAGATTCTCTCCTATTCGCCGGGTATTTCACCTGACAGCCTGAGATCGATTTTGACCGTGTCTGCAGATGATTATGTCGATCCGTACGGGGAGGGGGAGAACCTTCCCGGTTTCGATGTCTTCAGCGGATGGGGACGGCTCAACCTTGCGGCGGCTCTTGACCTGGTGGAGGGGCGGCTGGCGAAGATTGATTTTCCGCAGCAGAATTCTCTGCTTGAGGGTGAAGCGGTTATAAGCGGGACTGCATTCTCAGAATTCGGCGATGATTTCAGGCTTTATGTTGCTCCCGAAAGCGACACTATCAATCAAACATTTATATCGAGTGGAAATGCTGATGTTATGCATGAGCAGATTGGAAGCTATAACGGCTGGACCGAGTCGGGATTCTATCGCTTTACCCTGGAGGTTGGAGCCAACAGTTACGATCGCTGGGTTTACTATACTGAAGAGCCCGAGATAGAAATCAAATCGCCTCTGGCCGGAGATACGGTTAAAGGTGTAATTGAATTCAGGGGCACAGTGGTTTCCCCCGGATTTACAGAATGCCGGATTTATAAAAGTCCTGTCGGAGAGCCGCTGGAAAGAGAGGAGATAATTTTTTCCTCCGGTTATGTAGCCGACTCGCTAATCGGAACATACTCTCTCAGCCGTGTGCCGGAGGGAGAATATACATTCGAGATAGTAATGACAACCGAAGATGGAGAATACAGCGAGGAGATAAATCTTTTTGTTTCCAACGGCTTCGCTCAGGGATTTCCCACCTCAGGCAAAGGCATTTTGAATTATGCACCGGCGGTTTATGATTTAGACGGCAACGGCCGTCTGGAGGCAGTGGCAGCATCAAGGGCAGGTGTCGGCGCTTATAATCACCTGGGCAGATACGTACCCGGTATATGGCGTACTATTACCGAGTATGATGCCTTCGGGCCGCCGGCAGTTTATGACATCAATAATGATGGATTTGGGGAGGTGTCCTTCGTTACTCCCGGCAAGCTGCATCTGTTGAGTCATGACGGTTATCCTATGCCCGACTTCCCGAAGGATTTATCGGTTGAGGGGGGGCAGAACGGTTACCCGACCGTATATTTTGCAGATATGGATGAGGATGGTTACCACGAGATTATCTACGTAAGCATGGAGGGCGAGGTATTCGCATACCGTCATGACGGCACTTCATATTTTGCCAGCTTAGACGGTTTCTTTGCCGAGGTGCCGGGAAATATGAGAGAGCATATACCGTTTGTGTTCGTGGATGATTTCAACCTCGACGGCCAGAACGAAATGATTGTGGTGATGCGCAATTCGATTTCCATTTTCAATACCCATAACGGAATCGAACCGGACTGGGTGCCCGATTCGGAGATTTCAGATTTGACTGGAATCAGCGGAGCATGTATGGCTGATTTCGACGGCGATTCACTTCTCGAGCTGGGCGTTGTGGGACGCGAGGCTGTAAGTGAACAGATTTATGTGGCCATGATGGAACCGGATGGGACGTATCTGGAGGCATTTCCAAAATATCTGGACAGAGTAAACTATCTGATAAATTATCCGGCCGTAGCTGACCTGGATGTCGACGGCAAAGCCGAGATCGCTTTTACAATATCACCGCCGATTGATGTTGCCGAGGTCTGGATCGTGCGTTCGGACGGCTCTACGATAAGCAGTGTCGGCATGGGAGAAGATGAACCGTTTGCATCATTCCCGGGTACGATGGGACCGCCCGCTTTTGCCGATGTGGACGGGGACGGTTTTCTTGATGTGCTTGTACGGCAGGGGAACTTCTTCCCGGGAAGGTTTAACGAGGCTATATATGCTTTCGATCAGGCCGGACAGATTTTGCCGGGATGGCCTTTGTATACGTTTAGCAATCCCAATATTGTAATCTATCGTCTGCATATGCCCACCATAACCAATCTGGGCAACGATGACGATGAGATATTTGCCGATCTTCTGATTACCGCCGATGATTCCTCGGTTTATGCCTGGGAGCTTCCGGTTGAGTATAATGATATGGAAGTTGCCTGGGGACATTTTATGTATGACAGCCGCCACTCAGGCATACTGCCGCCAACATTTGGCAAGGAGCCGCCGGCAGTGACTGACAGCGCGCAAAATCCGCCCCAGCCGGCCGGATTCTTCCTGGCCCAGAATTATCCCAATCCGTTTAATGCCACCACTCAGATTCAATTCCGCTTGATCAGGAGCAGCCAAGTCACTCTGGATATATACAATCTTCTGGGACAAAAAGTCCGGACCATGGTTGACGAACCCTTCAGTGCCGGGGAACACAAGATAGTATGGAACGGCCGGGATGATTCCGGTGATGAGGTCGCCAGCGGAGTATATTTCTATCGCTTGAAAACAAACCTCGGTATTGTGTCGCGCAAGATGATAATGCTGAAATAGGATTTTGTAGTTGATAGATACTAATTCAAAAATATTCAGCCTGCTGTTGACTTTGCTTTTTTTGACATTGCTGCCAGTGAAAGCAGATGCTGACAGCTTTGATCAGGCCGAGGATATTCTGAAGCTTCAAAGCAGCAGCCTCTGGCGCGGTGTGAATAATCTTGTTGTAGAAGACGGTTTGATCTACGCCTTGCATAAATCGGGCTTTGCGGTTTATAAGCCCGATCCGGGATTTCTGGATCTGGATACGCTTGCGATGGTGCCGCTGGAGCATGAATACGAGAACAGCTTCAGGCTGTTCAATGAATATCTGCTTTATAATAATTCCGGCAGGCTCGGCTTTGTATTCGTGAAGAATCCCGAGAACAGCTATCTTGTATCGGAAAGTGATCTGGGTGTATCGTTTCTGGATGCCGATTACAGATCGCTTTATCTGTATCTGGCACGCGGTTTTGAGGGTGTGGAAGTGTATTATCTTGGTAACCGGGAGCATCCGCTTTATGAACAAAAGCTTTTACAGCCTGCGCATACCGTAGCGGTCTGGCTTTACGATGATTATTTGTATGCAGTTGACGATTACAACGGGCTTTTTATATATGATATTGCGGAAAATCCTCACAGGCCGGAATTTCTGGGCAAGAAGCTGTTCGAGGATCAGCTTGTGGACATGGTTACGATCGGAGATACAGCATATTGCGCCAATACCGACGGCGGGCTGGTGCTTCTGGATATGAGTGATCCGGTCGATCCGCAGTTTATAAGGAGATTCGAGACCGAGACCGAAATTAATAAGGTGGAGGTTTCCGGCGGGTATGTTTTCGCCTCAGATGCATTCGGCAATTACGAGCTCTATCATCCCGACAGCATAGAACAGGTGACATATCTCGACAAATTGACTATGACCAGCGCTCCTCAGATTATTAAGGATGTATCGGGAAAATTTCTGGCGGCGGTGGATACGGGTAATATGGGGAAAATCTTCCGATTAAATGATAATTGGGAGAGACGAGAGCTTATGGAAATCGGGCCTGGCGATGAGCTTAAGGATATGACGCTTTATGATAATATGGCCTTTATAGCCTCGGGTGAAGATGAATTAATAAGGATGGATGCAGGCTCAGATAAGGCCCCTTTATCAATCGATTTCTATCCAGCACGCGTTGATCTAATACAGAGGTCTGGAGACTTGCTTTTTATGGCGGATAACAATAATCATCAGCTCTGGGTAAGCAGGATTAGTCCCTCATTAAAACTATTTACAAATAACCTGCTTCCCTATTGCGGGAAGGCTGTAGAGTTGTCATCGGATGTTGCTCCAGATATGAGTTTAAACACCGGATTATTTTTTAAGGATAAAATAATTCTTCACAACCTTGATCCCGTGAGCGGGCAGGTTAACAGCTCCACAGAAATCACTGGCATTGATAGTATTGGCGCCGGTTTGATTCATAATGGTCATCTTTATGCTGGTTCCTCAAATGTTCTCAAAATCTATATTATTGAGGATCATGACATTCCCCTGTTAAGGGGAGAGTTTGATTTTCCAGGTAAAATAAAATCAATTCAGATTATTGATGATAAGATATATGCTTCCGGTGATTTCGGTTTGCAGATAAACGAAATGCATGGGCCGGAACCATGGATTTTGCTTGGCTCATTTGCTCATCAGGGAAGCATTGAGCATTTTGCGATTAACGATGATTATGCATATTGCGCAGCAGGGGAAGAGGGGATTTTAGCGCTTAATCTTGAGGCCGAACATGGTATATCTTTGATCGGACAATACGAAACTCCAGGCTTCGCAAATAGGGTCTTTCTGGCTGACAGCACTCTGCTTGTCAACGATAGCTATGGGTTTTTGAAATATTATGTCAGTAGAACAGGCGAATTTCCCGATCCGGAGCCGGTCTCTGTGCCGCGCAGGTTTGATCTTTCTCAGAATTATCCCAATCCGTTTAATCAGTCGACCCTGATTCAGGTGGAAATTCCTTCATCTGCCGATGAGATGCACCTGGAAATCGAGATTTTTAACGGCCTGGGGCGGAAAGTACGGACGCTTGCCAGCGAAAACGTTAACCCGGGACAAAGGGTATATCGCTGGAATGGGCGTGATGATGACGGCGATGAGCTTGCCACCGGAATTTACTTCTACCGCTGCCGTCTGGGAGGAATCGAGGAATCCCGCAAAATGCTGCTTCTTAAATAGATATTGAACCCGCAGCGGTGAAGAACGTAGAATATTTTATAACATTGTAAACTGATTGACATACCCCAAGAACTTTTCTAAGTTGATACAAAACGGGAGGGTATAATGAAAAAACTGTTTCTTATTTTCTTTGGAGTTGTACTTTTGATGTCGGTAAATCTGTTTGCCGGAGATAAAGCCGGAGAGGTTATCGACGACAGCGTTTACCATGACTTCACCTATGATTTTACAGTGGAGTTAGCGGACGGCTGGAAGGTTGCCAAGATCAAGGATGCTGATGATATCTATCGCGTAGCGATATCCAAGAAAAGTCCGGTAATCCCACCCAAATATGCCGAAAACCCGCACCTTTTCACGCAGCCCAAACTCACAATTATGGCAGATACCACCACGGTTTCACTGGACAGCCTTGAAGCTTTGATAAGAGCGCGTGAGGGCAAGGTGGATATTGCCAAACAGGCTATCAAGGATTTTGGTCTTCTGACTTTTTCCCAGTATAATCCGGAATTCAATCCCTCGATCAGGATCAAATACAAGGATTTCGAGGGCCTTATTCTGCCAGCCCGTAAACAGATGAGCCAGACCGATTTCAGGCGTGGAACAATTTATTTCCTCCGCAATGATGAAATTACTTTGATTGCCGAAGCGGTGGCCGAGCTCGAGCGATTCAGCTTCAACGACCGTCATTTCTCGGATATGGTTAGATCGATCAGAGCAGGTAAAGAGGAGACGGTGGAGGATGATTCGGTTGAGGTTATAAAGAAGGAAGAGAAAAAGATTGAAGAGAAGGAATAAATTTTGTTTGACAGCCAACTGTCAACAGCATAGAATGTTAAAAACTTAACGGGGTGAGGCTATGTGGTTAGTTAGATTATTCTTCATTATAATAGCTATTGCGATTTTGGTTGGCTTTATTCTCTACAATCCCGATGAGCCGGTCAATCTGCATTTCCCCTGGGGGGATTATTACAATGTGCAGCTTATCTTTGTCTGCGCAGTAGCCTTTATTATCGGGATGTTCGTAACATTCATTTATTCCGTATTTTATTATCTGAAAATAGCGGGCGATATTCGTGAAAAGAACCGGCAGATCAGAAACCTCGAGGTTGAACTTGCCGCCCTCCGAAACAGATCACTGGAGGACCTGGAGGAAGAGACGCCCGAAGAAAAAGAGCAGGAGGAATAGATTTTGCTCGATATATTGGTATGGATACTGATTATAGCCGTACTGGCTCTGATAGGGATAATCTTCTATCTTTATAAAAGCTCCCCCAAGGTGCAGCTTACCCCGCATGAAACTTATCTTGAGGCGTTGAAGGCGCTTCTGAATAATGACAAGGGCAAGGCCTTTCTCAGGCTTCGTGAGACCGTGATGGCCAATACGAATAATATCGATGCTTATCTTCGTTTGACCAATCTTCTCCGTGAAAAGGGCAATGCCAAAAAGGCTCTGCAGATTGATGCCGATCTGAATCTGCGGCAGAATCTTTCGCAATATGAGAAGGCCGAGGTTATGCTTTCGCTGGCCGAGGATTATATGCATGTCTCGCAGTTTGACGCAGCCGAGAAAGTTTTGCAGGAACTGAAAAAATATCCGGACCGCAAGGCTGCGGCAGCCAGCAAGCTGGTGAAGCTTTTCACGCGCAAAAAAGACTGGCGCAGGGCTGTGGAACATCAGGAAGAATATCTCAAAATTCAGGGCATTGACGATAAAAGCTCGCTGGCAGAGTTGAAACTCAGGCATGGCACTGAGCTTGAGAAAAATGAAAAGTATCATGATGCTCGTGTGGAATACAGGTCCGCTCTGAAGTATGATCCGAATCTGGCCAAGGCTGTTATCGCAATCGGCGACTCATACGAGAAAGAGGGCAAGCTCGAGAATGCCGTGAAATCGTGGAAGAAGATTATCGAGGTTGATGCCTCCAAGGCGGGCGAGGTCTTCAATCGTATTCAGAAAGTGCTATTCGACCTGGGACAGTATTCGGAAATCGAAGATTTTTATAATCAGGTGCTGGAAAAAGACCCCAAAAATCTACAGGCTCTTCTGGGTCTGGCCTCAATGGCCGAAAAACGCGGCGAGGGAGCTGTGGCCGAGGATTACTACAATCAGGTTCTGGAGATAAATCCCGAATATATGCCGGCGCTTCTGGGACTAATCCGTTTTTATCAGCGCCAGCAGCGTACCGATGATGCCGCTCGGGTGATTAACCGGACCGCTCAGACATTACTCAATTACTAATTGTTGTACATATGCGCGTTATATCTATATCCATATTTCTGCTTATCATGTTGCCTGCAATTCTCGCGGGGAATTTCGGCGAGGTTCGTGATCTGATCGATCAAGGCAAACTGCATCAGGCCGAGGAGCGGCTTGGACGCGAATTGACCGGGACATTCTCAGACTGGGAGGGGGCGTATCTATCGGGGATATTAAAAGCAAACGGCGAGCTTTCGGTTAGTGAACTGGAAAAAGGGCTGCTTTTGTGCAAGGATAATTGCGAGGAAATCATATCGCGGCTGTGTGCGGCCTACTATTCATCCGGCAATTTCCAAAAGGTTGTCGATTTTTATGAAGAAAACGATGATAAGCTGGATGATGACACGAAATCATTTCATGCCTTCTGGTTTGCCTCTCTGGCATATCTGAAGCTGGGAGATTTCGATAAAGCTGAGGATATAATCAAGAAAACCGATGGCGCCGAGAAGGGGCTTGCTATCTGGTCCGAAATTCTCAGGGCCAATTACCAGTATCTGAAGGAAGATAAAAAAGATGCCAGGAAAAGGCTGAACGAGGTTATCACAGCCGGAGGTCCCTCTGGTTTTTCAGCCCTTTATGCGCGCACATATCAGTATGCTTTGGACGGAAATATGGACAGGGCCTATTCCGGATTTACCATGCTGAAAGAGGCCCATGACGAATTCATCGGTTCTGACGAGCTATTGATCATGCTTCAGGGGGATCAACAGAGCTCGAGTTCCGACGGCACAGCGGAGCGTATCGCCGGTGTGCGTTATACGATCCAGATCGGGACCTACGCCGACAATGCCGAGATGCAGAAGGTGCGGGATGACCTCGGTGAAGACGGCTGGTCTACTTTCCTGATGAGTAAGTTCGTGGGCGGCAAGAAATACTGGATACTCACTGTGGGATCATTCGAGACTGTCGAGGGCGCCCAGGGCTCGAAGGAGGTTCTGGAAGGCGCGCTGGATACCTCGCTAAAGGTCGTAATCCTGGAATAAACACCAATCTCAATTTTGTTGACTTGCCGGATTTAATCAGTTAGCTTTAACTGGTAAAGTATTGGAATAATACCGTTTACTTGCGGAATTTTCAATTCGGAAGAATCGAATATTTATGGCCAAAGATAAACTGACACCGTTAATGGAGCAGTATTACCGGATCAAACAGGATTATCCGGACAAGATACTCTTTTTCCGCATGGGCGATTTCTATGAGATGTTCGGAGAGGATGCCGAGGAGGCCGCCCCGATCCTGGAAATCGCCCTGACCTCGCGCGCCCATGGCAAGGCCGCACCCAGGGTGCCGTTGGCGGGGATACCGTACCATGCGCTGGAAAAGTATCTGGGACGGCTGATCGAGGCTGGTAAGAAAGTAGTGATTTGCGAGCAGACCGAGGATCCCAAGCTGGCCAAAGGTCTGGTCAAGCGCGAGGTGGTGGAGGTAATCACCCCCGGAACCTATACCGCAGGCTCCGACAACGGCAACCGCTTCAATTATATGGCGGCGATCGTTCGTGACGGAAACGATTACGGCCTGAGCTATCTTGAGCTTTCCACAGGCGATTTTTATCTGGATGATATACTGGAAGAGGATGTTATCGACCGTTTGCGCACTCTCGATCCCAAGGAGATTGTGCTGGATGATTCCGACGAACATCTGAAGTCGAAAGTCAAGCTTTATCTGCCGAAGGCTACTATATCGAAGCTGGATTCATGGAAATTCGACCGTCAGACCGCTAATCAGAAGCTGGTCGATCATTTCAAGGTGGATAATCTGGAGGGCTTCGGGATCGACAACGGCAACTCGGGGATCTGCTCGGCGGGGGGCATATTATATTATCTGGATGAAAACAAGCTGATCGACCTCAAGCATATTCGTGCGGTCAAGATTCCGCATTACGAGGAGAACATGTTTCTGGATTCCTCCACGCTTGAGAATCTGGAGATATTTTCCTCGCCCTCGGGCAAATCGCTGTTTACGATTTTAAACCGTACTCGTACCTCTATGGGTGCGCGCCGCTTACGTCAAGCTCTTCAGGCGCCCTTGAGAAATCTTAAGAAAATCAAAACTCGTCAGAATAATATCACGAGATTGATAGAGGACAGGCAGCTTCTGCGTGATATGTCGGAGCTAATGAAGTTGATCTCCGACTTGGAACGAATTTCGGGACGGCTGGGCCGTGCCAAGGCCGGGCCGAGAGATGTTCATGCTTTGCGCGTTTCGCTCGAGGCATCGGCGAATCTGAGCCAGCTTGCAAAGCAGCTTGATTTTTCCGGACATGCTCTCACTGATGAAGATATAGTGGAAGTTGAAAGAACTGCCGAGCAGATCGCGACTGCCATAGTCGAGGAACCGCCGATGAGTTATCATGAGGGCGGTATCTTCCGTCCCGGGTACGATCAGGCGCTGGATGATTTAAAGGAGTCGATTTCAGAGTCGCAAAAATGGATTGCAGGGCTTCAGGCCGAGGAGAAAAGCCGCACCGGGATTCCCTCATTGAAGGTCGGTTTTAACAAGGTCTTCGGTTATTATATCGAGGTAACCAAACCGCATCTGGATAAGGTGCCGCCCGATTATATCCGCAAGCAGACATTGGTTTCGGCAGAGCGCTATATAACCGAAGAACTGAAAAAGAAAGAAGAGATTATCCTCTCGGCCGAGGAGAAGATCAACCGCCTGGAGGAAAATCTTTTTCTGGAACTGCGCGAGGAGCTATCGCTTAAAATCGAGCTGATCCAGAAGGCGGCGCGTTTTGTGGCCGAGGCCGATCTGGTTGTCTCTCTGGCATCATGCGCAATCAGCTTCAACTACATCAAGCCTGAACTGAATAACGGCAACAGGATCAAAATCATAAATGGTCGGCATCCGGTTATCGAACAGATCCTTCCCTCGGGCAAGTTTGTTCCCAATGACACCGAGGTGGATACGAAGAAAAGCCAGATGCATATAATCACCGGCCCCAATATGGCGGGTAAGTCGACATATCTGCGGCAGGTGGGGCAGATAGTCCTGCTGGCGCAGGTCGGATCGTATATTCCGGCCGAGTCGGCCGAAGTCGGGCTGGTGGACAGGATTTTCACACGCGTGGGCGCGACCGATAAAATCACCCTGGGGCAATCGACCTTTCTGGTGGAGATGAACGAGACCGCCAATATACTACATAACTGTACCGAGAACAGCCTGATACTTTTGGATGAGATCGGGAGGGGAACCTCGACTTATGATGGCCTGTCGATTGCCTGGGCGGTAAGCGAGTATCTTCATGAAACCGAGGGCAAGCAGGCCAAGACGCTTTTTGCGACACATTATCATGAGCTGACACGTCTGGCGAACAGATTCAAACGTATCAAGAACTTCCAGGTGGCTGTCAAGGAATGGCAGGACCAGATAATATTTATCCGCAAGATTATTCCCGGAGGATGTGACGACAGCTACGGTATCTTCGTAGCCCAGCTTGCCGGTGTGCCCAAAGAGGTGACCGACCGCTCCCGAACAATCCTGCGTCTTCTGGAGGGCGGCAAGTTCCTCTCGGAAATAAAGTCGGATTCGACTGCCGAAGAATCAAACCTCTTTGCTAATAAATATGGCAAGCAGAACCATCATTTAGAAAAAGTTATAGAGAAGCTCAAAAACCTCGATCCGGAACAAACCACCCCGCTTGAGGCATTAAATATACTCGTGAAGCTCAAAGATATGATTGGAGATGACGATTGAGGACTATTGCGGTTCTTCCCGAAATCCTGATAAATAAAATCGCCGCCGGTGAGGTGGTCGAGCGCCCTTCCTCGGCGGTCAAGGAGCTGGTGGAGAATTCTCTCGATGCCGGCGCTACTCGGGTAAAAGTGGAGATCGAGAAGGGCGGAAGCAAGCTTATCAAGATCACCGACAACGGCGAGGGAATTGCAAAGGATTTCCTGCAGATAGCGTTGCAGCGTCATGCCACCTCCAAACTTCAATCACTGGAAGAGCTCGATTCGATCACATCCCTCGGATTCAGGGGAGAAGCCCTGCCCTCGATAGCATCGGTATCGCTGTTCGAGATAACCTCCAAAACCAAAGATCAGCTTTCGGGTTACAGGATCAGGATCGAGGGCGGCAAGATTGTCGAGGAGTCGGATACAGGTGCGCCTGACGGTACAGTGATCGAGGTGCGCGAGCTTTTTTTCAATACTCCGGCGAGACGCAAATTTTTGAAGACACAGGTGACAGAAACGCGTCATATAATAGATGCCTTAAACGGCCTTGCGCTGGCCTATCCGCATTCCGGATTCGAGCTTATAAGCGATGGCCGTCAGCTATTTGACTACAACATTGCTGATGATTACAAAGGCAGGGTGAGGGATGTGCTGGGCGGAGATTTCGATAAGATGGTGGAATTTTCGGAAGATGGCGACCGGATAAGCCTTTCCGGATTTACGATTAAGCCGGAATTCGCACTTAAGAACCGGGCACAGATTTATTTCATCGTCAATGGACGGCGGATCAGCTCGCCGCTTTTATATTCGGCATTGATGAAGGCTTACGGGGAATTTCTGATTAAGGGACGATACCCGCAGGCGGTGATATATATCTTCATGGATCCGTCGGCATTGGATATCAATGTCAGCCCGACCAAAAGCGAGGTGCGTTTTTCCGATGAGCGCGCGGTTTTTGGTGCGATGATGTCGGCGGTAAGGAAGTGTCTTACCAGTCATGATGTTATCCCGTCTGGATTCGGCTCTGTCAGGCATTCATCGAGTCAGGAGCGGGATCAGGAATCGTCTGATTACAGAGAACGGATTAAGGCGGCTGCGGAAAGATTCTTTACGGAAGGTAAAGCACAACCGGATATAAACCAGAGGTCCTTTGATATAAAAACCTCCCCCTCGCCCGCCAGCCTCGAAAATATCAGGCCGGTACCTGAGAAAAAGATTGACCCTCCGAGGGAGAAAGAGGCACCAGAAGTTGAAAGCGAGGCTGTGAAAAGGGAGGAGTCGGTTTTCGAACTGGCGCCGTATCGTGTTGAACAGTTTGCCAATCTTTTCATAATAGCATTTTCGCGGGATCAGATTACCATAATAGATCAGCATGCCGCCCATGAGCGGATTTTGTATGAGCGGGCGCTTAAATCGTTTGACCGGCAGAAGATGTCCTCGCAGAAGATGTTGATGCCGGTAAATATCGAGATGGAGCCGGGCATGATTTCCGGCGCTGAGGAATATTTCGAGCTTCTGAATAATCTCGGCTTCGAGCTGGAAAGATTCGGCCCGAGATCACTGGCAATATACGCCGTACCGGCGGTTGCCACGGGTAAGAATCCGGAGACATTGGTGCGCGATCTTTTATCGGATTTGATGGAATATGGAGATGAGTCCGAGGATCGTTTCAAGCTTGCCGCGCAACGGTTTGCCTGTCACACAGCGGTGCGGGGGGGAGACAGGCTGTCCGAGGAGATGATGCGCGGTCTGGTGAGAGAACTTTTCAAGGCGGAGAATCCGTATATCTGCCCGCATGGCCGTCCGACAATAATCCGCTATACCGTTGAGGGATTGAGATCGCAGTTTGGAAGGTAGAGAAAAGAAAAAGGTACCGGGGCTTTTGGGGCCGACAGGGGTGGGTAAGACCGCCCTGGCGATTGAATTGTGCCAGAAGTTGAATGGGGAGGTAGTCTCCTGCGATTCGCGTCAGATTTACAAAGACCTCGATATCGGCACTGCCAAACCGGATGCCGAGGAACAAAAAAAAGCACAGCATCATTTAATCGATATTATTGAAATAGGCGAAGTCTTTTCTGCGTATAGATATAGAAAGATGGCTCTGGAGGTTACCGAGGATATTTTTACCCGGGGCAGGCAGCCATTGGTGGTCGGCGGTACCGGACTTTACTACCGTGCCCTGACTGAGGGTTTTTTCGAGGTGCCGGAAAATGATGAGGAGCTTAGAATAAAGCTAGAAAACGAGGCAGAAGAAAAGGGCAATCAGCATCTCTGGAACAGGCTGAATGAGATCGATCCGGATTCGGCTGAGAAGATTTCTGTCTCCGATAAATTTAGAATAATCCGTGCTTTAGAGATTTTTGAGCTGACCGGAGCAAAAAAATCAGAATTATCCGATAAGGGGGAGTATCCCGATAAGCGCTATGAATTTGTAACATTCGGCCTGAATATGCCGCGAAAAGAGCTGTATGAACGGATCAACCAGCGGGTGGATTCTATGCTTGAATCGGGCTGGATCGAGGAGACCGAAAATTTAATTTCGAGTTCAAAATTAAATTCAAGAAACAATCAGAAGTTAATGGGGTATAATTATTTATATAAATATCTAAATGGAACAATTGACCACAAGGAGTGTGTTGAAAAAATCAAACAGGCCCACCGTAATTATGCCAAACGGCAGCTCACCTGGTTCAAACGGGTGAGTGGAATCAGATGGATTTCGGCCAAAGATCACCAAAAAGCTGAAAAAATACTGGAAGTATTTACTAAGCAGTAAGTTATCCGGCGAATATGCCGATTTATAAAAAGAATAATGCTTCTTTTGGATAAACGCAAAAATATCTTGACAAAGAGACTTAACAATTTTTTCATTATGTTGTCAATCAATAGGTTGCTAAGGATACAACTTATCAGAAGGGTATATTGATGAGAGAGCTACTGAGAATTGCCTTAATATTAGGGATTGCAGTGATGTTGTCATGCAGTTCACATGTGCGTGACGGCAGTACTGCCGAGGCGGATTTACCGCCCGCAGATGAGACTTATGATGAGCAAGATGATTATTCATTTGCGACAGATGAGTATGAAGATTCAACTGATATCCTTGAGTTCGAGGATCCCGAGGCTCCCGAAAGCCAGATCACAGATGAGGATATCAGATATAAATTCAGCTTGGCCGAGGAGTACTATGCCTTTGGTGTGGCTGCAAATTTGAAAAAGAACTGGGATGAAGCGCAGTATAATTTCGAGAAAGCGATTGAAATCTTGACTTCGATGGACCTGACATTCGATACCACCGATGCCGAGATGGTTATTCTCGAGCACAGCTATCGACGGCTGATGAATGAGATCGCCGCCGATTACAAGCTTACTCTGTTCAATCTTAATATCTTATCAGAGGATGCCTCGCCTTTTGCTATCGATGAAAAATTTGCACTCTTGGACAGCCTGACAGGCTTTGCCCGCGATACAATAGTTACCACCGATGAGGGTATCCAGGAAGTAACCTATGATATGCCGATTGTCCTTAACGATCGGGTTAAGAAATGGATAATATATTTCCAGACCTCGGCCCGAAAAAACATGGAAATCTGGCTGGCCCGTTCCGGTATGTATATTCCCTTGATGGAAAAGATTTTAGAGGAAGAGGGAGTGCCGCATGATCTGGTCTATCTGCCGATTATCGAAAGCGGTTTTTCCTCACGAGCTTATTCCAGCGTCGCGGCCATCGGCTTCTGGCAGTTCATGTCCTACACCGCCCGCGACTGGGGGTTGAGGATGAACTGGTGGTATGACGAAAGGCGCGATTTCGAGAAGGCAACCCGCGCGGCGGCAAAATACCTGAAATATCTTTATGGGACCACAAAGGACTGGCGTCTGGCGCTTACGGCTTACAATGGCGGACTGCGCAATGTTAATCTAATGAAAAATAACAGCAGGAATCGGGGTAAGGATTACTGGGACTGGAGAATACGCAACTCGCAGATGAGAAATTTCGTGCCCAAATATATGGCCGCAGCCATAATAGCAAAGCAGCCCGAGAGATACGGCTTTGATATTCAGTATGGCGAGCCGTTGAAATGGGATGTGGTCACAATCGACCGCGCGATCTATCTGAAAGATATAGCTCAAGCCACCGGTATATCAGTGAAGAAAATAAAGGAGCTTAATCCTGCAATCCTGCGCGACTACACTCCTCCTGATATGAAACAGTTTAAACTGCGGATTCCGGTCGGCAAATCAGGTCAGTTTTATGCTGATTACGGCGCTATGAAATCGCCCAAGGAGACAAGCTGGGTACGGCACAGAATCAGGCGCGGCGAGACAGTTTCGACAATTGCCAGAAAGTACGGTGTTTCGCAGGCTTCGATTATTCAGGCCAATAATCTCAGGAGACCATACAGGATTATCGCCGGTCACAGGCTTATGATTCCGGTTCCGCTCGAGCGCGGCAGCAGCTATACCTCGAGAAATTACAGCCTTACAGGAGATGTCTACATAGTTCGACCGGGCGATAACTTAAACAGCATAGCCAAAGGTTTCGGGACTTCGGCCAATACGATTGCAAAGGCGAACAACCTGCGCAACAAACACAGGATATCGGTCGGGCAGAAGCTTACTATTCCCGGTTATTCGGCCAAAACTTATGCCGAGGGAGGAGAGTATTTCCATCATACTATCAGAAGGGGCGATACTCTCTATGAGATTGCCGCACGATATGGCACATCGATTAATGAAATCTGCAATATGAATGGAATTTCAAGCCGCACGACATTGGTGATCGGGCACAGGCTGAGAATACCGGGCAGTCCCGCCAAACAGTCCTATGCGAGTTCCTCGAGCCAGCCGTATACCGGCGAATATTTTACGCATACAATCAGAAAAGGCCAGAATCTCTCGTATCTTGCCGATAAATACGGCACATCAATTACAGAGATCTGCAGGGCCAACGGTATCTCCAGCCACACAACATTGTATCCCGGCCAGGACTTGAAGATTCCGGGTAAGGAGCCCTCATCGGCTTTTAAGGCGCACAAAGTCAATACGGGAAATGAATCCGGGTATTTCGTGCATGCTGTCAGGCGCGGCCAGAATCTAACGTATCTGGCACGCAAATACGGTACTACGGTTAACGCCATCTGCAAGCTGAACGGAATTTCCAGCAGAAGCACTCTTTATCCGGGGCAGGATTTGAAGATTCCCGGCAGTGATTCATCGATCAAAACCGCCGGTACAGGTAGTTCTGCTGATAAGTATATAGTGCATACTGTTGCGCGCGGCGATAACCTGACCAGCATTGCCAACAGGTATGGCACGACTGTACAGGCAATATGCGCCTTGAATGGAATCTCCAGGCACAAGACTCTTTATACCGGGGAGAAATTGAGTGTCCCTTTCGGAGGGACGGCGGCCAGTAATTATGTTTTTTATGTTGTCCAGAGGGGCGACACCTTATGGGATATCGCACAAACATTCGGCACCTCTACACATGAGATCATTAATCTCAATAATCATATAAATCCGCGCAATCTTCGTGTGGGCGAGAAATTGAAAATAAGGGCTAACTGATTTGGCCAAAAGCAGAACTGTCATATTGGTCATTGTGGGCGGCGGATTTTTGCTGCTATTTCTCATCTTTTTCATAATTGGAATTATGGGAATGATGGGAACGGGTACGAGAACGACCTGGATTGGCTTCGGCGACAAGATTGCGGTTGTACCGATTGAAGGTCAGATTTTCGAGTCCGACCGTGTTGTGAGTCAGCTCCGCGATTATGCCGACAACGGATCGGTCAAGGGTATTTTGATCCGGATCAATTCTCCCGGCGGCGTGGTCAGCCCGGCCCAGGAGATTTATGACGAGATCAAGAGGATTCGAGCCGAATATGATAAACCGGTGGTTGTCTCCATGGGTTCGGTGGCGGCCTCGGGCGGGTTGTATATCGCCTGCGCCGGGGACTATGTCTTCGCCAACCCGGGGACATTGACAGGCTCTATCGGGGTGATACTTCAGTATCCGATTATGGAAGGTTTGATGGATAAGATCGGCGTCGATCATGAGACAATCAAATCCGGAGATGTCAAGGATGTCGGTTCACCCTTCAGGCAGCCCACCGTAGAGGACAGCATGATGCTTCAGGCGGCGATCGATGATATCCACAAGCAGTTTGTGGATGTCGTGGCTGATGACCGCGGCCTTGAGCGTGAGGATGTACTGAAAATTGCGGACGGCTCTATTTTTACCGGCAGTCAGGCTCTCGGACTGGGATTGGTTGATTCTCTGGGCAGCCAGGAAGCGGCAATCCGCTATCTGGCCGAGCTGGCCGGTATGAAAGGCGATGTAGACCGAGTCCGTCCCAGAATCAAAAGGGAGCCGTCGCTTCTGGATCTTTTGGGCAGTCTGAAGCAGGAATATGTCGAGACCGGCCTGTTCAGTGGTCCGAAGCTTATGTATCTTTACAGGTGACTGCTATGCCAATTTACGAATACATATGCAGAAAATGCGGAGATGAGTTTGAAGAGCTGATAAGGGGTTCGAAGCAGGCGGTTGTGTGTCCGCAATGCGAATCCGAGGACTGCGAGAAAAAGCTTTCGGTATTTGGTTTCTCATCCGGGAACGGATTCACATCTTCGGCCGGACATTCCGGTTGCACTGGATGCAGTCCCAGCCCGGGAAAATGTAAAGGTTGCAAATAAAGCAGGTAATAGATTTTTATTTAAGGAGGGAAGAATGACCAAAGCAGATTTGGTTGAACAGGTCGCGGAGAAAACCGGTCTGACCCGGACAGATGTGGCTGTCGTGGTAGACACCTTTCTGGATACGGTGAAAAAAACGATGGAAACCGGGAATAACATCGAAATCAGGGGCTTCGGCACGTTCAAAATCAAGCTTCGCAAGGCCAGGAAAGCCCGTAATCCGAGAACCGGGGAGGAGGTTCCTGTTCCGGACCGCAAGGTACCGGTCTTTAAACCGTCAAATGAGTTCAAGAATATGATTACAAAACTGCCGCTTGACCAATAAAAACAGCTTGCTTTTCGTATCTAATATGTTACCTTGGAAAATTAATGATTGATACGATAGCAGGAGGATAAATGCCATCTGGAAAAAAGAGAAAGCGTCAAAAGATCAAAACTCATAAGAGAAAAAAGAGAAGAAAACGCGATCGACACAAAAAGAAAGTTAAATAATAAATAGTCCGGCTCAGGCCGGGCTATTTTTTTGCCCGCATTATATATAAAAAATTAACCGTCCGGCATTTTTTGCCGGACGGTTTTCTATTGGGATTGTTTTTATCTTAACAATCGGGCTCGCCATCGCCATCGTTGTCGCATGGCGCATCTCCGCCGATAAAGATGTAGTTGATGATCTTCACGGCATCGGAAATATTGACCACAGCATCGCAGTTCGTATCGCCCGCTTCCATCGGATCGGGAGCAGGGCCTGAGATGAAGATGTAGTTGGTTATCAGGACCGCGTCACTGATATTTACCGACTCGCTGCCATCGGCATCACCGCAGATATACGGTATATACTCGAGCACATTGAGTTCCAAGCCGAGCGTCATCGGGTCATTGACCGGGTCATTATTGTTGATGATCATGTCGGCAGTATAGGTTGCCGGTTCCAGATCGAGCGTTGTCCTGAACAGGCACTCAAGTGTATCGGCTTCGCCCGGAGCAACCTCGCCCTCGAGCTTATTGAGAACCATCCAGTCGTAAGGCTTGAAGAATTCGATTGCCAGGTTGTCCTTGAGATAGTCCGTAAAATAAGCCACCTCAAGACCGTCATCGCCGTAGAAATTTTCGATTCCGACTGTGCAGTTAAGCTTGTCGAAGCCTGCGGCGATCGACTGATACTGGTATTTGATTCTTCCATCCTGATAAAGGATAATTTCGCCGCTGAAGACATCGCCCGGATCGGCGCGATATTCGGGATAATCCACGAACTGGATTACGAACATATCGCCGCTCTGTCCGGCGTACAGATGCGCGCCGGGATTGTCGGCATCGGTCGGATTCAAGTCATCCCAGAGCAGTGACAGAATAGCGTTGGGCTGAGTAGCTGTCGGTATCGGCCTTGGAATTCTGGCTTCCATCGAGGTCTCGGTAAATCCGACAATACCGTTGGAACCGATATAAACCTCATTGTAGGTAACGCCGTAATATACGAAGTCGAAGCCGAGTGAAATCGGTCCGACATGGTTATCATCATCCATATCGCCGATATAATCGGTTCCCGTAGAAGAAACATCTACCCAGTCGAAGGCCGGACCATTGGGATCATCGGAGTCTACCCAGTAATAGCCAAAGTTGTCTGGACCACCCATATCGCGTGTTACCGGATATCCGGTGTACTGAATATCCTCGCCCTTGGGCACATCCTCATAAACAGACTCGGGATAATCACGGTTGGCCGGCTCCGCCTGGCCGTCGGAAGGTTTGGCAAAGGCCGCGCCGTCGCGCAGATGCGGCACCAGGTCGATCTGATAGATCAGGCCGCCCTGGCCCGAGTTCTCGATGATCATATTGTGAACCGCCGAATCACCCTGAACCAGAGTCTCGGTCATACCATCACCCGACATGGACATTGAGGGTGGGTAATCGACTCTTATATTATCGATATACCAGTTATCTTCGCCAACGTTAGATCCATAGGTCCTGAACCTGATTTGCAGGCTGGAATGATGAGCGTCGACCGGAAGTTCGAGGCTGACATATTCGAATTCGGTCATAGCCTCGCCGCCACCCTCGTGCACATGCAGTGCGGTCCAGGTGCCGGAGTTATTCAGGTATTCGATCCAGAGGTTGTCTCCGGCTTCAGGCAGATCGTGCATTCCGCCCTTCTCGTAATCATAGGACAGAAGCACTCCGGACTGGCCTGCCAGGTCGATCAACTGCGTTTCGACAGTGTCCACACCGCCGTCAAGATTGAAGCTGTACGGCTGTGAGGGAGTTCCGGGGGCCTCGGAGGTAACCTCCGCGCCCTCGAATTTAAACCAGCGCTGCGTATAGAGTGTGTCATCCGGGAAGACCTCGTACCACGGTATGGCGGCAGGGAAGCCTGCTGAAATTGTTTCCACCATGGCATAAGCCTTCATGTTGGCATCACCCTGGGAAGTGGCCCAGATAGTTGATGACTTGGTAGTATGTAAAGGTGTACCATCAGGAACCGCCACCTTTACCACGATGTCTACTGAATCTCCTCCCGGCACGATACCGGTAGAGGTGATTTCGCCCGTGAGGGCTTCATCGAAGAAGACCACATCCCAGTCTCCGTCAGGGGTCAGGTCGAAGTTGTCGTCCTGATAGCCCTTGTTGATAACCGTCAGAGTGTAAACCGCGCTATCTCCGGCAGGACCGTACTGGCTCTGCATTGACGGTGTTATGCGGACATCATAGTCGGAAGGATGGCCCACATAGATGTCATCCACAAACCAGTCGTCATAATTTCCGGAGGTTGCAGTACAACTGATCTTCAGACGGAATTCGGCATGCATGGCATCACCCGGAAGCGAAAGTTCGACTTCCTCGAACTCGGTCATATCCGGATCGGAGCCGAGATGACGGTTGAGCTCGACCCATGCGTCGGTATTATCGAGATATTCGATAATCAGATCATCCCCGGCATCCGGTGATTCGCCGTCACCCGTCTGCTGGTAGTAATATTTAACGATAACGTTAGATTCGTCTTTAAGATTGATCTTCTCGGTCTCGATAGCGTCGCCGCCTATGGATTGGCCGTTTAAGTTGACGCTGTAAGGAGCGCTGGGCTCATCGATGCCGACCGTATTGATTTCGGCCTCTGCCACCGATTCCCATTTGGTCATGTCGAACGAGGTAGTTACGAAATTGTCAGTAAACGGGATCGGCCAGGGCTGACCGGCGGAGGTTGTGGTTAAGGTTGAAGTCTCCGACATAGCCGGATCGCCGGTCGAGGTCGCGGTCAACTGTATCTCGTCAGTCTCCCCCTCGAGGCTGGCAGGCACAATAACCATAACCTTGAAATCGAGATATTCACCGCCCAGGAGCGTTCCCGAAGAGGATATTACGCTGGTGCCGGCGGCATCGCGGATTTCAGTCGTCCATTCATCACCGGTAACCGCCAGACTGTAATCGTCCTCCAGGACGCCGTCGTTGGTAACGCGCATATCGTACCAGACCGTATCGTCAACCGGAGCGGTAATACCGTCCTCATCAGGTGTCAGGATCATCTGGTAGTCAATTACCTCGAAGGTGTAGACATCGGTTGTATCATAGAAACCGCCCTGATTGCTGGCGGTGAGATAATAGTTTATCTGAGTACCGGCAGACTGCACGGGAATATAACCCTGGTAATCTTCGGTAATAATCTTGAGCTGCGACATAACCTGATCGACATATCCTGCGCCAACATCGTAATGCAGGACAACGTCATTTTCAGTAATCGTATCGCTGGAATAGATCGTGCAGTTGACCTCGTAATCGTTCAATGTGTCCTTGGTATTCTCCAGGGGAGTATGGACAATCGCCAGATCGGAGGCAGGAGTAATCGTCGCCGTGAAAGTGGTTTTGTTGTAGGCCGTTATTGTCAGGGTAACATCGCTGCCTATCGGCAGGAACTCATCCAGCTCAATGGTAGCCATACCGTCGGCACCGGTATAAGCCGAGCCGTAAAGTACGCCGTCGGCATAGAGCGCGCAGAGAGCGCCTTCAATACCCACAACCTCGACATCGTAAGTGGGGACATTGAAGAAGCAGGCGGGATTGTAGTTAACAGTCATTGATGATGGATTATCGGTTCTACACTGCAAGCTGGGATCACCGAAAACAATCCATGTATCCGATATATCGACTGCGCTGGCCTGCTCGATACAATAAGCGGAACCATTAAAGCAGAGTGTCCCAAATGTTGTCCTGGTTTCGGCCATAAGCTGATCGCAGATTTCGTCCTGGCCCCACATAGGTGGTGCCCATGACTGATTGATTGAGGACATGAAATTCGCGACAGAACCTGTCGGCTCGGAACCATTGGTGGCACGCGCCCAGGCTTCTGCGAAACATGTATAACCATCAAACTGGCCATTGACACATGCGACACTGACGATAAATGGCAACATGTTGTCGTTGGCCAGGTTGTTCACGTCAGTGTTATTGAAGCCGGTTGTGCTCCATGCTGTGGTACTGCCGTGTCCGATATAGTTTACATAAGAGCGCCCATTATTGAGGGCGGATGTGACCATGGCATCTGTAGCGCTGGGATCGTAGATTTCGTCCACCTCTGTGTACGTATTGGCCAGCAAATCATCTCGAATATAACCCATATGAACATAATCCGCTTCGCCATTGTGGCCAATTCCGGCGCCCTGACTCGAGGCAATTCCGGTGCCCTTATGGAACCAGTCGGTACCGTATGGATTCTGTTCATATTCAACAGATTTGGTTACCTGTGTCTGGACGTGAGCCACGGTTTCGGCAGAAAATCTTCCTATCACGATATCAGGATAACTGTCCGTACCAACTACTTTTCCGTAGCTTGGATCGGAGGATCCGCCCGAGGCATACATGCTGGGCACCTGAGCGGCGTCACCAACCAGGAGCACGAAGGCCAGATCGTTGTTGTTATCATATGCAGTTTGAATATAGCTCTCGATAGCGGAGCTGGTTGTGCCGGCAGTGGAGGTACCAACCATGGTGGTCTTGATACCCTTCTGCATCTTCCAATTCACGAAGGGCTGCATGTCTGTCATGAAAGCATCATAACAGATAATCAACATATCGCCGGTTTCGCTCAGCAAATTATACTTCTCGGTCTGGAAGCCATAATTGATGAAGCGACGTGAATAAATCTGCTTGAAATCATCAACAATTTTTGTGCGGTCGGCGTTCTGAAGAACGTTTATGGTTCCCAGGCCGGTATTCACGATTTCCACCGTAACCGAAGTATAAACTCTCAGCCTTTCTTTGACTGGATTATACTGGAAGGCGTTGAGTTCAATAGTGGTGCCGCGAAAATCCCTGAGAATAAAGGGATCGCGGATTTCCGCCAGCTCACCCGGATAGAATGCATCGGTGCCGTATACCTCTCCAAATTCATAGGGCACATCCTCGGGATTGACATTACGGAGAATGTTGCCCTTTGACGGAACCACCAGATAATTCTCGAAATCGGAGTATTCCGATGAGATAATATTGATCTGCATCTTCGCATCATCGGGAATGATAATGCTGCGGCAGACCCTTGGAAGCTCCGGTTCTGCGGCATTGATGAGGAATGATTCCTCGCCGAGTCTGAGCTTGAAATATTGCTCTCCGTTGATATTAACTGTTTCCTGTTCAAAGGAGCCGATATCGAATTTGACCACGGTCCTTTGATCATTGGATTCCAGCACCTCAACATTGAGCTGTTTCTCAGCCGCCCCCAAATCGATGGTCTCTGCTGCAAGCATACTTACAGACAGGAATACCACGATTGCAGCCAATAGCAGTTTCGTGCGCATGAAAATCCTTCCTATTGATTTTTATGATTTATTTATTTTTATTTATCCAGTCACGAGTACCACAGAGAAAAGGGAAAAATGCGTCGGTCCCAAATGTAGTAATTCTTATGCATTTATACGGATTCAATATAATATAAATCCCCGATTTTGCAATATAAAACACTACATTGCATTGAGTTTAAGGGGAATATACAGTGATTTTAGGAAATATTTGAAAAGATAATCGAACATGTTTTAGGATCCCATCTAAAAGCGGCCGAAATTAACATCCATGTTAGGTTATTTACCGCTTTATATTGAATACGGGAAAAAAGAACATTTAAGGGAAGATTTTGTTGTTATTTTGATGATTATCAGCCGTAATCTGATTATATTCTAAGGATTAGATGCAAATATTCCGATTGATGGCAGGGTGGAGGAAATATGCTGAAAGATTTGGAAAACAACACTGATTTTGATAAAGCCTTGCAGGACAGCAAGGAAGCGCCGGTCTATATATATAAGCATTCAAGCAGCTGCAATATCTCCCGAGGGGCATGGAGAGCGGTGCAGGAGCTCTCCGAGGATAAGCCGGAGATGCAATTCAGGCGAATATTAGTACGTGAAAATAAGCCGCTTTCCAATGATATTGCCGAAAAGCTGAAAGTAGAGCATGAATCTCCTCAGATAATCCTTATCAATAATGGCATACCTGTTTGGAGCGCAACCCATTACGGCATCACGCGGGAAACCATAATGGGCGCGCTGAAGATTCTTAAGAAGGATGAGGAGCCGGAATAAGACTCGTTAGAAATATACCGAAACACCAAAATTAACCGGAAGAGAGCTTAGGCTGAACCTGAATCCCGAAGACAGCTCGTTCTTAAAGTTATAAAGGTCTGAATAACCCCAAAAATCGAGAATTGCGCCGTATTCTGCAATCAGGCTTATATTGTCGGTGAAAAAATATTCTGCACCGAGGTTGGACTGCAATCCCGCGAAAATCTCACCCGAATCTCCTCCAAGTCTGGTAAGTGCATCCGATTGAGATTCATACGTGGTTTTCCAGTATTCAAATCGTATCCTGGGCCCGATGCCAAGATAACACTTGACATCCTTGACCGAACTCAAATATGTGATATACTGGACGCTGAGGGCGGCAAAATAATACCGATATTCTGTCTCCATATCTGCATTGCTTCCATCCCAATTCTTGATCTCAGATTGCGATTTTTCTCGTGCATTAAAATTTATCCAGGTGCCGAGCCTTAACGCAGATTTATTGGAAAAATGGCGTTTGACCGATACGCTTACCATGTCGAAATTTCTGAGGGTAAAATGTTCCGAAATTCCGGCCTGAAACGACCATGTATTTTTAAGTGCAGGTCCAGATTGCTGATCTTGTGTTGCCTGCATATCGTTCTGTCCCGAAATCGTTCCGGTTAAACTCCCGAACACAATCAAGAACGCGGCTATCGCTGATTTTTTTAGTATGCTCATAGTCTTAAATCCTTAGAAGTAGACAGACAGCCCAAAGTCAACTGTTTGTGATGACAGGCGAAACTGTGTGATCTCCTGATCTTGTGTTCTCGGATACGAAGTTTTCTCTGTATATCTCGATTGATAGCCTATGCTAGCGCCATATTCACAGAAAAAGCTAATATTCTCGATTGCGAACCATTCCACCCCAAAAGTAGCCAATAATCCGATTGTCCATGAGCGGTCGTACTGCCAGGATGCATCTTCCCCCGTCTCTTCATAATCTCTGTCCTGGACATGACGGTTGTAAGTGAGCTGTGGACCTGTGCCTAAATAAAGATTTACAGGAGCCTGGGGTGAAGTGTAGTAAATGTATTGGGCGATAAGCTCAAGATCGAATAGATTATCATCTTCCTCTACCGCACCGTAATCCTCCTGCCCCGATCTGATATCGAGGCCAAGGCCGAATCTCAAGGCGGAGTTCGGAGTGAAATGCTTTTTGGCAGAGATCATAGTGCCCTCGAAAGAGGTCAAGGTGAGATTATTGGAGATCCTGAATTGAAGCGAGCGCGAACCGCTTACCAATGAATTTTCGCCATCCTCCTGAAGTGCTTCCCCTTCTTGGGCGGCAAGAACGCAGGATGATATTAGGAAAAATGTAATCAGGACCGCCAAAATATATTTAATGCAAATCATAGCAACTCCCTCATGATATTTGTGGTCTTCAATTTCTTATGCGGTCATCCCGGGTGTCGAAACCCGATAATTTACCAATTAAACCAATATTGCAAGAGAGCTGCTATTTGTCAATTACAAATGAAGGACAACCTAATTAAAATACAGGGATATTCCGAATTTCACCGCATCCGATATAAACCTGAAATTATGCCTATCCTCATTATATGATTCGAATCTGCCTATGTCATTGACGTATTCCTCAGAATTTCTTTCCCGGTAGAGAGAATAGTATTCCATTCGAGCGCCATATTCGGCAATAAAGCTGATTTTCTTTGAGGCGAACCATTCAACGCCCCACGACCCCAGCAATCCGGCCGACCATGAGCGCATATAGCGGTTCTCGAATCCGTCGCGATCGGGAAGATCCTCATATGTGTATTCCAGGTCGAATTCATCTTTATCTCGGCTGTAGTTGAAGTTCGGTCCGAATCCGAAATAGAGATTTACCGATTTTTCGATTGTCGAATAGAACATAAGCTGTGTGGAGATATTCAGGATCAAGTTGCTGGTATTGCCGTCCGAGGTGCGTGTGAACTCCTCACCGCCTCCGGGCTGTTCATAACTGCGCGAGGTCTCGGATGAATTATCGCCCACATCGCCTCTGAGACTCAGACCGAATCTAAATGCCGTATTGGGTGAGAGATGCCGTTTGGCGGAAATCAAACCGCCATTAAAAGATGTCAGCGTGAAATCTCTGACGATTCCGAATTGCATGGACCATGAGCCGCGTACCAGATAGTTCTCACGATCTTCGGCCCTGACCTGATTGAAAGTGCCCATAATAATAAACATGGCTGCTATCAGAAGCAGTATCCCGACTTTTTGCCTCCCGGTCATTTTTGACTCCTTTTCCTATGGTGGGTTTTATGTTGTTGCTTTTATACTCTATTCGAGCAAAGAGCATGCCATACGCCTGATCGTTCTCGGGATATTTCTTCTGGCAAATGCGGGCTTAGAGTTCCGTCAGGTCCGCTATGTATTAAGTCAAGCCTTTTCGGTTAGTTTAAATAAAGTCACTCACTCTGCTATTCGCAGCCACTTTATAGTGCTGCCAGTTAATCGTTCGAGGACTTTACAATTTTCACCGCAGCAGACTTGGTTACGTGTCATTAACACAGACCTGACGACGCTGCCGGTGATTATCCTCGTAAACTATAGGACCATAGTATCATTTACGCTACTTCTTTAAACTCATAACATCTTTCATCCAACAATAACCGTCGAGCACGCAACAACAACCGTCTGGCTATCGCGACGATAGCTCTTTTTCCGCCTTGTCGGGCACGGATACGCTGGTAGATATCAGCCAGTTGAGGATCAAAACGGATGGCAATCCAGCTGGCTTCCACCAAACGACTGCGCAGGGCTGCCTTACCACATCGACTGATATGACCCCGCCGTATCGATGATCCGCTGGAATATTCGCTGGGGGTTAAGCCAACATAAGCTGCGATCTGATCGGCTCGATCAAAACGACTTATATCTCCCAGCTCCGTTAATAACTCCATAGCTGTCAATTCACCTATGCCGGGAAGACTGGTCAACCATGTCACCTGCTCTCGGTACCCGTCCTGTTTCGCCAAACGTCGAATCAGACCAGTCTGATCGGAGATTTGCTGATGAAGAAACTGATAACGCTCTAAAAGACGTGCGAAGCTCTCCTGCATAGACTGACTCGAAAAGCGCAGCTGCCATAGCCGTCTCACAAAGATACCCGACCAACGTCCCGGACGACAGGGCACTTTCAATCCATAACAATGTAATAACGCTTTGATCTGACATTGTACCTGGCGTGTCTGACGAACCAGACGGCGACGCTCCCTGACCGCCTCACGGTCATATCGTTGGGATAAACTCGGAACCCAGACCCGAACTGCCTGTTTCTTAGCCGCCAAATGTGCCAGCTTAGCTGAATCTCGACGATCGGTCTTGATTCGATTGCCTGATTCCACCGGAATCCGGCTGGGTGGAATCACAATACAGCAACCACCCCAGGCCAGAACCTCATCATAAAGCCAAAAACCACTGAAACCAGCTTCATAAACAATCAATACCCGCTCGGGACACCAATCAGATAACATATCCCTTAATACTTCCCAACTACCCGGGATAGTTGCCTGACGGATTAGTTCCTCATGACTCCGTATGGTTACATGCCATGTCGATAAATGAACATCAACTCCCACAAAAATAGTACTGGCTTCTGTTTGCTTTTTTAGCTTTCTTTCCATCGTGAGCCTCCTTGAAAAGGTTTTAGTGTGAATGACTTTAATTTATACCTTTTCTATGCGAGGCTCAATTAATAACATAGTGACTTGATTCCGATTTCATCGGGATTGTGACTTGACGGCTTCATTTATCTACTGGATTGTACTTGCTATGCTGTCAGTCCACACCTCCGATTGCATCGGCGACAGAAACTGACAGAACTTTCCATTTGATATCATTTAATAATTCTACACTTACGGAATTCGAATATTCCCTAAAAGTAAATTAGACTCCATTTTTTATTTTAGAATTCGATATTAGTGTATCAAATATGCTACGGATTGGGATGTTTTCTGTTCAAAATAGAGTGCGGATCGATGCAGATGAAAATCTACTTGCAATTTGCCTTTGAACTGCTTATATCCTGAACTTACGGCGAAATGTACCGATAAACTATGGGTAGAAGGATGGTTATGTTACCGTTAGAAAAGCAACTTGAGATAATCAAATCCAATACAGTCGATCTTCTTCCTGAAGGCGAACTCGAGAAAAAGCTGGGAAAATCAATCAAGGAAAACAAGCCCCTGAGAGTAAAGCAGGGCTTTGACCCGACCGCGCCGGATATTCATCTGGGTCATACCGTGGGTCTGCGCAAGCTCAAGCAGTTTCAGGATCTGGGGCATACTATTGTACTTATAATCGGGGATTACACTGCTATGGTTGGTGATCCTTCGGGTCGCTCCGCCACCCGTCCCCAGCTTACCCGGGACCAGGTGGTTGAAAATGCGGAGACATACCAGAATCAGTTCTTCAAGCTGATGGACAGAGAAAAAACCGAAGTGCATTATAACGGCGAATGGTTCGAGAAGATGAGTTTTGCCGATATTTTGCGTCTGGCCTCACAAATTACGGTGGCGCGGATTCTTGAACGTGATGATTTCGAGAAGCGTTATAAGTCCGGAGCGCCGATTGCAGTACATGAATTGCTTTATCCTCTAATGCAGGCTTATGATTCTGTGGCGATCAAGGCCGATATTGAAATCGGCGGAACCGAGCAGCTTTTTAATCTTCTGGCCGGACGTCAAATCCAGGAGGCATTCGGGGTAAAGCCGCAGGTTGCACTTACACTTCCTATTCTGGAAGGTATTGACGGCGTGCAAAGGATGTCCAAGTCGATTGGCAATTATATCGGTATCAATGAGGAGCCAAAGGAGATTTTCGGCAAGATCATGTCGATACCGGACAACTTGATTATGGACTATTTCAGGTTGTGTACTGATACGGATCAGACTAAACTCGATGCAATGGCGCGTGAGATCGAGAGCGGCAAGACAAATCCGATGGCCTACAAGAAGGAGCTGGGTGAGACAATAATAGAAATGTATCACTCCCTTGACGCGGCCAAAAATGCGCGTGCGGATTTCGAGGCTGTATTTTCCAAACGCGAGGTGCCGGATGATATGCCGGAGATTAAGGCCTCGCAGTCTGATTTTGCGGAGAAAAATGAAATCTACTGGCCGAAATTTCTGGCTGAGCACGGCCTGATGGATTCCTCCAGTAAGGCCCGTAATCTGATCAAGCAGGGCGGCTTTCAGATCGACGGTGAGAAACAGACCGACTTTGCCACGAAGCTTCCCTTCGAGGGAGAGCATGTGCTAAAGGTCGGTAAGCTGCGCTGGGCAAAACTGATTATAAAATAGAACTTTGAAGCACCCTATTGGTTAAATACAACGAGATGAGAAAACTAACTTACATATTTGCGGGACTTTTCATTCTCCTCACGGTCGGCGCGTGCGGTCCCAAGCCGCAGGTTGTCTCGGAAAACCTGACCAAGGAGGAGTTGAAAGAGGAGCCGATGTCGCAGGCCGCTTTCTATCATTATATTGGCGGCGTGGTGGCCGAGCTGGAAGAGAATTATGAGCTGGCGATAAATTATTATAAAAATGCGCTCAGGTACGATCCCGACAATTACGAAATCCGTGTGGCACTGGCCAATATCCGCATGGGTATGCGTGAATATGAGCAGGCCTGGGAGCTTATTAAGCCGATCGAGGATATCTATTCTGAATCGGTCCTTATGAAGGCGGATATCCAGCGTTCGCTGGGCAACTGGGAAAGCGCCCTCAAATATTATGAGCTGGGCGCAAGGCTCGATCCTACCAACATCAATCCCTACTGGTATCTCGGCAATTACTATCGCCAGATGGGGGAGATCGAAAAGGCAATCAAGAATTATAAGCGCATGGTGCGTCTTAATGCCAGTCCGCAGATCATAAACGATCTGGGCGAGCTGTATATTCTGAATAATGACACGGCTAATGCTATAGAGACATTTGAAAGATCACTTCAGGCCGACCCAAGTATCGAAAACAAGGCCGGCTATACCTCGCTTGCCAAGGTCTTGAATGCCGCCGGTATGGGCGATTCGGCCCAGGCGGTGCTTCAGAATTTTATCCAGATGGCGGCGGGAAATGTGGACGCCCGTCTGGAGTTGATCCAGACTTATATTCAGAATGATGAGAAAGAGGCGGCCATGGAAGAGATCAAAAAGCTGGCCGAGAAATATCCCAACCGCTCGCGTCTTCTGGGACAGCTCGGGACTATGGCTATCGATTTGAATGAGGCTGAGCTGGCTAAGGAGCTGTTTAATAAGCAGGCCGAGCTGGATCAGACGAATTTCTTCCCATACTATTATCTGGGACGAATTGCAGTATTCGAGAACCGTCTGGAGGACGCCAAATCAAATTTCTGGCAGGTGGTCGATTTAGTGGATTCTATCCCGGACGGCTGGGTGAATCTGGCCGAAATATATCGTGCCCAGGATTCATTGAATATGGCGGTCGATATAATGCGCGAGGGTATGGAGCGTGTTACCACTGGACGTGAGGATTTGCAGATATATCTTTCACGATATTATTCGCAGCTCGAGCAATACCAGAGCGTTGTCAATATATTGGAAGGTGTAGTCGATTCGAGCACAACCGATATTGGCGTTTTGTTTACAATGGCCTCCGCTTATGAGCGCGTCGGCGAATTCAATAGATCGGTTGCGCATTTCGAACAGATTCTGGACATAAACGAGGAGTTTCATCCGGCCCTCAATTATCTGGGCTATATGTATGCCGACAGCGGCATACATCTGGTGCGTGCGAAGGATATGATCGAACGGGCTCTGGCGCAGGATTCATTGAATCCCGCATATCTTGACAGCTATGGATGGGTGCTGTTTAAGATGGGTAAGTTAAGCGAAGCCGAGAAATATATCGAACGTGCGATTGAAATTATGGATAATCCGGATGTCGAGCTGTATGATCATCTGGCCGAAATCTATCAGGCTCAGGGAAGAGAAGAGGACGCCCGCAGGACCTGGCAAAAAGCCCTCGGGATCGATCCCAATAATGTCGCAATAAGGGAGAAATTGGACCGGTGAGGAAACTGGCCAGCCTTTATCTGATTTATCTGTTTTCAACTCTGGTTTTACTTTCATGTGCAAAAATCGAATTTCCCCCGGGCGGTCCGCCCGATGAGACCCCTCCGGAAATAGTCTCCACATTCCCGGAACACGGGGCATTGGAGGTCCCCAATGATGCCGAAGTCAGGATTGAATTTACTGAGAAGATGGAGCAGGATGAGGCTCCCAAGTCATTGGTGATCGTGCCCGAGCCGGAGGAATTTCCAGATCTGGATTGGGACGGCAGCGCGCTTAAAATCAAATTTAAGGACACACTTGTTGATAACCGTACATATTTAATTACACTCAAGACCGGGCTTTCAGACCTGCGCAATAATAAGCTGGAAAGACCGTACAAGCTGGCATTTTCAACAGGCGAGGTGCTGGACACCGGGAACATTTCCGGATTTGTTGTGCAGGATTATAGTGTGGCTGCCAATGTTGATGTCTGGGCGTTTGTTTACGACACGGCCTTCAGCATATTCGATCAAAAACCGCTTTACATAACTCAAACCAGCGACTCGGGTGATTATAAGCTCGATTATCTTGCTAACGGTAGGTATATCTGTTTTGCAGTCAGAGATCAGAACTCAGACCGCCTCTTTGATCCCGAATCCGACAGAATCGGAATTCCGACAATGATCGCGAAGATTGATTCAGCCAATCCATCAATAACCGGCCTCAACTTCGTGCTCTCCAAACAGGACACATCCTCGCTCAGACTGTTGTCGGTCGATTACAGATCAGACCATCTAATCGCCGCAGAATTTTCTGACTTGATTTTATCATCAGAGGTTTCAATCGCTGATTTCGAAATCACCGACAATGAAAATGATAGCGCCATTAACATGTTATATACATATGCACTGGAGGATTCGACTGATCGTATTATGCTGGTGCCGGAAACTCCAATGTCTGAAGGAAGATATATGATGAAGGCGCGTGATTTGATGTCCGTTTACGGCAATGAGCTTTCTGAGGAATATGACACAGCTTCTTTTGAAATCGGAACTGTGGAATTGAGTCCGCGTCCGAAGCTGGTCAGGTCGATCCCCTCTGACGGTCAGGCCGACTTTCCTCACGACTCGGATTTTGAATTCGTATTCTCGGAGCCGATTATAATAGACAGCGCAGACACCTCGCTCGTATATCTTCTCACCGCAGATTCGGTATATCTCAGGGATTTTCGGATTCGGATCGATCGAATAAGGCTCGTTGCAGATTATGACGATACATTAAGTATGGGGGCGGAATATTCGTTGTTTCTGAATCTGCCGTCTGTCACCGACAGATTCGGTGAAAACAGCGCCGGGGATTCTGTAAAGATAATAACCTTTACGACGGAAGATATCGAGGATTATGGTTCGATTTCCGGAAAGATCAGCGGTATTGGAAATCCGGTAAATTCTGTATTTTATGTAAAGAGTATGGACAGATGGTTTAGCCGGATATTGCAGCCGGATGATTCTCTGAGGTTTAATATTTCTGTGCCGGCAGGGAGCTACTTTTTCTATGGATTCGATGATACCGACAGCAGCGGGATGCATTTCACAGGCGCCATTGACAACCTGCAATACGCCGAGCCGTATTATCTTTTTACCGATACAGTCAGCGTGCGGGCTCGTTTCGAAACCGAGGATGTAGTCCTGAAATCCAAATAATTATGGATCATATTCTCGGTTAATTCGTTGAATTATATTGGAATCCCAAAAATAAAAATTTTGATGCGTATTTCATTGAACACTGTATAATCTAAGGTATGCAAAGACGAAGAATGAAAAATGGCGGCTCTGAGCCCGCCAAAAAGAAAAAAGAAAGAAAGCTCCTTTCGAAAAGATATATCCTGATCGGAGTTCTGGGTATATTTCTGATTACTACCGGAATCCTCTCGGCGTATATGATACATATTTACAACCACGAGCTTCCGGCTATTGATAAGTTATACAATATCGAGCCGTCGCTGATAACGAGGATATATGCGCGTGACGGGTCGGTTATTCAGAAGTATTTCGCCGAACAGAGGCATCTGGTAACATTCGACCGGATACCGAAGCATACGGTTGACGCGCTTCTTTCGGCCGAGGACAAAAATTTCTACAATCACTGGGGTATATCTTCGCGTGATCTGGGACGTGCGGTCTTTAAAAATGTGCTTCATGGTTTCGGTTCGCAGGGCGCCTCCACGATTACCCAACAGCTTGCACGAATGCTCTTTTTGAATAGGGATATCAGCATCGGCCGAAAGATTAAAGAAGCCATGACGGCAATTAAGATCGAGCGGCTTTATTCCAAGAATGAGATTCTTGAGATGTATTTGAATCAATATGATTTCGGCAACCGCTCGTTCGGGATTTTCGAGGCGGCCAAGAATTATTTCAATAAAGATGTCGAGCAACTCACAATCGAGGAATCTGCGCTTTTGGCGGGTTTGATTCAGGCACCCTACGGTTATTCACCGATCCGTCATCCCGAGAAAGCATTAAATCGCCGCAATACGATTCTGTCGTTGATGGCTGAAAATGAGAAGATCAGTCCGGAGCAGGCTGACAGCTTAAAGCAGATTCCGATCGAGCTCGATCTTTCCAGCAGGCCGGAATATTACGGCCAGTATTTTTCCGAGTATGTGCGCCAGTATTTGGTGGATACATACGGCGATTCGGCGGTCTATTCCGGAGGACTTTCGGTCTATACGACTTTGAATCCGTATATCCAGAAAGTGGCCGAGGATGCAATCCAGGAGCAAACCGAGCTGATTCAGGCGCGAATCGATTCAACTTATACCCCGGAACATCCTCATTTCGATGAGTACGCGGTGGAATATTACGATGAGGAAGGCGATTCGGTTGCCTACAGGCATCGCCAGATTCAGGCGGCATCAATCGTTCTGGAAAACGCCACCGGCGATATTCTGGCTATGGTGGGCGGTAAGGATTTCGGCGAATCCAAGTTCAACCGCACTGTCCAGTCCCTGCTTCAGCCCGGGTCAGCCTTCAAGCCTTTTGTGTATACCGCGGCCATCGACAATGGCTATTCGCCCTGTATGCAGATGTGGGACACTCCGGTGGTCTATACGATTCCCGGCGCCAAGGAATGGCGTCCGCACAATTTCGACAATAAATTCGACGGCAAGATGAGTATGCGTGAGGGCTTCTATCGTTCACGCAACCTGATTGCGATCAAGCTTCTCAATATGATTCAGCCCCAGCAGGCTATCTTTTATGCCAAGAAGATGGGTATCACCACCCGTCTGTCGCCCGATCTTTCATTGGCAATCGGCACCAGCGAGGTTAGAATGATCGATCTGGCGCAGGCCTATTCTGTCTTTCCCAACGGCGGTGTGAAGGTCAAGCCGCGCTTTATATATAAGGTGGTGGATCGCTACGGAAATATACTGGAGGAGAATCCGGTATCGCAGAAGGAAGAGGTGCTCAGGCCGCAGACGGCTTATATTATGGTCGATATGATGAAGTCGGTTATGGATGAGCCGCGGGGCACCGGGCATGGCGCGCGCTGGCGAGGATTCCATCGTGAGGCCGGCGGCAAGACCGGCACCAGCGATAATTTTGCCGACAACTGGTTCTCCGGATATACTCCGCAGATAACCTCGACTGTCTGGGTCGGCTTCGATGTTAAGCTGTCGATTGGACGCAATCAGACCGGCGCCAAAAACGGACTGCCGATCTGGACCAAGATTATGATCGCGGCACATGAAAATATCCCCGGCGATACACCCGAGGCGCATTTCCAGGAACCTGAGGGCATAGAGTATGCGCATGTCTGCTACGATTCCGGGGAGCTGGCTACGGATAAATGTGTGAATGTCGGGCGGGAGATATTTACCGAGAAGACATTACCCAAAAAGTACTGCCATATACATCCATCAGCAGGCGTATTCACCGAGCAGGATGACAAGGACTTCAATATCGAGCAGCCCGACACAACCGACGACGGCATTCAAAATTGGTAGAAAAAAGCGACAACATCTCGGCCAGCAAACTGGTTGACGACGGGCCGCGCAAGGTCTGGCTGGCGGCGGTGATGGGTGTTCTCTTTCCCGGTATGGGTCAGCTTTATACCGGGCAGACAATGCTGGCGCTTCTGATAATAATCCTGGTAATACTCTCGCATGTGCTCATGTCGGTCATCTCGCCCGATCTTCCCGAAAAACTGGTTATATTTCGCTATGCAATTTATATCCTGGCGATTATACAGGCGATTGTAATCGCGCACCGTCAGACCGAAGAGTATCGAACCAAAGTCACCAACAACTGGATCTTTTATATGGTGGTGCTGATGGTGGGGCTGATTCTGACCAATCTCCCGGGACAGCTTCTGTATAAATTCTATCAGGTCGATGTGGATTGTATGACGCGCACATACGACCGTGACGATGTGCTCTATATCAGCCGTACTCATTACTGGTTCGAGGAGCCTCGGCCGGATGAGATTGTGCTGTACCGCAATGCCCGTTTTGACGGCCGCCTGTCGATCGGGAGAATCTGGGCCGAGGGGGAGAAAGAAATCGAGATCAAGAATAATGCTATCTTTCTGGATGGCAATCAGATTCTGACTGCCGGGATCGAGCCGGTGGAGGTGCCCCGGATGGAACTGGAAGGCTCCGAGATCGTGGAACGGGAGGAGATTCATACCGTTACGATTCCCGAGGGCAATTATCTGATTATTGGCGACAACTCTTATGGCTGGGCGGATGCCGCCTGTACCGAGATTGTGCCGAAGCAGTTGATACAGGGGCGGATCGAATATGTTTATTACGATTCCCCGGCCGAGGATGACACTTCGAGGGAGCTCAGCACTCGCCTTTTGATCTACAAGCTGTTTCTGGAATAATTATTTATCCCATAATGTCATTCTGAAGGAGGCCCGACTTTAGTCGAGGCCGACTGAAGAATCTATTTGAAATCAAGAGATCCTTCGCTTTGCTCAGGATGACAGGTATTAAGATGAAAAAAATAGCTTGAAATTTAGATATTGCTTGTATATATAGAGTTGCAAATGCCGGAGTGGTGAAACTGGTAGACGCGCTGGACTCAAAATCCAGTGGGGTTCACCCCCCGTGCCGGTTCGATTCCGGCCTCCGGCATTTTTTTAATATCCACGGTTTATTATTGACATTAACTTCGCATTTATTTTATTTCATATTGACGCCCAAAAACGGACATCCTTCGATAGAGCGAAGGCAGGCATTTTATGTTTAAAGCGATTATAGCAATGATTGTGTCATTAATCCTGATTGTGGCTCAGGAGGCCTGTGGATTGCAGATTGAGTCAATTTCACCTGCTCAGAATGAAATGAATGTTTCAGCTTCCTCAAGCATCAGTGTTCGTTTTGATCAGGCTCTTAAGGGCAATACCATAAACGATAGCACTTTTGTGGTCTATACCAGGTTTACCGGAATTCATTCCGGCAGCTACTACTATGATCTTTTGACCAATACGGTTACATTTCAGCCAGATAATGCCTTCAGCCACGGCGATTTAGTAACGGTTGTAATCACGGATCAGATTAAATCCATTGCTGGAGAAGCCCTTGATAAAAGCTTCATCTGGCAATTCAGGGTTGGAGTAAATCCGGAAAGTCCCGGAAGGTTTGTACTGGATTCAGTATACGACGAAGGTTATATCATTTTCGCCACGGCCGCGGATTTTAATGGGGATCTTATTATAGATTTCGCAGTTACGGCAGGATACAGGGATACCCTTTCAGTCTATCTTAATGATGGAACCGGACGATTCAATTTATCCTCACAATATCATGTTCCCACTATGCCAGCGGCAATTATTTCGGCAGATTTTGATAGGGATAATGATATTGATTTGGCAATTGGTACTCACTATTCTCATGATATGAAGATTATGCTAAATGATGGTTTTGGCAATTTTGAATTTTCAGGCGCATACCCATCCAAATTTCCATATAACATGTACGCGGCTGATTTTAATGGCGATGGAAATATCGATATTTGCGCCGGGAACGCTACGGATGATTCTATTAGTATATACTTGAACAATGGCCATGCAGATTTTTCCAATAACTATGCATGTTACTCGAAATCTGGCACCTATGATTTCGATGTTGCCGATTTTGATAATGATGGAGATTTGGATTTGATTACATGTAACACGGACGATAGTCAAGATGATTTATCCGTTTTGCTGAATAATGGTGAAGGGGATTTTCAGGTGTCCTATGAGAGGCATTATTCGGATGGATTAAACAGCACAGTTACCGGGGATTTTGATTCCGATAATGATATAGATATAGCCTCGGGCCATGGTCAATATATCTCGATATATCTAAATGATTCAACAGGTTATTTTATCTTCGATAGACACATTGATAACGAAAAGCGTCCTTTCTTTCTCGATGCTGCCGATATGGATGGTAACGGTAATATGGATATATTATCTCAAGCTGGTAATGATTTTACATTTCTTTTAAATTCTGTTTCCACAGAATTTAATCAAAGGCTTTTCCCCGCCAGAAAATTTAATGCGGATGTTGGGTCGATAGCTGACTTAGACTCTGATGCTGATGTAGATTTGATTTATACAAGTGCATTTGGCTTTATCGTATTGCTGAACGAGGAATATCTCTGCGGCGATTCAAATGAAGATGGGATAGTCAACATCGAAGATATTATACATACAGTAAATTACATTTTTTATAGCTCCGTACAGCCACGGCCATTTGAGGCGGGAGATGTCAACTGTGACGGGCTTATGAACATTAGTGACGTAGTTTACACGATTAATTATATATTTCTGAGCGGCTCAGCGCCATGCGAGACCACCTCACATTTCGGTATTGATTGCCTCTATTGATTATTACTAAGGATTTTTCATATATATATTTCTGAACGCACGAGGACATACGCCCAGCACGAACTTGTAAGGGCGCGCATGCCGCACATCCTGCACGAACGTAATACTTTACATATCCCACACCCCTGCCGATAAAAATATAAAAGTACGTCCAATATTGTTTCAAATTGCGGACTAAGATGTTGCGTTATATAACTGTATGGATGCAAATCAGTTCTTGACAAAAATCAACTTTGCGGTATAATTAAATTGGAATTGTATACTTCGTACTTTTACCGACCGCACAAGTTATGGAGGTGCTAAATTGGAAAACTCCCCCCGTCCCAAAAGTTATACTTCGTACTTTAGTATCCTGACAACATTAATATTCGCATTTTTGATCTTTACATTTATAACGCCGCCTGTTAAAGCCGAGACCGCCTCGGAATCGGAGATGGATCTGGCGGCTGAAAACTGGCTCAATTACCTGGTTTACTATCAGGGCGGCTGGGCGGACAGTCCCAATCCGCAAATCACTCAAAGCGATGATATTACAGTTGACGGCCGTTTCGTGGGCCGTCTGTATACGATCGAGCCGTCCGGTTTTATCCTGGTGCCGGTGCTCAAGGAGCTTCCGCCGATTAAGGCTTATTCCGAGTATTCGAATCTGGCTATCGAGGATGAGGGCGGATTCGTTGAGATGTTCCGCGATGTCCTGGGCCATAAGATCAGTGGTTTCATCGATGAATACGGCAGTATCGAGGCGGTGCAGACAGACAAGGCCAATGAACATCGTGGCGCCTGGGATGAGTATGCGGTGCCCGAAAAAGATTTTATGAACAATATCGCGATGGGCGGCAAGGATACCTATACCGAGGGCGAGATTCTGCTTTTTCCCAATGAATGGCATCAGGGTTATCCTTATAACCTGGACTGTCCGATGGGGGATGGGGGACGCTGTGTGGTCGGGTGCGTTGCCACCGCGGCTACCCAGATTATGTGGTACTGGCAATGGCCTCCGGCCGGAATCGGCGATCATACATATTACTGGTATGGA
>CAZBZV010000019.1:0-58524 GCA_964496505.1 uncultured Ignavibacteria bacterium | reverse complement strand
TCAAGGAATCTTTCGCCATTGTAGACAGCAAGACCCACACTTAATCGGGGCGTTTTCTCGTTCATTTGACCTCTTCACTTGTTTCCTACTTATAATATCGTCAATCTGCCGTCTATATCAAGTATTTTCGTCAGGAACTGTTCTGCCGCACAACTGGTTGATTTTACGTATTTCTTCGGGACGGAAGAATTTGATTAAATATAGTATCACCGGAAAAATCAAAAGTAAGACCGTTTTAAACGACATCCAGGTATACCATCCGGTCCAGTCGGCAGATATCATCGATATTATGGGACGGTTGCCGATCAAAAGCTCTCCCGCGGCCACTATGACAAGGCCGGTAACGACTATTTTCAGAAGCCGTCCCCATTGATAATTGATCGGGAAAAGCCGCTGGACGATTATTATACTCAAAAGGAAATATACCGCGAATGAAATCACCGTCGCCAAAACAGCGCCGTAATAATTCATGAGCGGTATAAAGATGAAACAAAGTCCCACCGCAAGAGCCGCGGCGATTCCGAACAGCAGCGGCTTATAAACCGTTTTCTTTGTAATATAAAAGCCCGAATCCAGAATAAGTGAGGCCGCCCAGAAAAGATATGCCAGCGCAATATAAGGCACCACGCCCGCCGCCTCCCAGTAGGCGACATCTCCCAGAAGCGCAAGAAGTTCCTGACGGAAAAGGATCACCGCCAGAGATGCAAAGGTGTAGGTGAAGACAACATAAGTCATAAAATTGGCGAAAAGATAATCCTTGTCCTCGCGTTGTGAATATTTGACATAAAGCGCGCTCCATACCCGAAGGAAAGGCGACATAACCAGAGCTGTGGTCAATGCGCCGATACGATAGCCGATAGCGTAGATTCCTACCGATTCTGTTGAGGTCAGGTGCAGGAGCACATAACGGTCGCCGGAATTAAGAATAAACAAAAATATGCTTCCCGGCACGAATGGCAGTCCGAACTTTACCATCTCTTTTAGCAGAGGAAAATCTATCCGTATACCCACTCGAATCAGGATGAATATGAACAGCACAGTACCGAAGATCCCCACGTAAATTATATGCCCCCAGAGCACACCCATAATTCCCATACCCTTGTAGGCTACAAGGTAGATAATCAGAGTCAGCCCGATTAAAAAACGACTGATGGAAATTATGATAAACATTGTCGATTGCAGGCGTGCCTGGAAATAGAGAATCGGAACGATATACAACACCTCGAGGAACAGCATCACGAGCATCAGGCGCACATAGGTAACATGTTCAGAGGATGCGAAGATTATATTGGCCAGTTGATGTGCGAATAACATCATTATGCCGACAGCCGCCAAACCGAAGACTGCCAGGAAAAGCATGGCCGACGAGATTACCGACCTGCGGTATTCTTCGGAGTCTTTATCCTGGTAGAAACGTAATGTGGTGGTGACCATACCCACCATCAGGATTATCCGCAGGATATCGTTGGTGCGGTTGATAATCTCCAGAAGACCGATCTCATCCGGCCCCAGATAATTCATGTAGAGGGGCAGAAGCACCACGCTCATGGCGTTGGTAAGCAGAATTGCAAGGCCATAAACCGATGAATGCCGCAGTATTTTCTTTATCTCATCCCACATATAAGCTATTGCCCTGTATTATTTTTATATCGGACATTATGAGTCGGAGAATCATCCCGGGAAAAGAATTCTCCGAAAACGGCTGATTTTGGAAATCATCTTATGAAAAAAAGGATGATTGTAAAAGATTAAACTTATGCAATTATAATTTACCGATAATACTACTTGACCGTTTTATCCATAATATTTAAATTATCAGGATATTTCGCGATTGGGGAAATATTGCCTGCGGCTTTAATGCAAAATACATAATGCCTGTTACAGGGAGTGCTATATGAGGGATATTAAGTTAACACTGCTATTGCTTCTTGCATTATCTTTTTTATTGTTCATGGTTTGTTCCTCCGGGGATGACATCGTTGATGACGACAATGGTAACGGCCCTTCGACGGAGGATCCGCCCGAGTTTTACCAGATTACCACGATTGAAATCCCCGAGGGCATGCGTCAGTCGGATGACAGCCATGCTCAGCTTGCGGTTGGTTATATCGATTTGATGAATTCATTTGCCAATATCAACATCCCTCCTCCGGTTTCAAAGAGGTATGCTGATTTTAACAGTATATATGATGATGAACCAGACTGGATCCTGAAGGATACAATTGGCGATCTTATTATAACCTTTAATATTTTTGAGAGTCAGGACTTTTATGCCTGGGACTGGATTTATGACGGCAGCGACGGTGAGAACAGCTATGACGGCTGGACTGCCATGCATCTGGAAGTACACAAAACACTGGATTTCGGAGGATTGATAGTATACGAATACCCCGGTGAAGACAGCGAATTACAATGGGCCTGGGGACATACCGAAGATGATGCGTACGCAATGGAATATTATGAATACCTGGAGAACAATAAATTCGAAGTCAGGGTTTATGATGATAATTCCGGAAGGCTGCATCACTATATTAAAGTTGATGAAGAGTATGTTCAGCAGTTTCAGGCCGAATGGAATTCGGATGGCAGCGGCCAGTGGTGGGAATATGAGAATGGTGAATATAGTGATAATGGTTCCTGGTGATAAATCAGAGTTTCCCCGCACAAATGCTTCTCGATATGCCGGAATGATCTCATTCCGGCATATCTTTTATATCAATAAGCGAGTATCTCTGTCAGGGTGACAGGATCTTTTTGTACTTCAGCATAGCCTCAACAGTATTTTTCATATTCGTGGGCTGTCCGACCAGCAGTTTATCTTCACGCTTGAAATATGCCAGGCATGTGCCGCAGCTGAGTATTTCCGTACCGGCCTGCTCGAATTTCTGCATGCTCTCGATAACCGGCGAACCTTCGGTGGTAAGAAAAATGCCGCTGTTCATACAGACTATCCTGTCCGGAATCTTTCCGGAGTCCAGAAGCATCTTCAAAAACGAATCCATCAATTTATTTCCCAGATCAGGCTCACCGTCCCCGACCTGCGATGAACCCAGAAACACCATTAAATCTTTGTCGATATTCATCCTTTTAGTCTCCATTACTTCAGTAAACCCTGTTCTTTAGAAAATCCTCACTAAAACCGCCAAACAAGAGAAACAGCTTTACAAAGTCTGGCTTGACAGCCATTGCTTTAGAACGAATAACAGCATCCTTTTCATCACTATCCAAAGCTGTTTTCAGCTCTCCCAGCGCTTTTTCCTCAAATTCAATTAGCTCATTTAATCTTTTATATTGCTTATCGCTAAAACTGAACAGTTTTTGGTTGAATATTTTCAACATGACTTTTTTCCAGATTTCCAGCGCATTGTCAAGGTGGCTGTTTATCCGGGATAACTCGCTTTGCTCGAGCTCGTTGTTTTCTTTGTCACCGGCAATCTCAACGATTTTTTCCATCTCAGCATGAAATCTTGTCAGATCATCCATATAGTATTCGATGTCGTTGCGCTCACGCATCTCAAGGAGTACATATCTCACCCGCTCCAGATTCTCATGAGCAGAATCGAGTGACTGTTGCTTGTACACTATCTCCGCCGCATTTCCGATCAGCTTATCGATTTGTCCGATATCCCTGCCCCAGAGACTGTCCGGCAATTCAGGATTCTTGTGCCGGGACATGAAGCCGTTCCAGACTCTGAGCAATCCGTCGATAGACCTTGCTGAGTATTCAGCATTATTCTGATTGGTATAAAAGAGCGCCGGGATATAAGCTTTATCGAACTGCGACATATCCATTAACAGAGTCGATTTTTTGTTTTGGGCGGTGAGATTAATTGCAACAAAGCTGATAAGGGCAGCAATCAAAATAACTTTTCGCATACAATCTCCATCTACAATATTATTGGAATTTTAACATGAGGATATGATGCAGGTTCCATTAAACCGCCAGAGATCAATTACTCTTCTACTTTCTTGAAGATATAGCCGCCCTTCTCGGCGCCCCAGACCTGATTGTCCTCAGCATCGAAACCACGATCCCAGCTTACCATACCATCTTCCCTGATTATAACTTCGGAGGTGGCATAGGCAGCCCCGCGCAGTTCACTGGCGCAGTTCTTCTCGATCGTGCTGCCGACAAAGGCATCGTCTTCGCGGTGCAGGATTATAGAGCAGCCTTCTCTAAGTGTCAGGGAATCCGGGGTCAGACCTGCCAGCGGATTTTCCTCTTTCCATACGCCTGTGAAACGCATAGGCTCCTCCAGGGTATAAACCGCACTTTTGAATTCATTTTCCCCGGTTTGGCTAACCCTGTAGACACGTTGACGGTAGGGCTTGTCCTGATAATCGGCCATTGCCTGTTCGACATAAAGCCAGTGCGCATCTGAACGATGTTTCCAGATCGGTATCATATGCAGGCGGATATCGAAATAACTGCTGTCGGTTTCGGACTGTGCCTTGCTCGTAAAATAGCCGCTCATCCAATTCACAAGTATTGCCAGATCATCGCTGCCCCTGGCTGAATCTTCCGCTTCCGCTTTATCTGCACTGCAACTTATTGACGAAACAGACATAATCAAAATTGCAGCAACCAAAAATATATAGACCGGTTTTTCCGTCATTTATTTCATATCCTGTTGATTAACTATTAACGAAATTATCGGCATAACCGCGTTTGGTGTCATGGCTGCGCAGATCGATTCCGTGCTCCAGCCATGATTTCAAATTGGTTAAAAAGAAAGTCCATCCTGCGCGCTGCTCCATATGAGTATCCCATTTGTGATTGGGCGTCGTTTTTATATTGAACTGATGCAGCTCGCAAATCGTATATCTGCCGGACTTTTTGAACTTAACCATTACCTGCTCGTCATTCATACCGAATGTGAAGTGTATGCGGCTGTCCTTACGGACGCCCAGAACTTCCATCTCGAACGAATTGCCGTATATATCCGTCAGGCTGAATTTACCGCCCTTTTTGGGTTCTATCTCGGCTTTATAGGCAAACCAGTTGCAGATTTCCTTTGAATCTGCCCAGGCCTTAAAGACTTTTGAGGGCCCGGCCTTGACTGCTATTTTCAATGTAAATTGGGACCAGTCAAATCTTTTGGGCACTACCATAATCCCTCCTTGCACATATGAATCTGACTATTCCCCTGTATTGTAAGTGTTTATAAGATTTTTAACAAGCTCAAATGAATTTGCCCCGGGCGATCATTTCAACTTTGCCGCCCACATGGATATGGATTCTCTCGCCCTCCTCATATGCTCGCAGATAAAGCCGTGAGGGGCGATTGATTTCGTAACCCTGCTCGACCCTGATATCGATCCGGTTATCGTCAAAATAGCGATTCTTCACAAGATACGCAGCCAGGCAACCATTGGCGGAGCCCGTGGCCGGATCCTCGATCACGCCCAGTTCTTCGGCAAAAAGTCTGACATTTAAATCATTGCCATCCTCGTATGTTTCCGGACAGAAAACCAGGACCGACCGTGCCTGCAAAGTCTCGGCCATTTGGCAGAATCTGTCATTGTCCATGCAGGCCTGTTTGACCGCATTGAGATTTTTCAAAGGCACAATCAAAGTGAACACGCCAGTCGAGACCTCCTCGATCGGAAAGCGCCAGTCGATATAATTGTGGTCTATCCCGATTGTCTTTGCCACTTCCTTCGAATCAGCGGTCTGTCCGAATTCCGGCTGAATCTGTTCCATCCACAAAAGCTTACCCTCGGATGTCACCGGTATCTGACCCACCTCGAGGTTAAGCAGCACCTTTTCCGACGGCTTCTCCATAATCTCGTTTTTGATTACGAAGGCTGTGCCCAGAGTCGGATGCCCGGCAAAGGGCAGCTCCTCGACCGGTGTGAAGATGCGGACATCATAGCCGCCGTCCTTCTCCTCGTCCAAGAGTATAAAGGTCGTTTCCGAGAAATGTGTCTCGTTAGCAAGTTTCTGCATTTGCTCGGTAGAGAGCTCTCCGGCCTTGCGGAATACCGCAAGCTGATTTCCGGCATACTTCTCCTCTGCAAAAACATCCACGATATAAAAATCCAGCTCACCCATTTTCAAATCCTCCTCTATAAATTAACACCGACTTCCCCGACATAAAGCAATTCCCGATCGCGGTTTTCGAGGAAGTTGTGAAGCATGTATATTAAATCGGGAAGAACATGGTTGTCGAAAATCTTTTCGGAATTATGCCTGATAACAATCCGCATATCGAGATCAAACATCTCCGGTAAAACCTTAATATCATAAGCTCCCAGGCGTGAACCCTCGATTTCTATTCCGTTGCCCTTTGTATAAACCTTGGCCATAGCCGAATATTTTTTATAAGTAAACAAAGCTTTCTTTTTTGGCGGAGGTAGGGTACCATAGGCCGTAAATTTGTAACCGTCGCGGTTAATTGTAAGCACCGCCCCTCCCCCTCTGTGAAGCTGAGATTTGAATCGGGACAAATCCTTCATGGTCATGATATCCATCAGATTTCCGCCCATGATTATATCCCCCGGCTTCAGCCCGATACTTTTGGCCAGAGTCTGGCCCTCCGCCAGGCTTTCCACCTTAACCCCCGGCCTCTCATAGGATCCGTCCGGGACAAATCCGATACTGATAGTGCTGTCCATCAGATCCGTATTGAGCACATTATGCCATCTGGCGGGGGCGCCCGGATCGATTTCCTCGATTTCGAACCACTGGAATTCCCCGAAATTCGTATCGGCTGTCTCCCATACGAATTCGGACTGAGGCCGGCGGGGATTGTCGTTCATAAAACCTATCATATATTTGAAATCCCGCGGCCTGTAGGCCGAAAGCGTATGCTCACCCTGAAGCGCCCGGTATTTAAGCATGGCATGAGCCCTCTGCATCAGATTTACCGCCGGACTCATGGTCGCTGTCGGATAGAGCGCATCCTGATTAGTAAAGGCGGTGAATATCGCCGCATTTTTCAGATTGGAGGCGTATGTATGCAGGCCGCCATCCTCATTAGGCACTCCCGGGTGCCCGTTGAGGCATACGAAAGACGCGAATTCGGTCGGGTCAAGCATGGCAAAGCCGTAGGCCCCGGAGGCGCCGTCGGAAAAGCCCGCCAGGTTTACACGGTTATCATCAACATTATATTCCCGCTTAACTGTCCGAATCAGGTCCTTGATATTGGTCATACCGACCTCATCCCACCAGGTCGCCCCTTGCTGTCCCATGGGGAACACTGCCAGCCATCCTGCCTCTCTGGCGATATATTCCAGCATGGGATGGTCCTGAGCGTATTGGATTGGATTTTCCATAATGTTTTTGCGGCTGACCAGACCGTGAAGAATGACTATCATCGGAGTGGGAACCTTCGGGTCGTATGTCTCCGGGACATACAGCACCCAGGGACGTTCCACGCCGTCGATACATTTATTCGTACGCAGGGTTAGCTCTCCCACCGGCTTTTCCGGAAACTCCAGATTTTTGATATAAGACCTGACAGTATCGATTGTCGGATTGGCCAGCAGGATTTTGTCGATAAGCTTTTTCTGTTCTTTTTCGTCTTTGGTTACCAGCAGATTGTCCAGATCAGACTGCCAATCGGCCATCAGCGGGCAGACGGCCATGATAAGAATAAGCGTAATCCAGATTAATGTGAATTTTTTTTGCATATATCCCTTCCGTATTGATAAAACAGCTTTATTAGAATATTGAAAAAATATATCTTGAATGCAAACCCTAATAAAAATTAATTAGGGCGCGGGAGATAATTGCTCGGTAAATGGATAAGGCTTTTTGGAATAGACTTGGAGAGTAGAATTTAGCAATGGCTGCTCCTGGGGGACACTTTTTCATCATAATTGCAGGTGTCTTTTACGGCACCATCCCGATTTTTGCGACATTATTGAGCCGCTATGATGTCTCCACTATCGAGCAGATTTTTGTCCGGCTGGCGCTGAGCATAAGCATATTTCTTGTATATGTTCTTGTGTCCCAAAGGCACAGCTTAAAGCTTCAACCGTGCGACTACCTCCACTTCTTTTTCTTCGGGCTGGCCGGGATTGCTCTTTTCTTTACGCTTTATATGACCGCGGCGGTGCTGGCCTCGGTTACCGTAGCGGTTCTGCTTCTGTATACCCAGCCGATTTTCACGCTGATTTTGTCGCGGATTTTGTATAAACGGCAGGTCACCGCCTCGGGATATATCGCTACCCTTCTGGCGCTTATCGGGGTAGCGGTAATTTTCCGGGTCTGGGGGATATCATGGTCCGATTTCGGCCTGGGGCATATATTTGCGCTTCTGACCGGATTTCTGTACTCGGTCTATATCATCTTCATGAGCCGCAAGACGCCGAAGTATAACACCTTAACCGTTACCTTCTGGTCATTTCTTTTCGGGCTGGTGTGGCTGGTACCGTTATGGTTTGTCATGCACCTGATATTCAAAAATCCTGTTATAACCGGCCTTGACATAAGCCTTCCCGCCAATGTTTGGCTTTTGCTTCTGGCTTTCACGATCTGTACCAATATTATCGCCTATCTGACCTTCAATCATGGCATGAAGACAGTCGAGCCGCATCGCGCCGGAGTGCTGGTGCTCTCCGAGCCGTTGGTGGCGATTATACTGGGAGCCGCGCTTCTGGGCCAAGTGCTTTTATGGACGGATTTAATCGGCGGTATTTTGATCTTAGCGTCGTTTTTGATTGTTAAGCGGCGGCGGAAGAAATTGGTTTGAGGATAGTTATGGCTGATGTAAAACAAAATGTCAGGTCACAATCCCGATTTCATCGGGATCAGGACCTGACAAAACTTTTTAGAGATCCTTCGTCGCTATTGCTTCTCAGGATGACATTTTGAATTACTTTCTACTTGCGATACTCCCGGCCCACAAGCTCAAACGAATTGACGAACCGTCCCAGAAGACCGGCGGTGTCGGTTTTGGGGGCGGAGGCGGCAATTATATAAATCCGGTTGCCGGACATATAGGCGCGCACACGCATCAAAGACTGGCCGTTTGGAAGGCTGACCAGATGCTCGCGGGCGGTGAATTCCTCGTTTTCTATTAATGTATCGGAAATAGTGGTGCCCCTGGCCTCGCTAATCATTCCGCGCACAGCGCCATCCAGCACGACTTTGGCCGGCGCCTGCTCCACAAGTCGCTCGGGCATATCGGAGTAGCCGATAAAGAAATATTTATCGGAGGCAGCCAGACTGTACGAGGGATAACGAACCGGACCGTCGGGTGTGGATACGGTGTCGACATCAAAGCTCGGCTCTCCCGGGCTCATGAATTTGAATTCGCCCTCCTCGGAGGTAATCTCCCGCCACTCGCCCAGATCGGCAATACTCTGATATTCCTTCTCCGGCTCCAACGGCTCCTCGCCGACCTCCTCGGCCGATTCAGCCGCCTCGGTATCCTCGCCGTTTCCGCCGCAGGCCAGCATGAATGTCAGTGCAATGATTAAAAACAGGTATACGAATTTCATAATTTTCTCCTTCCCTTTTCGTCCCAATATATGCAATTACAGAAAAATTACAAGCGGCTGCCCCCGATTCTATTCCTCCGGAATCTCGTCTATGACTTCCTCATCCGGCTGAGGGCCGTTTACACCGGTATCGAAAACATATTTCCAGGAGCCATCCGGCTGCTTTTTCCAAATCGTTACATAATAGCCATAGGATTCATTCTCGGCTCCCAGCGTATCGGTCACGGTGTATACATATTTTCCCAGAGTGTAGCCCAGATCGCCCGACTCGGAAATCTCGGCAAAAAACGGCTCCCAGCTCAGAATCCCGGCCTGATTATCGGGAGGAGGATAAAGCGAGAGTATATCCTCACGGCCGGTAATCGGATCCATACCGTCACGATACATCGTGGCATTATCATCCATGTAATAGTCGAAAGCCGGACGCATGCCCTCCTCTACGGACATCAATGAAAACGCTTTATCCGCCTCGATCATACTTTCACGGGCGGCCTCAAAATCGACAGCCTCTTTTTCAGCGCAACTGACCGTAATAAGGCACAGCGCTGCCAGCAGTGTCAACAGCTTCATATTCAAATCTCCTTAATAAAAGAAGTTCTATCTTCACTTCCGCAGAATCAGGATAAACGCATCATGCTTGTGCGGCGGATCGGTCCAGTACTCGTTGCTGACATACTGCCGCTGATCCAGAATCCGGAAATCCTTGAATGCCTTAAGGATTTCCTCACGGCTATGATAAAACAAGTCATCGCCGTTTTCAACAAATACAGTACTGAGAAGAAAAGCCAGGTAAGCTACTCCGCCGTCTTTGAGGACGCGTCTAATCTCTGAGGCTCCCTTATCGAGCGGGACAGACTGCAGAACCCATCCGGAGTAAATAGCGTCGAAGAAATTATCATCGAAGTGAAGAGCCTCGGCCGATTCCACAGAATATCCGATTTCATGCGAATTGTTGCTGCTACGCGCTTTTTCGATAGCAACTTCCGAGATGTCGATCCCATAAACCTTAAAGCCGTGCTCTGAAAGAAAGCGTGAATCACGTCCCGAGCCGCATCCCAGATCAAGAATCCTCGATCCCGGTTCGATATATTTCAGGACATGCAGCATATTCTGCGAGGGATCGACTTCCCAATGAGCCCCTGTGGTGTAAACTTCGTTCCAGTTGAAACGTTTTTTGGCAGAGATAAAAGTCCTCCCTTTGTCTATTCTAATTCTTCTTTCCAATTAGAATAAACGAAAGGGGAAGCTTTTGTTCCTTTTCGAGCAAGGGATATATGCTGGAGATATCGTGAGGATATTCGTTTAGCTCGACCAGAGCGATGCCGTTTTTGACTATGGGATTTATTATATCCGATATCTTCTGTGTGAACGAGTAGGAAGTTTTGCCTTCATATATTGTTCCTCCCACATAGTCGATACCGCTGTCTTCAGCCCAAGGTTCGGTTTTGAAATAGGAATATTCTATCTTATATGGCTGCTTTGGATTGAATTCCGGTTCATCCTTGCAGGGGATTGTGTACAGGAAAGGATGCATCTCGTAAATTAGAAGGTATCCATTCGGTTTTAGAAGATTATGCACAACTTTGAAAAAGCGGCCGAGATCAGGCAGCCAGCTTAAGGCTCCCACTGTGATAAAGACAATATCATATTTTCCATAATACTCTTTGTCTATTTCGAAAACATCCGTCCTGACGAATTCGCAGTCGCTGCCTGCGATTTCGTTCAGTTTTCGTGCCTCGGCAATCGCCTCATCGGAGATATCGAACCCAATTACCGGCCCCGAACCGAGATTTCTGAGCGAAATACATTCACGGCCGTTGTTGCAGCAAAGCTGGGCGACAGATTTGCCCTCGAAACCGATTTCTCTGAGCTTGCCGGTAACGAATGCATCAAGCGCGGAATAGTTGGGAGATTTGACCTCCTTCAGAAACTCCTTTCCGCGCGCCTTCTGGTGCACCGGAGCGACTTCGTTCCAGGCTTCGCGGTTAGCTTTGGTAATATCTTTGCGATTCATAATTACAGCCATCAATATTTTCGTTGTCACCAAATTAATCGATTTTAACCAATTTATCACCTAAAAATTCAGGTTGACAAGCCAATTTACCACGATAATTCCCAAAAAAAATCCCCTTCATCCAAAAATGAAGGGGATTTAACTCGAGGTATTATTATCTATGCTGCAATTTCAACAAGTTCGACATCAAACAGGAGTTTCTTGCCCGCCAGAGGATGATTGGCATCCAGCGTAACAGTCTCATCCTGAACTTCGGTAATGACAACATTCATCTTGTTGCCATCCGGGGCCTGCACCTGTAACTGACGGCCTACCTCGGGGGTAATATCATCCGGAAATACCGATTTCTTGACCTCGATGACATTCTGGTCATAACGAGGACCGTAACCTTCTTCCGGAGTGACCGTAATTTCCTTTTTCTCACCCTCTTCCATGCCGACAACGCCCTTCTCGAATCCGGGAATTACCTGTCCCTGGCCCAGAGTGAATTCCAATGGTTCGCGGTCTACCGAGGAGTCAAAAACCTGACCATCTTCGAACTTACCGGTGTAGTGGATTTTAACCTTATTGCCTTCTTTGGCCTTAGCCATGAAAACCTCCTAACATGTTTTCCATTGAATTCGATCCAAGCCCAGAAGAGTGAAATCGGCTTTGTATCCCAAACTTGCACCGAAATTGTTTTCCGAAAAAAATACGAGTCTCCAAAATATATTCAGAGACCGCCTAAAATAATTAACCGAATATAATTCGGGACGTTCCCGAATATTAGTATTCATATTCAATTCTTCGGAAAATGCAAGATATAATTTAGATTTGTTTCGAAATGGAAATTGACTAATGCTTCGATGCTATTAACTTAAGTTAGTCGTCTTATATAAAAAGAGAAAATGCATATTCAAAAAAAGGATTTTTTATGGATAAAGAAAGAGAATGGGAAGTATTCTTCGATCATCACGCCCCCAAATATATGGATGAGGTCTTCACCAAAAATACCGCCGAGGAGGTGGAATTTTTGATAGAGGAATTGCAGATGCCAACCGGCGGTACGATACTCGATGTGGGATGCGGTACCGGACGGCACGCTGTGGAACTGGCCAAACTCGGTTACCGAATCACGGGTATAGATCTTTCCTCCGGCATGCTGGCCGAGGCAAAGAAGGCAGCGGATGAGGCTGGGATTGAGCTGGAGCTAATTCATGCCGATGCCGCCAAATACAGGCCGGAAAAGAAATTCGACGGCGCTATATGTCTTTGCGAGGGGGCCTTTGCATTAATCGGCCAGGGCGAGGACCCGATCGAACATGACCTTGCTATCCTGCGCAATATCAATTATGCTCTAAAACCGGACAGCATTTTGATTCTGGATACATTAAATGGTCTTGAAAAGATACGCAAATATAATATTGAAGATATCCAGCAAAAAAAATTCAACCAGATTACGCTGGTGGAAACATTCCAGATGGATTATAGCGATGATGACGGTAATCAGAAAACAGTAACCGTGCGCGAGAAAGGCTATGTTGGCAGCGAATTGAAGCTGATGCTGCGTATTGCGGGTTTCGAGGCCTTCCATTTCTACGGCTCCACCGCAGGCAACTGGGGACATCGCGAGGTCGACCCCGATGAGATCGGCATGATGGCGATTGCACGCAAGATACGGGAGTTGTAGATGCATCGATCATGCGTGGCGTACATCCGTCCCGGGCTTGTTCATGCGTCGTGCAAGTCCTCGTGTACGACGTTTCACTGGGCGCACCGGGAGGTATGCCCAGCACTAATTTTATAGGGGTAAGGATTAAACCGCGGCGGGTATTTCCTGGTCCTTGTACTGAAGCTGGTAGAGGTTGTAGTAGATGCCCTTTTTGGCCAGAAGCTCTTCATGGTTTCCGATTTCGCGAATCCGTCCCTTGTGAACTACCACAATTTTATCCACCTGCTTGATCGTGGAAAGCCTGTGGGCGATGATGATCGATGTGCGTCCCTTCATCAAAGTCTCGGTAGCTTTCTGGATTATTACCTCGGTTTCGGTGTCCACCGATGATGTCGCCTCATCCAAAATCAATATGCGTGGATTATACGCTAATGCCCTCGCAAAAGACACAAGCTGCCGTTGTCCCACCGAAAGCAGGCCGCCGCGCTCGCCGACATTGGTCTCGAGTCCTCGCTTCAAGCCGTTGCCGAGTCGAAGAAGGTTAACATCCTCGGCGGCCTTTTTGACCTGCTCCCTGGTTATATTGCCATTGCCGAGGCGGATGTTATCTTCGATCGTACCGGAGAAGAGGAAGACATCCTGAAGCACCAGTGAAATATTTTTGCGAATGGTCTCGCCGTCAAAATCGCGAAGCTCCTTGCCGTCAAGGGTAATACTTCCCTTCTGGTAATCATAGAAGCGCAATATCAGATTGGTAAGCGAGGTTTTTCCCGAACCGGTTGCGCCCACGAAGGCGACCTTTTCCCCGGCACAGATATCCAAATTGATATCTTTCAGCACCCATTCATCTTTATTATATGCAAACCAGACGTTCTTGAATATAATCTCGCCCTCAAGGCCGTCAGTCCTTGCGGCTTTGACAGGCGTTTCGAAGGCAGGTTTTGTATCCAGGAGTTTGAAGACACGTTCCGAAGATGCCATCGCCGACTGAAGAATATTATATTTTTCGGAGAGGTCGCGGATAGGACGGTAGAACATTTCCATGTACTGCGAGAATGCCACAAGTGTTCCAAAAGTCATAACACCTTGAATCACCTGACCGCCGCCGTACCAGATAATAATCGCCAGCGAGATTGCGCTGATTATTTCCACTGTGGGGAAGAAGACAGCATAATAGATGATAGACTTATGATGACGTCCCATCAGTTCTTTATTGATATCATTGAAGCGGTTGAAAATCTTGCGCTCCTGCACAAAATTCTGAACCACACTGATGCCGGAAACATGCTCCTGCACGTAAGCATTGAGCTTGGCAATCAGGCGCCTGATTTCACGGTATGCCAGCCTGACTTTTATCCTGAAGAGAATTGTGGCTACAACCAGAAGCGGCAGAGCTATAAGAGTTATTGCGGCCAGCTTGGAATTGATTACAAACATGACCCCGACTATACCGAAGATGGTAAAAATATCGCCGATGATATTCACAACTCCGGACGAAAACAGCTCATTGAGTGAGTTGATATCCGAGGTTACGCGGGTGATAACACGTCCCACCGGATTTCTGTCGTAGAAATCCATACTCAAACCCTGGATATGCCTGAAGACCTTCATGCGAAGGTCGTACATAGCCTTCTGGCCGATCCACTCCATCAAATATATCTGTCCCCAGGTGGCAAAAAACTGAATCAAAAGAATTCCGGCATATAGCAGTACAAGCGCTCCCAGACCTTCGGAATCACCGACAGCGATATAATCGTCGATTGCCATCTTGATTATAACCGGACCCGCCAGACGCAGAAGGGTGGAGACTATCAGGATAGCCAGGGCGATTACAATATATTTCTTGTAAGGCTTGAGGTACTGCAGAAGCCTTTTCATGAGCTGGGAATCGTAGGCTTTCCCCAGCGCATCATCTTCAAAATACTGATCGCTCACCTGATCGCCTCCAGCTCCTCTTCCAAAGATTGCAGTTCGACAATATGCGCATATAGTTTTGACTTCTCGATAAGCTCTTCATGAGTTCCGCAGGCCTCAATCCTGCCCTCTTCCATCACGCAGATCATATCAGCGTTTTTGACGGTCGAAATACGATGTGAAATCAGGATAGAGGTGCGTGTTTTGAGCACATTTTTCAGTTCCCGCAAGATCAATTCCTCGGTATTGGTATCCACCGCCGAGAAGGCATCATCCAGAATCAAAATCGGCGGATCGGCGATTATTGCGCGTGCCAGAGCAGTTCTCTGTTTCTGTCCGCCCGAGAGAGTCACGCCGCGTTCTCCCAGAATGGTATCGAAGCCGCGCGGGAAATCGCTTATCTCCTCTTTAATCCCGGCAATTTCAGCTGCGCTTTCCACATCGGATTCGACTAGCTTCTCTTGCCCAAAAGCGATATTCTCTTTTAAGGTCTGCGAGAATAGAAAGGTTTCCTGGGGGACATAGCCAACTGCCTTTCGCAGGTTTGCCTGCGGTATTTTATTCAGATCGATATTGTCGATATATATTTTTCCGTCCGGGACTTTGTATGCTCTCAGCAGAAGCTCCACCAGTGTCGATTTGCCGCATCCGGTAGGCCCCACAATCGCAACGGTTTTGCCTGATGGTATCTTCAGGTTGACATCTTTGAGCACTTCCTGATCGTCATTAGGATAGCTGAAAGTGAGGTCTTTGATCTCGATATCCCCGTGCTCTGGTTTGGCATTCGGATCGACATCGGAATCGGCCACCTCGGATTTGCGCCTCATGATCTTTTCGATACGCTCGAGCGAGGCGGTACCGCGCTGATACAAGGATACCACCCATCCCACTGCCAGCATAGGCCACATTATGCTCATGAGATAGAAGATGAATGCCACCAGCGTACCCAGGGTAATCGTGCCGTTTATCACCTGCTTACCGCCGAAATACAATAAAAGCAGAATTATTATACCGACCACGCCGTAGATCGAAGGCATGAACAGCCCGCGTATTCGTGCCAGTGAGAGATTCAGATCGATATAGGTTTTATTCAATCCGGCGAAGTTCTTTATCTGGTCCTCTTCCTGATTGTATGATTTGACTACTTTCACCCCTGATACATTTTCCTGCACATAGGATGTCATGGTAGAAAAATGCTGCTGAATTTTATACGATTTCTCGTGAATCTTCATACCCAGACGGTTTGTGAGCAGGGACAGAATCGGAAAACCGGTCAGCGTAATAAGTGTCAGCTTCCAGCTCAGTATAAACATCAAAGTGAGAGCTACCGAAATCGATACGGTCGAGTTAATGATCTGCATCACCGCCGGTCCCGCCAGAAGACGGGTGGCCTCGACATCATTCGAGCCGCGCGCAATAATATCTCCGGTTCTGGTCTCCTGATAGAATGAGCGGGGCATCCCCAAAAGATGCAGGAAGAAATCGTTGCGAATCTCATATTCGAAAATCCGCGAGCCCCATATAATAGTGCGCCGCATCAGGAAACGGAAAAGACCTGCGCCAATTGCCAGAATCACTATCAATGTGGCATAAATCCTGAGCTGTGAGTAAGTTGCGGCATTCTGCCTGAGATCGTCAATAGCCATTTTCACAATCCAGGGCGATACCATGGTGATAGCATTAGTCAAAATAGTGACCAGGATGCCCCAGTAAAGATACTTTTTGTGGCGCTTGAAATAAGCGATCAGCCGCTCTAACTTTTCCAAAAATTTCTGTTTCATATACTAAAAAGAGCTAACATCCGAACCTTGTCTCTGTTCCCTCCAAAATTTTGGCTTTACAAATGCCGGTAAGAAATATATCCTGTAATTATACGGCTCGTCTTATACTATGTCAAACAGTAGTTTACAAAAGAAGTTCATTGCCGATGAGATGGTCGGCAAACTTGCGCGTCTGATGCGGATACTGGGGTATGATACCCTTTATTTCAGGCAGATTGCTGACAGCGATTTGATCGACATAGCCCTCAAAGAGAAACGCACGATCCTGACTCGTGATACCAGGCTTGTCGAAAGAGTCATGGTCAAGGATTTCGTACTGATCGAGAGTGATAATCCCGAAGAACAGGTACTGGAACTGATAAAAAAATCGGATATCAAACCCGACCGGGAGAAATTCCTCAGCAGATGTCTGGAATGCAATACAGATCTCGAGTTTATTGCCAAAGAGGCTGTCAAAGACAAGGTCTGGTCTTATACCTATGAAACTCACGATAAATTTAAAATTTGCCCACGCTGTGATAAGGTTTACTGGGAGGGAAATCACGTTAAGGCTATGCGGGAGAAATTCAGCCGAATTGGAATCTTTGGCGATAGTTAAAAGATGCCGAGAGGAATCGCCACCCCGGCAAAGAGCGACAGGAATTCGGAGTTAAACGATACCACTTCTTCGCCCGAATACTGCTCCAAATTTTGTACAATATCATACTGGATATTGAAATCGAAGGCAACCTTCGGAAACATGAAAATCCTTATGCCGCCGTTGAGGTTCCATCCGAATTTGGTTTTGCTGTCGAGCTTATTTGAGGCTATTACCTCATCCTCAGGGTCTTTGAGCTCTGTTTTGCTTTCGAAATAATATATGCCGATTCCTGCGCCGCCGTATGGTTCGAAGGCAGCCAGCCTTTTTGCAAATTCTAATCCAAGGGTGCCCTTAAAGAGATCGTTAGTGTAGGTCTCGGTGAAAACATCATCGGGATAGCCCTCGAAGACAACATTGCGATTATCACGTTCGAAGAATACGCCCTGAAGCCCCAGACGAAGCTGTAGATAAGGCAGCTTAAGCGAACCGATTTTTCCGAATCCCATAATTGAAAAACCGGTTTTGGTATACTCGTTAAATTCCCCCTGCGGCATTGTGGCGCCCAGCCCTCCACCCAGAGAACCGGATATCTGAGCCGAGGAGGAACCTGCCAGAAATAGCACAAATATTGAAATTATTAATAGCCTTCTCATATCAATTTCCCTATTGGTGAACAACAGTATTTATAAATCCCAGATTGCAAAGATTTTATAAAATGATCCGCTTTCTGTCAACAAGAATCAGTACGGTTGTAGTGCAGAGGATAATATAATCATAGGGTGAATGAATAGGAAAACTCCTCCTCCAGAGCCGCCCCGTATGTATCTGTTGCGGATGTGGTAACCGTAAATGTATAGGTCTCGCCTGCTGTCAGGTCAGAATCAGGGAAATACTGTAATGCCTTATCAGTAAACCACACAAACTCGCCCGGTATTTCAATTACTCCGTCAGTCAGGCTGAAGGCATCCTCGGCAGCCTGCTTATCCATAACGGTATTGAATCGAACCTGAATTATAGGATAGGTATCCTTGAGATTCACCTGAGGATTAGGATAATAGTATATTATTGCCAGAGAACCGGTTGTGAATGTAGTGTCGGGCTCGGTTATGACCGGATTCTCGTGTGTATCGAAGATATCCGCAACGATCTGAATCTGATACTCGGTTTGGCTTTTAAGCGGACTTGTTATCCTGTATTCGAATGCGTTCTTTTTCTCGGATACGCCGTAAAGTTCATAGTCGAATAACGGATTTGGTGTGAAGGGCTGCTCTATTGTGGAAAGGTCGATTGAGTTGTTGAACCAGAGTTTGACCGCACGCGGGAAGGCATTGGATGTGTCCACGCCGTCGTATTCTGCGGTAATTCGTATTAGTCGGGAGGCATCGGTGGTAAATTCGAATTCATAGGGTATGGGAAGATATTTGTCGGTTACATCATGAGCGCTGCTGTCGATCATGCATTGATAGGTTGTATTCGGCAGAAACGGTTCCCCGGGATAGACATAGAAGATATAAAATTCCGGGTAGCAGGTGGAATCATTCGGATTGCAGACCGGAAAGGTCGACCAATGCGTTGTGTAATCAAAGGCCGGATCGGTTGAGAATGCCTTCTCCACCGACTGCTTGTCCATATTCAGAGCAAAGTTAATGACCAGCGGCTTTGTAAGATCGGTTATGAGCGTGTCCGAGCCGAGGGAAACGCTTGCTATAAACTGCTCCAGCGGATCATCCGGGCCGGTGGAGTTATCCGAACATGCTAATCCAATCGACAAAAGAAATATGATTAAAATTATAGATCTCAGATGCATAATATTACCCTGCAGAAATATAACCGCTTCCACTTATAATACAAGAGAGAATAAGCTTATGCTTGCATTAAAATGCAGATTGTCTTTCTGTGGTGCCGCCGACAAACCATTGATCCGGTTTTAGATAAACTCTCTTTAACATGTGCGGTCGGGTTCCCTAACCCGACAGTGAGTTGCTTTGAGATAGTTGATCCGCCGGGAATGGGTTCCCGGCGGCACCATAGCCTTTTCAGACGGGCTACACATGTCTTATGCTCTAATGGTTGCCGTTGCCGTTTTCGAGAGAGGATACGATCAGGCCGTCCTTGAGCTTGACCACACGATTGGTGCGTTTGGCGATTGTCTGGTCGTGGGTAATCATCAAAATGGTCGAACCGGTCTTCCAGAGTTCCTCGAACAGGTCTATGATTCCGCTGCCGGATTTGGAATCAAGGTTTCCGGTAGGCTCATCCGCTAATATTAAACGAGGACGGTTTGCCATTGAACGTGCGATTGCCACACGCTGCATCTCTCCTCCGGAGAGCTCATTGGGACGATGGTCCATGCGGTCACCCAGACCGACACGATCTAAAAGCTCGGCCGCTCTTTCACGGCGCTTTTTGGCCGGAATGTTTGCAAAGACAAGCGGCAGTTCCACATTTTCGAAGGCGGTGGCATAGGGCAAAAGATTGAAATTCTGAAATACGAATCCCACTTTCTTATTCCTGATCTCGGCCAGCTCATTCGGCTCTAAATTCTCAACTCTTTCGCCGTCAAGAAGATATTCTCCACCGGTTGGCACGTCAAGACATCCGGCGATATTCATTAAGGTCGACTTACCCGACCCGGAAGGACCGACAATCGAGACAAACTCACCGCCCTTGATATCCAGATCGACTCCCTTCAGGGCCTTGACTTTGACAGTGCCGGTATTATAAAACTTTATGATATCCTTCATGTAAATCATGGTATTATTCATAATCTCACCCTCTATTCATATCGCAATGATTCCACCGGATTAACCGAGGCCGCTTTTCGTGACGGGAAGAATCCGGACACGAGCCCGATTATTCCCAGAATGCTTGCTGTAACAATCGCTATTGTGGTAGATATATTCGGTTTGCCCAGCCATTGCAGGGCCTCGTTATCGAATTCCAGCGCTCCCAGTGTTTTGGTAATAATAAAAGATAACAATATACCGACAGCCCCGCCTATAAATGCTATCAGCAGGGCCTCCAGCATGAACTGCGCCATAACCTGAAAGCGTTTAGCGCCCAATGCCATCTTGATTCCGATTTCTGTCGTCCGTTCCTTGACAGCCACGTACATTATATTGGCCACACCCACTCCTGCAACCAGCAGCGTCAGACCGCCAATAAGCCCGAAAAATATCTGCATACCCAGCATAACATTATTGAAGGTCTTTACGTTTTCGATGAAGTTCCAGACATGTATGGTGGATTCATCCTCGGGATTGAATTTGTATCTGCCGGATAGCTCCTCGGTCATACGTCGCTCCACGAATTCGGTTCTGTTTATATCGTGCGGCTTTACCACCAGGTTATGATAGTAGCGATGGCCGTAAATGCTGTGAAATGTTGTGGCCGGAATTACCGCACGGTTCCAGTCCGGCCCGGAATACATGCCCATCTGCATCTTCTTTTTCAGCACACCAATAACGGTGAATTTCATGCCGTTGATCTCGATTGACTGGCCCACAATATCCTCGCGCGGTGTTTTGGCGCCAAAGAGATCATCGGCCAGCTCATTTCCCAGAAAAACCACACGGCGTTTTAAGTCGAGGTCGAGCTGATTTATGAAACGCCCGCCCATCTCAGGTATCATATTACGCATTGTTTCATATTCCGGATAGACGCCATTGACCATGCGGTTGAACATCTTGTTCTTATTGGCAACCGACTGTCCCCAGCGTGTATATTCACCGCCGATCATCTCGATTTCCGGGATTCGTTTTTTCAGAAAATCGACAACATCCTTTTCGAACCTGATAGGTCTGCCGCGCGGGAGACCCTTGTAGGGCATACTGGTCTGGCCGCCCCAGACTATCATAATACCCTCACCCATGCCCTTCTGATTCTTGTTAAGCTGGCTGCGGAGGCCGTCACCGAAGGCGAGAAGCATGGTAATAGACATGGTACCCCAGATAATTCCCAGGATAGTCAGGAACATCCTTTTCTTCTGCGCCCTCAGCTCGCGCCAGAACATCTTAAATACAAGTGTAATATTCAGCATGGTTTATATCTTAACCTATATTTTCAATGCCTTTACCGGATCCATCGTGGCCGCACGCCGTGCCGGGAAATATCCGGCCAGTATGGCTATTATTAATAAGGCCACTATTGTTCCAATGCTAACGAAAGCCGATATCTCCGGAACGCCGACATATTCATCGAAATTTAAACGAGGAAACAGATAAACAATCGAAGAGGAAAACAAGAATCCCATTATCCCGCCGAAAGCTGTAAGGAACATGGTCTCGAACAGAAACTGCCTGAGCACAAATCCGCTTTTGGCGCCCAATGCCATCTTGATTCCGATCTCCCGTGTCCGTTCTTCAACCACGACATACATGATGTTGGCCACGCCGATTCCGCCCACGATAAGGGTTGCAATCGAGATTATATACAGGAAGATTCTGAATCCCCAGAAGAAGTATGTAAAGAACTCTGTATTTTCCGTCGTATCCCATATCATCAAGGCCTGCTTATCGCTTGAATCGAATTTGTGGCGTTTGCCCATAATGTCAAAATATTTCTGGTTAGCAATCTTGTGAACCTCGGTCGATTCGGCTTTCCAGACGACATTGTCGACATAATTCTGCCCGTAGAGAGCCACAAAAGTTGTGGAGGGAATTACGATCTTGCGGCTGTCGCGGCTGTTGTACGAGGAATCCTGCTGTTTTTCCTTCAGGACACCGATTACCCTGAAAGGCACGCCGGAAATCTGTATCATTTCACCGACTGCATCTTTCTCCTCACCGAAGATCTGCTCCTTCAGCTCATTGCCCAAAAAACAGACACGCCTGCGGTCATCGATATCATTTTGATTGATAAACCGCCCGCCCATCAGCGCAATGACATTGCGCATGGGCCCAAACTCCGGCCATACCCCGACAATCGGAGCGACAATCCTTTTGTCTTCGTAAACAACCGGCTTATTCCATTCAGTATACTCGGGCGAGATATACTTGATTTCCGGGATTTGCTTCTTTAAAAGCTCCACATCTTCCACTCTCTGCATAATTCTTCTTCCGCGGGGAAGGCCTTCGTAGGATTTGGACGTTGTGCCCCCCCAGACTATGACGATATCCTCTCCCAGCCCTTTGAAAGCTTTCTGCTGGTTCATGTGGATACCATAGCCGAAAGCGCCCAGCAGGATTACCGCCGCGGTACCCCAGAAAATTCCGAAAAGGGTGAGGACAGTACGCAGCTTTTGCCCGCGCATATCACGCAGGATTTGCTTGATAAACATCAAATTCATTACTGGATTTCCCTGGGAGGATACTCGACTATCTGCTGGCCGGAATCAAGACCGGCTATGATTTCGATATTGAGCCCGTCGGAAAGCCCGGTCTCGATCGGAACTGTCTCGATTGCTCCGGCTGAATCCTGCACATCAACAAAAGTGGAATCGCTGCGGAAATTGACCAGACGTTCCGGAACCATGAGCACGTCATTTTTCTCGTTGATAATAATCTCGGCTGTGGCCGAGTATCCGGCACGAAGCAGATTCGGTCCGGCCTCGATAATTTCAACCTCGACGTCGAAAACTGTGGTTTGATCCTGTTTGCGGGCTTTGGAGGCGATCTTATCCAGACGTCCCTTAACCGTGTCTCCCGGCAATGCGCCGATCTTCAGGGTAACGCCCATACCCTCGCTCAGCTTGCCCACATCGATCTCGTCAACTGTACCCCTGAAGACCAGATTACTCATATCCGCCAGCGCCATGATCGGGGTGCCGGGCTGGAAAGAGGTCATCGGTTCTACCGGATCACCCTCCTCGCCGTAAATCGCCAGGACCGTGCCCTCGACAGGCGCTCGTATGACCGATTCTATGGCGTCCTCGGTCAGCTTTGTCTTGCCCTCTGTCAAGAGTGAAAGGGCTTCTTCTTTGCGCTGGACATCAAGACGCGCCATCTCCAGGGTCTTTTTGGCATTATCGTATTCGGATTGCGACAGCAGGTTTTTTTCGAAAAGCCCTTTTCTCCGTTCGAATTCCGATTTGGCGTTTTCATGCAAGACTTTAGATTCCTGGAGCGAAAGCTCAGCATTGACCATCTGTTCCGGTGTGGCCCGGGGCGAGACCTCGAAAAGCGGGTCGCCCACATCAACCTGATCGTTCTCTTCCACAAAAAGCTTCTGTACAACTCCGGAAATATGGGATTTGACTCCAATTTCCTTTTCCGGCTCGATTTCGCCTATAGCAATTGCTTTATCTACAATATGACCTCTTTCAACCGGAAAGAGCTTGATACCCTCGTTGGCATTGCCTGAATCACTCTGGAATCCGAAGAATATTATGCCCCCTACCAGTACTACTATAATCAATGTTGCGGTTAATTTTTTTGCCATGTTTCTCCCCGGTATGTGAGTTTTTGTGATCTTTTACATATTTTCATACGAAGCATATATATTAAGGTTTCCGTTAATATAAGACCACATTATCCTTAATATGTTGCGTTTTATCTTACTGGTGTATGAACTTAATCAAATGGTAGAAGGCTGTATTTATTAGTCGCTGATTTCTTCCAGCGAGAAATTGCGCCGTGAAAGCTCTTCCATATACAGCTGCGGCGGTACCGAAAGCTCCTGCGGCACAACGCCCTTCTTTTCGATTTTGCCCTCGGCCAGCATCTGGGCGATAATCGAGGAGGAAAAGCCTGTGGAACGCATCATGGCGGAAAGCCCGGTGCTTTCGTCGTAATAATCGATCATGCGGTATTTCAGATGTCTGGACTTGCCGTCTTTTTTGCCCTCGAAATCGGCCGAGACCAGAACGACATCCTTCTCATCTTTGCCGAGCGCTTTCTCCAGAAGCATTCCAGTCAGATGGCGGGGAATAATTTTATTTTCATTGACCTCCAACGCCTCGGAGGAACAAAATCCAAGTGATATAAGCGTTTGGAAAAGCTTACTGTGTCCGGGGTAGCGGATTGTCTTGTAATCGAGGTTTTTCACTTTGCCATAATAAGTTAAAGGCAGGGTTGAGGTTCCGCCTGAGGTCTGGAAAGCTTCCAGCTTCTCAAAAGGCGAGGGGAAGGAGAGTTCCTCAACTTCCGAGAGCGACTTGACATTTTGCACCTTGCCGTCACGGATTACGATAGCATCCTCAATATATTCATTAATAAGGCCTTCCACCGAGAAGACAATTTTGTAATTGAGGGGCGGGTCCGGTTTCTGCGGCAATCCGCCTACACGCAGACGGATGTTTTCGAGCTCATCGAATTTTGATGAGCCGAATGATGTCAGTACCTGCACCAGGCCGGGAGCCAGGCCTGTGTCGGGAATAATCGTTATGTCCTTGTTTTTTGCCTGCTGATGAAGCTTGAGCTGTTCCCCAACAACCTTGTGATTCCCGCCCAGGTCGACAAAATGGGCGCCGATTTCAATCGCAAGTTTGGTCAAGTCCAGGTTGAACTGGTAGTGTATGGCGGATATGATGACTTTGCTGCCGGAAACAGTTTCCATTGTGCCCTTCTGATTACGCACATCAACCCAGGTTGGGACGACTTTATCGGATTTCACGAATGCTGCTACATCGTCCGCATTCGAGAGGTCGATATCACAGACCAGTATTTTTTCTATTTTGTCGTTCTGAGCCAGATCATAGGCAATCGCCTTGCCCATCATCCCGCTTCCAAGCAATGCAACCTGCATCTATCCTCCATATTTTGCTGGCGGTAAGATATGAAAAACGGGCGGCATGTCAAAGGATTCGGCGGATTGTTTGAATTTAATTCGTGCTGAAAGAGCCAAAATCAGCAGCCGTGTAGTTCGACCAGTTTGTCGATTGTCGGGGTGTCGGCGTTGCCGGTAGGGGATAAATCGTTATCCTGCTGGAATCTGCGAAGAGCGCGGTAGAGTTCCATATTTTTCTTTTCGGGGATATCATGATTGAAATAGCCCAGGTTTTTCAGGCGGTTGGCATATCCCGAGACAGTCCGGGGCGGATCCATATAACCCATATTCCAGGTCATTACCTTCTCCTCCAGCTCCACCGTCATATATTCCACACCCGGCGGAAGCTCCTGATCCACCTGTCCCTCACCGCCCGTGCTGGCGGAAACTTCCTCATCCTGCTCCGGATGCCTGAGGGTGTAATCGAGATTGGTCAACGATTCTCCCTCGGTATTTTTCAAACGTGTGGTGATCTGCTCCCTGACAGCCAGAGTTACGCTGATATCGACCGGGCCGCCATTTTTACCCTTGGTGGGAAATTCCGGTGTTGGAAGAACGGGCACCCAGACCTCATCCCCGCGCGCCATCAGATTCTTCTCGGGACGTTTTTCACGCAGGTAGGAATTCTTATCGTGATCGTAGACAGTAGCAGGATCGGCATGATTGAAATCCTTGGCGATCTTGCCCATCCAGTCGCCGTCACGGCAGATATGCAGCTTTTGTCTTTCTTCGGATTCAGGCATGGGATAAAAATAAGGCTGCTCAATAGATGTGTCAAGAGAAGAGAATAATCGACCCCATTATTAAAAAAAGGGACAGGCTTTACGGCCTGTCCCTTATTATCGAAGCAAATAATCAAAATTATTTGGTTAGAATCATTTTCTTTGTCTCAACGAAATCTCCGGCATTGAGACGATAGAGATAAACTCCCGAGGATACGCGGTTGCCGCTGTCGTCGGTACCGTCCCATTCGGTCTCATAAATACCCGCATCATGGTAACTGTTTACCAAAGTGGCAACCTTCTGGCCCAGAAGGTTATACACCGACAGCTCGACATTGCCGGCCTGCGGCAGTTCGAAGCTGATGATTGTATTCGGGTTGAACGGGTTCGGGTAGTTCTGTGAAAGCGAGTACCGTTCCGGGATTATCGGACTGGTACCGCCGGGCTTGGTATAGAGCTCACTGATATCGATACAGTCGCCCAGTTCGGTCCAGGTCAATTCGGGGTATACCATCTCACCGTCTACGTAGATATTAAGCGTCTCGTTTTCATCCGGATAATTGGCCGAGGCAATGCCGGACTGGTCGTAGCCGTATACCGGCGTAAACTTCAGCATCTGGCCGTCATAGACAGCGGTTCCGCAGCGGATTCCGCTCTCTTTGGCAAATATCTCGATCTTGGTGCCGGCGGGAAGACTTTCTTCGTCGAGTTCGATATTCTCGCCGTAAACGTTGATCCATCTGCGCGATGGCATCACGCCTTTGGAAGGCGCTGCCTGAGAATAGGAAGCCATCAGGTCGACGCCGAATCCAGGATACTCGAGCATACCGTTCTCGGAGACCTTGGCCCAGTAGCCGTAACCGGGACGAATCTCGGTTAATGTATTGAATTCGCCCATATCCGGCAGCCAGGTTACGCCTTCTTCATGATATCCCAGCGCAACCAGCAGGATATCAAAGATTGAATCCCAGGCATCTGCGATAGGCATCACAGCATCGAGCCAGACACCCACAAGATTCCATCCGGTGTAAACAGGAATGTATTCATCAGGATCGATTGGCCCGCTGCAAACCTCGGGAAGAATTTCCGGCATACATTCGCCGTAAATCCAGTAGCCGTGATAATAATCAACATAATCCAGAGTTGAGAACTGGGGCAGATCGGGATTGTATGTCAGAGCGCCCTGATCGAAGCCGAGGATCACACTCACACATTCCGGCCCGCCCAGAAGATCAACGAAGTCCTCGATATCAGCGGTATATGCTACATTCCATGATACCAGGGTCCAGCCCATGGTGATGTTTATGCTGGCGCATTTTTCGGTCGAGAAGTCGCAGACCTCGATACGGTCGCCGTTTTCGGTCCAGATCACCTGCGGCGTGGCATAGACCGGCTCGAAGTTGATTTCGAATGAAATCGGATCGCCAGGCTCCGCGCCCTCATCGACATCCGGAGAGGTGGGATCGTCACGATAGATCGGCAGGAATCCATAGCTGCCATCCTGCTTGACCATACCCATACCGCAAAGCACGCCCTGAGGATCGTAGGCACTGATTATATCCCCCGGATCCAGAGGCACTTCATCAAGAATCGGAGCCTCGCAGTAAATCAGAATCCACTCGGTGGTTGGGATTACGATCTGGGCATCTTTGATGCAGACGAAGTCCTCGACAATCAATTCCGCGTTGCCGCACTGATTTGTCGCCGTAAGACTGACATCATAACAGCCATTGGAATCGTAGGCATGCGCAGGCTCGAATTCGGTGCTGGTTTCGCCATCACCGAAGTCCCATTCGAAGGTTACATCGCCTTCCATTTCAGTATCATTGCTGAAGTAGACCATTACCGGGGTAACACCCTGTGAGGTTGAGTCGATGCTGAAGGCCGGTTCGGGCACATCCTGCACTGTGAGATCGACATAGAATTCGCATGTATCTGTCCCGCAAAGACTCGAGGCGATAATCCTGATGTGTCTGAGTTGTGATGTGTCGGCCATGAAGCTTACAGCGCCTTCTTCATAAGTACCGCCCAGGACATCGATTGTCTCGGCATATAAAATTGCCACAGGTATCTCAACCAGTTCCTCAACACAGGCGGTTATATCGATAGTTTCTTCGGGACAATCGATCTCAGGAGGCGGGGTTGTTTCGATCCAGACAACCACATCACATGTGTCCGCGCCGCAGAAGTCTTCTGCTATAACGGTGAAATTGTAATATGTGCTGCTGGTCTGATCCATAGGAAACGCCGGCTCAAAGCACAGTACGCCGTCCAGCCAGTAAGCATCTCCCTGAACCGTGACCTGTCCGGGATTCTCAATCGGCAGGTCGATACAAACCGTATCCGGCTCGCAAAGCAGGAATTCGGCGGTATCTTCCGGACATGTGATTTCGGGCACAGTTCCGAATTGGACCATTGCAGTTATATCGCATGTGTCAGCACCGCAGAGGTTTTCAGCAACTACAGTAAAGGAATATTCTCCCGGCTCAAAGATATAAGAATAAAGAGTATCGCTCTGCCAGAATGTTAACGTGTCGTCGGGAAGAACTGTAACTTCGCCCGGATAGGAGATCGGAAGATAGATACCGGTCTGACCTTCCTCGCAGAGCAAGAGTTCAATCGGCTCTTCGGGGCAGGTTATAAAGGGCGCATCCAGAATCATAACATTAATTCCCAGACCGCATTCAGTTGTATGGCATTCATTGGAGGCGGTAACTGTGAAGGTGTAGAAGCCGCTTGTTTCAGCGGTGAAGCAAAGCTGATCCTCGCTCCAGACCGCATCGCCGTCAACCATAACATCATCATAATTCGAAATCGGCAGATCAATACAGACCTCGCCCGGCCCGCAAATAGTCTCTGAAAGTTCAACTAAGGGGCAGTCGATAATAGGCGGATCTATAATTTCCACATTAAATGTCAGTTCACATTCAACAGTGCCGCAGCCATTGGAGGCCGTTACGAGAAATACATAGGTATCGCTGAAATCGGCATCAAAACAGAACTTGCCTTCGGACCATACTCCTCCCGATACGGTAACCTCGTCGGCGTCGGCAATCGGTAGGTCAATACAGATTGAGTCCGGTTCGCACAGTGTTCTGGAGAATGCTTCTGCCGGGCAGTCGATCACCGGCGGCTCGTTGATAGTCACGATTGCAGTGATCTCGCATGTGTCCGCGCCACATTCATTCTGGGCGATTATAGTAAAGATATAGGTGCCCGATGAATCGACCGGATAGCACATGGTGCTGGCACGTTTATTGACTATGGCATTCGGGGCAATAACATTGTAGGGCGAGCTGCTTTCGATCACCGGCAGATCGATACAGACCTCTCCGGCACCGCACATTGTCAGCTCAAACGGTGTTTCGGGGCATAAAATTTGAGGTGGATCGCAATCCGAATCCTGCGCGGCCAGATTGCCCGCGAAGGAAATCAGGATGCAAACTGAAAAAAACAGTATAATTCGTTTCATACTTCCTCCCAGCCCAGAGGGCATTATAGCTTAAAGATATATTTTTTGCGTCTCAGAAATTTCTAATTAAAATGCGAAACAGATAAGTATTCCTATAATGAATATTCCCCCACAAGCTCCGAAGAGCTTCTTTTAAAGTGCCTTGCGCATATCATTCGCCTATGCTTGCTGCCTTCCGTGGTCTTATAACAGGCTTTCTTTTTGGCGCAAGCCGCTATATAGGGTGTGTATTCTTACCAGACGCAATATGCTTATTCGATTAAAATATAAGGGTTTGAACACAATTCGCAAGTAATTTCAGAAAAGATATGATACCTTCGAATAGCATAAAAAGCTCTAATCAAAGGCGTTCTCTCAGGGATTAACGTTCGGTATTGGACAATTGATTTCGACTGAAGCAGCCTAATCGATTGGATTTACAGGCCTTACAATGAATTCCCCGTAATCGTCCCCTTTTTCGATTCCTTTTGTCTGTACACATGAATAACGTCCCAGACCATTGGGATACGGCTCGCTATATGCCAGGTCCATAAAAGCCCGGGAAATTCCCTTAATCATATGTGCGAAATGTCTTTCCGTAGAATCAATATCCGATTCATAATAGTCGTATGCATGAACGATCATTTTTTCAGACGGGACTAGCTCCACAATCTCCGCATCAGCCCATCCCCAGGTGCTGAAGACGGCATAAAGACCGTGAAGCAGCTCTTGCTTGCTGTCTTTTATCTGCGGACCCAAAACCGCCTCGAACTCATCAGATGTCATAATACCGTAACCGGTATGATAACCGCATTCCGCTGCAGCATTTTCCAGAAGCGCCTCGGCCGCATCAAAAAGATCCTCCCCGGCCGCATCGAGAATTTTGCGTGAGAAACCGTTCCAGAATCCGGAAGGCAGGTTCTGAATCATGACACCGTAAGCCGGTATCAGGCCCAGAGAGTCCACCTCTACCCTGATTTTGGAAAAGTTCTCTATAGCTTTAACTCTATCAAGCATAATGCCCCCGCCATTTGATTTCGAATTTTGATCTGGATGCGCCCATAACGATGCTTTGGGTCTCTTTTATTGCAATATCAGCGTCGATTTTCAAATCGAAGATTGCAGCGCAGGCGGCTCGTATGAATCCCTCGCCAATGAAATTGACTCGTTCTGTGTTGGCACCCCATTTTTTAAGCCAGCCCTCATCAATATGCGAGTGCTTGAGGATTGCAGTTCCGCGCTCGGTGGCAAACTGAAATCTGATATCGCCCAGACCGCTGAAAGCATAATACTGCTCGGCAATCGAGATTTTGTCGGAAAATTCCATTATATTATTGTTAATATAGTAATCTTTCAGGATCGGATAAAATGTCTCGGCGGCCGCATCAGAAAGAAGTGCCGGCCCCTTTAAATGCTCGGCATCACATGCAAGCTGGGTAAATAAAGAAGCGTAATGATGACAGTGGAGCACAGTTTGGGTACCGTTAAGATAATGACGCATTCTCTTCAGATCGAATTCACGCACCGCTTCGAACTTTATATTCGATCCTCCCGAAGTCAAAACGTTTACTTCTGATGTAGATGGTATCTGACTATCCATTTTGTCAGCCCCGTTTAAGCTGCGGATTCATTTTTTCTGCAATCCCGAATTTGCTGATCTGATAATCTTCCAGCAGATTTTTAAAGTCTGTAATAGACTTATCGGGATTTTCGCGGGATAATATTAGAGTTATCTGTAGATTTCCTTCTACACCCTTTAAAATAAAACTCTTTTCGAAATCTATTCTGAAATAAGGCCGGGCGAAATCCGGATGATATTCAAGCTCCCCGAATTGCCCCATGAAGGCAATGAAATTCTCGTCTACAGGCTGATCGAAATCGATTTTTTTCATTATGAGCCCGTCAAGGCAGTCATCGACATCGGATATTTTTTTAATTTCCATGGCCTAAAGATTCCCCGCTGTTAATTAAAATATCGGCAGGAAATCCAAAAAACATATAAATTTGACCGAAATAAATAGACCAAAATCATCTGCGTTTATCAATAAAAGTAAGCGCATCATAATTTCAAACTGGAACAAACTGTTTTTCTTTGGATAGGCGGTAATAATCTGTTTCAAAATGCCGAAAGAAAAGGATAGGTAATAGGAATTACAGCCAACTAAAACTCAGGGAAGAGATTAACCATGAAATTTCTCCCTCGGCAGGTATATCTGAATGCATAAGGACAATTCACGAAATACCGTTGAGCAAGGCTTCTCGGCGCCGCTTAAACTAACCGGAAAACTTCTGGCGAAAAATACCGTTTTCAACCTGGCCGGGCATCTGATCCCCATGGTGGTTGCGGTTATCACGATCCCGATCATAATCGGCGCTCTGGGAGTGGAAAGATTCGGGGTTTTGACCCTGGCCTGGATGGTGGTCGGCTATTTCAGCCTGTTCGATATGGGCCTCGGACGCGCAACGACTAAATTCGTGGCGGAGTATCTTGGTCTGGGCGACCCTAAGATGGCTGGACGGCTGATCTGGGCTTCGCTTATGATGCTGGCCGGATTTGGTGTTTTGGGCACAGCTATCGCCATATTACTGACGCCATGGCTGGTCAACAGCGTGCTCAATATACCCTCATTCCTTTTGGAAGAGTCGATTGACGCTTTCTATCTTCTGGCCTTTTCGATTCCGATTGTCTCCATGACAACGGGAGCGCGGGGTATTCTGGAAGCTCAGCAGCGTTTCGATATCGTCAATTATATCAAAGTGCCGACCTATTTGACCGCCTTCATAGCTCCGCTTATTGTACTTCCCTTCTCCCACAGCCTCTTTCCGATTGTGGCGGTGCTGATAGGCAGCCGTCTTCTGGGTCTTCTGGCCTACATGTATCTCTGCGTTCGTACTCTGCCGGGCATGATTCGTCCCTCAATACCCGATTTAAGCCTTATAAAGCAGCTTTTGAGCTACGGCGGATGGCTGACCCTGTCTCATCTGATATGGCCGATTATGACATACATGGATCGGTTCATCATAGGCGCAATGGTTACCATGGCGGCGGTGGCGTATTATGTCACTCCGTATGAGCTGGTTTCCAAGGTTCTGATTATTACAGGAAGTGTTCTGGCTGTGGCCTTTCCGGCTATGAGTATGTATGCCCGCGAGCAGCATGAGAAATTCATACAGCTTTTTGATAGAGCCATAAAATACCTTTTGATGATCCTTGTGCCGGCAATCTTTGTTTTGATTGTGCTTTCCAAGCCTATTTTGGGTATCTGGCTGGGAAAGGATTTTGTAATTCACAGCGCTATAGTTTTGCAGCTTCTGGCGCTGGGCAAACTGATTAATTCTATCGGGCAGGTGCCCTCAAGCGCGGTGCAGGCGATGGGACGTCCCGATATTACCGCCAAACTGCACATGATAGAACTGCCGATTTATCTTGTGATGCTGTATCTGATGGTTAAATGCCTTGGTATATTGGGCGCCGCGATAGCCTGGACTATACGGGTTGCAATCGATCTGGGCCTTTATCTGATAATATTCAGGCGGTTATCATCAATGCTTTCAGGACTTAAGCCAAAATTCAAATTCGATTTGATTGTATGGTCGGCCTTTATGATGGGTGCAGGATTCCTTCTCTCGGCCATAACCAGACCCGCAGTGAACATCCCGGCTGCAATCTTAATGCTGGCCGGATCGGCTGTAATCTACTGGCACAAGTTCTTCGATAATGATGAAAGAGATTTTGTGCGAAGTTTTATTCACAGATTTTCCCGCAGAAAGAATCCGGCCAGTGAAGCATTACAAAAAACTGTTGATGAGGTTAAAAGCGAGGAAGTGAAGGTTTAGATGTTTTCATTTCAGAAAATTTTGAGACTGATCTGCTATAGAAATCGCAGAAAGATCATGCATCGATTGAAAGAGCTGAAAAATTATCAAAGCCTGCCTCCCCAGCAGTTGCAGAAGCTTCAGCTTGAAAAGCTGAATAATCTGCTCAACCATGCCTATGAAAATGTTGAGTACTATAAGAAAGAACTGGGTAAAACAGAGCTTTTGAAAAAGGGCAGGATCGAGATAAATTTTATCGAGGAATTGGCGCAGATACCATTTCTGACAAAGGACCTTGTTCGCAGTTTGGGAGCAAAGCTTTATTCCAAAGATCATCAGGAACGCGGATCATTTATGAACTCCTCCGGCGGTTCCACAGGAGAGCCAACCAGAATAATGCAGGATCGGGAGTACCTTATTTCCAATCTGGCCTGCTTCGAACTCGCTAAAAGCTGGAGAGGAGTTGGTTCCTACGACAGCGAAATCATACTATGGGGCGCCGAAAGGGATACATTCGAGGGCAAGAAGCCGCTTTCCAGTTATGTTGGAGACTTTCTGCGAAATCGTATCATGATTAACTGCTATAAGATGACTCCGGAGGATATGACACGCTACATTCAGATTATAAACCGGCACAGGCCAGCTATGATTCGTGCCTACGCCGACGCTATCAATGAATTGGCCTGTTTCGTCCGAAAAAATGATATTCATGTCGAGCCCCAAAACGTTATCCATCCGACTGCCGGGACGCTTTTCGATTATATGCGGGAGGAAATAGAGGATGTCTTTCAGTGCAGGGTATTCAATCATTACGGCAGCCGCGAGGTCGGAGCCATATCATCCGAATGCCCCGCTAATGACGGAATGCATATTTTCTGGGGACACATACATGTTGAGGTGGTGGATCCCCACGGAAATCCCTGCGATCCGGGCCAGGAGGGCGAGATTGTAGTTACCAGCCTGGATAATTATTCAATGCCGATTATAAGATACAAGATTGCAGATGTGGGCATAATGCGAGAGCCGGAAAAATGCAAATGCGGAGTCAGCTTTCCGCGGCTGGCCTCGGTCAGCGGCAGGACCAGTGATTTCTTCAGAACGAGAGACGGCAGGGCGGTTACGCCGATTTATTTTGCCCAGCTCCTGGGGGTTTATAGAAAAGAAGCGGGAGTGGAAAAATTCCAGGTAATTCAAAAGGACTACGATCATATAAAAATCAAGCTGATTGGCAACAGGGATGCATTTACGCAAATGCAGGAGGAAATAAATAATAAAATCAAAATCGTAATGGGTGATGAATGCAGGATTGAATACGAATTCGTGGACGAAATCGAAACATCCAACACCGGCAAGGCACGGTATGCTATATCCGAGATTGTGCATTAAGATATATGAAATGCATTTCATGGCCTTAAATTCGATTGCTGAATATCCGATGCTTCAATAGAGGGGTTTTATAAAGGAGGATAGATAATGCCAGTGGCAGAAAAACAGATAATCCAAGAAAGAACTGATATAGAAGCTCAACCAAAATCCGATTCACCTCGAATCCTGATGCTGATAGATCAATTCTATCCGGTACTCGGAGGAGCCGAAAAGCAGGCCTTACGTGTGAGCAAGGAATTGATCAAGCGCGGTTACGATATCAGCGTTCTGACACGGCAAAGCGATAAATCCTATTCTCCCAAAGAAATCCATGAAGGCGTGAAGATTACACGGCTTCCTTACAGCGGTACCACCGGAGAGGATAAGCTTAAGTCGACTATTCCGGCCTTCAAATGGCTGATTAAAAACAAGGACAGATACGATCTTGTGCACTGTCATGGCAACAATCCGCTTGAATGGGCGGCGATTGCGGCCAAAAAATTTACCGGCAAGCCCTATATTGTTAAACCGCCCAATCCCAATTTTCTGAATTATTCCGGCGCAGGCAACGGCTACAATCTGGTTAATAAAAACGGAAGCTGGCTGACAAGAAATGTTATTCGTCCGATATGTTTACCCGCACTCAGAATCGTGCGCAGGCAGATGCTCAAAAATGCCAGTCATGTACTGGCAATTTCGCCGGAGATACAGCGCCGCGTGCGGGATGTGGGAGTCGAGCATGTCTCCGACGTTTCCAATGGTATCAACACCGACCGCTTTTACCCGGCTTCACCGGAGGAAAAACTGGCGCTGCGCGAAAAGCTGGGACTGCCGAAGGAAAAAGTTATCTTCGTCTATGCCGGACGCTTTGCGATCGAAAAGAATCTGATCACACTTCTCAAGGGCTGGCATAAAGTTCATGATAAGTACGATCACAGCAAAATGGAGCTAATTCTCCTGGGCGACTCCAACGGCCAGGTTTATACCAGCGAAGAGGAGATACGCGCATACCATAAAGAAAACAACCTGACTACAGCGAAATTGCTGGGCAAAAAGCCGAATGTTGTGGATTATCTCAGGGCTTCCGATGTGCTTGTGATGTCGTCCTTGTGGGAGGGGCTTTCCAACTCAATCCTCGAGGGCATGGCCTGCGGTATTCCCGCGGTTGCCTCGGATATTTCCGCCAGCCAGGCATTGGTGGAGCCTGATAAGTCAGGACTTTTATATAAGCCCCAGGACTGTGACGGTCTCGCGGAATACCTGGGTGTTATGATAGATGATAAAGAAAAGCGAATGGAGATGGGCAAGCGTGCACGCCAAATTGCTGTGGAGAAATTTTCATTCCCGGCAATTATCGACAAGATTACAAAGATATACAGCAATATCCTGGGACCCAAAGTCCCGCATTAAGAAGTTCCATGAACCTGTTCGCTTTAATCCCCGCCGGTATTTTAGTATGCCTGGCGGTCTATCTCTCGATCAACCGCCCTCTCTGGCTTCTGGGAGGCTATCTGGTACTGGTACCGTTATGTCCTCCGCTTCCGGCCGGACCGATAGAACTTTCCATGCTCGATCTTCTGGCAATACCGACAATTATCAGGATAATCTATAACCTCTCAGGCTCCGGCTTTGAAATAAAGGGTGGCATTGTCAAAGGCATGTTTCTGATTGTAGCTGCGGCGGTTCTTTCTTATATCAGCTTCAGCTTTCAAACCCAGATATTATCTGCGGGAATGATGTTTAGAGTTATCAGGCTGATTGAGATGTTTCTGCCGGTGATTCTTGCATATCAGACCTTACGCGAATACCCGAGGCATAAAATCATCCGGCTGTTTTTAATCGGCTCGGGGCTTACTGCGGCAGTAGCAGTCCTTATGTTCATGAACAGTATTTCGCTCAGGGAGTCGCAGACCTTTATCGAGGACGGATTCGAAATATTCCGCGCCGGCGGAACTCATGGCGACTCAGGCTCGCTGGGGAGTTTTATGGGTGTGAGTGTTCTGGTGGCAATCTGGACATTACTCTATTACAACCGTCACGGCCTGGCAAAATGGGCGTTTATTTCCGGCGGATTATCCGGCCTGGCGCTTTTGATGACACTCTCGCGCGGCGGTTTGGTACTGGCGGCTCTGGGCACGCTGATTTTGATGATACCTCTTCTTAAACAGCCGGGCAAGCTTATAAAGGTTGCATTTGCATCTGTGCTTCTGGTTGGGGCTGGATCGTTTATCGCCGTGAAGTATATGAATCACGATTTAATCGCTATGGCGGCTTCCGAGTTCGGACAGCGTGTAACTGGACTGTCGGAACTCTCCAGCGATTTTGAGACCGTATCGAGCCACAGGACAATTCACTGGGAGCAGGGATTGAATCTGTACAAGAGCTCGGCGCTGGCATGGCCGTTCGGGCTGGGCTATAAATCGCTGAAGCTCCATTATGATACCCTGCCGGATAATAATTTCAACCAGGCTCTATTCGAGATGGGTATCTTCGGGCTCTGCGCGCTTTTGATATTGATAGCTTCGGGGATGCGGGATGGAATTATTCAGTACAGATTACATAGGCACTTCGGGATATTGATACTGGCGTTGTGGATTGCACTTATCTCGAATATGGTATCGGCCGATGTTTTAACCTACTGGCACAATATCCCGGCGATTTTTATTTTGCTGATTGCGGTTGGAATGAAGGCTCAAAGAATATCGCACTCAGGCCGATACGCTTTACAGGGGTAAAATCGAAAAACTTATGATAAATACGGATAAATTAAAGATAGCAGTCGTGCATGACTGGCTGGTTACCTACTGCGGCGCGGAACGTGTACTGGAGGAGATCATAAACTTGTTTCCGCATTGCGATCTGTATTCGCTAATAGACTTCCTGCCGGAAGAGGATAGGGATTTCATTCATCAGAAAAAAGTCCATACCTCATTTATTCAACGTTTGCCGCTGGCAAGGAAGAAATATCGCTCATATCTGCCTTTTATGCCTCTGGCGGTTGAGCAGTTCGATCTTTCGGAGTATGATCTGGTTATTTCCAGCTCCTATGCTGTGGCCAAAGGTGTGATTACCGGGCCGGATCAGCTTCATATATCCTATGTGCATTCACCCATACGCTATGCCTGGGATATGACTCACCAGTATCTCAGAGATTCCGGTTTAAACAGAGGTATTAAGGGAAAAATTGCCAAAATTATATTGCATTATATCCGCAACTGGGATGCACGCTCCTCCAACAACGTCGATTATTTTGTGGCGAACTCGAAATTTATTTCACGACGGATCATGAAATGTTACCGACGTGAATCGACGGTGATATATCCGCCTGTTGATGTGCATGCATTCGATGCTGTAGACCGGAAGGAAGATTTCTATCTGACTGTTTCGCGAATGGTGCCCTATAAAAAGATCGGTTTGATAGTTGAGGCGTTTGCCGCGATGCCGGATAAAAGGCTGGTAGTTATCGGGGATGGCCCTCAGTTTGAAGATATCAGGAGCGGGGCAAGTTCCAATGTCGAGATGCTGGGCTACCAATCATGCTCGGTCGTGAAAGAGTATATGCAAAAAGCGAAGGCGTTTGTTTTTGCCGCCAAGGAGGATTTCGGAATTGTACCAATCGAGGCTCAGGCCTGTGGAACACCGATTATTGCTTACGGCAAGGGCGGAGCATTGGAGACTGTGGTCGAAAACAAAACCGGCCTGTTTTTTGATCAGCAGACACCGGAATCGATTTCCGAAGCCGTCAGACAATTCGAGAATATGAAATTCGACCGTAATGTCATTCGCGATAACGCTATTCTCTTTTCAAAAGAGCAGTTCAAGCAGAATTTCATGGAATTTGTCTCCGAAAAAGCAGACAGATTTTTCGGTACATCCGAAGATAATCTTCGGAAAGTCACGGAAATTTTATCTAATGACGATATGAAGATTGAGCAAAAGCAGTTTGCCGGTTCAAATAAGTAATCTTTACGATTGGGTCTGGAAAAACTTTCCTAAAATCTCATTAGTCTAAAAAAAACATGCAATACAGCCTCAAATAAGAATCCTATAATATGTTATCTTATTACAAGTTAGGAATTTACCGCGTAAGGCCTGGTGAAGTGGCAGCTTATTTGCATGCAATATAATAGGATAAATATAGGATTAGTATGTCCAAAGGCGATGATTTGAAAGATAATATGCCCTGGCTCGATGATTCGGAGGGGCAGGCGGAGAATTCTCGTGGACGGGAGTTTTTGCGCATCAATCTTTTCGAGCTGGCCATTCTGTTTCTTAAAAATAAGAAATGGATCGTGGGCGCTGCTGTGGCTGTGATGATTCTGGCCGGGATTATTCTGTTTCTGACTCCCAATAAGTACAGCTCCCACGCGCGCATCCTCCCCAGCGGCAAGGGTGATCGCCTCTCGGCCCTGCAGGAGCTGGCGCAGATGAACGGCCTTACGAATATGGACGAAAATTCCTCCGAGCTTTTTCCGGTTATACTGCGCTCCCGTCATATCCGAAAGGCGGTGCTGGATAAAGAATTTCCTTACAGAGATAAAAATATCAAACTCCACGATTATTTCGATACCAACGATCCCGACCGTCTTCTGGCATCATTGGCAAAGATTACATCTGTATCAATGGACAAGAAAAGCGGTGTGATTGATGTCAGTGTCGAGACTACCTCACCCCGTCTTTCGCAGGCGGTTTTACAGGCATATATTACCGAACTCGAGAATTATAATATTCATAAACGCCGTTCGCAGGCCAAGGAGGCCTCGAAATATCTGGAAAAGCAGCTTGTTGAGATCGAAAAGGAGCTGAAGGAGGCCGAGAATAAGCTGGAGAAATTCCAGAATTCGAACCGTGGCTGGGCCAGCAGCAATAATCCTGAAATTCTCAAGATGCTGGCGCGTTTCCAGCGTGATATTGAAATTAAAACCAAGACCTACCTGACTCTGAGGCAGGAATATGAACTTACCAAGCTAAACGCTCAAAAGGATATACCGGTGGTAAGAGTACTCGACCAGCCCTCGCTGCCTACGGTTAAATCCGGTCCCAGACGGCTTTCGGCAATTATTCTGGCGGGATTTGCGGCCTTTATGACCGCTTATATTGTGGTAATTGTACTGAATGCCTTAAAGCGTGCCGGAAGCGGACCGGACAGGGAATCGTTTAAGGAATTGCAGGAGGATTTCAAGAAAGAATTTCCCCGGGTAAACCAGATTATAGAAAAGACCAAAGAAAAGGCTAAAAGCCGCCAGAAGGTCGAAGCTTAGCTACTCTTTTTTCACCGCTACACACAAAAATTTCCGCATCCAGGGCTTCCCCGAGATAAATCTGCTATCCTTTTTCATAAGATCATGGCTGATATCCATAAATTCTATCCAATCTTCAATTTCCATACCCACGGCCGCAAGATATTCCTCGGTCTCTTTGCGCGTGAAGACATTATGAGTTTCGTTCATCTCCATCGGTTCCATGGCTGAATTCAGAAATACATCCTTGGTTAGAAAATCCTGCAATGTTCTTTTGGGAATACGGATTATATCTCCCGCCATAACGCTGTGTTTCGCATGATAATATTCGAATTTGCTTTCGAATTCCTGCAATAGATCGACCTTTTCCGGCGGAAGAAAAATATCAACATTGCCATCACCAGCATCCAGATGATCCACCAGAAGGTATTTTCCACCCAATGCCAGCACTCTTCTAATCTCACTCAGGCTTTTGTAAAGCTCATCCAATGTGCCGAAAAGTTTGACCTCATGGAGCATCTGGGAGGTCACGGCGATATCGAAATATTCAGACGGCAGGTCGAGATTATCCGCCCTGCATACTACAAGTTTCGCCTGCGGACAGTTCTCTTCGATCCCCTTTGTCATCTCCACGCTTTCATCCACGCCCCAGACCTCATCCACCTGTTTCGAGGCAATCCCCAGAAACTGTCCCCATCCACATCCGATCTCCACCAGCCGCTTGCAGCCCCCGAGATGATTCGACATCAGGTCGAACTTTCGGAGGTCCTGCTTATCCCAGGATTTGGCTCGTTTTCTAAAGAATTCAGCTTCAGATTCGCCGTAAAGGCTGTCTTTTTTATTATTCACTTATTCCTCATATACAGGTTCTATACCAAGAACCCTAAAAAGAAATGCATATATATCGGCATACTCTTCTATCTTCTTCGAGGTCGGCTTACCATGCCCATGTCCGGCCTTGGTATCCACTCGAAGCAGGATCGGATTTTCTCCGCTGTCGTTATATTGCAGCGCCGCCGCGAATTTCTTGCCATGCATCGGCACCACACGATCATCGCTGTCGGCTGTGGTTATCAGTGTAGCGGGGTATGTCTCACCTTTTTCGATATTATGCAGGGGTGAATAGGCGTACATAAACTCGAAGTGTTCCGGATTTACCTCAGCATTGCCGTATTCACCTGTCCAGAAATGTCCGACAGTAAACATGTGATAGCGAAGCATATCGATTACCGGCACCCGGCAGAGTACCGCCCCGAATAAATCCGGCCTCTGTACCATGCATGCCGCCACCAGAAGACCGCCATTGCTTCCGCCACTTATTGCCAGAAGGGAGCTGTCGGTGTATTTATTTTCGATCAGCCATTCTCCGCAGGCAATAAAATCATCAAAGACATTCTGCTTGTTTTCGAGCATTCCGGCGCGATGCCATTTCTCGCCGTCTTCTCTTCCTCCCCGCAATACGGCCTGTGCAAAGATCCCGCCGTTTTCAAGCCAGACAATACGGCGCACCGCAAAATAGGGAGTCATATTGCTGTTAAATCCTCCATAGCCGTATAAAAGCGCCGGGTTATTGCCATCGATAGGCATATCCTTCTTATGTGTGATAAAAAGCGGTATCTTTGTACCGTCATCGGAGGTGGCGAATACCTGCTTTGTAATGTAATCCTCCGGCTCAAAATCGACCTCTACTTTACGGAAGAAACACATCTCCGAATCTTTGAAATCATAGCGATAGACGTTAGAAGGATAAAGGAAGGACGAGAACTTAAAAAACATTTCCTTCTGGTCACGTTTTCCCTTCAGGCTGTGCACCGACCCTATCGTTGGAAGTTCCGGTTCGGCCAACAGCTTGCCCTCAAGATCGAAAATCTTCAGCAAATCATGAGCGTCCTCAAGATACACTGCAACCAGTTTCTTATCTATCATATGCACACTTTCCAGCGCATTTTTTCCCTCGGGAATTATATCAATCCAATTCTTTTTTTCCGGATTATTGATATCAATCCTTATCACCCTGTTTAAGGGCGCATCCAGATCAGTGTTAAAGTAAAAATCTGTGCCGATGTTGTTTATGAAATCGTATGATGCGTCCGCTTCATTCAGGAGTTTGACAAAATCTCCATTATCGCCAATACGGCGGTAAAAAATACGGTTCTCATTGTCGGTGCCGTGCCAAACATGCAGAATAAGATACCGGCCGTCTTCGGTAACATGCGGCGCGAAGCCGAGATCCCTATCGGAGGGCATTTCGAACACCAGCTCATCCTCGGACTGAGGAGTGCCCAGCTTGTGGAAATAGACCTGATTGAATTTGTTATGATCCTCTCCCGGAACTGTTTCCGGATCGGGATAGCGGTCATAGAAAAAGCCGGAATTATCATGTCGCCATCCAACATCGCTGAATTTGGTGAATTCTATACTTTCCTCAAGATCAGTCCCGGCATCGATATCCCGGATTTTCAGGACTTCCTCATCGCTGCCGCTTATTTTAACTGCGTACACGAGGTATTTCCCGTTTGGACTGAAATCTTTCAGTTCGACCGAAATCGTACCGTCCTCGCTCATCCGATTAGGATCGAGTATGGCAACAGGTTTATCGGTAAGCGATTCGATCATATAGAGCACGTCCTGATTTTGCAGGCCGTTATTTTTCCAGAAGAAATAGCGTCCGCCCACTTTTGACGGCGAGCCGTACTTGGGATAATCCCATAATTCGGTCAGGCGCTCCTTTATCTTCTCTCTTGCGGGTGTATTCATAAATTTCGCTGTCAGTTCATTTTGAGCTGCAACCCAGCGCTGAGTTTCCTCCGAATTCGGATCCTCCAGCCAGCGGTATGGATCGGCTACCTGTGTGCCGTGATAATTGTCGACAACATCGTCACGCTGTGCGGGTGGATATTCGAATTTTCCGGTCTGGTTTTCGCCCGGTGAACACCCGAGCAAGGAAAGTACAACAATTGCAGATACGACATAATATATGATATGCCTTTTAAGACACTTTTCATGGAAGATAAGGTTTATCATTTGATTTTACTCCTGGTTGTTTCTGCCGAGACTGTATGCAATAAAATAAAAACGCCCGCATTCGGCAAGGTTAAATAACATACCTCAAATCCGAATCGGGCGTTTGAATCTATCTATGCCGCTTTGTTTAGCTGGCTTTTTTCTGTTTTTGCTCGGTTACAACCTTTTCCTCGAGGTCTTTTGGAAGCGGCGAATAATGCGCAAATTCCATGGAATAATTAGCGCGCCCGCTGGATATCGTCCTGAGAGTTGAGGAATATCCAAAGGCCTCCATCAAAGGTACGAAGCCGTTAATCTTCTGCGACCCTTTGCGGAAACGGCGCATATTGACGACTTTGCCGCGTCTGCGGTTCAAATCGCCGATTATATCGCCCATATATTCATCCGGAGTGCCGATTTCTATCTTCATCACCGGCTCCAGAAGCTGCGGACCGGCTTTATGTATGATCTGTTTTAAGGCCTGTGAAGTGGCAATACGGAAAGCCATTTCGCTCGAATCGACCTCGTGATAACTGCCGTCGATCAGCACGAATTTGACATCAACCATGGGATAATCCGCCATCAAACCTTCCTGCACAGTCTCGCGGAAACCCTTTTCCACAGCCGGAATATAATCACGCGGTATATTTCCGCCCTTGACATGCTCCACGAATTCGATGCCGTTACCCTCGTTCGGTTCCAGGCGGAAGACTATATGTGCAAACTGGCCCTTGCCGCCGGTCTGTTTCCTGAGCTTGTAGTCATGCCTGACTTCACGGGTGATTGTCTCACGAAACGCCACAGCCGGTTCGCCGACCTCGACATCAAGCTTTTGCTCGGTTTTGAGACGATCGACAATGATATCCAGATGAAGCTCGCCCATGCCGGAGATGACCGTTTCCTCGGTCTCCTGATCGAAATGGGTCTTAAATGACGGATCTTCCAGCGCCAGGCGATTTAACGCCATCGAGAGGCGGTCGCGATCCTTCAGGTTCGAGGGCTTGATTTTCATATCCAGCACGGTTTCCGGGTAATGAATATTTTCCAGAAGTATCTGATTACCCTCATCGGAAAGAGTATCGCCGGTCGTGGTGAACTTCAGGCCAATCAGCGCGCCAATATCGCCCGCCTTGAGAGCATCGACATCCTCGCGCTTGTTGGCGTGGATGCGCATGATACGTCCGATACGCTCGCGTTTCTGTTTGGTAGTATTGTATATATAACTGCCGGACTCGAGCTTACCGGAATATACCCGGATAAAAGTCTGCTGTCCGACATAACTGTCGTTTATGATCTTAAATGCCAGCGCCGAGAACGGCCTGTCTGCCGCCGGACGGCGTATAACGGTCTTCTCCGGATCGTCGACATCGAAACCGCTGACACTGCCGCGGTCAATTGGCGACGGCAGGTAGTCCACAATGGCATCCAGAAGCAGCCTGACGCCCACATTCTTGAAAGCCGAGCCGCAGAATACCGGCGTTATGCTCAAACGGGTTACCGCATTTCGAGCGGCCGCCTTGATATCGGCCGGCGTAATGAATTTCTCATCCAGAAACTTTTCCATTAAGTTATCATCATAATCGGCAAGTTTCTCGATCAATTTCTGATGCCATTCCTCGGCCATATCGCGCATTTCGGCGGGAATCTCCTCGATAGTGCGCTTGAAGTCCTTGAATGTCACCGCTTTCATCTTGACCAGATCGATTACGCCGCGGAATTCGGCCTCCTCGCCGATCGGTATCTGGAACAGCACCGGATTGGCCGAAAGCATCTCATCCATCATCTGTGCAGTCTGAAAAAGGTCGGCTCCCTGGCGATCCATTTTGTTCACGAACGCTATCCGCGGGACCTTGTAACGATCGGCCTGATGCCAGACAGTTTCGCTCTGGGGTTCCACACCGCCCACGGCACAGAAGACCATCGCGATACCGTCCAGGATTCTCAACGAACGCTCCACCTCCAGGGTGAAGTCGATATGTCCCGGCGTATCTATGATGTTTATCTGGTGATCCTGCCAGTCGCAGGTAATTGCCGCGGAGGAGATCGTGATCCCGCGGTCCTGTTCCTGCTTCATGAAGTCCATCACAGCCTGGCCGTCATGAACCTCGCCGATTTTATGTGTCTTTCCGGTAAAATACAGAATCCGTTCCGTAGTAGTAGTCTTGCCCGCATCAATATGAGCTACGATCCCGACATTTCGTATCCTGTGTATCATTTCTCGCGTCATTTCAATAACTCCTAATAAAATCCTCGAAACTAAAAGCTCCGAGTATATCTAAATGCCCCTCAACTATCAAGCTAAATTTTCATTAAAATTTAGCGTATCCCCTGAAAACAGTGGTTTTGAACGACTAATCGGCATATATGTTCCCCGGATTTACGAAAAAAATGGATAAAAATGGGTTAGAATTGGGGGGATATTAGATTTTGGGTTACCCCAAATCAGTATATTTAAATTGCTTCTTTCTCGCCAGCACTTTTTGATATATCCGATCGCTTCCGGAATTTTACATGAGGTCTTGCCATGATGAACTTTACCTTGCAGATTCGATTAACCGAAATAATTGGGGCCTCCCGAAATAGTCTAAGATTGAGATATATAAAAACCACCTGCAAAAATCAGTTCCCGTGAAGACTTGAATTACTTATATAGGAATTTGCAATTGTCATTTTTGATCAGGAGGGATCGAGTATGCTCAGGAAAATCAGATTTATCTGTTTTTTGCTGCTGATACCCGTTGCGACAGGTGCTGCACAAAACGCAACAAGTTATCTTGATTCATTGCCCACAAATTTAGAATTAAAAGAGGATACGCTGCAGGAATACGGTTTAACCACAATCTGGCATAACCGTGATTTGCACGGCAATGCCGATGTAAAATTTGTAATCAAAGGCAAGTATACAAGAGGGCTCGATGGCGATAGTGTGCAATGGAACGATGTCAGTATAGAGATTTTTGATGATCCATTAAAGCCCGAATCAGATACGGCCCATTATGAATTTATGGAAGACTTCAGATATAAATCTCCAGAAGATATTGCCCGATTCGATTTCTTTGAAGACTTTCCCTCAGACGAAAGTACACATTTGTTGCGAACGCTTGTATGGGATGCGGTCGCATTTGAAGCCTTTGCATGGGATTATTTCGATAAGCTCGAATTGAACCGGGCATTCGTGCCCGCAGAGCTGGAGAATTTCGATGCACCCATGGCGGACTGGGGCACTATTACGCTAAAAAATCTGAAGCTGACCTGGGCGGGAATTTCCCGGCTCAATGACGAATTGTGCGCGGTAATCGACTACGAATCATTCGTTAATCCGGTTAACTCAGTTACGCCGGGCATGACAGTCAAGGGGCGTTCCACATACTGGGGAATAATTTATATTTCTCTTGAAGATAAGCAGATCGAGTATGCTACCATGAATGAGGATGTTATAATGGTAATCGCAACTCTGGCCAATCCGGAGAAGCGCATTAATGTTCAACGTGAAGTAAAGTTCGAGAAAATAAAGTAACTTACGAACTGGATGCTATCCCGGAATCCAGATTTTTTTCGATTCCACTACCTCAGCATTGCTCGGCAGCATAAGCGGTTTGTCCGATTTTGTGTAGAACATCAAACCCTTATATGCTGTCAGATAACGATCTGTTTTCTTCGGCCATCCCGCACGCGTATGTACAATCAACGGATCGTCGGTTTTGGAAAGTATTTTCTGGAAATCCTCGGGCTCCAGATTCACAATCGCACCTGAGGCCTTGATCGCGTTTGCAATCGCCGCAGCGGCTGCAGCCGCAGCGCCGCCTGCAGCTCCACCGGCATATCCCATATTCCTCTCCTTCCGGAAAAACAAGTTCTCTCTCTATATATATGATTATCCCGGCATTTTATTCAATAAAAAAGATTTTTGCCTAAACACGGCGCTGCAATCCCGACCAAAATAGGAAACATTGAAGATGAAATTCGGTTTGTATAATTGTCCGATATTTACTAAATTGAAATCTTATGATAATTGATATACCCCTGGAGGAATGATGAGAACGCTTACCAAATCGCTTCTTGTTCTGCCCCTTTTTATTTTTGCATTATTTGCTTTATCGAATGCAGAACAGCTTAACATTGATGTCAAAGAGCATGTGCTCGACAATAAAATGAAATTTCTTGTGATCGAGAATCATGATGCCCCGGTCTTCTCGACTATTGTTCGAGTAAAGGTCGGAGCCGTTGACGAACGTCCCGGACAGACCGGACTGTCACATTTCCTTGAACACATGATGTTCAAGGGTACTAAGATATTCGGCACAACCGATTATGAGGCCGAGGCGAATCTTATGGCGCAGATCGATTCTGTCGGAGAGCTTCTGATGGATGAATGGAGGAAGCTTCAGGATCCGATGAATTATCCTCCCGATTCAACGCGCTACAATGAATTGAGGGAGGAAATCGCAAAAATTCAGGAATCGCAGAAAGAATATATTGTCAAGGATGAGCTCTGGGAAACTTATCTCAAGCACGGCGGTACTATGCTTAATGCCTCCACTGGAAGTGATGGCACACAGTACTATGTTTCACTGCCTTCCAATCGTGTGAAGCTGTGGATGCTGATGGAATCGGACCGTCTCAAAAATATGATCTTCCGAGAGTTTTATTCCGAGCGCGATGTGGTTTACGAGGAAAGGCGCATGCGCACCGACAACAGCCCGCGCGGCAAGCTTTATGAGCAGTTCGCGGCCACGGCCTTTACATCCAGCGCCTACCAACATCCGGTGGTTGGATGGTCCTCGGATATCGAAAGCTGGGATCATGAACTCCTGCAGGAATATTACAGCAATTACTATACACCCAATAATACCGTAGCGGTTATTGCCGGGGATGTCGATCCCGAAGAGGTGTTTTCCATGGCCGAGAAATATTTCGGTGATTGGGAACGCGGTCCCGAACCGCCTCGACAGACAACCTTTGAGCCGGAGCAGAAAGGCGAAAGACGTGTAAATGTGGAGTATGACGCCAATCCGATGCTTCTGATCGGCTATCATATCCCGGCGGCCGGACATCCCGATATGGCCGCTCTGGACGCACTCTCGGATATACTCTCGCGCGGCCGTACCAGCAGGCTCAATAAATCAATTGTCGAGGATCAGAAAATAGCCTCCTCAGTGTCGGCCTATTCCTCATTTTCGAGGTATCCGTCGCTCTTCACTTTCAGCGGCACACCTTTGAAGGGGCACACAACTCAGGAGCTGGAAGAGGCGATCTACGCCGAGATCAAGAAGATCAAAACTGAACCTGTTAGCAATTGGGAACTGCAGAAGGTCAAGAATCAGTTCGACGCCGCTATGATTAAGTCGGTCAACTCCAACATGGGTATGTGCTGGCGTCTGGCGAACTATGAGGCTATGGTCGGTGACTGGAGCTATATCAATGATTTCTGGCAGGCTTACAAGGCTGTCACCGCGGAAGATATTATGCGAGTGGCGAACAAATACCTGAATAAGTCCAACCGCACTGTGGCCACTCTGGTCAAACCGGATAAAGACAAATCCGAGGAATCCCTGACCGAGGCAGAAAGCTCGAGCTATTAAAAAGGAGATTGTGTGATGCGTTTCAGATATTTTTTGACTGCTATCTTTATTCTGGTCTTAAGCGCCGGACTGATTGCCCAGGGCACCGGCACAAAAGGATCGGAGATGATCGAGGAAATGGAATTTCCCAAAATAACCTGGGATATTCCTGAACTGGGTGAAGAGGTTATAGTCGACACCCTGGATAACGGCATAGTCCTCTTCATGATGGAGGATCATCGTCTTCCGGTATTCAATATCCGCGGTATAGTCCGGACCGGTTCGATGTATGACCCGGAGGGTCTCGAGGGCCTGGCGTCTCTAACCGGAACTGTCATGCGTACCGGCGGAACCGGCACATACGGGCCGGATTCTCTCAATGCGCTTCTGGAATATCTGGCCGCCTCGATCGAGACATGGGTTGGCGATGAGCAGGGCGGGCTGTCGTTGAATTGCCTTTCCAAGGATGTCGACCGTCTTATGCCGATTTTTGCCGATGTTGTCATGAATCCGGAATTTCGTCAGGAAAAAATCGATTTACGTAAGGATAAGATCAAGGAAAGTATAATTCGCCGCAACGATGATCCCAGCAGTATTGCCGGACGCGAGTTCGACCATATAGTTTACGGCGATCATCATTACGGACGGATTCTGGAATGGGAGTCGGTCGATGCTATCAAGCGCCAGGATCTGATCGATTTCCATAAGCGCTATTTCGTACCCAACAACACCTGGCTGGGAATCACCGGCGATTTTGATATGGCCGATATCAAGATGAAGCTGAATAAGGTCTTTGCCGGCTGGAATAAGTCGCGTGTGGATTATCCCGAGGCTCCTGAGGTTGAGAAGGAATATAAGCCGGGAGTATATTTAATTGATAAGGATATCTCGCAAGGGGTAATACTCTTCGGGCATCTGGGAATCGACCAACATAATCCCGACCGCCATGCCCTTGCGGTTATGAATTACATTCTGGGCGGCGGTTCGTTTACATCGCGTATGACCTCCGTGGTGCGTTCGGATATGGGTCTGGCATATTCTGTCGGCTCCAGATTCGAAACCGACACTCGTGATGTCGGGCAGTTCTTTGCTTACTGCCAGACCAAAACCGAGACAATCTACAAGGCAATGTACAACATGCTCGATCAGGTGAAAAAGATCCGTGACAGCGAGGTCACTAAATACGAGCTGAATTCTGCCAAGGACTCATATATCAACAGGTTTGTATTCAACTTCACCGATCCATCTTCGATAGTGAACCGCCTGATGAACCTCAAGTATGACGGTATGCCGCGTGATTTCTATAAGAATTATATCGCCAATATTCAGTCGGTTACAAAGGATGATGTTCAGCGTGTGGCAAAGGAATACCTGAATCCCGACAAAATGACCTACATGGTGGTCGGCCAGACCTCGGAATTCGCAGAACAGCTCGAGGAGTTCGGCAAGGTAACCTTCATCGAACTGGAAGAGCCGATAGTCGATGCCGGCACTTAGGTTTTTTGACTGGAAATCAACAAGATTGTGTGGCACGCCCAAATTAATTTGGGCGTGTTTTTTTGTATTCCACACGAAAATGTGGGTTCAGTCAGTCATCCTGCTATGTTCAGCAGTGGGTGGAGTATGTCCTCATGCTCCGCGCTTTCCGAAACTGCATGATTTATATAGTCGAACTAAATCAAAAGCTCAGAATCATTCCGAAAGAAATATAATGCAAAAGCGCGAAATTATAGACCTCGTCGACATCGGCGCCGCCCTCGAGAATTCGATACCCTAATTTCAATGCCAGGTTTCTATAGGGATAATATTTCAAAGCCAGGATAACATCCTCAGCCCTTCCCTGCGGAGCGGCCAGGGCATCGCCTGCGAAAAGCAGTCCCATATTCTTTGAAAACATCCAGTCGATATGAAAGTTAATCAGCGGCACGAAACCCTTATTGGTCTTTGATGCAACCTGCTCATCCGATTCCACCCTGACCTCAGCATCGCGGAGCTTGGCAGTAAAACCCAGGCCGATTGTCAGATCAGGTTTGCGGTAGAGATTGTATCGATATGTGAGGCGGTATGAGTCGAAACGATAAAGCCCCCGAAGGTCGGTATTGGCCGGGAATGTCGTGCCCTCGAATAATATCTCCTTGTCGACACTGCCCTCGGCATCAAGACGTAACGGCGCTGCGAATGCCGAGAAGACATGCCTTCCGTCTAAAATATAGGTAACTCTCGTTCGGAAGAAGAAATCCGGATCGACCGAGAAATCATCTGTCAGAGAAAAGCGCGTCCCGGTTTCATTGGGAATCTGCACATCATTGTAACCGTTGAAAACCGGACCAAACTCCAGATCGATCTGCCATTGAGCTGAAACAAATGACGGCAGAATAATGAGGATGATTAAAGTAATCAATATTTTTTTCATAAAATGCCCCTTGCTTTTAATAGAGCTAATTATTTATATCCCGCCGGTTTCCTCGCGCCATTCAGCCAATATCTCCATCCACTTTTTGGCGCTGGTGACGCCGCGGATAGGCTGACCCTCGGGCATAAGCTCCTTGAGTTTTATCGGACGCTCCTCGTAAGCCCAGTCATAAAAGCCCTTATAGGCCTCGGCCATTTTGCGGATACTTTCCCTGGTGTGGATATAAGTGATTTGCCTGATCTTGCCCTCTTCGAAGACGGCGATCCAGGGATCGAAGTAGATTGTATCGATCGTGAAGGCTTTGTACCAGTCATTGGTCTCGGTCTTACTGCAGAAAACCGTATCGCCGCGAGTCTCCTTTACCGTAAATGATACCTGCGTATTCACGATCGAATCCCATTCGGCCAGCGGACGAAGCTCGGTTTCCGTCAAGGGCCTTGAGGTCCGTCCCATCTCGATAGTAACCGGTTCGGTATAGAAGGCCAGCACAGCTCCCACATCATGGCTGTTAATGGCTTCCTCGAAAGCCTTGATTTTGGCTTCCGGCCCGTCCCCGCAGGATACTGCCAGAACCAACAAAAAGAGAATCGATATTGCAGCAAATGTTGTTTTAACTTTCGGCTTTATCTTCAATGCTTTCCTCCTGCCTGATTGCTTGCTGTTTTTTGTTTATATACACAATCCCGAGCGGCAATGCAATCCCATAAGCGCCCCACAGTAAAAATCTCCAGGGTGATTCTATGGTCAGGAGAAGAATAAGGAAAGCGGCCAAGGCCAAAGTCATGACCGCCGCGGACTTTAGAATAAAACTCTTTTCTCTTTTGGTCTGAGCGCGCTTAACACTGCAATAGGTGCCATATACGGCTCCCAGAAGCCCGATTATGCCGCCCAGAATCCCGCCAATAAGTCCCGGATGCATAAAAAATCTCCTTTTCCGGTTATACAGTTGAATCACAATCTTTGATCGGCAAAAAAGCGGCAATAGTTTAATTGGAGTTCTTTGCCATAAAATAAATATGTACATGTCATACAACAACTTAGCTTGCACCATAATTCACTATCTGCCTTCAAAAAAAGTTTTTGCGAATTATTCAACATTACAATTGCAACTATCTCAACGGCTTAAAAAGTGGCCTCAGGAATCGTGTATTTTCCGGGAGGAACAAATACAATATAATGTGGTTTATAATTGGTTGGAGCACAATATATTGTATTTTTTTTAATGGAAATTTAATATTTTGCTTGACGGAATCTAATTTAGTTTATATTATAGAATCCGCGAGAGTACAGTTAAAGTATTTCTTTAAGTAAAAGCTATAAACTTACTTAGAATTTCATAATAATTTATAAAAATATAAACCCAACTGAGGGCTATTTTGTGCAAAAACGCAAATTGTGACATGAAAATGATTTACATGGAAGTGAAAAGATAAAAGATTGGATTGGTTTCATGGAAGATTTAAAAGAGAAAGTCGTGGATAAAATGGCCAAAGAAGCGATGCCGGAGGTTATACTGATGGCGATTACTCCTGACGGCGAGGATGTGATCGAACGCGCCTGCCGTACATGCTATCTCTCTTTTCACAGGTACAATCCGCCGTCATCAACAGAAAAGCTTATAAAGAAGGTAATCCGTAAGGGACATCATTCGGTCCTGGAGCATGCCTCCGCCACATTTCGCATCAAGGGCGGTTCGCGGACATTTACGCATGAGTTCGTGCGTCATCGTGTGGCCTCGCCCTCACAGGAATCGCAGCGTTATGTTGAGTATGGTGTGCGCAAGCAGTTCGAGGTTGTAGTTCCGGAGAGCATGAAGGAAAACGGTTTCGCCGAGAAGTACCTGGAGCTTTCACATCAGACTCATGAACTGTATGAGCAGATGCTGGAGGCGGGGGTGCCCAAGGAGGATGCACGCTATATTCTCCCGGGAGGGATCACCTCTGAAATCGTTATGACCGCGAATTTCCGTGAATGGCGGCATATCTGTAAGATAAGATGCCATGAGCGCGCGCATTGGGAAATTCGCCGGATTTGTCTGGAAATTTTGAAAATCCTCAAAAATGAGGCCCCAATAGTATTTTGGGATTTTGAAATAGATGAGGAAAACTGCACAGTGCGGCAGGTTTCTTCTTAAGGAGGAGGGAAAATATGCATATCGACAGACAACTGGGTCTGACCGAAAATGCGATGAAGGTATTGGAAAGACGATACCTTATCAAGGATGATGAAGGGAAAGTCACTGAGAGCCCGGTGGAAATGTTCACCCGTGTGGCAAGACACATTGCCAAGGCCGAGTACAAGTACGGTCTTGAGGACGCCGAGGTCAAACGGGTTGAGGAGCGTTATTACAACGCCATCGCCAACCGCGAATTTATGCCCAATTCGCCGACCTTGATGAATGCCGGACGTCCTCTGGGACAGCTTTCGGCCTGTTTCGTTCTGCCCGTGGGCGATTCGATGGAAGATATTTTCGAGACAATCAAACATGCCGCATTAATCCACAAATCCGGCGGCGGTACCGGCTTTGCCTTTTCGAGGCTGCGTCCAAGGAATTCTGTAGTGGCTTCCACTTCGGGAGTCGCCTCCGGACCTGTATCCTTTATGAAGGTTTTTAATTCCGCCACCGAGGCGGTAAAACAGGGTGGTACGCGCCGCGGCGCGAATATGGGAATTCTCAGGGTGGATCATCCCGATATCATGGAATTCATCTCCTGCAAGGACGATCTCTCGCAGGTGACGAATTTCAATATCTCGGTTGCCCTGACAGACGAGTTTATGAATGCGGCTGAAGAAGGCCGTGAATACGATTTGATAGATCCCCGTACCGGCAAGGTATACACACAGGACGGCAAACCTCAGAAGCTCGAGGCGCGCAAGGTCTTTGACGAGGTGGTTAAGCATGCCTGGCTGACCGGTGAACCCGGGATAATCTTTATCGACCGGATGAACCAGAGAAATCCAACCAATAAGTGCGAGGAGATCGAGGCTACCAATCCCTGCGGAGAGCAGCCGCTCCCGCCTTACGACTCATGCAATCTGGCCTCGATCAACCTTGGATCGGTCGTTTACGATCCGCTTCCAAGCGATTATTCGCCGGATGATCCGGAAAAGGGTATAGACTGGGAGAAGCTTCTGGACCTGGTCAAGATGGGCGTGAATTTTCTCGATGATGTGATCGATATGAATAAGTATCCGATTCCAGAAATCGAACAGCAGACTCATTCCAACCGCCGGGTTGGGCTGGGTGTGATGGGCTGGGCGGATATGCTGGTAAAACTGCAGATTCCGTATAATTCCGAGCAGGCTTTTGAGCTGGGCGAGAAGGTGATGGAGTTTATCAACGGTAAGGGTCATATTCATTCCTCGGAGCTTGCCAAGACTCGCGGCAAATTCCCGAACTGGAAGGATTCGATTTATGCCGAAGAGGGTGTTTCGATGCGAAACGCTACAATCACCACAATCGCTCCCACCGGAACTATCTCGATTATCGCCGGCTGCTCCTCCGGTATCGAGCCCTATTTTGCGGTCAGCTATGTCCGTAATGTTATGGACAACACCAAGTTGATCGAAGTCAATCCGCTTTTCGAGAAAATTGCCAAGGAGCGCGGATTTTATTCCAAGGAATTGATGGAACGAATTGCCGAGTCGAATTCGCTTAAGGAATTCGATGAGATTCCCGAGGATGTCAAGCGGATATTCGTGACGGCCGCAGATGTTACCCCTGAGGAGCATATCCGCACCCAGGCCGCCTTCCAGAAACATTGCGACAGCTCGGTCTCGAAGACTATCAACCTGCCCAATGAGGCTACCGAGGATGATGTCCGCACCGCCTACTGGCAGGCCTATAAGACCGGATGCAAGGGTGTGACGATCTATCGTGACGGCAGCCGCCAAAACCAGGTTCTCTCCACCGGCAAAACTCCCAAGGAGCAGCAAGCGACAGAACAGGCCGAGGCCGAGCCGCTTCCTCCGCAGAAAGTTATGCCCAAGGAGAGACCGGCCACACTGGACGGTTTTACCGATAAGATAGTCACCGGCTACGGCAATCTCTATATAACAATCAACAAATTCGGAAATAAGCCGTTCGAGGTCTTCGCTCAGATTGGAAAATCCGGTTTTTCAACCATGGCGGATACCGAGGCAATTTCAAGATTAATCTCTTTGGCGCTAAGATCAGGCGTCGATATTGACGATATAATAGATCAGTTGGTTGGCATTGGCGGGGCATCCCCAATTTACCAGGAAGGTGAGATGGTGATGTCGATACCCGATGCTATAGCGAAGATCTTAAAAAAGCATTTTGGAAATGGTCATCATAAGGTTGATCGCGATGTTAATCTGGAAGCCTGTCCCGATTGCGGCGGGCGTATCCAGCACGAGTCGGGCTGTCTGGTATGCCCGTCGTGCGGCTATTCCAAGTGCTAAAATCGTCAATGTAAAATGAGCAAATATCAACCGCCCGGAAGGCTTTCCAAAGTCTCCGGGCAGGATTACATGATCCAGATCCAGACGGAATTCGCCTGGCATCCCAAAGCGCGAATAACCACCTCGGTTATCCTTGATGGCGTTGTAATTCATAAAATTCAGAAGGAATGGAAAGGGCAGCTCGAGACTGAAGAAGAGCAGACCATGGTGGGCAAGTATATCAACCGCCAGCATAACGAGGTCGAGAAAATAATCAAGTCCAACCAGGAATTCATTCTGAATTACTCCAAGACTGCGGGCAATGATGTCGAATTCGACAATATAATCGATCTCGAGGGAGTGGCGCGGGCCTTTCTCCTTTCCGCCGATGGTTTGATGACCCCGTTTCGGGAAGAAGAGATCGAGATGCAGAAGGTGCAGCTTTTCGAGCGGCTGTTCGAGCTGGTGGAATTTCTGGATCATATGACCCGCTGGGGAAGTATGGATGAGGCTTATCTTGTGCTGGACGAGGATCGGATCATGATTTTCCGCTACCGGGACAGCTTCCTGATAATCGTTCTGGACGAGGAGGCTTCACCCAAGGATACTGCTAAACGTGTGTTAACTTTTTTGAAGGCGGCTTAAGGTGCAGAATCTTTTGGAACAGATACGAGGAGTTGTGGGCGTATCCGGCGCGATTATTTATGATCGCAATATGGATGAGGCGCGTATGATTATGCCTGCCAGTTTTGACGAGAAGTTCCGGGATTCCCTGCGGACAAAGTTTATGGACATTTTGAGCTTTATTGACGGCCCTTCCAAATTCAGGTTAAAACTCAGCCGGGGATGGCTGATTATCAAGGCCACCGAAACCTATGCAGTGCTGATCGTGGCCAAGGATGATCTGAATATTCCGACCCTGGATCTGGTCTTGAAGTCGATTCTGGTCGCACTCGATAATCGTGCATATTCCGAGCCCGATCAGAAAGAAGCCATATTTACTGAGGAATCCGTCTTTACACTTTTGAAGACAATCAATCTTATAGTGCAGCATTTCACCGATACTATCTCGCAATTCCAACTGGCCCAGATGCTTCGCGAGGCAAAAAACGATCTTGTGGAGCAGTATCCCGACCTGAAGCATTTTACGGTTGAGCATAACGCCACCGTAATCCTGATCAAAGGCTCCGAATCCCGTCTGGATTCATACAGCACCGAGGCTGTGGCAGCCTGGATGAGCCAGTTCAAGAAATATGTCAAACAGCAGACAGTTGTGGCCGGATTCAATCTGAAGAATATCACCGGCGAGGTCAGGCGCGATCTTGAGGGGCTTCGTTTCTACCGCAAATTCCAGCAGTTTGCCTCCTCTCAATAAATTTAAAGCCGCACCAAAGGGCGCGGCTTAAAATTTGGAGAGAGAGGGATTTGACTTGAAAAAAAACTCCCAAACCAATACGGTAAAGGGCTTTTATAGCCGCCTGGGCATTTACTCCCCGCTGCTCATTGCTGAGGTCTCGGCGTGGGATCCAGCCTCATGGGGGCGACCTTCATTGTGTCAAATTGATAGAGATTTTTTCAATTGCCCTCTCTCCATCTCACCCAATCTACGCAGCCAAAAGCCGTTACGCAAGGCTTATTTCTGCGCAAATTTGTAAATCGTTGCGGTGCAATGCGCTATAGCGCGCATTATTTATGAATTTCAGTGGATGCTCCGTATTTCGTGCGTTGTGTACGTCCCCGTGCACAACGCCTAATGCGGCGCATGAGGACATACGCCGCACACGAAGGGTGGCATGCCCAAGCTGGCTTGGGTCATGCTTTTCATCCGGTCCAAATATAGCGGGTGCCCCACTGCGTTTAGCGGTGGGTTTCTTGATGATAACAATCCCACCCCTTACAGTCCGATAAATCGGCCTTGCGGGGATGGGACACCCTTGACCCTTGCACCACGTTTGAATCTCGTGCGTTGTGTACGTCCCCGTGAACAACGTTCTAAGGCGGCGCATGAGGACATACGCCGCACACGAAGGGTGGCATGTCCAAACTGGCTTTGGGCATGCTTTTCATCCGGTCCAAATATAAGGGGGCGCCCCACTGCGTTTAGCGGTGGGCTTCTTGATGATAACAATCCCACCCTTACAGTCCGATAAATCGTCCTGACGGGGCTGGGGCACCCTTGCACCATGTTTGAATCTCGTGCGTTGTGTACATGCCCGTGCACGACGCCTAATGCGGCGCATGAGGACATACGCCGTACACGAAGGGTGGCATGCCCAAGCTGGCTTGGGCATGCTTTTCATCCGGTCCAAATATAGCGGGTGCCCCACTGTGTTTAGCGGTGGGTCTCCTGATGATAACAACCCCACCCCTTACAGTCCGATAAATCGGCCTGACGGGGATGGGGCACCCTTGCACCATGTTTGAATCTAGTGCGTTGTGTACGTCCCCGTGCACAACGCCTGACGCGGCGCATGAGGACATACGCCGCACACGAAGGGTGGCATGTCCAAGCTGGCTTGGGTCATGCTTTTCATCCGGGCCAAACCAGTTTGACCCGGCCACCCAGAAATTGATTTCTATAGATATTCTCTATTATCTTGACATTTCCTCTCTAAGCATCTTTCTTTCAGGTATGCAAGATGAATTTCAACTCAGGCAAGAGATTGTGCGGATCGGAAAGCTTTTGTACGACAAGGGCTTTCTGGCCGGCAGTGACGGCAATATCTCCTGCCGGATTGAACGTGATAAAATCCTGATAACGCCATCAGGCCGTCCCAAGGGGATGCTTGATGCCGATGAGCTGGTTGTTCTGGATATGGGCGGTTCCAAGCTGATGGGCACCGGCGCCCCCTCAAGCGAATACAAGATGCATCTGGCGATATATAATAACGATCATGATGCTATGGCTGTGGTGCATGCGCACCCGCCGGTCACGACCGCAATTTCGGTGGCTGGCAAGCATTTTCATGCGGATATTCTGCCCGAAGGTGTGATTATGCTGGATAATATCGCCTGGATCGAATACGCCACGCCCTCGACCGATGATCTGCCCAGCCTGATGGAGGCGCATCTCCCCGGCTCGGATATCTTCGTGCTTAAACAGCATGGAGTTACCTCAAGCGGGACGACATTGGAGGAGGCCTACCTGAAAATCGAGACCTGCGAGTATCAGGCGCTGGTCTATTTCTACGCCAGCCTTATGGGCAGGCCAAATCGCCTCAAACCCGATGAGGTCGAGAAGATAAGGACGATTTTTAATAGACAAAAATAGTTAATCAAGTTAAAATGGACAACAATTTCCGCCCTGGCCGGTCCATGATCCTGGCGAACAATCTCCCGGGGGCGCACCCCCTGTATAGACATAATTAATTATCCATATTACATCAGATACATTAACGGCCGCATCTGTATTGGCATCACCGCATGCCAGTACTGGTAAAGGCTCTGGTCCGCCG
>CAZBZV010000018.1:0-58674 GCA_964496505.1 uncultured Ignavibacteria bacterium | reverse complement strand
GGCCGGGAGAATGAGGCCGAGGCCCACTGGCAACAGGCGCTTACGGTTTGGAAGCCTGCTTGTAGACCGCCTCGGCATTTTGTAAGACATCTATATAATCCAGAAGATCATTCTCGAGATAGATCGACATCGAATCGCCAAAGACTGTATTCTGGTTCTGGTAGGCGCGGGGATTTTCCACCAGGCTGAGATAATTGGAGTCCGGCATCAAAAGGGCCTTGCCGCAGTATGCTGTCAGACTGCCCTTGGTTATCTCCACACTATCATAAGCCTCGCCATAATTATCCTCGGAATAGAATACAAGACTGTCGCAGTTGACTTTTATCATCTTTCGCGGATCGCTGTTATTAAAGATTATATACGGATCGCCTGTTACAGTCAGGACATTGGTCTCATTATCGAAATAGACCGAATCACCGTCCAGAGTAATATTCTCGCCAAGATCTATAAGGCGGGAGCTTCCGAAAGCCCGGAAGATATCGGTCTCCTCACTATATAATAGAAGGTCTGTGTTTATAATTCTGGCGCTGTCCGCGAAGCGGATATTGCCCATGAAACGGTAGTTGCCTGCGGTTGAAAAGAATACGCTGTCGGCAAAAATCTCGGCATTGCCCTTGCGGAAATGGACATCGCTATAAAAATACGTAACCATCGAATCGGAATAGATGAACGTGCGGGAACTGTCGGCATGTTCGAGGATGATCTCATCATCCTGCGCATACAAAGACGAGACGGAGATAATCATAAAAATTATCCCCAAAATAAATAACCGTAACATACAGGATAATTTATTGCCCATCTTACCAGTCTTCAACAAAAAACAGTCACATCAGTTATACAACCCGGCATATCCATAGTTTATTCAGGCACAATAAAAACGAGATGAGACACACATTTGCAGTCCGATGATCCGAATCCGGGAATGAATTTGGCAGTGGGTCTTGGATTACAGGTATTCAGATTCGTTTTGCACTCAAGACCCAGCCCGTATTTTTGCAGGTTATAGGCGATTATCTCCCCCTCACGGAGGAGATAATCGATATGCCAGTGAAAACGCTTTTCTTCTCTAAAATGCCGCGATATTCTTTCTCTCAGATTTGCCTTGGCGCTTCCCGTATAGATATACAATCCCTGAGAGAATTCGATCTCGCCCAGATTGCCGACCTCGATAACGCAGCTCCTCGGCAATTCAATCAATAATTGATATATTCCGGAGTTTATCACGCCTGCTTTAATGCATTATCCAGGTCTTCAATCAAATCGTCGGCATCTTCAATGCCGCAGGAAAGCCGAATCATACCGTCATTCACATCCGCCCTCTTGAGATCCTCGGGAGAATAGCTTATATGCGAGGTCAGAACCGGAATCGAAACCAGCGATTCCACACCGCCCAGCGAAGTGGCATGAATATAAATTTCCATAGCTTCGATAACCTTTCCCACGGTATCCAGGCCGCCGTCGATCTCGAAACAGACCATGCCCCCGAAATTTCTCATCTGCTTCTTGGCCATATCATGCTGCGGGAATGAGGGCAATCCCGGATACCTGACCTTGCGAACTTTGGGATGATTCTCCAGAAATTCCGCCACTTTCATGGCGTTCTGGCAGGACCTCTCCACCCGGACCGCCAATGTCTTCATGCCCCTGAGAAGCATAAAGGCCGCATGCGGATCAAGATTGGTACCCATATTCTTGCGGTACTCATAAATCGTTTTCATGTATTTATGCGGTCCGATAATCGCGCCGCAGACCAGATCGGAATGGCCGCTCAGATATTTGGTGCCGGAATGTATGACAATATCTGCGCCAAGCTCAAGCGGATTCTGGTTGATGGGTGTAGCGAATGTATTGTCAACCATCATGACTGCATCATGCTCTTTGGCAACTTCCGCAATACCCTCGAGATCAACCACTGTCAGATTCGGATTTGTGGGTGTCTCGGTGTAGATAATCTTAGTATTCGGTTTAACAGCATTTTTTACATCTTCGACGGAAGTCGATTCGGCAAAATCCACCTGAAGTCCGGTCTTGTTTATTATTTCGCTGAAGAGGCTGAAGACGCCGCCGTAAAGCGTGGGTGTTGCCACCATATGATCGCCGTCTCGAAGAATACCCATTACCGCAGTCCCGGCTGCAGCCTGCCCCGAGGATACGATCAGGCACTTCTCCCCGCCCTCGAGGGCTGCAAGTTTGGTTTCGGCTGCCTCAACTGTTGGATTAGTGTAGCGCGAGTACAGATAATATGGGCTATCGCCCTTCACATAATCCCTCAGTTCCTGCATGTTCTTGAAAACATAGGTCGAGGTATTGAATACCGGCGGAACTACCGCACCGGCAAACTCCATCTTCTCTTCTCCGGCATGCACACACATCGATGCCTTTGATTTTCCTGCCATCTTACTCTCCTATATGATTTATTAGTCTGCCAACATTTTCCACAACTACTTCGATTTTATCTCCGACCTTCATCGGGTCAATACCCTGGGGCGTGCCGGTTGAAACTAAATCGCCTGGTTTCAAGGTCATGACTTTCGAAATAAACGAGATCAATAAATCCGGTTTGAAAATCTGCTCCGAGGTTCGTCCCGACTGCTTTAATTCGCCGTTTAAATACGCTTCTACTTTAAGGTCAGACCAGTCGGCATCGGTTACCACCCATGGTCCGGCCGGGCAGAATGTATCGAAGCCCTTGGCGCGAGTCCATTGGCCGTCCTTCTTCTGCAGATGCCGTGCGGTTACATCATTTACGCAGGTTAATCCCCAGATTGCATCCCTGGCTTCCTCGGGACTTACATTCCTAATCCGTTTTCCGATTACCACGCCAAGCTCCGCCTCGTAATCAACACGATCCACGAAATCCGGATAGATTATCGTGTCCTCATGCCCGATCAGAGAACTGGGCGGCTTCATGAATAAAAGCGGTTCCTCGGGCGCTTTGTCGGCTGACTGTGAATGGCTCACATGTTTATGATAATTCAAACCGACACAGATAATCTTCTCAGGCTGAACCGGGGCAAGCAATTTGATATCCTCAAATCCAAATTTTGTTTCTGTGGCCTTATATCCTTCAAACAGATCACCCTCAATAACACTGACCGTATTTTCATTATCATCATAAAGGCCCCAGTGAATTTCCGAATCGGCCTCGAATCGTACTATCTTATCAGACATATCCTACTCCATCAAAATCTTTAAATGATCAACAACTGCTTTGCCAATATAATCAAGAACATAGCCCCCTTCGAGAACTAAAATAATTTTTCCATCGCAATATTTTTCCGCAAAATTTTTCGCAATTCTACAAACCTCGCTGATGGCCTCCGAGGATACGTCCAGAAAAACGTATGGATCTGCCGTGAATGCATCATAGCCAGTGGACACGAGAATGATTTCCGGCTTATACTTATCCATAGCAGGAATCCATTCATCCCTGACCGGATCCAGATAGAGCTTATCTCCCGCCCCCAGGCCCAACGGAAAGTTAAGAGTGAAGCCTTTGCCTCTGCCCTCACCCGTTTCATTTGACGATCCGCTTCCGGGATAAAATGGAAAGGCATGCATACTGGTGAAATGCACCTGATCGGTATCATAAAATGCATGCTGTGTGCCGTTGCCGTGATGGCCGTCCCAATCCAGGATGGCAATTCGTTTCAGGCCATAGTCGGAGATCAGCCTTTGGGCAAGAATAGCGATATTATTAAAAATGCAAAAACCTTTGGTATAGCTTTGCTCTGAATGATGCCCCGGCGGCCTTACCGCGCAAAAGGCCGAATTAAGCTCTCCCTCCATCACCATCTTCCCGGCCTTGATACATCCACCGGCCGCAAGCATAGCGGCCTTGTATGTATCCTTACAAAAATATGTATCCGGATCGAAATTACCGAACTCGATTTCCTGCGTGGCCTCGACCCGTTTATAATATTCCTCTGTATGATTTAAAAGTATATCCTCTTTTGATGCGGGTTCGGCTTTTATCAGAACAAGATCGCTTTTCAGGCCGGACTTTTCAACAGCGTCATCAATTGCCTTCAGCCTTTGCGGGTTTTCGGGATGATAGCTATCCGGCCTGTGCTCAAGATAGACCGGATCAAATAAGTAGCCGACTTTTTTCATAATAGCACCAGTTCAAATATGCCCTCTAAAAAATCCAATGTCAAGTTCTCAGACATTCTTGAGTTTCCATTTGCCGCGCCTGAACCAGACAGCAATGATTGTACCCTTTATAATAGTTGTACCGGAGATCACCCACCAGATACCGTCAACACCAAATCCCAGCGGGAAACAGAGTATATATGCCAGCGGAATTCTGGAAAGAGACCATGATATTCCCACCAGCATGGGAGGTAATGTATCCCCGGCGCCGGAAAAAGCCCCTTCCATTACTATTTCGGAGGCCATAAAAACCTGCGAGACACCGATAATCATCAGGTAATTCCTGACGAGAGGCTCCACCCGGGGATCGTCGATAAATAGCCGTGTTATAGTATCCGGGATTGTCAAAAATAGAATTGTGATAACGCCGGTAAAAATACCGGTGTAAAAAAGCGAATACCATCCCGATTTCTCGGCGCGATCCGGTTTACCTGCGCCCAGGTTCTGGCCCACCATTGTTGCTGTTGCCTGAGATGCTCCGAAACAGAGCAGGTATGATATCGATTCGCATCGATTGCCGATACCAAGCGCGGCAACTGCAACATCGCCGAATTCAGTCGCGATTCGGTTAATGAAAAAATACACCAGAGAAAAAAGCACTCCTGCTATCGAGAGTGGCATGCCGATTTTCGTAATGCGCCATCCCAGACGAATATCCGGCTTTTTGATCGATGATAAATCAATTCCGATTGACAGCTTCCCGGCCTTCAGAACTGCTACATAAACCAGCCCTGCAATCGAGATAGCCACAGCCGAGGCCAGCGCCGCACCTGTGGTTTCCATTCTGGGAAACGGCCCCCATCCAAAAATAAAAATCGGATCGAGGATTATATTAGCGCCCACCGCCACAAAACTGATAAGCATCGGGGTTTTGGTATCGCCGGTTGCACGGAATATCGATCCCAGCAATTCTATCATTATAAAGATCAGTGATACTGAAAACTGGATTCGTAGATATGTAATTCCCCCGGCTGTAACCTCGGGCGAGGTGTTCATTATCATAAACGCCAGAGGTGCTGCCGCGACTCCGGTTATGGTGATTATTACGCCGGAAGTTAGACCCAGTCCAATTGCCTGCGAGGAGGCATAGCTGGCCTGGTCATAATTTTTGGCGCCGAAATATCGGGAGACTATTGCCACTACTCCCACGGTCAGCACCGATATCAGCGACCAGACAATCCAGAGCGAAAACATACTGGAGGTCACGATTGCAACCGGCACCGGACCGCCTATCCTTCCGACCCAGATCATATCAGTCAGGTGAAGAATGAACTCCATCGACATGGTGGCAACTGCCGGGCCGGCAAGGATAAAGAATGTCTTATGGATCGAGCCCTCGGTGATAAGCTTATGGCGCCGGTCGGCTCTCAATCCTGCTTCGGTATGCACTCGATCTCCCTTCGGTAAATAGCGGGAAATTACGCCAAAATCGTCTAACTGGCAAGGGATTTTGAGCGAGGTCGAATTTTATCGAGGATAAACTGGAAGTGCGGATATCTTGTCATCGGTTTGAAGAATTCCGTCGTCAGCGGCTTCTCATTGATCAAAATCCCGGCGGTAAGCTGGGCAAGCTGAAGATACGGATCATCGAAAACCTGATAGATAATATCTCCCCTCTCATTGGGAGGCTCTATTACGAATCCGTCCTCGACCTCTCCTACCCGAATACCGGCTGTGGAAAGAATATCGGAAACACTGGAAATTCGCGACTGCCATAATGAGCTTGACGACGGCAATCCGCGCAGGATTGTTTTGTCGTCGGCAAATGATGTCAGGATCGCCAGCGGTCCGAAACCTGTTGTGAATTCTCTCATCAATGCTTCATCAATCTTTCGCCCCTTTAAATCGCACTGAACGATTTTTAGATAATTCCGGGGATCGCTATCATCGGCAGTATGCCTGTATATTTCGCAGGTTACACCGAGCTTTGTAAGGATTTTTGCAAAAGCCTTATCACCATCGAAATCATTGAGAGGCCCTAAGTATGCATCCTCATCCGAATCAATTGCAGCCATCACTGCCGCCAGAGCAGTTATAAATTGGTCGGACGGAAGTGAGAGATTGTTTTTTGTCTCTCCGGTAATACCTTTTATGCGGTAATGCAGCCTTTCATCCTGCTTATGCTTTTGCAGTTTGCGAAGACGTTTCTCGAGCTCATCGGTTTCCTCAGCTGGCTTCTGAAGATTCTCAAGTTTTAGCTCAAGCGGATATATAAATTCAGCAAGCGGCTTTACGACATCGATTTTTGATAAAAACTCGGTCTCCAGATCGCATAAAGAGCAGATAAGGCCGACATAATCAGCCATATAAAAATTGCTTTCCTGAAAGCTGAATTTGACTTTGACAGGTTTGAAGTCCACTATGGTTAGAGTATTCTTATCGTGCATCTTTTCTATTTCCCCGAACTCAACTCCCAGCCTCCTGAGAATGAGATATTTCCTCTCAAAATCCTCGCTGTCCTCTACAAGAAATCTCACCGGGTTTCTAAGCTTTACCGCCGCCAGAAGCGCTACCGGATCATCCAAATCATAGAGCCTCCCAGAGGAGAGGCTGTCTTGAGCCTTCTCTACCTTTTTCAACCTTATATCGTTTTTGCCATACTCAGCCTCAAAACCTCTTGCACTCAAAATTGGCCTATATTTATCCAGGTCAATCTTCGGATATGCGTTACCTATAATCAATTCCTTATCCGTCTTTAATGCCAGCGCCATGGCATTGAGTGTATGGCTTTCGTAGCCGGGAATGTTTAGTAGTTTGCCGGGATCGATCGCTGCTTTTTTCATCACATTCTCTCCATTGGCTCAAGTCCAAGAATCTGCAGGCCTTCCTTCATTACAATTCGCACACATCGCATCAGAAGCATGCGCGCTTTGGTAAGCGCGGTGTCGTCGGTTATCACTCTGTGTTTCTGGTAGAAGCTGTTCAGATTCTGCGAAAGCTCATACAGATAACCACAAATCACTGATGGTTCGTATTCATCCGCAGCCAGTTTAAGCTTCTGCGGGAATCGGTACAGAGTCAGCATAAGCTGCTTTTCCTCCGGCTCCTTCAGAAGTGCAAAATCGATTTCATCGGTAACTTCTTTTCCGAATTTCCTTTCAAGGCTTGCCAGACGCGCATGAGTATACTGCAAATACGGTCCCGTATTGCCGTCGAAATTAAGCGCATCCTCCCAGCTAAAATTGATATCGTGATTGCGTCTGACCGCCAGGTCGGCATAAATCACAGCGCCCACACCGATATGCAAGGCCGCCTTATCGACATCCTCGATATCCGGATTCTTCTCGAGAATAATCTCCTTTGCAAGTTCCTTTGCGCGGTTTATCACATCATTTAAAAAGACGATATTGCCCTCACGGGTCGACATCATCTCCTTGCCGAATTTAATCCATCCAAACTCCACATGATGGCAGTTTTCGTGCCAGTCGTATCCCAGAAGCTCAACGATTTTAAAGAGCTGTTTGAAATGCAAAGCCTGAGCAGAACCGACCACATAAAGCATTTTAGCAAAGTCGAATGTTTTCTTGCGGTAAAGAATCGCAGCCAAATCGCGGGTTAGGTATAATGTTGCCTCATCCGATTTTTTTAAAAGCGCCGCTCCCAGACCGTATTCCTCCAGATCGACAATCAACGCATCACGGCTGATTTGGGTCAGCCCTTTTTCCTCGAGAAGCTTCAAGGCATCTTCCATCTTATCGTTATAAAAAGACTCCCCGGTGTACTCATCGATTGTGGCGTTAAGTATGCCGTAGATACGTTTATATTCTTCAAGACTGTACTGGTAAAATGTTTTCCAGATTTCGGTTGCCTCGGCATCGCCACGTTCAAGCTTCTTGAATTCCTCACGCGCCTGATCCTCAAGCGAGGAATCTTCCTTGGCCTCTTTATGAAAACGAATATAGAGATCGAGCAAGGCGAAAATCGGCTCCTTTTCAAACAACTTTTCAGTGCCGAATTTCTTGTATGCCACAATCAACTTGCCAAACTGAGTGCCCCAGTCGCCCAGATGGTTTATGCCGATGCAATTATAGCCCAGTTTTTCAAACAGCCGATATAGGCAGCTTCCGACCACCGTTGAACGCAGATGCCCCACATGAAACGGCTTGGCTATATTGGGAGAAGATAAATCGATAGTGATATTTTTGCCCCGGCCCTCATCCGAGGAGCCGAACTTCTGCCCCTGATCAAAGATTTCCACCAGCATCTTTTCGGATAATATCTGCGGAGAAATTCTGAAATTAAGATACGGTCCCGCCAACTCGGCAGACTCAACACTTCCGAACGGCAGCTTATCCTCTATTTTCGACAATATCCCCTGCGCGATTTTGGGCGGCGCCATGTGCATTATCTTCGCCAGAAAAAATGCGGGAAATGCGAAATCGCCATGCTCTTTGACTTTTGGAAGCTCGATATTGCGCTTTATCTCATCTTCCGAGGCATCAACCGCATCTTTTAAAAGCGCTGCTATATCATCTAATATAAAATCATTCATAACGCTATTTTCTATAATCTAAAATTGTTCTTAAATCAACAAAAACCAATGAATTAAGATCAGTAATAGTAAGTTCCTGAGAAGGAGTATTCCGCCGGGCCGGTCTTATATATCTGGTTTTCCTCTTTATCGTATTCTATAATAAGCGATCCCAGCTCGAATTTAACCTCAACTTTGTAGTCAAGTCGTCCGGTTTTGATACCGGCCGCCACAGCCGCCGAGGCTCCTGTACCGGAGGCCATGGTCGGTCCCGCGCCTCTCTCCCAGCTTATCATCTCGATTTTTCTGCGATTTATCATTTTAACGAACTCGACATTGGCCCTCTCAGGAAACCTCTGATGCATCTCAAGCTTCGCACCCAGCGAGCGCCAATCAATCTTCAATGAGTCCATAAACAAGACCGCATGAGGATTTCCCATCGACACGGCGGTCACGATATATGAATCCGATCCGACCTTGATCTTCCCGTCAATCAACTCCAGTCGGGATATTTTAACCGGAATCTTTTCAGATCTGAACTCGGGGCTTCCCATTGCCACCCTTACCTTAAAATCGGATTTCGATGATTTGACAACTTCTCCAGTGATAGTGCCTGCTAATGTCTGCACCGGAATCTTTTTCTTTGATGTGTAACGTTTATCATGTAAAAACCGGATCATACAGCGGAATCCGTTACCGCACATCTCCGCCTCGCTGCCGTCGGAATTGAATATCCGCATCCGAAAATCCGCTTTACGTGACGGGAGCATCAGGATCAGGCCGTCGGCGCCGACACCGGTCAGACGTTCGCAGACTCTGACTGCAAGATTAGACCATTTCATACGCGGAAGCTTTCTCACGACTCCATCAACGAAGATAAAGTCGTTGCCCAGGCCGTGCATTTTTGTAAACTGAAGTCTCTTCATATTTTCGTCTCAATCCAAAGCGCCAATATTGAAAATTAATGCCGATTCTGCAAGCATAAAAAAAGCCCCGTTAAACGGGGCTTTTACAGAATTTCTTTAATTGTTCTTAAACTACAACCTTATTTAAAACCGAGGCCAGTCGCCTGATTCCTTCGACAATATTATCTTCCGAGGCATGACAGAAGTTTACCCGGAAGCTCTGGTCATTATCATTGTGCGGGTAGAACGGCTTGCCGGGCACACATGCCACACCGGCATCGACGGCTTTGTCAAAAACTTCGCTGGCGCTGATGCCCTCAGGCAGAGTGATCCAGAGGAATAATCCGCCATGTGGACGCGTAAACTTAACATCCTGAGGGAATTCATTGGCCATCGTATTGAGCATAATATCCCGGCGCTTGCGGTATTCCTTCTTGATCAGCTCGATATGGTTGTCCAGATGTCCGGCTATGATATACTCATAGACCAGATACTGTGTGAAAGTCGTGCTGTGAAGATCAGTTGACTGCTTGACACGCTCGATCATAGCGGCCACTTCGGGACAGGCCGCCACCCATCCAATCCTGACACCCGGCGAGATAATCTTGGAGAATGTTCCCAGGCTGATGACAGCATTGCCGCCCAGAGTCTTTAAAGACGGTGCGGGATCGCCCGAATAACGAAGTTCGCCGTAAGGATTATCGTCGATAATCGGAATCTGGTATTTGGCGGCAAGCTCCACCAATGCCTCTCTTCTTTCGGCGCTCATAGTTATGCCGGAGGGATTCTGGAAATTGGGCACCACATAAATCAGCTTGGGCTTGCATTCCTTGATTTTCTCCTCGGCCATCTCCACGATCATCCCCTCATCATCCATAGGCACTGTGCAGTAACGCGCCTGGTAGAAGTTGAAGGCGCTCAATGCGCCCAGATATGTGGGAGCCTCGGTCAGGACATAATCACCGGGATTGATAAAGGCCCTACCGATAAGGTCCAGAGCCTGCTGAGAGCCGGTGGTAATCTGAATCGAATCGGAATTGAACTTCATCTCCGGAGTCGAGGCCCGTTCGGCCAGAATCTCCCGGAGCTCCATAATTCCCTGGGTCAGAGAATATTGCAAAGCCTTGGGACCATGTTTCTCAAAGACCTTCTCTGAAGCGGCTTTTAAGTGCGTTTCCGGAAAAAGCTCCGCGGCAGGCAAACCGCCCGCGAAATTGATGATTCCGGGACGCGATGATATCTTTAAAATCTCTCTAATAACATTGGCTTTTATCGCAGACGCTCTGTCTGAAAAGGGCCATTTTGTTATCACTTCATTTGAAAATTCCATAGTAGAATCGCTCATATCAAACCTCCGGCCGAAAGATACGATAAATACCGTATTAGTCAAGAAAACTCGGAGGCTATTTAATGCTCCCATCTGTATGGAAGACTTGAAGCACGGACGATAGAAAACTTACCAAATTTGTCCCGAATGTCCTCGACAACATCCCCGCATCTCCGTTTTTTTGAAATTGAGCTTTCTGCGAATAATTCTATCTGGGGCGATTCAACCGCTTCATGAAGCTTGGTTACCCCCACTCCCACGAGACGTACTTTATTGGTAACAACATCATCAACCGGCAGAAGGCTCAGGGCTGTTTTATATATTATATTTACGTCATCTGTCATGGAATTAAGCGTGACCTCGCGTGTAATGGTGGAAAAATCGGAGTACCTGATTTTCAGCCTGACGGTCTTGGCCAGAAACTGTGCTTTTTTCAATCTTGCAACTACTTTGTCTGTCAATGTTATCATCAAAGATTTCAGGAAGATCATGTCCGAGGTGTCCTCATAAAGCGTATGCTCATGCGACATCGATTTTTCATCCTCCATTTCCTCGAAGCTGTGAACAGGTGTATCCGACAGACCGTGAGCCATCTTGCTAAGATGCTCCCCGTGCAGTCCGAAATGCTGACTGAGTTTCTTTTCGGGATAATCCTTCAAATCGCGTATTGTATTGATCCCTAATTTTTTGAGCGCTTTCTCTGTTTGAGGACCTACACCCCGCAGCTTCCTTATCTCCATTGGAAAGAACTTTTCCTCGAGCTCGTGCATCCAGAGAGTATTCAAGCCGTCAGGTTTATTCATATCCGAGGCTGTTTTCGCAAGCAGCTTATTCTCCGCAATCCCCACTGTACAAGTCAGATGGAGTCTTTTCTTAATGTTGTCTTTTAAGTCCTGTGCAAGTTTCTCGGGAGTGCCGTAAAGATGATATGATTCGGTGATATCCAAATAGGCCTCGTCAATCGAGGTAGGTTCCACAATCGGCGTATAATAATTCATGGTATCCTGAATTTGTGCGGAGATATAAACATAATTAGTCAGATTGCCCCCCACGAAGATGGCATGCGGGCATCTTCGCCTGGCCTCGGCCGAGGACATGGCTGAATGGATTCCGTATTTCCGAGCTTCATAGGAACAGGTCGCCACCACTCCCCTGTGACCCGCATCACCCCCAACGATAATCGGCTTGCCTCTCAGTGCAGGATTTTTTACCTGCTCAACCTGGGCGAAGAAAGCATCCATATCGATATGCAGGATCACACGTTTCATGGCACTCTATCCAAAGGCGCGTTCTTTGCCGAGAATATTCCGCATAGTTGAAATCTGTCCGGCATGATAAAACTCATGATTGACCAGAAACAGCAAGGCCTCCTGGGGAGGGATATTCCAATCCGGGGCAATCTCCTTTGCGGTCTCGAGTTCCTTGACAGGAATATTTTCCAGAGCTTTATACAGCTCCTTGCAATTGAGATCGAAATCTGCCCGAATCTCATCCATCGAGGGATACTTGGAGGCATCCTTCTCCATCTCCTGTCCACCCCGGAACAAATCGTCCCATCCGGTGGGTATCTGCGGAGTGCCCCCGGCTATATTGACCATGTACCCTAACGCATTTGTAATATGCCCTGCAATCCAGCGGATATGGGTCAGGTTATCGCTGCCCTGTTCAAGTGATTCCTCATCGGAAATATTATCCCACAGCTTTTTCACTGCACCTTCATTTTGTTTCAGCATAACTCCCAGCGCCTGCTTGATATCCATACTTCCTCCTTTTAAATTGACAGAGTTGCGGTTTTAGTAAATACAACGTTCAATCTGCTGATTAGTTTTATTCCACCCACAACTTTGTCAGAAGCCAGTGGGAATTCTTTTCATCGTATGAGAGCTGAAAGAAATTGGAGGCGTCATCCAGAACCGCGAAATGCCTCAGCTTATACTGCCCCACATCGGTCTTCCAGTCGCCCGTTACCTCTGTGATCTTATAGACTCTGCCGTTCCACCTGAATTTCAGGGGCTTCAGCTTATATCCCTCAAATAGTGCGATTACATCAATGTCGTCTTCTATATCCTGATACATTCCAACACAACCCCCAGATTTCCGCGATTCAAAGATGTCAGTTCTATATTCTGCGCATCAGGCCGATGACCTTACCGGCCAGATAAAATTCACCGGATTCCCTGTCCACCTCGATCGGGACAAACTCCGGATTGGCGGGTTCGAGGTGAATAGCGTCATCCCTGGGACGATAACGCTTGACAGTGGCCTCGCCGCCGATCACAGCCACCACTATCTCGCCCGCCTCGGCAGTCTCCTGCTTTTTTACCAGCACAAAATCGCCGTCATTGATTCCGGCCTCGATCATCGATTCACCGGTAACACGCAGCATGAAAACATCCCCGGTCGGCAAAAACGATTCGTCGACCGCATAAAACCCTTCGGAATTCTCCTCCGCCAAAAGCGGCAAGCCCGCCGGCACCGCTCCCACCAGCGGAACTGTACGGTACGAGGAGATATGATCCTCAATCAGCTCCAGTCCGCGTGAAAGCCCGGGACGCTTGCGGATATAACCCTTCGTGATCAAAGCATCCAGAATCGAACGCACACCGTTAGTGGAACGGATCGCGAACTGCCTGCCGATCTCACGGATAGTAGGCGGCGACCCGGAATTTTTGATCTTATCCGAGATAAAGTTGTATATCTGCTTCTGGCGGTCGGTTAGTCTGGATTTAACCATCGATATAACCCTCTATCAATATGATTATCTTCAATTTGAGTCCGGAACCGTCCCGGCGGACGGTTCCGGCGGTACGACGGGTTGATCTTTTAAGTCTGTACCCAACTCAAAATTCATTCCTTCTGACAGCTATATAACTGCACGCATGTGCAGTTGTCAATCCTTTTTTCGACAATAAAATAAAAAAATTTAGATTTTATCAGGATAGTGTCGATATTCCAGATAAGAATAGTATTGTTTTATATGAAATTCCCTTGACTAATTCAGCAACTTTGATAAATTGTGGCTGTATAATTTCTTTATAAAGAGATATATCTACATCCTGTATAAACTTCTGGGAGAAGCTATGCTAAAACGTTTAATCCTATCCACCACTTGTTTGCTTCTGCTGGCGTCCTCAGGCGCGTGGGCCGGTACCAAGGCTGATCAGGATAATAAGCCTAATACCCGTACTTCCAGGCCCAGAGGAGTTCCGGCATCTACTCACACCGGCAAAATGCAGCTCTCGGGTGATTTCTTCGATTTTGGGTATATGCCCCGCAGATCCAGAGTTAATCATATATTCTGGCTGAAGAATGTGGGCAGCGACACTTTGGAAATCATCAAAATAAACCCCGGTTGAGGCTGCACCAAAGCCCCTTTGAAAAAGAGGCTGCTTGCTGTCGGTGACAGCACTGAGATAGAAATCGTATTCAGTTCGGGTTCGAGACGCGGAAGATTCTCGAAATCGCCCCGTCTTTACACATCCGATCCTTCGGTTACCGAAACGAGGTTGAGACTGAAAGGAGAGATTATTGAGAAAGGCGATCCTATGCTTAACGCGCTCATGGATTTCGAACCTTTCGGACTCGATATAATAATCGGTGAAGAGGAAAAGAACACTTACGAAATCGAGGTCACGAATGTCTCGGAAGAGGAGCTGTCCATGGATCTGGTTTCGACCAGCTATTCGTATTTTGATGTAAAGCTTCCCGGCAAAGTCAAGCCGGGCAAGTCCGACAAAATCGAAATCGAGCTCTTGAATCCCGAAGCTCACGGAACCCAGGGCTTCAATAAGTCCTTTACGATCGAGCTTTCCGATTCGGCCAGTACCCGCTTTACCATTCCTGTGACTTATCAGGAAGAGAAGAAACAGGCCACTGTCTCGCATTCCTCCAGATCAAGAGGATCGGCGGGCAGCACAGTATTGAAATCGTCCGGCCAGCAAACCAAAACAGGAAACACTATTCATGTTATCGACGCCGGTACGAACAAAAGCCATACCGCAAAAAAGGAGTGATATTTTAGTTAGATTATAGTAAAAGGCGGCCCCTAACTTAGTTAGGAGCCGCTTTTTTTATTTTCATTCCTGCCGAATACTGTTATATCAATGCTAATCAGCGACTGAAAAATATGCAACTGCCGCTTACAGCTTTTGTATAAAAATTATTATACTGCGAAATTCTGAAGGAGGATATATGCTGAGATACTTACTTATTGCTGCAGTTTTGTGCTTCTATTTGTTAAGTCCCAATCTGTGTGCAGATGATCCGGGCGGTAAACAGCAGAGGCTTAAAACCTCGCTTCCGCGGGCGCAGTATTTCGGCCAGATGAAGCTTTCGGAGGATTTATTTGATTTTGGATATATGCCCGGTCATTCAAAAGCGAGTCATATATTCTATCTCAAAAATGTTGGTATCGATACGCTCGAGATAAAACGGATACAACCCGGATGCGGCTGCACCAAGACCCCCCTGCGCAAGCGCCTGATTGCGGTTGACGACAGCGCCAGAATCGAAATCATATTTAGTTCGGGCAGATACCGCGGCCCTGTCAGCAAAAGTCCCCGGCTGTATACCTCAGACCAGAGAATGAAAGAAAAAAGCCTGCGTTTTCGGGTCTATGTGCTCTACGATGAGGACACCTCGGCACAGCACCTGCTCGAAATAGCGCCGTTTGGTGTGCATGCAATCATCGGCCAGGAAAAAGAGGAATATCCTGTAACTGCAAAGAATATTTCCGATGAAACTCTGGAAATGTCCCTGGTATCGTACGATCCGGAGATTATGGAAATCACGCTTCCGGAAAAAGTCGAGCCCGGCAAAAAAGCCCAAATATCTCTCAAACTCAAAAATCTTGAAATGTACAAGATTCCGGGATTTGGTAAATCGTTTACTATTGAGCTTTCTGATGAGGAGAATACGAGATATACCATTCCTGTTGTTTATGAAAAGAGCAAGGATGCTTCGTTAGGACATTAGAAATTGGCAGTAAAAAAGGCCGCTCTAAACCGAGCGGCCTTTTTTTATATATACTTCCATCAAAAGCCTGTATTAAACGGGTCCCGGGTTTCCAGCCGCTGCTCCCATTCGTAGTCAACTATCTCTCCCTGTGCATTGGAATGCTTCAGTTCGAAATTACCGAAGCCGGTTTCATCAACGAAAATAAAGAATATCTGCCCCTGTTTGGGATAGCTGTAATAAAGCCAGCGCTCGAACGGCTCCATTTCCATGGATGAGGGATGGAATTCGATTTCGTCAGGTTCTCCGTAGAGCATATATACCCTTCCGCGATCGGTTTTCCAGCCGTCTTCCCTGTCGATCAAATTAACTGAATACTTCTGGTTGGCATACTGGAATCGCCTGAAAGCCTCTTCCTTGAACTCATTGTATCGAGTATCGGGGCTGGGATCACGTCTGCTCCAGAATGATTTGATTACCTCTTTCTTGCCTTCCAGGTTGGCATTTTCATATAATTCCTTCTCCTGCTTGGAGGCATAGTAATGCATCACTTTTTTCATAAGTTCCGCATCCTCCTCGCTGAACTGCGCCTCAGAAACTGCAGGTGCAAGTTCAAAGGTCTCGTAGATCAACTGGAAGCGTTTGCTGGCTTCGGAAGTGGTTCCATCTTCGCCGTCCTCAACTTCAAGAAAAAATGTAAACCGTCCTTCTCGCAGGTCGGATATATCGATTGCCGACGATATAATCGCGCTAGTGCCGGGCTTGAAATATTTGCGTTTACCGTAGTCGGCCACGACATTACCGGCAACATCTTTAATCATATAATTCACATAATAGTCCCGGCTGATCTCCTCACCGAATTTGAGATTGTATATCTCCGCGTAGAAGTACATAAGTGAGTCTGTGTTTATAAAAATGCCGGAAGGATTCGGAACTATATATCGATCGCTTTTATGCAGCGGATTTGCATTTAGCGTGTCTTCGACGTCAAGCATCTCGATACTATGGGCAAGTTCGATTGTCGAGAGCTGTATTTTTGATTGATCGCTGAAATCGGGAATTTCCACCTTTATCTGGCGCTCGCCGTATTTCCCGGTAAACTCCTCGCCGTCAAGACGCGAATTTATATCCTCCACTGTAAGCTTTACCGAATAAATTCCCGGACGCATTAAGGCCTGCAAAGCGTCTATCACTCTGAAGCTCCTTTTGGTCAATTCGGTGGGATCGCTTATTCTTGTGGCAATGACTTTGCCAAGTGTATCTACCACAGCGCCGCTTTCATTAAAAATCTCAATCCAAATCTGAATACCGGCCTCATAGGTCGTGTCAAAATCCTCAAATGTCAGGTCATGTCTCAGAACTGCATAATAAAACTCAACCAGTGCGAATTCCTTGTAATTGTCGATCTGATAGGCTGCGAAATCAAGCCATGATGCTATCTTCTCGGGTGCGGCGGGAGCTTCAAAATCCTGAGCCGTACCGACAGCCGAGAAACTCAACAAGATTATCAATGAAGCAATGAAAAATTTATGCATACAGATTCCTCCTTAATCATAATCATCGATTTTTTCATCAATAAATCCGCTTCTTCCATCATACGGAAACTGAAGCCTGTAATCGCCGGTACCGTTCTCATCTACGAATCCGAATGTGCGTGACAGGGAATAATAATACCAGAGCTGATAAGGCTTTTGATCGAGCTCGAACGGATGATTCTCGATATGATCGGGCCTGCCGTATATGATGTACACCATACCCATATCAGTCCTCCATCCATCCCTGTGAATAGAGGAAAATGCGCGATTTGCGAACTTGATACGGCCGTAATATTTCTGCATCAACTCATTTTGCGGAGTTCCCGGAGTGGGATCGTGTTCTTTCCAGAAGTTGGAGAAGGCTTCCTCTCTCTCTTCTTCCGGCGCATCCTTCAACTCATCGATTTCATTTTTATGGGCTACGAACTTTAACTGATCCAGCGCCAGCTCATAATCGTTTCTGACCAGAGCGCCCAGTGACCAGGACACGCTGAATTCCGCCTTGCTGGTCGAAATCGGTTTGCCGTTTCGCTCCGCCAGAGTCACTTTCAACTCATAGCTACCCGGAAGAAATTCATCGAGCGGTATATGCTTTACGAAGCGGGTGATTTTTTTGTTCAGGTTCAGCTCGAAATCATCTTCATAAGTTTTCTCCCCGCGGTCAGTCTTGATATCATATATAAGTCTGGCCTCTTTCGGCTCAGATTCAGTGTGATAAATCTCGAAATACATCGAAATCTGGCCGATATCCTCGCCGTACTGGCGCGAGACGGCCGGTATTATCCGCTTTTCACCCTTATCGAAACGCGAGGGTATCGAGTCTTTGTCCAGCACCTCCCTCACAAACTGAATTCCCGATAGGTCGGTCTCATCGGTATAAAGATTGTCTATTTTAAAATCTCTCTCGATTGATGATATTTTATCCGAATTTTTGTCGATTAGTTTTGCGACCAGACGGTATTCACCCTTGCCAACCTTTAGAGCCATCATGTTAATCAGGAAATCGTTGGGATTTCGAGTTGCCCTGTAATCATCAAGACGGTAGAATCTTTCCACCGAGGAACCTGTCAACTGCTTGTTGTCCTCGCCCAGAATAACCACGTTAAGCTCATAATTGGCAACAAATTCATCCCCCTTCTTAAAGAACCTGAGACCGTCATTGTAAATCTGATAATATATCTCCAGCCTGACCTTATCCTGATCGGCAGTCCTGAAAGCGGCAACATCTACATTAAAGCTCTTTTCATCCATTTCAAAAAGGTCAATACTCCCTACCTGAGCAGAGCTGTTTCCTGTGGTCAATATCATAAAAATAATGCCAATAATAATCATAAGCGTTTTCCTAATAATCACCGGTACCTCCATTTAAGAGTTCCTCATTCCATAATATGAAACGCTTAAGCGACTGATAGGTTTAAAAATAACCTGGATATATAGATAATTTTTTAGCGTTTAAGTTCAATATAAAACAGCATTAAGCGGAATTATTCATATCTGAGCGATATAATGGGATCAACCCGGGCAGCCTTGTATGCCGGGTATACGCCCGATATAAGTCCAACCCCAACTGCCACACAGAATCCGGCCACAATTCCGAAAAATGGCACTGCAAACGGTACTCCCAGAGCACTCGTCGCAATTGCAGAAATCAAAACACCCAGTGCTATGCCGATAAATCCGCCCGAGCAGGAAAGCGTTACAGCTTCAACCAGAAATTGAAATAATATATTTATCTGTCTGGCGCCAATGGCCTTACGGATTCCTATCTCGCGCGTTCTTTCAGTCACCGATACCAGCATAATATTAAGCACACCCACTCCGCCGACCATCAGCCCAATTGATGAGATTACAATCATGACGATATAAACCGTGCTGGTTATATCCTTGTACAAATCCAGAATGCTTTCCTGTGTGAATACCGCAAAATCGTTAGGCTCGTCATAGGGCACTCCCCTGTGTATTCTCAGGGCGCGAATTATTTCCTCCTGGGCACGGTCGATCAGAGCTGGCGATTTGGCCGAGGCCACCAGCCACAACGCTTCCTCCCAGGGATAAAGCCTCTCATAAGTGCCCAATGGGATCGCTACAAAACGCTCGTTCTGATCGCCCAGAGGGCTCTTGCGTTCCTCAAGGACTCCAATAACGAGGAATTTCACGCTGTTAACAGTAATTTGCTTGCCAACCGGATCAATGGCGCTAAAAAGGCCCTCTGCGAGTTCTTTCCCAATAACGGCTACCCTGGCCTTGTGAAAGTTTTCGGATTCTGTGAAAAACCTGCCGTTTTCCACAAAATGCTGGTTGACCTCCTGATACTCTGGCCAGGTGCCGAAAATTGCGGGATCCTGCGATTTCTTGTCCTTATATTTGACCTTATTACCGCCCTCCAGCCTGATATAGTTCTGGGGAGCTACTGCTGCAACCGAGGGGCAGTTTTCTCGTATAGCCTCGGCTTCGCTTATGGTGATCGGCTCTCGGCGGCGCTCCTCCTCATCCAGTTCGCTTCTGTCGGTATTTGGCTCGAAGCGGGATACGAATATTGCGTTCGAGCCCATGCCCTCAATTTCACCGGTAACGGCAGCGTTAAATCCCTCGATTAAAGATACCATGCCTATAACCGAGGCGACTCCTATCAATACGCCCAGAATAGTCAGAAACGAGCGCATCTTGTTGCTCCAGATCGATCCCAGGGCAATTACCACGCCCTCTTTGAGTTGAACCAGTTTATTTATCATTCGAACCTCATGGCATCTACCGGATCGAGCCTTGCGCCCTTCATAGCCGGATAAAGCCCGAAAATGACTCCCACTCCGGTTGAGATAAATACACCGCCAAGTATAGCCACTTTTGATATGACAAAAGGCAAGTCGCCCGCATTGGTCAGTACTTTGGCCAGGAGAATCCCGAAAGCTATGCCGAGCGCTCCGCCAAATACTGACATCATCAGAGCCTCGGACAGAAATTGAAGCATTATATGCCTCTTACGTGCTCCCAGCGATTTCCTTATTCCAATCTCTCTCGTTCTTTCAGTCACTGAAACCATCATGATATTCATCACAACTATTCCGGCAACCACCAAAGCAATCAGCGGAATGGCCACGGCCACCACCTGAATCGTGCCGGTAACACTGCCGTAAAATTCCAGCCAGTCCTCGGAGGTCGTAACTGCAAAATCATCTTCATCCTGGAAATCGACATGTCTGCGGGCGCGAAGTATCACTCTGGCCTGGTCGATTGTCTCATCCATAGCATCCTCGGAAGGCGACTTGACAAAAATATCTACAGACCTGTGAGAGCCATAATTCTTTAAAAGTGTTGTTATCGGGATTATTACGAATTCATCGAAATCCTCGCCCAGCATCGAACCGCGGGGTTTAGCTACACCTATAATCTCGTATTTATGTATTCCGATTTTCAATTCTTTGCCGATTGGATCCATTCCCGGAAAAAGTTCTTCCCTGATTTTATCCCCTATCAACGCTACCTGACGGTAGCGGTCCTGCTCGAATTCGGAATGGACTCTCCCCTCACCGATTTCAAAATCTGTTATTTTAAGAAAATTGCTTGTAGTTCCGACAATTGCCACGCTATTCAGTTTTTCGGGACCATGTTTCAATTGGCGAAAGGTCATTGTCCGCGCCCCCACTTCTTCGCATAACTCGCAATTTTTTTTAATTGCCTCAACATCCCTGAATTTCAAATCCTTGCGCTTGCGGGCTTCGCGGTAAGCATCTTCGGACTGGTAATCATCCACACCGAACTTGCTGACGAAAAATGTGGTGGTACCCATATTGTTTATAAGCCCGGTGATCTTCTCGTTCATACCAACGACAATCGAGACGATTGCTATGACCGAGGTTACACCTATGACTATTCCGAGGATTGTAAGGAAGGTTCTGAGTTTGTGGGCACGCAGCGCCTCAAACGATAATCTGAGAAGATCGCCAAATAGCATCAGTGTACATCCTGAACCCGGCCGCTTCTTTTTTCTTCTTTTTCGATTTCCCCGTCTCTGATGTAGATGATCCGATCCGCGAATTCCGCGATTTCAGGATCATGAGTGACCATAATCATCGTATTGCCGCGGTCGTTCAATCGGCGGAAGAGCTTCATTATCTCAAGCCCGGTCTTGGTGTCCAGATTCCCGGTAGGTTCGTCGGCAAGTATCAGCGAGGGTTCGTTAACCAGAGCCCGTGCAATCGCCACACGCTGCCTCTGACCGCCGGAGAGTTCGTTGGGTTTATGCCCGGCCCAGTCCAGAAGATCGACCTCCCTCAGGGCCTTGGCGGCCATTTCACGTCGGGTTCCTGTGTCGATCCCGCTGTATATCAGGGGCAATTCGACATTATGAAGGGAATTCGCACGCGGCAAAAGATTAAAGGTCTGGAAAACAAAACCGATTTCCTTATTCCTGATCTTCGCCAGTTCATTGTCATTCATCGTGGAAACCGACTCGCCGTTAAGGAAATAATCACCCTGTGTGGGAGTATCCAGGCAGCCTATCAGATTCATCAGGGTTGATTTACCCGATCCCGACGGCCCCATGATAGCGACATATTCGCCCTTTTCGATTTGCAGATCGACGCCCTTGAGCGCATGCAGTTCCTGGACGCCCATGATGTATGTTTTCCAGAGATTCTTCGTTTCTATAAGCATAGCTAACCTTTACTTTCTATTCCTTCACAACCGGATCGCCGTCTTCAAGCGTTCTGAGGGCACGATACGGACCCATAATCACTGTCTCGCTCTCTTCCAGTCCCGATTTGATTTCAATATCCGCCTGATCCTGAATTCCGAGTTCTACCTGCCGGAATCTGGCTGTGCCGTTGTCATAAATAAATACTCCTTCATATACTCTATCCCGCAAACCGGTCTCGAGTTCCCCCGAATCCTCATCGGTTTCCTGTCCCGGGAGTTCGTCTAATGCCACAATCGCCTGAATCGGAAGCTTTTTCACATCTTCCGCAACACCTGTGATAATATCCACCTCAGCGGTCAAATTGGGTTTTATCAGCTCGTATTTATTCAGGAGCTGCACTGTAACCAGAAAATCCGTAACTTCTTCTGTGAATCCCGAGCCGGTTACCTGCGCGGAGGCGCCTACATTCGTTACCACCCCGGCAAAGGATGTATCCGGGAAAGCATCGATTACGACCTCAGCCTCCTGCCCGACCTTCAAATCCCTGATATCGGTCTCATCCACACGCACCTCTACCTCGAGTACCGAGAGATCGGCCACTGTCATGATAATCGCCCCGGGGACATTGGGTGAGGCTATCATTGTGCGTTCGCCCACTTCATAATTTAGGTCGGTTACGATACCATCTATGGGGGATACGATTTCGGTCTTCTCATAAAAATCCAGCGCCTGATTGAGAGCTATTTGCGCAATCTCCACCGCCTGTTCAGCACCTGCTACAGAGGCTTTTGCGGAATTGAATTTATCTTTGGCGCTTATCAGTTGTTCTTCCGATCCCTGTCCCTTATTGAAAAGCTCCTTTTGCAGATTGTATTGATAATCCCAGTATTCGAGGTTGGAACGAGCCTGCTCAAGATTGGCCCTGGCCGTTTTCAGATTAGCCCGCGCCTTGTCTACATCGAATTGATAGGAGGTCTGTTTCAGCCGCACCAGAAGGTCGCCCTTGTTGACCGAATCCCCCTCTTCAACGGGTATTTCGACTATGATCTCATATATCTCGGCCTGAATATTGACCTCGGCTTTGGGCTTAACCCGTCCGGTGGCATTTACCTTCGAGATTATATCGCCGGTCTCGACCTCGGTCAGGTTTACCTCGGTAGCCGAATCGCCACCCCGTGCGCAGATCAGCCAGAGCACCACAATAAGAAGAATTATCGCTGCCAGTATTATAATTATTTTTCTGCCGCGCCCTTTTTTCCTGCGTTTATTTGGAATCGATTTCATCTCCGCCAAAACATAACTCCTTAATATTCCATTTTGCCCAGCGCTCTCTCCAGATCAGCAACAGCCAGATTAAGGTTATACTCCGAATCGATAAGATCAGATTCAGCCGTTTTCAGGGAGACCTCGGCGTTGAGAAGATCGAGAATCGTGGCCGCGCCCAGTGAATATCTTTCCTGTGCCAGCTTATAGTCCTCCTGTGCCGATGCCAGCTTATCGCTCGAAACCTCCATCGCCAGTTGCGCCCTCTCCAGATTCAGGTAGGACCGGGTAACCATAAGCTTTAGATTATTGACAAAATTATTAAAATTGAATTTATCCGTGTTGAGAGAGGCCTTGGCGACCGAGACATTTCGCTTGGTTATAAAGCGGTCGAATATGTTCAGGCTCAATGTAAGCCCATACCGATAATTATGGTTTGCGCTGTAAATCTCGCCAAATTCGAAATCCCCCACCTGATAATATGAAGTGCTGAAGTTAAAATTGAGATTGGGCAGAAAACCTCCCCAGGCAGCCCTGACATTGTTCCTGGAAGCGTCCAGGGAAGCCTTGTATGACTGCAGGACGGGATTCTGTTCCATGGCGGTCTGAATCGAGTTTTCCAGCGTGTAATCCGTTTCCTGCACGGTTACTGTAGTATCCACACGGTACTGTCTCTCGATATCCATGCCAACCAGGTAATTCAGGTTCGCAATGGCTACCTTGTAATTATTTTCAGCGTTGATCAATGCAAGCCTGGCCTCACCCTCGGAAACCCGCGCCTTGAGCACATCCGAAAGCGCAGCCGAACCGAGCTCGTAACGGGTTTCGGTTATGCGCAGTTGTTCCTGGCTTCTCTCCAGGGCTTTCTCCTGAACATCTGCCAGCTTCATTGTCTTAAGCACCTCGTAGTATCCGGTTTTGATATCATAAATAGCGTTAAGTACCTGATTGTCGTAATTCTTTTCCAGAGATTTTTTGCTGTGCCTGCTTGCTCGCAAAGAGAAGTAGTCGGAAAAACCGTTAAACAGATTCTGATCAATGCTCAACGAGGAGCTATAGCTGTCGTTGACATAAACCGGTATAGGCGGGCCATCCGGATTTTCAATGTACTCGGCCACCGTCGGCCTGGAACTCCAGTTGTAGCCTATGCTGGTACGGACACTCGGGAGGAAACTGCCATAATCGGTCCAGAGCGTGTTATTGATCTGCGACAGGTTTTCTTCTGCCCTGACAATATCGGGATCATTATCAAGGCCCTTCTGAACACATTCGTCAAGGGTAAGAAGCGGCAGATTTTCCTGCGCTGTAAGAATTCTGGATGGTGCGATTGTTATCAGTATCAAAGCCAGAATTAAAATTATGTTCCTTCTGAACAAGCTTCCGCTCATTAGAACCTCCTGTATATTTCAAGGGAATCTTTTTTTCGTATTAGATGAGGATGGAGCATATTCCAATTACATCCTGAAGAGCTTTCCATTCCGATTTTAAGGCCTTCTTCAATTCAAATGCAGCCCTCTTATCGTTACATTTATAAGGCCGCATATATTCACGTGCTTCTTCTACTAAATGACGTATTTTAGGCCTGATTGTTTCAATATTCAATACTGCTCAGCTTTCCGAACAGCAGGGCATTTATAAGAATAGACAGTTCAAAGGCTGAATCCTTGCATCGGTTTTATCTTTTATTTGAGATTATATTCCTGCTGACATCATTTCGGATGAAAACCTCTCCATATACGAACTCAGCATGGTAAAAAAGGTAAACACAACCAAATATAACGGAAAGAGCCAGGCGGCAGTTCTTCCCCGCCCGTGTCCGTAGAGAATGGATAACCCGATGGTTGTCAGAATTAATGTCCAGATGGAGAAAACATTGAATATTTCCAGCCAGCTTCCTATAAAGGTCTGCCGCATACTTTCTGTCAATAAGACTGCCGGGCTAAACGAGAAATCCGGCATCTGAAATGTCCATGAAAAAAGGGAATTCAATATGATACCCACAGCAGACGGCACTACGGCATAAGCCGTAACATTTAGAACCTGCCTGAAATCGGCTTTTCCGCCCAGTACAAAACTCTCGAAGAACAGGTAAACCAACGCGGGCACAACCAGACCGATAAGCGCAATAATCGGAAGAAATATAAACACAAAAATTATTGTTATAACCGTAATAGCAGCATCTAGCTCCTCCTGGTCCATACCCAAAAGGACAGATTCTTCGGAGGTATCCTCAAATCCGGTAAAACCTACCAGCATCGATAATATCAGCACCAGTGAGAAAACGATAAAAGGAATCACCCAGACATGTCCCGATTCCACGATTGATCTGAATGCGTTAGTGGGCGAGGTCAAAACCTCCACCACCTGACGCAGGCCGGCCTTTTTGCGCGGCTCGACTATTTCGCTGTAAATATCGTGCATTTTAACCTCTAAGCTAAAATCAGATAGGAAAAATGTGGCATAATGTCAATTAAAATGTTCTGCTTTAAATCATATACGATACAAAAAAGGCCACCCTTACGGATGGCCTTTAAGCTATTACAAAATGATCTTATATCTTTGTAAAGACCCCTGCTCCGGCTAAAACCAGCGATACCATAGCCATAAGCTTAATCAGAATGTTCATAGAAGGACCGGAGGTATCCTTAAACGGATCGCCCACGGTGTCGCCTACGACAGCGGCTTTATGCGCATCGGAGCCTTTTCCGCCGAGATTTCCTTCCTCGATGTATTTCTTGGCGTTATCCCATGCACCGCCTCCGTTGGCCATCATAAGGGCCATAAGCACACCGGTCAGGGTTGCGCCGGCCAGAAGACCACCCAGCGCGGCTGCGCCCAGGACAAGACCCACAACCACAGGAATTATAACTGCCAGAAGACCGGGAATGATCATCTCCTGCAGAGCGCCGGTGGTGGCAATCGAAACACAGCGTGCCGAATCCGGTTTGGCCTTGCCTTCCATGAGGCCCTTGATTTCCTTGAACTGGCGGCGCACCTCGTGCACCATCTTGAAGGCTGCACGTCCAACCGCAGTCATGGTCAGAGATGCGATCAGAAACGGCAGGATACCGCCAATAAAGAGCCCCACGATGACTTTGATGTCCATAAGGTTGATTAGTTTGAAATCGGCGGTCGTATGAATGTCTACCGCTGAGGTATATGCCGAGAAGAGAGCCAATGCGGTCAATGCCGCAGAGCCGATTGCGAAGCCTTTTCCGATGGCGGCGGTTGTATTTCCAAGGGCGTCAAGACGGTCGGTGATAGCGCGTATATTTGCCCCCAGACCAGCCATCTCGGTAATACCGCCGGCATTATCGGCAACCGGACCATAGGCGTCAACCGACATGGTTACACCGATAGTGGCAAGCATTCCGACAGCGGCAATACCGATGCCGTAGAGGTCGGCCATTGTATAGCCGATATAGACCGCTATACAGATAACTACCATAGGCAGCGCCACCGATTCCATGCCTACTGCAAGACCGGTGATGATATTTGTTCCGGGGCCTGTTTCGGAGGCACGCGCGATTTTTCTAATTGGCCCACCGGCAGTATAGTACTCGGTGAGAAGACCCAGAGCTATTCCGCAGAAATTACCGGTCAAAACCGCCCAGAAGATTTTTGTGCTCAGTCCCAACTGCCCCACGATCACATAGGTCGCAATCAGCATGACTATTGCGCCCACATAAGTAACGATCCTGAGAGTTGCCGCAGGATTCATTTTGGAGAACATTCTTACCGAAAGAACGCCCAGCATGGATGCGACAATACCGGCCATAACCACCAAAAGCGGAAGCACCATCAGACCGGTTCTTACATCTTCAACCGCGGTACCTTCGGCGCCGAGCGCTGTAAGAACGCCCATGGCGGCTGTTGCGCCCAGAACAATTGTTGCGATAACCGAGCCTACGTACGACTCGAAAAGATCTGCTCCCATACCGGCAACATCGCCCACGTTATCGCCGACATTATCGGCAATAACCGCCGGATTACGGGGATCATCTTCGGGTATTCCGGCTTCTACCTTACCCACCAGGTCGGCTCCTACGTCTGCTGCCTTGGTAAAGATTCCGCCTCCGACACGGGCAAACAGCGCGATTGAGGATGCGCCCATTCCAAAGCCGGTGATAGTATTTACGGTTTCAACTTTACCGAAGAAATAAAAGAAAATACCCAGCCCCAGAAGACCGAGGGCAGCCACCGACATACCCATAACCGCTCCTCCCGAAAAAGCTATGGTCAAGGCGGAGGCCTGTCCTTTTTCCGAGGCTGCATTGGCTGTTCTGACATTGGCCAGAGTGGCCGAATTCATACCGAAGTATCCGGCAGTCATCGAAAGAAAAGCGCCGCAAACAAATGCAATAGACGTATTCCAGGATTTATCGACAAATAATCCCAGAAGCGCGGCGACTATAATAATGAAGATCAGGAGTATGGAATACTCTCTCTTCAGGAATACCATAGCGCCTTTATGGATAGTGCCCGCCAGCTCTTTAAGCTTGTCTCCGCCCGGATTCTGAGCTTTAATCCAGAGGATCAAAAAGAGTGCAAAAACGAGACCGGCTAATCCGAAAATTGCGGCGTAAATGCCTAAGCTGTCCATGTGCGTTCCCCTTCGTGTGAATTAAATCACTTGAATTTAAACCGGCCTATTTTTATAGGCCGGTTATGGTTGAACTACTTCTTATTTCCAAGATTATATATTAACTATTTTTCTCTCGCCGTTCGCGTCACATCAATAGTCGGAAGTTCGATATACCGATTACCCATCTGAATAACAGAATGTGCTTTACCGATCTTTCTGTCACTCGGACCTGCAAGGAACGGCAGATTTCGTGATAAGAGCACGAGTGGAAATGGATTCCTCTCATCCGGATCGGGATAAGGCTCCAATGTGATCATTACCATAGAGGCCGTATCGCCTCTTTCCCCCACAAGTTCGAGAGGGAATTCATTGCGAATCCATGACGGCGCTCCGTTGCCAATCAGAAAATCTTCACCTGGAATCAGGGGCGCATATTTGTCGTCGATATATGGATTGCTCATATCCCTGAAATCCGGATTTCTGAATTTACCGGTTGAGAGAGGCCGTTCCCATCCCTGCAAGAATACCCATCCCTCATAGATGATATTCGCGTCCTGTGAAAGAGTGGGAAGCAGAAGACCCGGTGACAGCGCGCTGTAGTTAAATCCTCCCGCTTCAACTCCGGAAAACCAAATACCGGATATTTCCAGGGCTGCGGAATCTTCGGCATCCAAATTATAATCCGACAAACTGCTAAGAACATAGGTGCCTGTAACCTCAGCAAAGCTTTCATCGAATTTCATTCTTAAAATCGGAAATTCCTCGACAATCGGTCCCGACATAACATAATTCAGCGAGGGTTCCCGATCATCTTCCGGATAGGGCTCAAAAGTAATAAACATCAAATTATAATCACTTGTGGTCTTGCCCTGCGGAAGATCGAAAACATCGGATCTGCTGAATCCAAAAAGATTTTGAAATTCATACGCTTCATTATCCCAGAAAAATCTGCCAAGACTGGTGAGTGTGGTTTCATCCAGTGTATCCACTACCCACAGCTCGTATACCAGGTTGTCCTCTTCAGTCACCGTGGGCAGGCCCGCAGGCGCGAGCTTAAGTGCGGTGTTGTCAAGCGTTTGAGGCCCATTGCCATCATCATCATCACATCCTAAAGACAGAAAGCAGGCTCCCAACGCTAATGAAATCAAAGCAGTAATTAAAGAATTCTTAAACATAAACTTCCCTCCCGAAGCGATCAAAATATTAAAGTGCAAAATTAAGTTCAAGTTATAGATGTGTCAAGTGAAAAAATGTTCAAACTATAGGGCATTATAGACCCGCTTTTATGCCGGGTATTGTTAAAGCAAGGTATATACATCAGCCGATAAGTAAAATGTATATAATTTACGATTCGGATGAATCGTGGAAGCAAAACACCAGAATTTGCAGAAGCGTCGATTCAGCATAATCATCGATCTTAGGCTCGATATGCAGATTAGAGCCGGAAATAGAGGTTTTATCATGGCGGATCAAAAGGCTGATGAAATAAAAGCAAAAGATCTTGAAGAAAGCAGCGCTAAAAGCCCTTCCAAAAAAAAGGAAGAAAAAGACGATCTCGCTGAATATCAAGAACTTAACAAAATAGATCAGGAGCCGCACGATGAATTGGGCATCGAAGATGACCTGATTCCAACCGAATCCGATCCTTTTGATGATTTCAACATTTCTGAAGACTTTGACTATGAAAATAATGCCGAAACCAAGCTTGAAACGACCGAAGTCTCCGATGCGATCGAGCCGCAGGCTCCCACAGAACCGGAACTTGACATTCCGGTAGATGAAAATAGAGATTTTAAGGAAAAGATTCCGACCGAACCAGATTCAAAGGATATATCCTCGACCGATAAACTCTATGTTATGCCCGACGAGACCGTCTCGAGCAGCGAACGGGATGAATTGCTATCCAATTTACAGAAAAAAATCCCGAATATCATGAAACAGAAGCAGGATATCGAGGAACCCTCAGAACCCTCTTTAGATGAAAAACCCTCGAAGGATGAGCTGAAAAAGGCGTGGAAAAAACAAGTACAGGAGGAACTCGCAGAACCTAAACCTAAGCCCGAGCCCGAAACCGAGATACTGCCGATTCCTCCCTCCTCGAACCAGGAAAGTTTTAACGAGTCGGTTGCCGAGTTCAACGGCTCTCGAGTGTATCTCCCCTCTACGATGAAAGTAAAGGCCGGGGATGAAATAATAGTCAGAGGCAGGAAATTCCGCGCCAAAAAGAAATCATTCGACAGAAGAAGACCGCTATTGATTGCGGTACTGGGCATCGTTGTCGTTCTCGGATTGGCGTTTATCGCCTCGCGCTTCTTTGTGCAGGCGCAGCCGGGCATGGTGGTTGGCCAGGTCATCAACTCCCAGAGCGGCGAGGTAATACCGGAGGCCCAGGTCATTATCGACGAACTTGGCGAAACGGTGTTCTCGAATGCTAACGGTATGTTTGTGATTGATAATCTCAGCGATGGTGACTGGTCGGTTTCAGCTTCAAAGCCGCAGTACAAATCCGCCGCAATCGGATTCTCGCACGGCGGCGGAAAACCATCGGTGCTGACTCTGTCATTGGAACCTTCGATTCCTGTTAAAGAAGAGAAAGAAGACAAAAATGATGAGAAAAAGATAAAAGAAGTCCGCATTCCCAATTACGGAAAGCTGACAGTTATCACCAATACACCCAAATCCAAAATTATAGTCGATAATAAGATGCTCGGAACGGGCAATAAAACCTACTCAAAAATAACCGTGGGGAAACATAAACTCGTTGTTATGGCGGAGGGATATAAAGAATATTCGGGACAGGTGGAAATTAAACGTAACGAGAATAATAAGTTTACCATCGACTTGCAGGAGCTGAAAGCCGAGTATAAGCCTTCAGAGATAAGCTTTGAGGATTATCTGGTAAAGGCCGATGCCATGGCTTCCAAGGGCGATTGGACTGAGGCGATTGGCAATTATACCCTCGCCCTGGCCAAGCGTGAGGATGGAGATACATATCATAAGCGCTCAACAGCATTCCTGCAAACCGGTCAGAAGAGCCAGGCCATCAGTGATCTGGTCAGAGCATCGAAAGCTTATACCAATCAGGGACGCGTCAACCGAGCCATTGAGTGCCTGAATGAAATCCTCGACCTCGAACCGAAAAACACGACCGCTTACAGGGAGCGCGGTTTCGCCAACCTCAGGCTGGGTAATTTCGAAAAAGCCATTGACGACCTTAAAGAGGCGGTTGATATCGATGACGATGATTTCGATAATCACATGGCGCTGGGCGAGGCCTATTATATTATGGGCAAACATAAAGATGCGCTCAAATACTTGAAGAAGGCGCGCAAGATAGACGACAACAATGCCCGCGTATATGCCCTGTCCGCCCTGGCCTCGCTGGCACGGGATGATGAAGGTGACGCCGAGAAATATTTCAAAGGCTTCGAGATCAGGGCCAGCATCCATGACCGCGAGGAATTTGAACGCGATCCGGACTGGCAGAGGCTTTCCGATATGATGAGCCAACTTGACGATTGAGAATAGATCATCCAATTCCTCTATAAAAAATGCGCACCGAGATTTTCGGTGCGCATTTTTTAGTTACCTGGATTAATATTATGTGCTTGTTGAAAAAGTCTATGGCATGAATATGTCATTCTGAGCGAAGCGAAGAATCTGTTTGATTCGCGAGTGATTTTTCAGTCGCTATGCTCTCTCAGAAAAACATCATAAAAGGACTGTCTTTAAAAAGCGTTACTTTTGCGCCCATTTGGTATACCCTACTCCGGGCCGGCCAAATCATCGAACTCCTCTTTTTCGAGGCCCTCGGCGATTCTCACCTCTATACGGTCGAGTTTGTCGGTTAGGAATTTCAGGGTTTCCAGAATATCAAGTTGATTATTCTCTATCCCCTTTTGGTCGACCTTGATTGAGCGTATATCGTCATGGATTTTGGCCATTTCCTCCTGAATCTCGGAGAGGCGCTGACGTAGATATCCCAGGTCTTCGTCAACGATTGTGCCGGTGGCATCAATCCCCTCGAGAATTTCCTGCAATTTTTCGGCCTGGCCGGTTTCTTTTTTCTTATGCATCAATCACCCCCATCGGCTAATTTCCTGTCAAGATTTTCAAAAGCCCACTTGGCCATCTTACGTGTCTCTGAAAATCTGTACGAGTTTGACGGCGCTCCCAGCACGACGGTTGTAATGTCGGCCCCGTGCTCATCCTGCATGCGATTTACAAGGCAGTAACCGGAAGCGGAAATATATCCGGTCTTGCCGCCTGCTACCTTCCATTTCGATTTTAACATTCGATTAGTAGTACCGATTCGTATAAGCCTTTTATGATTCAGCGATCTGAATTCATAAAGCTGTGTCGACAGCGCCGATTTTATGATAGGAAATTTCAAAGCATAATTCAAGAGCTTTACGCAGTCACGGGCGGAAGAAATATTATGATTAAAAATACCCGAGGGATCGACCACGCTGGTAGAATCCAGTCCCAGTTTCTTTGCGGTCTGGTTCATCCTGCGGATAAACTCAGGATATGCCACTCCGCTGGTCCTTGCCAAAGCCTTGATTGCGCGGTTATCCGAGGCTATAAGAGCGGCATAGAATAAATCCTTGGCGAAAAATTTCTCGCCGATTTTAAGCCGCGAAGTGGCCGAGGTCTTGGCATCCCACTTCGAGATCATAACCTTCTGATTCAAGTCGAAATCCATCTCGGCCAACACGATTGCCGCCAGAAGCTTCGTAATCGATGCGATTGGACGCCTTACCTGACTTCTCTTATCGTACAGAATCTGGTTAGTTCTGTTATCCACAGCAAAAGCGGAAACGCATCGCAGACCCGGAGCACGAGTCAGGCTCAGATCGGTCTTCTCGAACTCCGGCTGGGGCAGACTCCTGACCGTGTCAAAGGGCGTTTCGGTATTGATATAATTGACTGCAACACTTCCCGAGCCCTCCATGAATCCAAGACCGATATATGCAATAACTCCGATTACTAAAAGTCCAACTACCTGTTTTTTCATGATTTCTCTCCCCTGTCCGATTTGAGCAGATCAAGCATCATCTTGGCATTCTGCACCGCCTGTCCATGATGGCAGTTGTTGAAAAAAATATAAATCTTGCGGGTTTTCTTCTTCATCTCTTCAATCTTCTTCGACCATTCCTGAAGTTCACGTTCATCATAAAGGTAGTCATAGCGCTCCCCGCCTCCCGACCACCAGGTTTGTGTATTACGCCCATGTAGACGTATGTAGCCGGTCTCAGTCGTCGTAAAGGCATCGGCCTCGATCAGGCCCTCCAAAGCGGGCTCATCAACGCTCACAAACGATACGCGCTCCCGTTCGAGGGTCTGGAAGACCTCCTCACGGATCCAGCTCCGGTGACGAAATTCAGCGAAAACATCCTGCCCTATCAGAAGATCGCAGGCTCTTTTGACATAATTGAGGCTCTCGTTGGAATACTTGAATGAATACGGAAATTGCAGGAGCACTCCCGATAAAAGGTTGGTCTCTTTAAACGGCAGAAGCGCTTCTCTAAAACGGGAGGTCGGCTCCATTATATCCTTTCGCTCGTGAGTCAGGCTTTTGTGTGCCTTGACTATGAATTCAAAATTTTCGGGTACTTTTTTTATCATAGCCTCGAAAACCTTGGGATGCGGTATGCTGTAATAGGATGAATTGATTTCAACGCTGTTGAAATGTTGAACATAAAAATCCAGCATCTTGCCCTTTTCGATCCCGTCGGGATAAAACGGGCCGATCCAATCCAGAAATGAATATCCGGAAGTTCCTAACTCTATTTTCGTCTCGATATTATCAGCCATACCAAAATGAAACCCTTACTGTTTCTTTAATCGGCAGAAAAGTCAATTTCTTTTGGGGATATCCTGAAATCTAACATAATTACAATTCGGGCAAACCCATTTTCTCCGTTTATGATAAGTGCGCTTGAGCTCTTTCATGGGCGTCTTGCAGCGCGGGCAGATCATCCCACGATCCCCAGAAAATCGGTCAGCAGGAATTCCATACGCCCGATTAAAAGAGTGACACGGGACATTACAGTATAACCGAACGTGGCCCCGAAGAAAATCATAAGGAAATAGGTGCCTGTTTTCGCCAGATAACCGAACCAGCCCTCCTGTTCGCGCGAGAAGTAGAAATATATAATTGTGGTGATAACCCCAACCAGGACTATTATGCCGCTGACTGTATATAACGGCAGCATGGAGGCGGAAATCTGCTTCAAAACCCTCGCCCAGAGCATGGCAGGAATCGAGACGCCTGCCCCGGCGCCGATTAAAAGCGCTAACGGGATTCGTGTCAGATAGGCTTTATTGCGGGAGAGACGGAAGAACATCATCAGCCCCAATACGGCCGGAATTATTACGATCCAGTTCTGATCATAAGCCAAGGGCTTGGCCACCTTGGACCAGATCGTCTCCTCAACCAATATGACCAGATAATATCCTACCGAAACACCAACCAGAAGATGTTCTGCGGCACGATAGAATGGATTCTCCTTATATAAAAAGGAGAATATTGCCAATGTCAGTACTGCCGCTATAAGCGTTTCGATACTCATTTCTTTCTCCAGACATAAGCCGAAACATTGGCTATTATTACCAGAATAATTATAGCAAGATGCACCACGGACTGCGTAAACAGCCTTCTATGGGCGGTACCCTCGTACCCCAGAAGCTTTTCGTATTCGGCCGCGCCCTTAACTCCCGCTGCCGGCCCGATCAACTGGCCGCTTTCGAAATACGGTTTAAACGCCGTTACCATCACCGCCGCGCATGCTACCGCCACCTCCTGCCCGTAACGGGCGTTGGCATAGTCGGCCCAGTGAATCGGAAGCGAACCGTCAGCAACAGATATCAAAAGCGGAAGATTTTCATAATTCTCGAGCTCAAGAAAATTGGGATATTTTTCCAGAGGCTGTTTCAGGTAGTCCTCCGGAAAGACTTTTATGATCGACTCGCCCATCCCCAGAATAGCCGAAACATACTGGGGACGAAATCCGAGGTAAACATAATCAATGCCGTAAACCTTGTCATATTCTCTGGCAATCTGCTCCAATAGCGTGTACCCGATTGCAGTGCCCTCGGAAAATAATGCCAGCCCCACGATCTTCAGATCCTTTTCGAATGCGTGATTTAATATCACCGATGCCAATGGACGCATCTCCGGGAATGATGCCGCCTCAAAATCAAATGAAACCATAATATAATCGCCCGCTTTAAGTGAGTCTATTGCATCGAATATTTGCTCAGTGTCTTTGGTAATCTGCACTTCGGGTGTGATATCGAAAAGCATCGGCACTATAACTACTATTGCAATAATCAGGAAGATAATCCGTCTGTCCAGCCTGCTCAAATCCATCAGGACCGCCCTCCCAGATATGAGCGCTCGATCCCAAGGATCACACGCAGCGCTGTTGTAATCGAGCCCAGGCCGATTCCGATCAGGATTCCGCGCTTGGCCGCAGTTGAGGGATTATCGATGATCCATTGAGCCGCCTGGGGAATAAAATCGGATATTTGATGACCCAAAGGCACTCTTCCCAGCATAACGATAATAGCTGTTATCAATAGCACAGCCGCTTCTTTGTTACGGAAGCGGAATCCGCGATAGGCGGCCGAGGCTACGAAGAATGCTATCAATGCGAACATAGTGGACTGCATCGGTACTTGAATGTTCTGGAATATCCATAAGAACGGCGATCCATATTCGGTTCCGAAACCAAATCCGAGCACGGCCATAACCACGATGCCGAGAATAGTCAATATGCTATAGGGCCAGTCTCTTTCCTGCCTGGATATTTTGGCCGAATGGATTTTGAAGATCGAAATTACGCCCACCAGCAATGTGAACACAAAGACAATCTGCATCCAGTCCAGAATTTCGGCGTACATCGCGGTAAGCGTGGGATGCTTCGAGAAGTACTGCAATAGCGTAAATATTCCAAAAACGAAACAGATTGCTATGGGGAAACGGGTTTTCATGCTACAAAATCCACTCGCTCAAAAAGTCCAGGTTGAATGTCGCCAGAATTCCCCCGGCAACCAGTATCGCAATTATTATAATCTTCATATAATCCTGCGCCTTGATCGAGGACACGATTTTTTCATCCCCTGAAAGATACCCCGAGGCCGCAAACAACTCCTCCCCTATCAAAGTGTAGTCGCAGGCTACTAAAAAGAATGCAAGTTGTATGGTCGAGTCGGTGCCGGCTATCTGCATTGCGCCGACAGAATTGGCGGTCTCGGCTAAAATCAGCGCCTCGCCCTCGAATGTCCCCAGCAGCATCACAGTAGCCGGTTTGATACGTGTGATCGCGCCGTCGACGGCGGCGGCATATCCGAATTGGGAGGAGGTTGTATAGTAGATATTGTCCGGCTTGAATTGATCGGGATGTCCTGCATTTATATAGGCGTTCTGTATCGTCTCCTCGGCCGCGGACATGATCACCGGATCATGGGTCGGGAAAATCAGGTCGCAGTTGTATTCGGCTGTTTTCTCCGCCACGAGGTTCAATATATTCAATGCCGCGATCGTTGTCGGACGCTGGATATCGCCTCCCCATCCGGGGGTGAACAGCACCGGACGTCCCATCTCGGTAGCCCGTCCAATCGCCTCATCGACAGCATTAAGGCCCGCCACTTTGCGTATTTTGGTCTCGGCACGTGCCTTTACCAGATATGTCGCCACGAAAAAGATGATTATAGCCAGCGCAGTTGCGATAAAGACCGGCAGGCGGGATATATCGAAGAGGGGTGTATCAGATACCGCGGCATCCTCAATTTGAGAATATGCCAGAAGCGGTGCAAAGAAAACAATGAGGCATATTATTGATATTATTCTAAAACCCTTCATACGCCAAAAACAAACCAAATCGGCCGCTTCAAGTCAACAAAAAGTTCAAACTTGACCGTTATAATATCGAAGTATAAATTCAGACCTATGAAAAAGACGATATATATAATACTGGCGTTTATTTTGATCCTCGGGCTTTCCTGCGGAAAAAAGGAAAGCAGCCTGACCTTTATGCATTTCTGGACCTCCGAGGATGTCCGTCCCGTGATCAATAACCTCGTGGCCGAATTCGAGGCCGCCAACCCGGATATCAAAATCGAACTTATCGACCTCAACTGGTCGGGCGGGCATGACAAATTGACCATAGCTTTTGCCACTGAAACCGCCGCAGATATAATCGAACTAGGCTCCGACTGGGTGCCGGAATTCGCCGCCAAGGATCTTCTGATGGATTTGTCCGGTGAATCCGAGCCGTATATGGATTCCCTGATGGGCTGGGAAGCGGCTATCATGAACGATAAAATTTACGGCTTCCCTTGGATGCTGGGTACCCGTGTGATCTTCTACAATAAAAATCTGATGACGGATGCCAGCCTCGATTCCAAAATCCCGCCCCGCAACTGGGAAGAGCTCTACGATTATTCAAAAAGCATAAACGACCTCGGTGAGCAAATTTACGGCTTCGGCTCCAATGCTTACGAAAAATTCAAATTGTATAAAAAGTTTTTGCCGTTTTTATGGGCAAATGGTGGTCAGGTTCTTGAAGGCGACAACTGCATGCTCCGGTCTCCTGAAGCTGTGGAGGCATTGAAATATTATATGGCCCTTTCGGATATCGGTTTTCTGGAATCGCAGAGACAGCTTGACGATAAATTCATGGCCGGAGAGCTGGGCTTTATAATTTCCGGCGACTGGCTTCTGCGCAAGATGCGCGGTAATCCTCCTGACTTTCAGGTGGGAGCATGCCTGATCCCCGGACCCAAAAAAGAGGGTGCACGTTCGGCATCATTTCTGGGCGGTGAATTTTTGACTGTCAATGCCCGTTCTGATAAAAAGAAAGAAGCGCTGAAATTCATCAGGTTTTTGGTTTCCAAAGAGCCCAACCTGAAATTCAATCAGGCGGCCGGATCGGTTACGCCAGCGAATAAGAAAGCCGCCTCGGAAATCCTGCGCGAGGCGAACCCGTTGGCAATGACCTTCCTTCAGCAGTTGAATTATGCCAAACCGTCGCCTGTGCATCCTAAATGGGTGCAGATGCAGTTCGTGATCGAGGATGCTGTCCAGAAGGCGATTTATCACAAGGGTACGCCTGAGGAGATTCTTAAGGCGGCATGTGATGAAATAACAAAGCTAATCAATGAAGAGTAATGGCCTACATCAAAGAAGCACAACCTATATTTTTATCTCTCCCTGGGTGCTGACACTTCTGATATTCTGGCTCTTCCCGCTTGTATATTCTCTTTATCTTTCATTTACAGACTATTCGCTGGGCACACAGGCCCTGAATTTCAGGGGGCTCAGCAATTATATTAATTTGTTTTCCGATTCACAATTTCTGGCATCCTTGAAAAACACTCTTGTATTTGTGATCGGCACGATACCGTTTACAACCGTGTTTGCACTACTATTGGCACTTCTGGTCAATCGCAGAATCAGATTCGCGACCTTTTTCAGGTCAGCTTATTTTCTGCCGTCATTGGTATCGCTGGTGGTTATGGCTCTGGTCTTTACCTCGCTTTATCAGAAGGGCGGGTATCTGGAATTTCTTTTCGGCCTGAGCGGGCTTCCGACCCCCGATCGCGGATTTCTTCTGACGGAGTCGACCGCCCTATTCTCCATCATGTTTATGGATGTATGGATCGCCTCGGGCTATTATATGCTGATCTTTCTGGCGGGTCTGAAGTCGATTCCGGACGAGCTGTATGAGGCTGCCGAGCTTGATGGCGCCTCCAAAGTCCAGCAGTTTTTCAAGATCACACTGCCCGCGCTTCGTCCCACAGCATTATATATTATCCTGATAAACACGATAAAATCGTTCCAGGTCTTTATCGAAATCTATATCATGTCCAACGATTCCGGCGGACCTAATAATGCAACCACCACTATTGTCTATTACATCTATGATATAGGACTACGGGGAGTGTTCGATATGGGCATGGCTTCGGCGGCGGCATATATTCTCTTTTTCATGATAATGATCGTGGCCGTCGTACAGCTTAAGCTCTTCGGCTACGGAAAGGCGACTTACGAATGAGCAGGGCTAAGAATATACTTCTATGGCTAATCATGCTGTTTCTTTTTATCGGCATGTTTCTGCCGGTTTGGTGGATGCTTCTGGGTACATTTTCCGAAAGCTTCACCCCACGCTCATTCTGGCAGAATATAACAAACTTCGATTTTACCTTAAAGTATGTTTACAATGTCTTCGCCTCGGCCGATTTCTCACGAGCGCTAATAAATTCGATTTTCGTGGCGATATGTGTTTCGTTCGGCAACATCATCTTCTGTCTGATGACCGGGTATGCCTTTGCACGCAGACGCTTCATATTAAAGAAGTGGCTTTTTATTTCGGTTATTATGGTACTCATGGTGCCGATTCATATAATCCTTATTCCTCTTTTTTTGGAAATCAAATTCTTCGGAATGCTGGATACTTATTGGGCGCTGATACTCCCGTTTCTGGTGAATCCGCTGGGAATATTTCTGGTCTCGCAGTATATCCGTGAGCTTCCGCCTGACCTCGAGGAAGCGGCGCGAATCGACGGCGCATCAGATTTCAAAATATTATTTCGAATTGTAGCGCCCTTATGCAAACCGGTACTGGCTGTGATGACGGTGATGATCTTTATGACCACTTGGAACGCCTTCCTCCTGCCATTTATCCTGACTAATTCAGCTGAAATGAGAACCCTGCCTGTAGCTATTGGAAATATCGTTGGGCGGCAGATCGAATATCAGACTCATTTTGCGGCATCAACATTGGCCACAATTCCAATCGTAGTTGTATTTCTGTTTTTCCAGAGAAGAATCGTATCGGGGATTATAACCGGGGCATTAAAGCAGTAGTTAATCCAGGCTGTGCAGATAATCTTCAACGCCTTCAAGAATCGCTTTGGCACATTCCTCGGGGAACTCCTCTCCCCTCAGTTTGGCTTCCTCATCCGGAAGAATCATAAACGTACACTCGACCAAAACCGCTAAATATTGGGTGGGGCGGGTGACCGCGAAGTTGGCGTGATAATGGCCGTAGCTTCCCATCTCGAGCTTGTCCACCAGCTTTTTCTGAATGTGTTCAGCCAGCGGTTTGCTGTGCAGATGATAGTAGTAAGTCGAAGTCCCGTTATTCTCAAATGGATTAACGCCATCAGGAAGCGCATTATTATGCACCGAGATAAAGATATCACAGTTTTCACGCACTGCAATTTCCGGACGTTCGTACAACTCGACATTCTCATCTCCGGTACGGGTCATCACAACCTCCGCGCCTTTATCCCGAAGCATCTCACCCAGTTTTTTGCTGATGGCAAGATTAGCATCTGCCTCACGAAGACCGGTTGGACCGATTGAACCGGGATCATGGGAATGCCCCGGATCGATAATGAATTTCAAATCCTCAATATCTTTTTTCTCTTCCGGGATTTTCTTAAGATCAAGATTAAGGACATTATCTTCGTAGAAGGCATCGTATCCCCAGATATTATTTTCGTTAAGCTGAATATCCACCCGGTATACTCTGGCCTGCGGCTGACTCCATGTGATATAGCTAATCAGATCATCGTCGGTATCATAGCGAATCCAGTCGGTATCCGAGGTAACGTAATATATCAACAGGCTGACCCGTCCCCTCTCAGGATCGAACTCAACCCTGAACGGCAGTTTCATATCCAGATATGTCGATACTCTCGTTTTGCCCTCCATCGCAAATGTGCGGATGTATTTCACTTCCGAATACGGCGCCGGGGTGCCCTCGACGAGATATACAATCGAGCTGTCGGGAATCCATGCCGGCTGGCCCGGGCCCAGATTCAGGCGAACATAATTGTTATATTTACCGTCGGCAATGAATCTTACACCTCTCGGCTGAAAAATTGACAGGTAGCCTTTTTGAGGGCCGTGACGGATTGTCTGCACCGAATCAATCAGCTCCACCATCTGCGGATAATCATATTGTTTAAGCGTCAGGATTGATTCAACCGTGTCCTCCACACATTCAAGCTCAATCGAATCTGCGATGGCTGAATCGGCGGTAAGCGAATCCTCCACGATTTTGCACAGCCTGAAGATGATATCAGTCGAATCGACGTTAGTATCCGAGGGCAGGTACATATTTGCGCGGAACACTCCGCTGCCGATAGCGGTGTCCTGTAAATTTTCAGAGCCGAAAATTGTCTCGCTACCCGGCACCTCGATTAACGAGCTGATCTCGAACATCGGCTTCCATTCGGTTAGTCCCTCGATTTTGTATTGCACGGCAGCCAGCGGTGTCCCCCTGATCGAAAGCTCCAAAAGATCTCCGGCTGTCAATTCCTGATATACCGAGGGCAAATTGAAATCTTCAAGTATAGCCAGCGAATCGAGCGGCACAGTCTTAAACGGTTCCGGTATCTTGACCGGCCATTTGAGGGTTTTATCCCCATAATCATTGCTGGCGCGAACCTCGAACACGAACCATCCGGTATCTATGGGCTCCAATGGTATAAAGGCTAGAAATCCGCCCTCTGGATGAACCGGAATTCTATGATTATTTATATACAGCTTCGATCCGGGGGTAACATTTCCGAGAATAAAGGTTGAATCGACCGCGCCTATTTGCTGCTTCTTTTTGGGGTATATAACCTCGATTCGCGGAGCCTCGTCCGAATTTGTTTTCAAGGTCGAGGGCGCGCAGGCAACGATCAAGAGCAGTATTATGCTGAAAATCCGTCTAAGCATTCTGCCTCCGCCTTACTCCAATCCCCTTGCCGGCAGGCATAAGTATCTTACCCTTATCGATTGAAAGTCCTTCATAGGGATCATTTTTTAGAAGCATGGAGCTGTCAAGATCGAGAAAATCGGCAAATCCGCCCAGCTGCGCCGTAGCGCAGTTACCGATATTTGTTTCCAGCATACATCCAAACATAATCTTCATTCCCAGAGACCTTGCCGCCTGAATCATCTTCAGTGCCATACGGATTCCGCCAACACGCTGGAGCTTGATATTGATACCGTCAATAGCGCCGACATATTTATATATATCCTGAACCTCAACAATGCTCTCATCTAAGAAAATCGGGACTTTCAGCTCCTTCCTTAACATCTTCAGGTCGGATGCCGACGATTCCGCCAGCGGCTGTTCCACCAGCTCCAGATTATAATCATTGAAAAGCGGCACAAGTTCCATGATCTGATCCAATGTAAACGCGCCGTTGGCGTCAACCCTGATACGAAAATCAGTGCGCTCATGCAGTATTTTCAGATTTTCTTTATCGTATTCCGAGCCGATTTTGAGCTTGACCGATTTGAAGCCCTCGGCCGCCTTCATACGTTTTTCCAGATTCTCCGGGGTATCGATCGAAAGCGTGTAAGATGTTTCCAGACTGGAGGGCTCGGGAATTCCCAGGTACTGATACAGCCTGAGCCCCAGTTTGCGAGAGATATAGTCGTAAAGAACTATATCCAGGCCCGCCATAAGTGACTTGCGGTCGCTGAACATATCCTCGAAATAATCCAGAAGTTTCGATAATTCCAGAGCCTCCTCGATTTCGATATTGCTCTCATTAATGACCTGAAAGCAGTCTTCTGCGGAGTAGCCATAATAAATCGAGGGGCAGCATTCCCCCAGGGCATCCTCGAGATGGACTAAGCAGTTCTTTTTGGACGAGGATTCGCCCTTGGAAATTCGAAAAGTCTCCTTCAGATGTGTTTCTATCAGTTCCGCTCTTATATGCATTTATTCAACCGGAGTCTCCAGATATGTAAGCTTGCCCTTGCCGGAATCGAGCCTGACCGGCAGCCCTACCGGGATGGTCATAAGATTGTTCTCATGTCCGAAGGGAAGATCGTACATAACCGGAATATTCAAATCATCGGTATAATCCTTGAGCATAGCCCTTATTTCAGTAAGTTGCTTGGCCTTGCTGCCTTTATAGCAGTTGGTGAACTGTCCCGCCAGAATTCCGCCGACTTTGTTCAGCAGGCCGCAATTTTTTAGCTGCGCAAAAGCATTATCCAGACGCCCGACATGCTCATCAACATCCTCAACGAATAACATAGCATCGGTAAAATCGGGCAGGTATTCGGTTCCAATCAGACGGCATAAAACCGAAAGATTGCCTCCCAGCAGGAAGCCGGGAGCGCTGCCGCGCTTTAACATCTTGCCGCCTATCTTCCTGAGATTCACCGACTCTTCTTTTCTGATGAAACCGTGAATATTATCCCGAAACGACTCTTTGGTGAGCTTCGGTAAGGCCCCTGCAAAATGCGTCTTCAACATCGGGCCGCTGAATGTTATCAGCTTGGTCTTTTTGAAAACGGCCAGTGAGATTGCGGTAAAATCCGAGAATCCGACCATGATTTTGCGCGACTTCCTGATCAGCCTGTAGTCGAGTTTATCAAGAATTCGAAGAGCGCCATAACCTCCGCGCGCCATTACTATCACTTCCACCGATTTGTCAGAAAGCGCTCGATGCAGGATTTCCATTCTTTGCAAATCGGTGATATTTTTCTTGAGTACCTTGGTAAAATCGACCACATCGTATTTCATGCCGCGAAGCTTTTTCATCCCGGACGATATGTCCTTCTTCGATGGCAGACTGCTTACAGCCGCAATGCCTATTTTTGCCCCGTGTGAAGCCTTTTTTGGATAAATCATATAATCCTGCGCATTTCTATAATTTTTTTATCTATATCTTCGCGATAGAATTTTGAGGACTCATTTATCGATTCGACTTTCACGCCGCCGGCTTTTAAGCTGGAATGAATGATCGAGCCTTTGCCGAGGTATACAGCGACATGTCCCGGAGAGAATATCAGATCGCCCGGCTTAAGATTCCTGCGGGCAACTTTTCGACCCTTCTTCCTTTGATCCTTCGAATCGCGCGGCAGGTCATAACCATAAAAGCCGTATACAAGTTGTATCAGGCCGGAGCAGTCAAGGCCGAAACCGGATTTTCCGCCCCAGAGATAGGGAATGCCCAGAAATGTCTTCAATGTCATTATTATTGCTCTGGCAGAAACACGCGGCGGTTTCTTTAACCTCAGATCATCCTCTTTGATCCAGCCTCCCGAACCAATCAGCCTGAGCATGCCTGATAGCTTTTGGTCGTACTCGATTTTGGAACCGAATGAAAGTCTGCCTGAAGGTGTTTTGGCTCTGGGAGTGTGATAAATCTCTGCCACCGGCACTTTTACCACCGATTCGGCATACAAACGGCTGTCTTTATGCAATTTCGTTACATGGGATTCATAAAGCCAGCCCCTATAACCATCCTCACATTTAACATACAAATGCTTCTGCTTCCTTCTCAAAATTTGGACTTTCTCGCCAAAAAGCGCCTGGCTGAGGCGGGATGATTCGAATTGCGGCCTGTTCCAGATATCTGTCACCGGAACAACGACTTTTGCCATCTTCTTTGCCATGCTAATTATATTATAAATTTTAAGCCGTTAGCCAACATAAAAAAAGGACGGGCAACCTTATCCGTCCTTCACAATGCTTCTTTTCACATGGGACGCTTTACTGCAGAACCAATTCCCTTCTGTCAATCAACTCGCCGGGAGCATCCATCGGCTCGCGTGCATAAACCTCCGCAACATAGGTGCCGGGGGCGAGGCCATTAACACAGGCGCTGACCGCAAAATAGCACATGCAATAGGCCCATTGATTGGAGATATTGATCTCAATGAACCTGAGCGTATCGGCTGACTGTTCAAATGCTGTCATAATCTTACCGCCGCAGTTGAACCAGGCATTGCCGTGATTCATGGCCAATACACCGTTCTCGTAGGTATACTCGATCTCCGGGGGTTCGGGATAAAAATCGCCCTTGAGGCATCCCGTTGAGCTGTGTGTCAAAAGTCCGTAATCCTCATCAACAACGATATCCTCCACTGCCAGCGTATCTCCGAAAATCGCCAGTACTATTACCGTATACTGGCCATTCTCAAGATCGTAAAGAGCGGATTCCAGGAAATCGAAATAGCAGATGCAGTCGCATTCATCGCCGATATCGGTCTCCTGCGCAATAATCGTACTGCCCTCGAAGCTGTATTCGACATAATACTCGAGGCAGCATTGCTCGTATGCGTTCATATGATGTATGTGCAGGTCGTTGCCGAGAACTTCGATGTAAATATAATCTGAATCCGGCACCATCCCTTTGCCCAGGCAGTTGCCGGTCGTTTCGGTGTGAAGACAGTCGTTGCTCAAAGGATCGCTATCGCTGTTAAACACATAATCGAGAATTCTGATAGCATCACTGATATTAACGGTGCAATCGCTGTTAACATCGGCAATATGCATATCTACCGGGGCATCACCGGAGATGAAAACATAGTTGATAATCCAGACCGCATCACTGACATTAACCGCATAATCGCCGTTGGCATCTCCGGGCTGTAATGTCAACCCATGAGCTCCCGCGGCCAAAACCAGAATCAGCGCAAGAAAAGACATCCATGTGAAAATGTTCAATCTGTTTTTAAGCATTTTCCGCCTCCCTATGCAGACATTCACAATCTACATATATGGAGCGATATGTCAATATCTTTTATGTTAGATATTGATTTCTCTATAGGAAATAAACTTCGGGAAGGAAATGCTTATTTGGATATGTCGAGCATTCTGGAAAGCGCTTTGCGTGAATCATCCTGGATTTCCTGACGAACCTCGATCGGTTTGATATCGTCGAGATTTTCCAGGCACCATGCCAGATCGTTGAGAGTGGTGCGGTACATATTTACGCACATGGCGCAGGTATTTCCGGAGAGCTCCATGATCTTTTTGTCGGGGTATTCATGGGCCATGCGGTCGACCAGATTTATCTCGGTGCCGATTGCAATCGTTGAGCCTGAGGGGGCTTCATCCACATATTTTACAATAAATGCGGTCGAACCGTCGGCATCGGCAAGCTCAACAACCTCCTCCGGGCATTCCGGATGCACCACAATTTGAACATCGGGAAACTTCTCGCGCATCATACGCACATGCTCAGGTGTGAATGTTGTATGAACATGGCAGTATCCCTGCCAGATTATAACCTTTGCATTCCTGAGCTTCTCGGGAGAATTGCCGCCCAGTTTCCGCTTCCTGAAATCCCAAACAGCGACCTGATCACGGGCAATTCCCAGCTTGTTGGCGGTGTTTCTACCAAGATGCTGGTCCGGATAGAAAAATATCTTATCTCCTCTTTCAAAGCCCCATTCAAAAGCCCCCGGAGCGTTTGAGGATGTGCAAACAAGACCATCATGTTTTCCGCAAAACGCCTTCAAATCGGCGGCAGTGTTCATGTACGCAATCGGAATTATCTTCGAATCCGGAACCAGCTCCTTCAACTGTTCCCAGGCATACATAACATTCGTAATGGCCGCCATATCTGCCATGGGACATCCTGCCAGAGGATTAGGAAGGTATACGGTCTGGTCATCCGAGGAAAGAATTTCAGCCGCCTCGGCCATGAAATGCACACCGCAGAATGCGATAATCTCGGCATCAAGACCAGCGGCTATCTTAGAAAGCGCATAGGAATCGCCCTTATAATCGCCCAGGGCCACGATCTCCTTGCGCTGGTAGTGATGGGTCAGGAGTACCAGCTTATCGCCCAGCTCGCGCTTCTTTTGGTTAATCCGCTCAGTCAGCACATCATCCGCCATCTTGCGGTAACTGGCAGGTATGGGATTAAAAGTTAAAGCCATGACTTAGATATTATTCTCCATCAAAAAACTCTCATATAATCCTAACAATATTTATCTTATATTGTTCTCAACTGACAAGGTTCCTTTTGGTTTGGCAATATAATGGATGGGATGTCTACTTTTCAAGGATTTTCGGAAAAAAGAGACAATTTCAGGCACGGTTTCGGCGTGACTTCTTTTTTCCGCCGGTCATCAGGGAACCAATAAAAAGAACCACAGTACCCGCCAATAGTATGTAGAAGCCCTTCATAAAATACTCGAATAGGCCTTCATATCCAATTGCCAGATCGGGATTTACAGCAGTCTGCCAGACTACAATGACAAGAAATGCCAGCGGAAGAATTCCTATAAACGCCCTGAATATTCTTGGTGATGAGGGTTTTATGGCCAGAAGAGCATTTATAATCGCCAGAACCATAAATATCAGCCAGAGAAAATCCAGAATTTCCGGCAGCTTCACTCCCTCAAGATCAGAGAGCTTGTCTCCCAGCTCATAGAGAGATGATTCTACTTTTACCGGACGCGGTTTTAAAACGATGTCTCCCAGTTTTTGAGCCGGGACCTCAAATTCCATCTGGATTACCGGGATAAAAAGACTGAATATTACTATTGCCGCTCCGGCCAGTGTCAACAGCCGTCCAATTGCGCTTTTCATGCTTTCACCATTTTCCTTAAAGCTCTGATATGATCCGGAGTTGTGCCGCAACAGCCGCCGATAACTGAGACCGGCAGTCCGAGCATCTCTTTGGCTTTTTCCACCATCATCTCAGGCGTTTCTGCATAGACTGTCTTGCCGTTTTCGACTTTCGGCATCCCGGCGTTTGATTGTATAACCAAAGGCATTTTTGTAGCATTCTTGAATTCGGCGGCGATCTTAACCATATTTTCAATTCCATTGCCGCAATTGGAGCCGATTATATCCGCCCCAGCTTCTTCCAGGCCCCTGACGGCATCCTCAATCGACACGCCCATAATCGTGAAGAAGCCATTGGGGGTTGAATCGAAGGTCATCGTTGCCATAATCGGGATTTCTGCCGATATTTCACGAGCCGCCCTTATGGCCAGTTTGGCCTCCTCCAGGTCGACCATTGTCTCGATCGTGACAGCATCTACTCCGGCCTTAATCAAGGCATCGATTTGCTCCCTGAACGCCGCATATATAATTTCCGGCTCGGTATCGCCGTAGGGTTTCAGGATTTTGCCTGAGGGACCGCATGAACCTGATATATAAGCTTTATCGCCAACAGCTCTGCGTGCAATCTTCGCAGCTTCGCTATTAAGCTCTGCCGCTCTTGTTTGCAGCCCGTAGGGTGCCAGCTTCAGGCCTGTACCACCGAATGTGTTGGTATGGACAATTTCAGAACCGGCCTCAAAGTAGGATCGGGTTATTTTCTCGATCAGTTCAGGGTGCTCGATATTCCAGAGCTCAGGGCAGTCTCCGGCCCTGAGACCGGCCTCGAAACACATAGTTCCCATTGCGCCGTCGGCAACGATTATTTCTCCTGCTTTTATTCTATCCAAGAAATCTTTCATGATTACCTGTCTTTTACATAGGACTTCAAAGTTTCCACAGCATTCATCCCATCAAATGCATAGAAATCAGCGCCGATTTGTTCCGCAAATTCTCTGCTAACCGGGGCGCCGCCGATTATTACCTTGACCTTGCCGTAAATATCCTCAGATTTCATTAGATCGATAACATCCTTCATTCCGGTCATGGTGGTGGTTAAAAGAGCTGAAAGGCCTATGGCGTCGGCATTCTCATCTTTGGCGGTCTGGACGAATTTTTCCGGCGGGACATCATTGCCAAGATCGACAACCTCAAATCCCGCGCCTTTGAGCATTATTCCAACCAGATTCTTGCCGATGTCATGAAGATCGCCCTTGATAGAGCCAATCACAACTTTGCCGATTGTGCGGACATTCTCCTTAATCATCAAGGGCTTCAGCAAATCCATACCGGCATACATCGCCCGCGCGGCCAGGAGCACACTTGGTAGAAATATGCGATGGTGCTTGAAATCCTCTCCCACGATATTCATTCCCGCAATCAGGCCGTCATCGAGAATCTTCTGTGCTGGAATTTTATCATCTATTGCCTGTCCGGTAAGCGTAGCGACCTTTTCATGATCACCCTTTTGAAGGCTTTCTGAAATCTTATTCAATATATCCAATTTTTCACTCCTTTTTATCATTCATTTTTCAGCGCCTGGATTCGGTCGAGACAGGACTGGTCATCGCATTCCTCACAACAGGAATAATCATTTTCGAATTGATGTATCGCTTTCGGTCCCGCAATGATTACCCCTGATACCGACTTGAGTGGGTCCATCAAATAGGTCTCTCTCAGTGTTATCCCTATTCGTTGCGGCTCAAGATATTCAAACAGCTTTTTCTGGCCGCTGATATGCCATCCGCAATAGCCGGGGCTATAGCGTAACACCCCGATTTTGCTGATGTCATCATATTTATCGGTTAGTCTCTTTTCATATCTTCTCTGCAAAATCTCCGCCCCACGGTCAGCTCCTGCGGAGGCGGCAGCGTCAAGCATACATCCCTCGGCAAAAAGATTGGTCTTGAAGCAATTGTTGATTCTGTCGCTAATCCTCTCCCCCAGAGTTACCGCAAACAATGCCAAATAATCCGCGCCCGGGTAAACATCGGCTACTGGTGTGCGTTCCTCATTCATGTCCTCGCCATTATAAATTCGAGCGAAATCCTCTTTGGTTATATCCTTGATTATTCCCGACGGTTCTGCCAGAGACCTATATTCCTCAATTGCCTGATCCAGTATTTTTTGGATCTTCTCTTCAAGGACTACGTCGGAGGTGATACCCTGATTCAGAAGTACCTCTTTTTGCTCGGGAATTATATTTTCTATATCGATTTTTATAATCTCGGTCATTATTCTCTGTCGGGAAGCTTATCCATGCCATGTTTTTTTGCTTCCTCTTCCATCAATCTTATCAGTTCTTTGATAACATCGTCTGAGAGCCCCGGTTTTTCATATTCCGCCAGATATTCTTCGGCCTCTTTATGTGCCCGTTGTTTCAATGTCAGGCCGCCCTCCTCCTCGTAACGAGCGCGGTTGGCACGGTCGATTGTCTGCGTAGGCATGAAATGCTCTTCGTTGAGATATTTCATGGTATGGTCGGATATAAGCAGATGTTGCTCGTGCAGAAGCTCCTCCATCCGTTCGATCATCGGAAAGTCCTCTTTGGGCTCCATGCCTTTTATAAGACGTTTGGTCATACCGCATATTTGATTGTCCAGAACAAGTTTTTCCAGGCTGATGCAGGATTCAAAATCAAGCATACCCGGTCCGGAGATATTATTTATCCCTGAAAGCGCAGCAAGCGTGGCTCCTACCCCTGTCTCCAGTCCAGCCTGAGCATCCAGAAGCTTGGCATCGGAAAGGCCGATATAGGCCTGAGTTGGAAGATCGAGATATTTTCCGATTTCGTTATATGCGCAGTCAAGCATCTGGGTCTCGATTGCACCCATTGGCGTGGTCTCGTAGCGCACATCGAAGATTGCCGGAGAGCCGCCATAGAGTACCGGAGTGCCCGGATTTGTAAGCTGGCTGATTGCAAGACCGCTTAAGGTCTCTGCCGTATGCTGTACCAAAGTACCGATCAATGTAACCGGCGACATAAAACCTGCCAATGGCATAGCGACGTATTCCACGGGTATTCCGTATTCGGCGCAGTCAACAAGATTCTGCGAGGTAACGTCACTCCATTTAACCGGTGAGGTCGGACAGCATGAGAATATTGTCAACGGCCTGGCCTTCAGCTCTTTCTCTGAACCGCGCACTGCAAGCTGAAGATTTTTCATTATTTCAAATGCTTCAATCGTAAATGCTCCGGTCACGACCGGTTTCCCGCAGTATAACAGGCTTAGAAAGAGACGATAGCTGTCGGAGATTTTGGCTTCGACATCGGCCGGGATAAAGGCGGTACTCTGTGAGGCGATGTGGTCTAATCGGGTCATCAGTTTGGCATAGCGAATATAATCGGCGGTATTGGGCTTGCGAATTTTGTCGCTCTCATAATCGAGCACATTAATAGCCGCCGAGCCGGGAGTAAAATTGACATTTTCCTCCGAAAGATCGACCGCCTCTTTGCCAAGGCTGTCATACAGCTTAAAGGAGCTGGGAGCGGAGGTCAGCGCTTTGTTGATTATATTCTCGGTAAATGTTGCCCGATAATTATCAAGACGGATATCGGCGCCATGATCCGCCAACATCTCCAGCACAGGTTTATTATGAATCTCCACACCTATTTTGCAGAGGATATCGAATGCCTCGGATACTATTCTTTCCATCGTTTCTTCTTCCAGAAACTCTATTGTTGGCCTCATTCTATCTCCCTTACCGATATTACATTCCAGTCAAAAAAAGATATGGGATATATAAAGATATATATCCCATTTGAGCAAGTAAATAAATTGCCAACAGTGGCAGATATTGGACTACTTCCCGCAATCACACGGCTCTTTTCCATTCAGCATAACAAAATTCATGATCCAGACAGCATCGCTTACGTTAAGCCTGCCATCGCAGTTGATGTCATCATTTAAAGCATAATAGTCGATATGTCCCCCGACAAACACATACTCGATTATGATCATTATATCAGTTATATCGATATTATAATCGTAGTTCATATCCCCGCATTGACGCGGCGGGTCAGGAATTAGGATCGGCATTGAATCGCAATAATAATCAGGAATTATGCTTTGACCATTACTCGCCGTCAAGATGAATGCTGTTGCCGGGGGCACAAAGAGCGAGTCAAAACAAATAAAGTATGGAGGCTCATTAATTATTGGAACTGCCTCAGGATTCAATGAGACATAGCATGTGGCAAGATGAAGCGTGTCGTCCTCGGGGCCGAAGGCAGGTCCATAGGGATTGTTTAAAGCTATAAATCCTAATGTGAAATTGGTTACAATTTTAGAGTAGATGGTATCGCGGTTTCGAATTTGAATCAGACTAATTAATCCCCGATCATCATCCCCCCCGCTGAATCGTTTACCAAAATCATTTGCCCATACAACGCTGTCGATTTGAAATATGCTGTCATTGGCTGCAAAACTCAAGCTGGAGGCATCAATATCAATGTCTGATTGAGCAAAAATGCCGAACTCAAAGAATATTCTTGGAGGAGACATTTCATAATAGGCATCCAGGCCACGCAGCTCGACTGTTGTGTTACTCGATGGAGCATTGGACGGAAAGGCAATGAAATAAAGCAGACAAAGAAATAAGGTTAGATAAAATGTTGCCTTTAACATAGCAACCTCCCCACAGGAAATTGGTTATTCGCTTATGGGCAGGCGATAGGTATCTGCTAAAATATAACCCTTTGTCTTGAAAAAAGTCAATAGTTAATATCAGCAATCCGGGATACCATCCCCGTCGGAATCACACGGGTCATTGCCCTCTTCAAAGATATAAAGTATCAGCCACATGGCATCGCTAATATTAAAACTCCCATCACAATTGGTCTCCCCCGCTTCCATTGGATCAGGGGGCGGGGCTCCGGGTATAAAGATGTAGTTGATAATATAAACCGCATCACTGACATTAACCGCGTCATCGCTGTTGGCATCCCCGCAGAGAAATGGCGCCTGCTCGAAGCTCTGCCAGTAGCCCGAATGAAGTTGATATTGATCGGATGAACTCCATCCGATTCCGGTTTGATCCAGGGTACCTTGAAGGATGTAATTGCCTGAAGATGCATTGGTTGCACCACGCGAGATTACATGCCAGTTTATCTGCTCACCGGACTTTTGATCCGATTCGGCCGCAAGCGTTGTGCTCAGAATCAGAATCACTGTTAATAGCATTGAATACAATCGGCTTTTGTTGATTTTCATATATTTTATGCCTCCCAATAATATATTCAATTTAGCCCAGAGTTGTAGTTCGAAGTATTTAAACTTAATATACCCCAATATCCAATATTGAAACTTAATATAGTTAGAGCTATCAGCAGTCAGGTTCGCCATCGCCGTCGGTATCGCAGGGACCATTGCCGCCGATAAAGACATAATTGATAATCCAGACTGCATCGGAGACATTACATGTACCATCACAGTTGCAGTCACCGGATTCATACGGAATCGGTGGAATTCCTCCCACGAAAACATAGCCGATTATATGCACAGCATCGCTGATATTCACATTGGCGTCATTATTGGCATCGCCGCATTTATATGACGGTCCCGCAACCGTTGTAAATGTCCAGAGAGGACCCGAGGTTGTGTCGCCATGAATATCTCGTGAGGTTATGTGCCAGTAATATTTGGTGTCATTTTCAAGTTCGAAAGGCGGGTCAAAAGTCGTGTCCGGTTGATCGGCACTCACCAGGGACGGATTGAAATCGGTACCGAAGTGCACGTCATATGTTAAATCCTGTCCTTCGGGATCGGTGCAGCTCCAACTCAGTATTACCTCTGGATCGATATCAATAGCGCCGCTTTCCGGATATGGATTTTCTGGTTCGTTAGGTGGTTCGTTGAAATTGAAAACACAGACACCCCATCCGGAATAAGCAGGTTCAAGCCATTGATCCATAATATTTCCCTTTTTATCGAATTTATAGATTCGTCCCAGAGCATCCTCAGTGCTCTCGGCCGACCAAAAATATGTCCCGTCATACCAGAGTCCACGGCAGTTTGGTGAGGGCGGGCTAAATGCGCTGTCGGGAAGCTCAGTTAATGCAGGCCAGGTGGAGACGTCATAGCATCTGATGATATTATCACCGTTTTGCATCCAGAGATGCGCGCCATCCCATGCAAGCCCAAAGACTTCCTCATCAAAGGAAGCCACGCCGTCCTTATCCCCGTTTATGAAATAGCGGTTCATATCCCATTCATCGACATAGAAAAAAGTGCCGTCAAAGGCCACCGCATAGAAATAGAACAAAGACCAGTCATCGACAATGACATCGAGATCGCCGCTATGCGGATCGACTTTCAAGACACGTGGTGCGAAAGCCTCAGCCGCATAAATCTCATTATTCACAACCTCCAGCCCGCAGAAATGATAGTTCTCGTATTCGAAATAGTGATGCACGCTGCCGTCCATGTTGAGGAAATAGATACGCGAAAAGAAGCCCTGATTGGCTGTGTAAACCATCAGCTCCTCTGCCGAAAGCGAAGCTGCTATTCCTAAAAACATAAACAGAAATATAACAATTAGAGCTGGTCGATAATTTTTCATTTCAAAACACCTATGGAGTATTAGTCAAGTAGATACATCATATTATAACAAAATAGCGGTACAGGTCAAGGATTTCCATCATTCATTATTGGCTTAATTTGTGATTAAAAAATTACATCATTAGCACAAGGATAAAGTTTAAAGTAAAATATTAATCTGAATGAAAAAGAATACTTGATATTTGCAAAGGCATTTTGTATGGTAAAGATGGATACAATAGGCATTATATAGACTAAAATTTGCCGCTTAACTACTTGGTTTGTTTGCATTGGTATTAATGTGAAACCAGGCAGAAACGCATAATAGATATGTTTATATATTATAGGTATTATGCGGGAATTTTCCTTATTTCATAATAGTGCCTTTTGAAATGGATTGCATGAGAGCTCAGGAGATACACCTTTGAACTCGCAATCTTTGATCATACTTAAAAAACGAATTTAGATCTTTGAAAATATATACCATCAGGATAAAGGAGGGGAACATGCCGCAAAAATACAAGTCTTCTCAATTCAATGTATTATTCGATCATGATGATGACACGCATCTGATCTTCAATACCTTTTCAGGCGCCTTCGCCCGCATCAGAGAAAATGAATACGACTCCGCTCTTCGTCTGCTGGAGGGTACGGAGAACTTTGAACCCCGCAGTGATTCCGAGCAGGAACTATTTAATACCGCAAAGCGAATGCAGTTCATAGTGGAAGAGAGTGCTGATGAAATGAAGCTGCTTAAGCTACGTGTCTACGCGCGCAAATATGATGTTCGCCAAATGGGTATCACCATGATTCCAACGGTAAACTGTAATTTTGCCTGTCCCTATTGTTATGAGAATCCCGATCCGAAAGTGATGAGTCGCGAGAATCAGCAAATTCTGGTCGATTATGTGAACAATAAAACCCACGAGATTACCCAGCTATCCATGGGATGGTTTGGAGGAGAGCCGCTGCTGGCATGGGATGCTATGCAGTTTATCAGCGATAAATCGCGAAAGGCATGCGAAGAAAACCAGGTTATTTACTCCTCAAGCATGTCAACTAATGGTTGGCTTATGACTCCCGAAAAGGTAGATATGTTCGATTCGCTGGGGATTATTCATGTGCAGGTAACAATAGACGGCCCACCCCAGGTACACAACGTACGTCGACCGCTGCGAAGCGGCGGACCGACATTCGACAGAATCCTTGAAAATGTTACCTATCTTTGTGAGACCCGGCCTGAAATCCAAGTTGCAATCAGGGTCAACCTCGACAGCTCCACGGTCAAATATATCCCGGAGATGTTCTCCTATTTTCCCGATTCGGTTAAAAACGGAGCTCATATTTATTTCCGCAATATATTTGGGGCGCCAAAATTCTGGGATAAAACCGAGCCCATTCGAGAGACGGATATGAAGATCGATGATTACGACAAAAAGCCGGATCATAAGGAGCTTTACCGCAAAGCACAGGAAGCGGGATTCCGCGTCCTTCTCACACAATATCTTCCCCGCGGCGGATATTGTGAGGCGGATATACTGGGTAACATGGTGGTCGATCTGAATTGCAATATTCATAAGTGCACTGTTGGTTTCGACGAGGAGCACCGCGTGGGCAGAATTCTGCCGGGAGGAAAAGTAGAAACCAACATGCCCCTCCTGGCGGAATGGGTGGCCAACGATCCGTTTTCGCGCGAAGAATGCCTGGAGTGCAAGGTGCTCCCGATGTGCCTGGGTGGATGCACCTTTGGCAAGATCTGTAATAAGGGCGTTACCGGCTGTAACTCTCTGATGACTCAGGATCAGATCAAGGAAGATCTTATGCTCATGTATAACAATATTCAGATGGAAAGCACTCGTGAACTGGCACCCCTCAGGAGATATCAAAAATGATATCAACCGCTGCCCCGGCCTCTTGCAAACTAATGAGCGGCAGAGAATATCCTCTTAATAGTTGAATGGGCATAGGTGCTGAATTTCATAGATGTGGGAAAGGGCTTTATACAAACGGAATGAAATACTCGATTCCCGAGAAATAGAAAAATTTTATTCGCTGGGATATTGTCCGGAACCAATCAAAGGCCGGCACCCGCGGATTCCTTACAAATAGCTCTGCAGGGCAAAATAGCTTAAACATCATACCCATGGAAGGAGGTGAGTTTAGTGGACGAATTGAGAGGACCTGCCGGTTCCACAGTGCCGATCGGATTTGATCTGGTGTGTGGCTGCAACTTCGTATGTGGTTGCAACTTCGTGTGCCCGTGTCTGGGAAATTGTCCGGAAAATAATGTTTAGAGAGGCAAACACACGCCAATTCTGAAAAATCGTAATGAAATCCCGTTTGGAAATCTAAGTTTCATCGGGTGCGGTCGTGCGGCGGCATGGGCTTAACTGCCGCCTCCGACCCCGGTTTAAATTGGCAGTCCTAAGTAATTCAGATGCTAATTGGATCTGCGTAAATAAAGCTTGGAATTGCAGGGAGAATTAATAATATTGATAACGCAACACATTGCACTGGCAGTCAGAGGATATAGATGAAAAAAGTAAAAGATACGACCTTACAGGTAATAAAGCGTCTTGAGCCCTACCTCAGAAAATATAAAAAGCGGGCTATTTTGGCGGCGCTGGCGTCACTTGTGGCAGTGATTCTGCAATTACCCCTCCCGCTTTTGACGATGTATCTTATTGACGAGCTTGTGCAAAGTCGAGATGTGCAGCTTCTAAGTCTAATCTGTGGCGGCTTGATAGTGGTTCTTTTGCTGCGCATGGTCGCCTCCTGGTGGGAACGAAAGAATTTGCTGGCATTTCGTGTACGTGTGGTTGGCGATTTGAAAGTGGACGTTTATCGACGGCTGATAAATCTACCTCTTGATTTCATTCGTAAACGGCAAACCGGTTATCTGGTATCACGCGCGATGGGTGATGTTGACGCGGTGCAGGGCCTTTTTGCCGATACTCTTCTCTCAGTATTGCGTAACCTTTTGACATTTATGGTTGGTCTGGTAATGATCTTTTACCTGAATGTTACTCTGGCTCTGATCGGCCTGGCGCTATTGCCTCTTTACGCCTGGACGCTTTTTGGATTCAACAAACGGCTTCAGACACTTACAGCCCGCAGCCAGGAAGCGCGCGCGCAGTCCAGCCGCTATGTGCAGGAGCATTTATCGGGTCTGGCGGTGATAAAGTCCTTTGTTGCGGAAGGCCGCGATATAATCGGTATGTTTCACATCCTCAAGGATTCACTCCGCTCCGAATACAGAGCAAACCTGTGGGGTAATTCCGTCGCCCTCCTGGGCGGATTCGTAAGCGCGCTCGGACCTGTACTGGTTTTGTGGATCGGTATTATGGAAATAATCGACGGTCGTCTGACATTGGGCGGTTTAATTGCATTCAACTCATTCCTGGGATACCTTTTCGGACCTCTGCAAGCATTCTCCAATGTTAATATCACCGTGCAAAATGCGGTGGCTTCCGCCCGTCGAGTATTCGAGCTTTTGGATCAGCCGGTTGAGGACGGTTTCGTGGAAAAAGGCACTGCTGTGCAGACGCCGCGTTTCGAAAACGGTTATGTCGTTTTCGATAATGTGAGTTTTGCGTATCCGGGCAAATCCAACCCGGCATTGAACAATATCTCATTCAATGCTCCGCCGGGAGAGATAACCGCTATAGTCGGGCACAGCGGCGCCGGTAAAAGCACATTGGTCAATCTTCTCTTTCGCTTCAATGAATACAGCGAGGGAGAAATCTTGATTGACGGCAGATCGATTCGTGATTATAACCGAAACTATTTGCGTTCGCAAATCGGCCTGATTACCCAGGAGACTTTCCTTTTCGGCATGAGCGTTATGGATAATATCCGTCTGGGAAAACCGCATGCCGGCGAGGATGAGATTGTTGCGGCTGCCAGAAAAGCTTATGCCCATAATTTCATCGAGAATTTGCCGGAAGGCTATTATACCCGGATCGGGGAACGCGGCGCCATGATATCCGGCGGCGAGGCTCAGCGAATCGCATTAGCCCGCACCATCCTCAAATCACCTTCAATTCTTGTGCTTGATGAGGCCATGTCTGCTCTGGATATTGAGGCCGAAAATAAGGTCATGAACGCAATCGAGGAGTCATTTGGAGAGCGCTCGATAATTATGATTTCACACCGCCTTTTATCTGTACGAGATGCTGATCAAATCATATGTCTGGAAAACGGCCGGGTTGCCGGGATTGGTTCTCATGAACAGCTTTACCGTCATTGCCCGGTATACCGCAATCTTTATGATGAGCAGTACACCGAAGAATCCAAAAGCAAATCCAAGGAAACTGTTGGAATAAAGCAGGAAACCTGATTATTATGGTTCTATAGAATAATCGAATCTCGTTCTTGTGATGCCATAAAATATCATCGAACTTGTATTAACGAAATCATCTCATAGCCGTAATAATCGGCGGCTTCGGCCTCGATTAGTCTTGCCGCTCCCCTGATTTTAAATAGAGCGGTTTTGCCGGGGGGAATGGATTTATCTGATAGGAAATAAATGATTGCCCGGGTTTTGCCGTCAACTTTATCCCATTTGAAATCTGCAGAATCTAATAGCGGTTCAAGTTCAACCTCTTTGCTGAGTACAAATCTTACCGCGCCGATTTCAGCATCCGATTCAGCAAACAAAGTATTATTGACAATTTCAAACCGGGCTTTTTGAACTTCATGCGCTTCCGGCTTATACAAAACTGCATCACCTGTCGTTACTCGAATCATATATACCATGTCGGAAACCGTCAAAGTGCGTCCATCACGATTGACATCCGAAAATTCTATCTGACCTTCTTCGTTTATTTTAAAAGCCGAGTCGCCATAAACGAAATAATCGGCATACAAATGCACATCGGCGATTTCATTTGATAGGTTATTCAAATTGATATCTCCCCAAACGGGCACAGGGTCTAT
>CAZBZV010000017.1:0-61082 GCA_964496505.1 uncultured Ignavibacteria bacterium | reverse complement strand
ATGTTCCCGGAGGCATTCGAGCAGTTCATCCCGGCAATCTCGGTTCTGGCGGTGATCGGAATTATTTACGGCGCAATGGTGGCTATGGTGCAAAAGGACGTCAAGTCGCTGGTAGCATTCTCATCGGTCTCGCACATGGGCTTTATCATGCTGGGGCTTACTGCCCTCAATATGCAGGGCATGCAGGGTTCTATACTACAGATGCTCAATCATGGCATCTCCACCGGTGCACTGTTTATGATTGTGGGGATGATCTATGAACGCAGGCATACCCGTATGATAGCCGAGTTCGGCGGGGTGTTCAAATCGATGCCGATATGGTCAACCTTCTTCATAATAGTGGCGCTGTCGTCGATAGGTCTGCCCTTTACCAACGGCTTCGTGGGAGAATTTTTAATCTTAACCGGCACATTCGGAGTTGCACCGGTTTATGCTATTCTGGGCGCTACCGGAGTTATTCTGGCCGCCTGCTATATGCTCTGGATGATTAAGCGGGTACTGTTCGGAGAGCTTACCAAAGAAGAAAACAAGAATTTGACAGATCTTAAGCTGTTCGAGAAGTTGGTTCTGGTACCGTTTATAATCATGATTTTCTGGATCGGCATTTATCCCTCGACTTTCCTGAATCCAATGAAAACTTCAGTGGAGAAGCTGATCGGCGATGTTACCAAATACGTGAGACATACTGATATCGAAAATGAGGCTGAAGCCTTTATACCATACAATCCGCATGAACCCCAAACAGAGGAGCATGCAGATGTCAGACATTAAGCTGTTTACCAAGCAAGGCTGCCCGTATTGCGCGGCCATGAGAGAATCCCTCAACAGCGAGGGTGTGGATTACACCGAGATTGATGTGCACACCTCATCGGAGGCCATGAATGAGGCGCTGGAGTATTCCGGCGGGAGACGGATGGTGCCTATTGTGGTTCTCGATGGCGATGTTAAGGTGGCGCCCAACGGTGGGTGAGACTTCTAAGGAGTAACGTGGTAGTTTACCATGCAGGAATCAGTTAAGACAATACTGGAAAATTTCAGTCTGAATATTGATCTGGTCACGCTCATGCCGGAGATAATAATCTGCGGCATGGCGATTCTGACCATGATATTGGAGCCGTTTCTGAAGGGCGACAGCAAGAAGGTTGTCATGCATCTGACATGGCTGTCTATCATTGCCGCTCTGATATCGATTTATTCAATCTGGACCTCGCAGCCGAATCTGCAGTCGCTGCAGTTTGCCGATGCTTATCGAATCGACAGTTATTCACTGCTGTTTAAAGCGATTTTCCTGATTGGTTCGCTCTTAACTGTTTTTATATCAAGCAATTTCCTTAAGTTCAAGAATGTCCCGGACGGAGAGTTCTATTCGCTTATATTATTTGCGACTTTCGGCATGATGAACATGGCCAGCGCCGGAGATTTGATCGTACTCTTTATCGGCCTTGAGATTATGTCGCTCTGCCTTTATGTGCTGGCGGGCATTTTACGGCGAAGCGTTTATGCCAATGAAGCATCTTTGAAATATTTCCTCATGGGCGCGTTTGCATCGGGATTTTTGATGTTCGGCATCGCCTTTATTTACGGTGCAACGGGTACGACCTCTATTATAGATGTAATTCAATCATCCGAAATTCTCTCAAACACTTATCTGATAATCGGCGCGGCTATGGTTATGATCGGCCTTGGATTCAAGGTGGGAGCGGTACCTTTCCATATGTGGATTCCGGATGTCTACACCGGCTCGGTTACAAACGTCACCGCCTTTATGTCAGCAGGACCGAAGGCGGCCGCCTTTGCCGCATTCTTCCAGGTCTTTATAGTAGCGCTCAGGCCGCTTCAAAGCGAGATCGAGGTTGTGCTATGGATACTCTCAGCGCTGACAATGACTTTGGGAAATATCCTGGCGATTACGCAGAACGATGTCAAGCGAATGCTGGCGTACTCGTCTATTTCTCACGCCGGATATGTCCTGATTGCGCTGGTGGCATTTACACCGGCCGCTACAACTGCAGGCCTTTATTATCTATTATGTTACACCGTAATGAATATTGGCGCTTTTACGGTTCTGATTATGGTCGAGGCGCGTGAGAATTCCGATACCAATTTCTCATCCTTCGCTGGAATGGGAAGAAGATACCCGTTCCTGGGGATCCTCTTGACAATCTTTATGATATCCCTGGCCGGATTTCCGCCCACCGCCGGTTTTATGGGCAAATTTTTGGTCTTTAAATCGGCCATCGATACCGGATCAACATCATTAATCGTGCTTGTAGTCCTGGCGGTTGTAAACAGCCTGGTCTCGGTTTACTATTATCTGCGCGTTGTGGTTGTGATGTTTATGGTGGAGCCGGAACTGGAATACCGTCCAATAAATTTCGCGACCGGAATAATTGCGGCCCTGGTAATATCTATGGGGGGCACTCTGCTTCTGGGAATATATCCGCAGCTTTTCGCATTTTTCCTGAATACATCACTTATCTGATTACAATCTAATAGCTTAATCCTTCCATATCAGAGTTTCTTGCAATCTGCAATATATTATTGCGATAATCTATAAATAAATCCGCTAAATCGAAGCGCTCATTTTCCGAGCACTGGGTAAATGCTTGCGCCGGTTGCAATTCATTTTTAGTCGGCTTTTTGGCATTTATGTTGCGGCAATATCATAACGTTATGAAAATATTTAGAAAAAAACAGAGCAAAGTAAATTCCAAGGGTTTCACGCTCATCGAATTGATGATCGTGGTTGTTATAATTGGTATTCTTGCCGCCATGGCGATACCTCGCTGGTGGAAAGCATCGGAAAGAACCAAGCAGTCCGAGGCCAAGCTGATCCTGAAGCAGATCTATACGAATCAGGAAACATATTTTCAGGCCAATACGACTTATTTCATTACCGGAGCTACAGCATCGGCTGCCAATCCTGATGCTTTTTCACCGATCTGGGTAGAGATTCTTGCGGGCGCATTATATGACTATAATATAGCCGGTGACGCTGTATCATTTACGGCTACCGCAACCGCCAATCTCGACGCTGATGGCACGATTGACACCTGGACAATTAATCAGGATGGAGTCCTGACGAGAGTCACTGACGACACGATGGATTAATTGCAAAATGCAAGAGGGCTGTTGTAAACCACGACTCAATTTGACGAGAAGAGAAGAAGAATTGAAAGGCAAAACAAGAGGGCAAAAAGTTAAGAGAAGAAAGGAAAATGAGTTAGCCACTGTTCAAAAAAAGGAAAACGAAATATCAGGACAATGGCAGACAAGTTGCAATAACAAAGTGCAAAAGGAAATAAGAAAGCTTTAAGCAATAAACCAAAAAAACTCTGTAGGAGGGTTAAAACATGTTTCAGAAGTTCCAGAAAAACAGAAAAGGTTTCACACTGATCGAGCTCATGATCGTGGTCGTTATCATTGGTATTTTGGCCGCTCTGGCTATTCCGCGTTTCATGAAAGCATCAGCCAAGTCGAAAACATCCGAGGCCCAGCTTGTATTGAAGCAGATCTATACAATGGAGCGTACATACAAGCAGCAGTTTGATGTCTATTCAAACGACCTGGCCGCTCTGGGTGTGGAGGTTCCGCCCAACGCGAACTATAACTATTCGATCACCGCTGCCGACGCTACATCATTCACAGGCCAGGCTGACTGGCCGAACCCGGGTCTGGATGATGACGCGACACCGGACACCTGGACCATTGACCAGGATGGTACTATAACGCATACCTCGGACGACTTGACATCGTAAAGTTTGCCGCATAGTTAACTCTAAAGGGCGGCCCCTGAGAGGGGGGCGCCCTTTCTTTTTGCTTTTCACCGAACCAAACAGGTTGCCGCAGGTCCTGATACTTTCAGGGAATGAATTGCGGCCTGACTCCAAAAATCATTGACATTTCTTAACAACAGTATAATACTTTAAAGCTAAGCTCATCCGAAACAGGGAGAGAATTCTTGCAAACAAGATCGATATTTATACTATTCGCGGCTTTACTATTCCTCTGCATAATGCCGCTTTATGCCCAGGAGGATAGTACACCCGATTCGATTCAACCGAGGGAATATCCGCTGATACCGACAGAGGCGATTAATGATGCGCTTTCCGGTATTAAGATCACCGCCAGCGATATCGGTTTCAGAACCGATTATGTGGAGGTAGACTCATTTCGTTTGCCTCTTGTCGATTCGCTTACGAAAGCTCCCCTTTCTATGGCCGATACAACAAAGCACTTTGCAGGCTTTTTTCTGGATGACAGCAATACAGCCGATTTGTTTTTTACCAAAGCGGTGACGCTCCTCTTAAAACAGCCGGATGATATAAAAAGTATCCTGTCCGGCGCTGTACTCAGCTCTTCCATGAATAAGCAGCCCTCTAATATTGCCCCTCCCGATATAAATTATGCGGATGATATTTCAGAAATTGACAAAGTCTCGCTCGATCAGATATTTATTGATATCTACGAATATCTATATGATTGGACCTATTATACGGCCTCTGCTGATTCAATAAGGAAGACGTTAGCTTTCACGGCAGGCCTGACAAAAGAGGACTTCGTCTTTCTTCGGGACTCATTTCCAATCCTTATTCGGGAGGACGAAAAGGACGAATTCAGGCCTTTAAAGGAACTCGACAGCCTTCAAAAATTCGAGGAAGAACTCTCCCGGCGGGCAATTCCGATTTGCGAAAAGCTAAAAATGCCGCATCTATTTTCTAAGCATGTTACATATCTGATGAATTTCGATCATCTACTTGAGAGCATGATTTCCGAGAATTCCAACTACCGGGAGCTTTTCGATTCCAAAGACTGGCAGGTGGAAAAAGAGACCCTCAGAGGGAAAATTGCAGTTGGCGGTTGGGGCGAAAATCAATATGAAGGCGAATATCTATTCATCCTGGATTTTGGCGGCAACGACCGATATTTAATGGACCACAACGACAGCATGCAGGTAATTATCGATCTTGACGGGGACGACCTTTATATCGCCCGCGAGGATTTCTGCCTCGGCTCGGGATTCTTCAGCCTTGGAATACTCTACGATGATGCCGGAGATGATATCTATCAGGCCAAAGACTTTGCTCTCGGTTCGGGACTTTTCGGAACAGGTTTCCTGATAGATAGAGCTGGAAATGATACATATCTGGGCGACACTCATACCCAGGGCGCGGGAACATTCGGAATCGGCATGCTGATAGATAAATCCGGCAATGATGATTACAAGGCCGCCCTGTTCAGCCAGGCCTATGCCGGTGTGAAGGGCTTTGGCGCGATTGTCGAGCACAGCGGTAACGACTCATATTGCGCCGGAGGAAAATACAAGGACTTCCTTCGCTATGACGATCATTATATATCCCTCTCTCAGGGATTTTCCTTCGGATACCGTCCGCGTATGTCGGGCGGTGTCGCGCTTCTGATCGATTCTGCGGGTCATGACACCTATATCTCCGATATCTTCGGTCAGGGCGCCTCATACTGGTACGGGCTCGGCGCTTTGTATGACATCTCCGGCAACGATAAATACCTGTCGTTCCAGTATGCCCAGGGAAGCGCAACCCATCTTACTCTTGCCATCCTCATGGATCAGTCCGGAAATGATTACTACTTTTCCAAGGGAGTTTCGCAGGGCTGTGGTCATGATCTTGCCGCCGGATTTCTGATAGATTACGATGGCAACGACATATACCAGGCTTTCGATCTCTCGCAGGCGGCGGGTTCTGCCAACGGTGTGGGAATGCTGATTGATTATCTGGGAGATGATTCTTACGAGATCAAGCGCAAACACAATACCCAGGGTTACGGCAATCCGCGCCGCGATTATGGCTCAATCGGGCTGTTTCTGGATCTGATGGGGCAGGACGATTATATCGGCAATGGCAGTAACAACTACTACTGGATAATAGATTCGAAATGGGGCATCGGGGTGGACAGACAATACTGGGAGGAAGATGACAGTGAGTAGAACGATAAAAATAACCGCCGCTATATTAATTATATTTGCCGCCAATGTTCTGGCTGATGATGCCGAGGACAGTATCGCCGCTATCATTGACGATCTATTTATGAAGGCCTCCTCGGGCGAGGTGCAGTTTCGTGATCTGGTTGAGCCTGCAAAAAAGGAATTGATCGCGATGGGGGAGAAGGCTGTTCCGCAGATGATAACCAAGCTGGACACCGAGGATGCACGCGAACGTCATACTGTGGAGTATATTTTCAAGGGGATTGGCGATCCGGCGGTACCATATCTGATAGATGCTCTTGACACCGAAAATCTCTATCAGCTTAGACTGGCTTCGAACTGTCTGGGATTAATCGGCAACAAGCAGGCCACAGAGCATCTTCTGGATCTTTTTGATCACAAAAATCACACTGTACGTTCTGCGGCCACAACCGCAGTTGGCAGGATTAAAGACACTACGGCGGTACAGGAAGTCATCTCAATGCTTTCGAACAGTGCCGAGACAGTGCGCAAATCCGCAGCGGTAGCATTGGGAAGGATCGCCCATGACGATGCAATTGATGCGTTGATAAACGCGCTTGATGATCCTCATTTTTCAGTGCGCTATAGCGCTACGGGAAGCCTCGTCAAAATAGGGAAGGAGTCAGGTGAAGTTCTGGAGGAACGATTTGACCAGCTCCCGAAGATGGCGCAGTATTATGCCATAGATGTCTGGGCCGGACTTCAATATGAGGATGCCTTTGATAAGCTTAAGGACTTATTAAAATCCGAGGATAACCGCCTGCGCGGATTCGCCATTCTGGCAATTGCCAGAATCAAGCCCGATAAAACAGAAAGGCTCGTACGTAAATATAGTAAAGTCGAGGAAAATCCCTTTGTGCTGTCCAGCTTCGAAAAGGCCCGCAGATTAGCGGCCGAGGAAAAGGAATAGATGGGAATAGAAGAGCAGTTCAGACGTTTTGAGAAGTTCATCAAAACCGATCTTGTTGCGCAGAAGTCATTGCATCTGGATAAAATATCCAGCGAGCTTTCGGCCGAGATCAGGGAAACTCCCGAGGGCAATTATCTAATCAAGGAAACGATCTACCGTCCCGGTGATCTTCACGGCCGTTTTTCCTTCGCGGCTCTTGATCTCGACCGTCCTCTCAGCTACGACAGTTTTTCCTGCCCTCCCGGTGAGGGCACATTCAGCTTGCATGATATCGTGGTAATCGATACCGAGACCACCGGCCTTTCCGGTGGCGTGGGGACTGTGCCGTTTTTAGTCGGCCTGGGATACTTTAAGGACGATAGCTATGTAGTACGCCAGCATTTTCTTCCCGACTACAGCGAGGAGCACGGCTTCTATAAATATATGTTCGATGATCTCCCGGGCGATATGATGGTCTCATTCAACGGCAAGGCCTTCGATCTTCCGCTTCTGGTAAACCGCTTTCTGATTCAGCGCACAGGCTCGGATTTCTTTTCACGAAAACATCTGGATGTGCTCTTCACACTGCGCCGATTTTTCCGGCTGAAACTGCCCGACTGCACCCTGAAAACCGCGGAGAGGACTCTCCTGGAATTCGAACGCCTAAATGATATCCCGTCAGAGCAAATCCCGCAAACTTATTTTAATTATCTCCAAAGCGGCGAGACCTCGGAAATATACCAGGTCATAAAACATAATATTTGGGATATCGTATCCACAATGGGGGTAATGGTCGAACTTGAGCGCTATATCGAAAACGCAGATAAACTCGAGAAGCTTTCAGATGTGGATAGCTGGGCAATCGGTAGATTCCACCTCCAGCGCAGGGATTATGACAGGGCTTTTTCCAGCTTTTCCCGCTCCGAGGGGGTGGGATCGGAATTTCACCTCAAAAATCTGTTTCAGGCCTCACTGATCTGCAAAAAACTGTCCGATTTTGAAACAGCATTTGGCTATTGGGAGATGTTATCCGAATCGTACAACTCGCATTATTTCTTCGCTCTGGAGGAGATGGCCAAGGCTTTCGAGCATCGTACGAAGGAATTGGACAAGGCTCTCTCATGCTGTCAGAGGGCAGTCGAAACCACCTACCAGCTTTCCCAGCTTCAGGATGAAGGCGATTTTGAGAGCTGGCAAACACGCTTCAACCACCGTCTTTCAAGGCTTCAGACAAAATTGTCGAAATCCAAATAATCTTTCAACTTACGCCTGTTTTTGCCGATACTTAAATGGAGTGACAATGGAAGAAAAACAGGTATTAAAGAGAATTGAAAGATTATCGCAGCTTGCGACACTTCCCGAGGTACTCGCGCAGATACTAAAAATAGCGGATGATCCCGAATCTCCGCTTGACGATCTCGCCAAGGTTATACTCAAGGATGTTTCGCTTACTGCCAGAATCCTCAGCGCGGCTAATTCCGCATTCTACGGTCGGTCATCCGAGGTCTCATCCATACGAGATGCCATCATGACACTCGGCTCGCGCACCGTAAAAGCCATTGCGCTCTCGATTTCCATTGTCAATATCATCGGTCGCCTGGATACTCAAATCAGCCTCAAAACCTACTGGAAGCATTCGCTGGAGGTGGCAATAATCAGCGAACTTGTGGCCGAAAAGTCCGGCCTGAAAGAAAGGGAAGAGGCTTATATCGCCGGCATTTTTCATGACATCGGAATCCTCGCTATGGATGCCTGCTTCCCGCGCGAATATGCTCATGCATGGAAGGCCGCACAGAATGGCGAATCGCTCATCAATTTGGAGGAATCTCTATTCGGTACCAATCACTGCCGTGTAGGATCGTACCTTCTATCAAAGTGGAATTTGCCTCAGGTATTCTCGCGCTCTGTTTACAGTCATCATGACACGGTCGAATTGAAAGAACCGACCATTGAGCAGATTATACCTCAAATAGTGAATCTTGCCGAAAGCCTTGCCAAATATCGTCTCGATATAAAGTCCTCGCTTAAGGATATGGAATTCGATAACAGCAAAATTGTGATGAAAAACCTTGGTCTCACCAATACCGATATGGCAGAGGTGGAAGCCGAAATAATTCCCAAATTTCTCGATGCCGCAAGCTTCCTGGAAATCGAGGTCGGAACGCCCCTGGAACTATTGGCCGAAGCCAACTCCCGCGTATTCGATCTTTACCGCGAGATCGAGGAACTTCTGGAAGGCTTCAAAAAGGATACTGATTACAGGGATCACATCGAATACGATAGGCTGGCGGTGGAAATACTGCATACGGTCGTGGCGACTTTCTCGCACTATTTTAATAACGCCTGCGCATCCATGCTGGGACGGGCGCAGTTGATTGAAATGGCCTTAAAGAAGGGTGAGCTTGAGGACCAAAAGAATATACTCGAGAATTCACTCATTGCAATCCAGAACGGCGTAAATAACATCACCGGCACGATCGCTGAGCTCAAGCAGGTCAAATCATTCAAGACCACACTCTATCACGATAAGACTTTGATTATTGATCTGGAAGATTCGCTGAAGAAGTACAAGCCCAAAAACGCTAAAATCAAGGCACGTCTCTAATACCAAAAATTAAATAGAATTATTCGGGGGGAGAGGTGGCCTCTTCCTGGCGGTTCGATTTTTCCTCGAATCTACGTCCGATGAAATAGAAGCCGATAGTCACCAGTGCTATCATAATTGTCATCAAACCGAAATACTCGCCCGGATTGAGAACATCCGTATAAATGCGCGCAAAGAATCCTGCAAATACATTGCCAAGCGTTACTGTGGCCAGCCAAAGACCAGTTATTCTGGACTTCATGTGGCTGGGAGCTTCCTCATAGGCAAGCTGTAAGCCGACAACTGATATACACAACTCTCCGGCCGTTATCATTATGTAAGCTAATACTTCCCAAAGAATAGATACTTTCCGCTCCAATGCGATAAAGCCGGCTATGGACATGATGCCCATGCAGAGTATTACAAGTACGAATCCAATCAGCATTTTCTTCGAGGAGGAAAGCCGCACTGTCTCGCTCTTGTCTGTCCTTGACCAGAGCCAGGCAAAAAACGGCGTCATTATCACAATCAGCACAGGATTTAAACCTTGTATCGCATCGGGAGGTATCCTGAATCCGAATGGAGTCTCCAATACCATATAATCACGCGCAAACAAGGTCCAGGTTGAATAGGCTTGATCGAATATAGACCAGAAGAATACAATCAGCGAAAACAGGCCGATTATCCTCCAGACAATTTTTCTGTCGATCTTCTTCTGCTCGGGAGAAATATGCTCTTCGCGGGTTTGCTTTACGTCCTCTTTGGGGTAATGCTTTTTGCCGAGGTAGAAGATTCCCAACGACACGACCATCAAAATGGTGGGAGCAATGAATGCCGCGGCATAACCGTAATGATCTCTTATAAATGGCAAAGATATTGTGGTCGAGGCCGCGCCGATATTAATAGCCATGTAAAACCATGAAAATGCCTGCGACATTAATTTCTTCTTGCCCGCCCTTTCGTACATCAGCCCCATCAGAGTGCTGATATTCGGTTTTATTGCGCCCGAGCCGCCCGCCAGTAAAACCAGAGCTATAAACAGTGCTATTCTGGTTTCTGAGCTGCCAAGCACAAGGTGTCCCATAATATAGGGCAGTGCAAAATATATAATCGTCTTGAATTTTCCCAGCCATCTATCTGCGATATATCCTCCAACAATTGGAAGGATATAGCAGAGTGCTGTAAACAACGATGCGATTTGCGCGCTATCTCCATCGGAAAAGCCCAGCCTATCGACCATATACAAAACAAGCAGAGCTTTCATGCCGTAAAAGCTGGCACGCTCTGCAAGTTCACCCCAGAAGATAAACCAAAATCCGGTTGGATGCTGCCTGAATCCGATTCCCATTAAAATCCCTCGCTGAGTTTATACACACCGCTTCGAATCAGGTCAGGGTATTATAATAAATTATATCTTCGGAAACAACCGTTATTGCGAATTAAAAACATTAACAATATTATAAAAGCGATACTAAATTAATCCTTGCCCATATCGATCATATCCCAGCCTCCGTCATTCTCCTGCATCAAAATCGTATGTACTTTCACATTGGGATACAAAAGCTTAACATTCGCCTTCAAATCCATCATATCATCAACCAACTGCTCACGTTCCGAATCAATCGAGGTAAAGGCGCCATGCCCGCCGTATCCTGCGCAGTCCTCATGCTGCGTGAGGTAAACATTTTTTACTCCGTGCTTTTCGATGCAGATTTTTATGAACTTCATTGCAAATTCCATATTCTTGCACGGCCCTCCTACCGAAATGCGGTCGATATTTCCGCTCATGCCCTTTTCCTTGATCCAGTCATTAATCGTATCCTGCAGACGATAATCCATACAGTGCAAAATCAGGTTGTTACATTTTCCCATATTGTCCTCCTCCATACCAAAGATGATGCGATGATATTAAAATATAATCCGGCAAAGTTCAAGTATTATCTGAAGCAATTACGGTTTTCTATTACGATTTTTTTCGGTTGGAAAATATCCTCATGGGGAGGTAGGGCTATTTTGATTCATCATTTTCATAGGGTTCGATATGTATCAATACATCCACAACATTTGCATGTTCCAGAAGCTTGCTTTTGGCAACGCCTGCCAGAGTATGGCCGTCACGAACCGAAAGCTGCGGATCGACCTGTAAATGCAGATCGACCTGCAGTCCCGGTCCGATATGGCGCGTGCGCAGAGCATGAGCATCCCTTACCCCGTCAATATGCCTGATCATATTATACAATTCCTCGATTTCCTCTTTAGACGCGGCCGTATCCGAGAGCTGTTTTAATGCCGGCCAGAATATTTTCCAGGCTGCCTGAAGGATAAACAGCGATACCACAATTGCTCCCAGATGATCGAGAAAGGTCCAGGCCGGTTTAATCCGTGTGCCCAGAAGCGCTACCACAACCGGAACCGAGCTTAAGGCGTCAGAGCGGTGATGCCAAGCATTGGCGATGATGGCCGAAGATTTCACCCGCCGGCCGACATGAGCATTCCAGCGGTAAAGAATCTCCTTGATTATAATAGATGCACACGCCGCCCAGAAGGCTATCCATCCGGGGCTTTTATCGGGAGCGGTCTGCAAATCGGAGATTGCATTAAATCCAAGTCCGACCGCTGCTACAATCAACACCAATCCGATAAAGACCGTTATCAATGTCTCGATACGTCCATGGCCATGGGGATGGCTTTCGTCTGCAGGAGCGCTCCATCGCGGCGCGCCGATTAATACTGCGATATCCGTCGAAGTGTCGGTAAGACTGTGAACCGCATCCGCCACCAAAGCCTTACTGTTGCCCAGGGTGCCCGCGATAAATTTGAGGGCAGCAAGGGCGAGATTGGCCACCAGTCCCCATGCAGTCACCTTCTGCATTATCCTTACGCGCGGCGACTCGCTCCGCATTCGCATTATTTTGCCTTTATTCACATGCATATACAATATTGCTCATCAAGGCTAAAACCCTGAGATAATATAGCAACTGTTTTATGGAATTTTCAATGCTTTTATCGAGGATGGGCGCATCGTTAAAAAATACCCCCGCCCAGGATCGAACTGGGATTGCCGGCTCCGGAGGCCGGTGCGTTATCCATTACACCACGGGGGCAGATACGCTATTATACTATTCTTTTCGGCTGTGGATGTCAATCAAAAACAGGAACTTACAAAGGCACTATCCCTGCCGGTGATATGTGCCCATCAACTCGCCCATAGCCAGGATGTGGCCCTCCATGGCGTTAATGACTTCCTCTTTCGTTGCACCTGGCTCAAGCTTGAGTTTTTTGTCGAGCGCATAAATCTTGAAGAAATAGCGATGCGTTCCGCTGGGCGGACAGGGCCCGCCATATTCACTCTTGCCCCAACTGTTATTTCCCATCACACATTCCTTGCCCTCGGAGATTTGTTCTTTGGAGATGCATGTGTCGACAGGGGAAATGTTGTAGGCCACGCAATGCACCCAGGTTCCGCCCGGAGCATCCGGATCATCACAAATCATCGCCAGAGATTGTGCCTCCTCGGGCACATTTTTGCAGACCAGCTCGGGTCAGATGTCCTCGCCATCACATGTATAACGGGCCGGTATCAATCCTTCATGAACAAAGGCCGGACTGGTTATCCTGATCTCGGGAATACTTTCCTCCGCTTTATCGGGGACAACCCTGGTTCTGGTTTTGGGGATTTCAGCTTCACGCTCGCCTCCCTGACAGGCAATCGCATATATGCCGATTAAAGCCATCAATACTGAGAAGATTATATTTTTCATCAATACTCCCTCGGAAATCGAAGTTTCCCTCTTTTATCTATCAGACAATTGGGTCTGGCGAGAGTTGCATAAAATTTTTAAAGCTGATATCGAAATGCTGAAAGCGAGCCCTTCAAATATATAAACAACTCAAAGCGAATTTGGTTTATTTTTTTCTTTTTAACAAAATAAAATCAGGCTACCCCTGGATGACTTCGCCCGGAGATTCATCGATAACCACCGCAGTGCCGTAAGCGAGCAGCTCGGCCGAACCTGACATGATATAAGAAGTTGAGAAGCGCAGTGCAACCACTGCATTAGCGCCCATGGATTGGGCTTCCAGACGCAGTCGGTCCAGGCATTGCTCGCGGGCTTCGGCAATCATCTTGGTATAATCCGAGACTTCACCGCCCACGAGATTTCGGAGCTGGGCCATTATATCACGTCCGATATGGCGGCACCTGATCGTATTGCCGCGCACCAGACCGATAGTTCTTATGATTTTTCGGCCGGGAATATCATCCGAAGTTACTACTATCAATATCTTACCTCCTTATACCTTTCGTGTTTGCGGGCGAAAATCACCTCTCTGACAATCGAAACCAGCAGTATAATAAGTCCCAAGCTTCCAATCGCCACGCCGATCTTCAACAATAGTGGCACGGTTTCGGACAGGAAGAAGTCTATCAGGAGATGGTAGGCGCCAAAGGCAAGGAGGATTATCGCTCCGATCGAGAAAAATATCCAGCCGATCCTGCGTTCCAGGCGGTTATAGATACCGTTCCAGTAGCCCTCCCAGTAACTGTCGGGCAAGTCCTTGAACTTAATCGTATCGGTAACCTCCTTTATCTCCCGGAAGGATTTATACTCCTCCTCCAGTACGGAGTCGGATTTAATATACTCCGCAAATTCCTTCTCTTCATCTGCCGTGGCCAGCTTGTCCACGACCTTCATCAAAAGCTCTTTTTTTCTCTCTTCACTCACTTTCACTTCCCAGCATCTTCTCGAGCTTTTTTCGAGCGTAGTAAAGCCTGCTCATTACGCTTCCATGCGGAATATCCAATAAATCCGCAATCTCTTCATAGGATAAGTCCTCGAAATGCCTGAGGACAATGATTTCGCGGTGTTCAATGGAGAGTTTATTGATCGCCGCCCAGACTCTCTCCTTGCGCCGGTTTGACTCAAGAATATAATCAGGGGAGACAGCCAGGTCGGCCCCCACCGCCTTATGTTCAGCCTGAATTCTGCGCCTGTAATTGCCCCGGACTTTGCCCTTTTTTACATAGTTTCGGATCAGATTTATGAGAATTGTTTTGAACCAGGCGGCAAACGGCCTCTCAGGATCATACTTATTTCTCGCTTTATAAACCCGAATAATAGCCTCCTGCGAGAGATCCTGTGCATCGGCCGGATCTCCCAGAAGCTTTAAAGCCAGGCTATAGGCCATTCTGCCATAACGTTCTACCAAAGCTTTAAAGGCCTGGGTATCATTATTTTTGGTCAATTCCATGAGCGTTTCATCCGAGCATTCTTTATATCTGTCGTCCATACGGGTTACCGTGCTTCAAGCCGATTATTCAAACTTTATACAGAAAATTTGAGAAATTAACACAAATTTAGCAACAAAAAAATGACCTAACTGCCGATCATCTCAATAAATACAAAGACCAACACCATATATCTTGAGGAAGAGGGAGAAAAAGATGCGAAAAGTATTATTTTTCCGTTTATTTTCGCTGGCAATCTGCTCCATGATTCTGTCTTTGTCATGTTCTGGCGACAAGGGCTCCGGTCCTGTCGATGAGGAAACCTTTCTGGCTATGAAGGACATGGCTCAGAGCGATCTGGAGAATATCGTGGCTATCACCCTGCAGGGATTCGATAATTTTGACGGTCTGGATACATTGTTCTTCGATGATGTGGGCGCCTCGATGAAACCTGTCGGAGGCATCGAAGACCTTGATACATCTTATGTAAATTATAGCTACGCCAATGGCTGGCATGTAATTAATGTCGGCGCCGATTCTGCCCAGTATACCGAGACCGGCTACTCTACAATGAGTGTCGAGGTGGTCGATTCAGTGCAGTTCAGAACTGACGGCGATCCCGTGTTCGAGCCGGATGACAATACCGATTTTCTGGATTTCAGAGTCTGGGCCAGCGCAAACCTTTATGGCACCGATGAATCTTTTGCGCTTTCCTTCGACATTGACGATTATTATGTCAGCAATCAATACCAGATCCTTTCTAACGGCAATGTTCAGGTTGATGGCGTGATACAGTATGACTATGGCATGACCATAAGTATCGAGGATGAGGAGGCTACTGTCAATCTTGAATACGACATGACCATTAGCGATTTCGTAATAAATCCCACCTCCGGATGCCCGATTTCAGGCACATTAAGCGCTTCCGCCTATGTCTCCGCGCAGGGCGACGGCCAGTTCGAATCGGGATCCATGAGCATGACTTTGGAAATTACCGGCGCCTCTCAAATGCAGATTCATTTTGAAATGGACGGCCAGACCTGGGACGGCATTGAATACTTCGACTGCAACGACTTTAATGTCAGTCCATTCAGAGTGCCTCCGATTACCGGGCGCTAAGAAATTCCTTATAAAACCGAATCCATTAAGTCCTGTCTAATATGGCAGGACTTTTTTATTTTGATGCATTCTTAATGGATAATATTGTTGACATTCATGCCTGGAAAATATTTTTTATCATATATTCGAGTATTAATTATTCCGAAATTTATATATAAATAATAAAGAATAATCAGGGAGAAAATTATGAAAAAGACGTTTTATTTACTGGTTTCAATTGCAGCAATGGCCGCATTGATTCTTCTGCCGGCATGCTCGGATGATGAAAACGGCACAGGTCCGGGAGATGCCGATATCGAGGCGTTGATGCGCAGCCAGATCACTCAGGATATGGACGCGGTGATTGTTTCATTGATTTACGGCTTCAATCAGTTTGAGGGGTTCGACCAGGAGCCGGGGATCGATGATTTATTCGATAAGAGGAGCGCATTCGCTAATCCCCTCGATTCTCTCGATTATCAGTATACCGGGGATGGATGGCATGTAGTTTATCTGGAACAAGATAATCAGGTAACGGAAGACGGCTTTTCATTGGACTATGACCTTGCTCTCTCAGATTCGATTCAGTTTAAAGAGGATGATATCATCTTACAGTATCCCGGAGACAGTGCAGACTATCTGCGTTATATCATCTGGATGGATATGATGCTGGATATTGATGCGGATGACACCAGTTTGACCGTTAATATTGACGAATACCATATCGACTGCATTTTCGATAAGCAGCCTGACGATGACGCTCTGGTATCGGGAGACCTCGATCTTGATTACACTGTAACCGCGGTGGCCGGAGCGGAGCGCGGCACAGGAAATGTCGTATATTCGATTGATATCACCGAGCTTGAACTGACCCAGCCGTACGGCTGTCCGGAATCGGGAGTTATCTCGGCCGATCTTTCTATCGACTTCCAGGGCACTGCGGGAGAGGCTGACGGCAACTGGACCGCTGTTTTAACATTCCTTGGCAATAACCAGGTAAGAATCCAGCTTACCGGCCCCGGATACAGTTTTGACTGGACCGAGACGTTTGAATGCGGAGACATTGAAGATGTCAGCCCGATTCCATTCGGCGCATTTATCCCGTCTGAGCGCTAAGATAGATCGGAATCTGCAAGGCCTTACTTATAACGAAGGGAATGTTGATAAAGTACCAATTATGCAGAAATGTCCTTCTGGCTGTCTTTCTGAGAGAACGGAGTGACCGAAGAATCTCACTCTAATGAAACAGATTCTTCGCTTCGCTCAGAATGACAATTCTTTGTAACTCAATTTATCTACAAGCCCCGCAAGACGGGGCTTTTATTTTATCCATTGACCTGCTTAATTCTATTCTTTAATATAAGGGACTTGTATTAACAGGAAACTGCAACCCGGATTAATTATGACTGTCGGCGATTCCCGAAGCACTAAAATAATTCTGCTCGGAATTCTGCTCGGTATTATTCTGGGCGGAATACTGGGATATCTTCTGGGCGAGGACATGCTCTGGTCAGCCTTCTTCGGCACGCTTTTCCTGAATGCCCTCAAGATGATAGTTATCCCCCTTATCATAACCTCCATGGTAACCGGTGTTGCCGCGTTGGGAGATATCCGCAAACTGGGCGGCACGGCGGCCAAAACTCTGGGCTTCTATTTCCTGACAACTTTCGCTTCGGTAACGATAGGAATTATCTGTGTCAACCTGATCCAGCCCGGGGTGGGGCAGGGGCTCTTTTTTATCGAGCAAAAAGATATTGTCGATGCCGGTGAATTTTCGGTCTTCCGATTTTTCCTGAGCCTGATACCGACAAATATATTCGATGCCATGGCGCGCACCGATGTACTTCCCCTGATCATATTCTCGCTCTTTTTCGGTGCGGTGCTGACCACAATTGGCCCCAAGGGCAAAAAGCTGTACGAGATTTTTGACGGCCTCAATGACGTTATCATGAAGATGGTGCATATAGTCATGTACTTTGCGCCCATCGGAGTTTTTGGTTTGGTGGCGGGCAAAATAGCGGAATCGTCGATACCAATGCTCGACCCGTCGATATACCGGGATTTGAAGACATTCATAGAATTTCACGGGGGTTACGGCGTGGAGTATCTCGCGGCCTATGCCGAACCTTTAACGCGGGGCGGGGGATATCAAATCTGGCTGGAGGTCCTGAAAGTCGGTAAATACTCCCTGACAGTGCTGACTGGCCTGGCCGTACATGCATTCGTAGTACTGCCCCTAATTCTCAGCCTTCTGGCTCGAAGAAATCCTTTGCGGTACGGTTATGGTGTGTTCCAGGCAGTGGCAACAGCATTCTCGACTGCCTCCTCCTCTGCAACTCTGCCGATTACAATAGATTCTGTGACCAAAAATAATAAGGTCAACTCAAAGGCCGCATCTTTTGTACTGCCACTTGGCGCGACTATTAACATGGACGGTACCGCCCTGTATGAGGCCGTGGCGGCCATCTTCATCGCTCAGCTTTACGGCGTCGACCTCTCATTTGCACAGCAGGTAATAATTGTCCTGACCGCTACTCTGGCAGCAGTCGGCGCCGCAGGTATACCGCAGGCGGGGCTTGTAACTATGGTTATCGTCCTGCAATCGGTAAATCTGCCGGTCGAGGGTATCGCCTCAATTCTGGCGGTGGACTGGCTCTTAGACAGGTTCAGGACGGCTGTCAATGTCTGGGGCGACAGTGTGGGCGCAGCGGTAATAGAAAGAACAAAGGAAATAAGCTCACCATAAGATTTCCATCTGAAAGATCCACGATTTTCGGGGCAAAAACGCCTTTCCTAAATACTTGATATTAATTGGTTTTTGTTGACAATTATAAAGCAAAATCCTAATTTAATCCGGTTATGAGAGTGGTTTTGCAGCGTGTGAAAAGCGCGAATGTCTCAGTTGAAAACGAAATAATCGGTGAAATCGGCCCCGGAATTGTGTTATTGATTGGCGCCGCCGATGGCGATACCAGCGAAGATGTCCGCAAAATGGCTTATAAATGCCTTAATATGCGGATTTTTGAGGATCAGGCGGGAAAAATGAATCTATCCTGCCTGAAGCTCGGCTATGATGTTCTGGTAATATCGCAGTTCACTTTAATAGCCGATACGCGCAAAGGCCACAGGCCTTCATTTTCGGAGGCTATGGAGCCTCAGAAGGCCGAGGAGCTTTATCATGAATTCGTGGAGGCCTGCCGGGCGGAGGATTTGAATGTGGCCGAGGGTGAATTTGGCGCACATATGCTGGTACAAATAAATAACTGGGGGCCGGTTACAATAATATTAGACAGTAAATCGTAATGATATATAAATTATCCTACAGCCCACAATTCAGGGCTGAGATTATTCAATCTGCAGATAATATAAGGCTTATTTTGGGATCCAATTCCCCCAGAAGGGCCGAAATTCTAAAAATGCTGGGACTTAAATTCGAAAAGAATGTCCCGGATATAGATGAAAATATTGATCTGAAGGAACTGCCGTCCGATTATGCTCAGGAACTGGCCGTCAAAAAGGCTCTGGCGGTCGAGGCTGAGGGCAAGGGCGTGATTATCGCCGCCGATACGATAGTGATTTTGGGCGAGAAGATAATCAATAAGCCCGAAAATAATGAGGATGCGATGGAGATGCTGAAGACGCTTTCCGGTAAGACTCACAGCGTAATCACGGCGGTGGCATTAAGGAAAACAGGGAGCGAGAAGGCTGTGTATGGTTATTCTGAAAGCAGGGTGAAATTTCATAATCTCTCTTCCAGGCAAATCCTGGAATATATTGAAAGCGGAGAACCGTTCGGCAAAGCCGGCGCTTATGCAATTCAGGGCGCGGGAGGCGAGCTGGTCGAGGGATATGAAGGTGAACTGGATACTATTATCGGCTTTCCCGCAAGGCTTTTCAAAGATTTGATAATAAAAATAAAAGGAGAGGTCTGATTTTGTATATTGATTTTGATCCATCGGATGAAAACAGCTCTCTCGGCAAATATCTAAAATCCATCCGCGAGGAAAAGGAAATCAGCATTGAAGAGCTGGCGGAAACTACCAAAATAAAACAGGACTATCTCGAGGCGATCGAAGACGATAAATATGATGTTCTTCCGGAAGGACCGTACTTAAAGCTTTTTCTGAAATCATACTCGGAAGCACTTGATATTGAATATGATAAGCTCGTCTCGTATTTGGAGGTTGCTACGGCACAGGCTCCCGTAAAACCGACCAAAGCCAAACCCGCCGGGAAAAAGCCCGAAAAAGAATCAAAGCCCACTTCCGAAGAGGAAAGGGCGCAAACACTGAAACCGGTTGTGGATATACACGACAAACGCAAAAAGCCTCAGGCCGAAAAGCAGGGGGCGGACACGAAAAATTATCTGATGATAATCGGCGCGGTGGTCTTTGTTGCTTTTATAGGAGTGGTTCTGCTAATTATACTGACCGCTGAACCTGCTGCCGATGAAACAGCAGTCGAGGAGCCCCAAATTCAAACCGAAGTTCAGCCCACCGATGCGGAGCTGGAACAGCAGAGATTAGAGGATTTTCTGGCTGATTTTGACAGCCTTACTGTAGCTATTTATCCTGCCACACAGCAGGCTGTAACGGTTGTCGCTGATGATGATCTCCAGACCAAACTGGTATATCCTGAACGCGTCTGGCGTGTAACCGCCGAAGACAGTCTATTTATAAGCATGGAGCGGATGGATGATTCGGAGATTTTTATCAACGGCTTTGCTTTGGTGTTGGATACGTTGAACCTTGTGGGAGAGCATACGGTCTTATTCGATAAAACGAACTGGATCAAATATGTTGATACGACGGTGATTGAAACGCAAGAGGAATAATGGGATTGAAGGATATCGCCAATAATATCAAGCTGAATATGCAGACCCGGAAAATGGAAAGGTCCAGCTATGCCTTGAGCGGTATTTTCAGTAAAATAGGGCATATTTTGCTGCTTCTGCCTCCAGTTGAGGAGATCAAAGACAATATGAAGTACCTTCTGGACGAACTCAAAAACCTGTTTCCGAATGCAAAATATACTCTGATTAGTCATCCAAATGACAACGGGGAACATGCTCCGCGGGCAATGAAAGCGGCAGGAAGATTGTCTCCCGGACAATCCGAGCTTTCATGGTCGGGACTTCCACGAAAAAGCTTCATTGAAAAGATAAAAAATCTGAAGGCCGATCTTCTGATCGATATGTCGACCGACAAAAATCATTACAATGCCTATATCGCTGCCTGCTCCGAAGTGCCGATCAGGGTCGGAAATTATGGAAGCTGGGGCAATCCGATATATAATCTCGAAATCAAAACACAATACCTTCAAAATGAACAACTAATACTCCAATCTATTATAGAGGTTTTGAAAAGCTTCAGGGCTGGTGTGAACAACTAAGAGGTAATCATGCATCTTGATAAACTTGAATTACTGGGCTTTAAATCGTTTCCCGAGAAAACAGCGCTTAAATTCTCGACAGGTATATCATGCATTGTCGGTCCCAATGGCTGCGGGAAGACTAATATCCTGGATGCTTTAAGATGGGTTCTGGGCGAAACCCGAATGTCCATCCTCAGGGGAGGGAAGCTGGAAGAGGTCATATTCTCAGGCACGCGCGATATAAAACCTCTTGGTATGGCCGAGGTAAATCTTACCATTTTAAATGACCGCGGTGTGCTAACGACCCCTTACAACCAGGTAACTGTTACCAGAAGACTGTATCGATCGGGCGACTCGGAATTCTTCATAAACAAAGTGCCCTGCCGCAGAAAAGATATTACCGAGATGTTCTATGATACAGGTCTTACCTCCGGAACATATTCGGTTATCGAGCAGGATATGATCGATATCATTCTTTCGGACAAAGCCGAAGACCGAAGGCACTTCTTCGAGGAAGCCTCCGGCATAACAAAGTATAAACAGCGCAAAAGAGAGGCACTGCGCAAACTGGAGAATACCGCCGCCGATTTGATGCGGCTTGAAGACCTTTATTCCGAGGTCTCCACCCAGACCAACTCCCTGAAACGCCAGGTTTCCAAAGCTAAACGACATAAACGCCTCAAGGATGAGATCGAGCAGATCGGTATCGAACTGGCGATTGATAAATGGCTCAAGCTGGAGGAGATGGGTTCGGAACTAAAGATTAAAAGCAGTCAGGTGCAGACCGAACTGGATGAATCCAAAGCAAAGATCAACATGCTCGAGCTGGATCGGGAAAAGATCAAACTCGAAATTTCGGAAAAAGAGAATGCGGTAAAAACCAAACGTGAAAATCTCTCCCGCCTGACCGAACAACTTCACAATCTCGAGAAGGATATCTCCGTCCTCAAGGAAAAGACAGACAACGCCAAAAATCGTCATCACCTGACCTTAAACGAAATCGACTCTCTCGAGAAGAAACAGGAAGGACTGCTGGTTGAAATCGAAAAAGCCAAAACCGATTCCGAGGAATACAAAAACCAGGTCGAATCGCTGGAGGAAGAAACTCACGAGGGCGAGGAAAAACTCAACGAAATGATCTCCTCGGCACAGGAGCTTTCAAATTCCTATGAGAATATTCAGTCCGAAATAAAATCGCTGAATAACGAGCTGACCCAAAATCAGGAAAGCCAGATCACACTCAACCTGAAGTATACTACCAGCCTTGAGAAGGTCGATGAGATCAGGCGTGAAATCGGCACGGCGGAAGAAGAGCTTAATTCGCTTAATAAGGAGAACGAAAAACTTCAAAATAAGAAACGTGAATTAACCGAAAAGATAAACCGACTTTCCGATGAAAGAGCATCCGGCCTGAATGAGTTGGAGCAAATTCGAAACCGGCAGGAGGAACTGAAGCGAGAACATGAAAGACTCTCATCCGAATACCATCATCTCGATGCGGAGATTGAACTGGCCGGCAAGGTCATTCATCAATACGAGGGCTACACCTCGGGCGCGGCACAAATCGGCAAAATCAAAGAATATTTCCCCGGCATTATAGACACGGTGGCGAATCTCATAAATCCGGAACAGGAATATGTGAATTGCGTGCAGACAGTTCTGGGCGAGCTTTCCAACTACTTCGTGGTGGACAAGAAGGAAACCGCGCGCAATGTGCTCCAGTACGGCCGTGAGCATAAGCTGGGACGTTTCGGACTGATTATTCTGGAAAATATTCCGGAGCCTGCAGAACCTGAGAACAGCTTCCCCACAAGCGAAAATATCGCAGGCCAGTTGTCTGACCATGTCGCCTCTGACGAGAAATTCGCCCGCATGGTTAAATACCTGTTCAAGGATATTCTGATTGCAAAGGAGCTTTTTGATGAGCCCGGGCTTGAAGGCTTCGATATGGTCTCGCCTGAAGGAGAGATGCTTGATTTTCAGAAAAGCCTTGCGGTTGGCGGAACCGAGGAGATTCTTCTGGTCGGCCAGAAAGCTCGTTTCGAAGAATTAAGCCAGCGTAAAAATGATTTGAAAGACAAGTTGGAAGATATAACGGATGAGATAAATCGGCTATCCGAAAAATGGACCGAGCTTTCCTCTGTGGTCGATAAATCAGCCGAAGCTCTTACAGGCTTCAAAGAGGAGTTAGCATCGCTCAATACCAATTTATCACAAAATGAATTGAAGCTCAGCGCTGTATCATCGCAGCTTGAAGAGAAAAAACGAGGCGCAAGGGAAATTGAAAACAGAATAAGGGAAATCGATTCGGAGAAAACCGGACTGGGGCAAATGCTCGACAGCAAAAGAACCCGTCTGGCCGAACTCGAGGGCAGAGCCACAAGTCTGAAGGAGCAGCTTGGCAGAGCCAATCAGGAAAAGGACGAGTTCTCACGTCAACTTTCCAATCTCAAGATGAGGCTGTTCTCAGCTGAATCGTCGCTCAATACAACGGAGAATAATTACAAACGCCTGACAGAATTGCAGACCGAAATCGAGAATTCAATCGAAGAAAAAAGCAGGCTCTTAGGCGAACTCACTTTCGATATTACCCAATTTACACGCGATATAAAGACCAATGAGGAAGATATCGAAGAGGTTTATAAAGACCGCGAATATTCCTCAAATGTTCTCATGCAGGCTGAGGGTGAGATTACCGAGATCTCGACCAAACTCAACAATCTCGACAAATCACTCAAACAGCTTCGCCAGAAATCCGAGGAGCTTTCCGATAATGTGCATCAGATCAATATGAAGATCAACTCGCAGTCATCACAGCGCGAAACGCTTTCCTCGGATACTCTGGAGCGCTATAACTATGATCTTACCGCTCAGTCACGCACGATTCGTTTTGATGATGATGAACGCGCCCAAAAAGAAGAAATTATGCAGCAACAGAAAAATAAACTCGATTCTCTCGGGCCTGTAAATCTGCTGGCTCTGGATGAATACGAGCAGACCAAATCACGGGCGGATTTCCTTAGAAATCAGATCGAGGATCTCAATAAGGCCAAGGAAGATCTGAGGACAACTATTTCACGCATCAACAGCACCGCCCGCAAAAAATTCATGGAGACCTTTGAAATTGTGCGAGAGAATTTCCAGAACGTTTTCTGCGAGCTGTTCGAAGGAGGAGAGGCTAATTTAAAGCTCGAGGAGGAAGCCGATCCGCTGGAGGCCCCGATCCATATCTCCGCCCGTCCCAGAGGCAAAAAACTGCTTTCGATCCATCAACTTTCGGGCGGCGAGCGGGCGTTAACCGCAACCGCGCTGCTGTTCTCGTTTTACATGGTCAAGCCCTCACCCTTCTGTATCTTGGATGAGGTGGATGCACCTCTGGATGATGCCAATATCGGAAGATTTTTGAAATTGGTGAAACGTTTCACCGAGGAAACGCAATTTATAATTATAACGCATAATAAACTTACTATGGAGCAGGCTGAGACTCTCTATGGTATCACAATGTCCCGGCCCGGGATATCACAGATCGTTTCTGTCGATCTGAAAAAGCGCGGAGAGCAGCTTGAAATCGGGGATGAAACTGCGGGTCAGGATGAAGAAAAAGCGAGTGGGGAAAAGACAGAGGAGACTGAGACGGAAGATGCACAAGAGGAAACTGAGCAGGAGGTTGAGGTAAACCGATGAAGTTCTCATTCAAACGGCTGGTCAAGGGACTCTCCAGGACCAAAGACGAAGTCTTCGGCAAAATACGTACCGCAATCGGCATGCACCAGAAAATCGATGAGGATTTTCTTGATGATGTCGAGGAGATACTGATCAAATCCGATGTCGGTGTTTCCACCACGCAGAAGATCATAGACGGTTTGATTGAAGCCAATAAAGCCGAAAAGCCTCAGGGCGAAGAGGAAATCCTGGAACTGCTGAAAAGAGAGATCGGGAAAATTTTCTCCGATAACGGCAGTCAGCCCGAAAGCTTCTTCGATATCGATAAAAAGCCATATGTGATAATGATCGTAGGCGTAAACGGTACCGGAAAAACTACCACAATCGGCAAACTTGCCAAATATTTTCACGACCAGGGCAAAAAGGTTATGCTGGCGGCCTGCGATACATTCCGGGCGGCCGCTGTGGAACAGCTCGAAATCTGGTCCCAGCGATCTGAAAGTGAAATTGTCAAATCCGCCCCGGGGGGAGATTCGGCCGCGGTCGCTTTTGATGCCATACAGGCGGCAGTGAAAAGAGGCAGTGACGTTGTCATTATCGATACCGCCGGTCGTCTGCACACCAAATTGAATTTACTTGAAGAATTGAAGAAAATAAAAAGGGTTGCAAACAAAGCTCATCCCGGCGCCCCTCATGAAACCTTGCTGGTTATCGATGCCACCACCGGACAGAACGGCGTACGTCAGGTCAAGGTCTTCGATGAAGCCCTCGAACTTTCCGGACTGGTTCTGACTAAACTCGACGGCACCGCCAAGGGCGGAATTGTTGTCGCGATTGCCGACCAGTTCGATGTTCCGGTTAAATTCGTAGGTCTGGGTGAGCAAATGGATGATCTGGATGAATTTTCTAAAAGGGATTTCGTGGAGGCTTTATTCAAATGATGAAAACAATTTCGGTAAACACGCAATCGCATACCGAATTCGTTGATATCACCGACAAGGTAAAATCGGTTGTCAGTGATTCGGGTGTAAAAGAGGGCATGGCTGTTGTTTATGTTCCGCATACTACTGCTGGTATCACCATCAATGAATCCGCCGACCCATCGGTAAGAAGCGATATCATAAACAGCCTTGAGAAAAACATCCCCTGGTCGGACAACTATAAACATGCCGAGGGTAATGCCGCGGCGCATATCAAGGCTTCGCTTATGGGCTCCTCGGTCAATATCATGATCGACGGCGGCAGTCTGGTACTGGGCACATGGCAGGGCGTATTCTTCTGCGAGTTTGACGGTTCACGTTCCCGCAAGGTGATAGTAAAAGTCATAGAATCCTCCTGATGGTAAACTTCCGCATAATATCGGTCGGCAAGACCAGGGAAGGCTGGGTTAAGTCCGGATTTGACCACTACAGCAAACTAATATCTAAGTATGCCCGGCTTGAGGAGAGAATCATTAAAGCGGAAAAAGTTACTGATGAATCCCGCGGCGATATTTTCCTGCAAAAGGAGGGGGAGAGGATTCTGAATCAATTGGCTCAGGACACCCATGTAATTGTTCTCGATCAAAGGGGCAAAATCTTAAGCTCAGAAAAATTAGCGCAATATCTGGATAATAATTTCAAGTCAGGTAAGAGCCGGATCGATTTCGTTATCGGCTCTGCATTGGGATTATCCGATGAAGTTAAAGCAAGAGCCGACATACTGCTGTCATTTTCAAAGATGACTTTCCCGCACGAGCTCTCCAAGCTGATGCTGGCAGAACAGCTTTACCGCGCCATGTCGATCCTGCACGGCGGCAAATACCATAAGTAAATTATTTAATTCTGCCGGGATAAACCTTAAGCGCCTGCTCGAGACATTTCATCGCTTTCTTCAACGAATCCACATTCAGGACATACCCGATGCGTATTTCGTTCTTACCGAGACCGGGCGTGGAATAGAAACCGCTCAACGGCGCCAGCATAACTGTCTGATTTTCATATTCGAAATCCTCCAGAAGCCACTGGCAAAAGCGGTTGTCATCATCAATCGGCAGACGAACCGCGCAGTAGAATGCCCCGGTTGGATTCGGACAAAGCACGCCGTCGATTTTATTCAACGACTCGACCACAATATCACGGCGCTTTAAATATTCGGCCTGTACCTCCTCGAAATAGGAATCAGGAGTGTCCACTGCGGCCTCCCCGGCAATCTGGCCGTATCCGGGAGGACTCAAACGCGCCTGAGCGAATTTCAGCGCGGTGCTGATTATATCTTTGTTTTTGGAGATAAGCGCGCCGACCCGGACACCGCACATACTGTAACGCTTGGAAACCGAATCCATTAAAATAGTCCTGTCTTCGATACCCTCCAAATGCATAACCGAAACATATTCGAGATCGTCATAAACGAATTCCTTATAGACCTCGTCTGCCAGAAGGTACAGGTCATGTTTTTTGACCAGATCGCGTATAGCCTCCAATTCTTCGCGTTTATAAAGATAGCCGGTGGGATTATTGGGATTATTGATCAGGATAGCTTTGGTTTTATCACCTATAAGCTTTTCGAATTCTGAAACAGGGGGAAGGGCGAATTTATTCTCGATCGCGGCCGTGATTGGTTTGATCTTTATTCCCGCCTCTATTGCAAAACCGTTATAATTTGTGTAAAACGGCTCCGATATAATCACCTCATCATCGGGATTCATGCACGACATGAAGGCGAATATGATAGCCTCCGAGCCGCCGGTGGTTATGATCATATCGGAATATTCAACATCAATACCGTATTTTTTATAATAGTCGGCAAGCTTCCGCCTATAGGATTCATTTCCTGCGGAATGGCTGTACTCTATAAATTTAAGATCGTTTTTACGAACATATTCAAGAGCGTTTTCGGGTGATGGTATGTCGGGCTGACCGATATTAAGATGATAAACCGTTCTGCCTTTCTTCTTTGCAGCTTCGGCAAACGGTACCAGCTTTCTGATCGGCGATTCCGGCATCATATTTCCTCTATCTGAAATAGCCGGCATGATTTATAACCTCCTCTTAATTGATCTCAATCCACAACAAGGTAATATAATCAATCATTTATGATTTCGAAATCAGATTTCCTCTTTTTGAAAAGCCGCGCCGATAAATCCGGCCTTATTTCCGAGTTTCGCCTTCAATACCTTTAAGCCCTTCAAGGCATCCTCGAAGGCATACTTCTTCAATGCCGTCTTAATCAGCCTGATATAATCAGCGCCGCAAACCTCGGCGATTCCTCCGCCCACAACAATTGCCTCCGGATTCAACAGATGTATCACCGAGGCGAATCCTGTGGCCATATAACCGGCCTGCTTTTCGATTGCCTTCAAGGCCGCGGGATTATTCGCCTTAAACAGATCTAAAATATTTCTGACAGTAAGATCGCTAAGTTTACCCCTGTATTTGCTTTTTGATCCGGCCGCCTTTATTTCTCTCTTTGCAATCGCAATCAAGTTATCTGAACCGGCATACGCTTCCAAACATCCCTTCAGGCCGCAATTGCATTTCCTGCCATCCTTGACAATCGGAATATGCCCGAACTCACCGCCGCTGTACGAAGATCCAATCACAAGCTTTCCATCCATAATAACGCCGCCTCCGATACCGGTACCGACTGTCGTACAAAGGACATTTCGATATCCTCTGGCCGCACCGAAAAGCACTTCGGCCCAGGCCATCATATTGGCGTCATTGCCGACATACACTTTCGTTTTAAGCCTTTTTTGCAAGCGGCCGGAAATATTGGTACCGCCCCATCCGGGAATGTTAGGGGAGACCCCCAGAATTTTGCCGCGGTCTGCGTCAACCGTGCCGGGAGAGCCGATGCCGATGTAGGGAACCTTCAGATTGTTTGTGGAGGCATATTCAAGCAGCTCAATGGCGCATTCCTCCAGACGTTTGAGGATTTCATTGCGGCCTTTATCGGCATGAGAGGGCCTGGATTTGCTTGTCAGGATTTTACCTCTGGAGTCGGCCAGACCGTATTTGATATTCGTGCCGCCAAGATCAATACCGGCAAATGCTTTCATCTTTCCTCTATATTAACCGGAGCGAAAAGCTGCCGGCTTTTAGTCATAATTTTCTATTCAGCAAAATTCATCTTATGCAGTTGAGATTTTATCTCTTCATTCTCCAGAATCAAATTATATACCTTCCAGGCCGTGACTATATCCTGAAATGCCAGACCCGCCGAATCAAAAACCGTGATATCGTCCTGCGATTGGCGTCCCTGCTTCTGTCCGGTCACAATCTCACCCAGATCGGCATTAATATCTTCTCTTTTCAATTCACCCATATGCACCGGGACATTGATTTCTCCCGTATGCGAGGCCTCCAGCCAGTCGTCGATTACAAGCACCGCGTATTTTAAAATGGAGGCGGAAAGCTCTTGTTTGCCCTCGGCATCAGCCCCAATAGCATTGAAATGTGTTCCGGGTGAAACAGCGGTTTTATCAAAGAGCGGCTGGCGGGAGGCGGTGGATGTATTAACGATCTGACAGCCAGTTACGGCATCGGCAATCTTGCCCTCCAATTGTACCTCGACATTATATTTTTCGCGGCAATATTTCTCAAAATCTTTAGCCCGTGGCTCACGGATGTCATAAACTTTAACATTTTTGATTCCCGGACGAACCACTAACATAGCGTCCAGAAGTGACCGGGCCTGCGCTCCGGCGCCGATAAATCCGACCGTATCGATCTGCTCATTCGCCAGATATTTAACAGCCACACCGCCCGCAGCTCCTGTGCGCATACTGGTAATATGCATACCGTCCATAATTGCCAGGGGAAAGCCATTGGAAGGATCTATCAGGATTATTGTAGCCATCAGGGTTGGCATCTGACGGTTCGGATTATCGGGATGTACAGTAGAGGCCTTGGTCCCTGCAATCGGAAAGTCGGGGATATAAGCTGACATACTGCGCATATCGCCGTTATAACTGTCGAATGACAGATAACCCTTGATAGGCATCTGTACTTTCTTCTGTCCATGGAGTCGAAAAGATCCCTCGACCGCATCAATACATGACCGCATATCAAGGACTTTGGCAATGTCAGCCTTTTTGATTAACCATGTCTCCAAAATAATCCTCCTGCCCGATATTAATACCAAAAATTAAGGATTTCCTTAAACCAAGTCAACCGGAAATTATTTTCCCGCAATCTCTTGCAATGGGATGAAAATCTGTCATTTTTGCCGAAAATTGCCCAATGATAGCGCCCGTAAATGTTTAGAATATGGTCAATCTGCCGATATTCATAGTGATAGAGCGGTAATGGTTAATCTAATAATAATTTAGGATAAAATAGTGGACATTTCTTCAATTATTGGATTACTCCTCGGAATTTCTGCAATAATTATGTCATTTGTCTGGGAGGGGGGCCATCTCGAATCGGTTCTGGCCGGGCCGGCAATGTTTATAGTTATCGGCGGAACGGTAGGCGCCTCCATGGTTACGACCTCGCTTGATACAGTGCTGCGCATACCGCGCTATCTGCATATTGTTTTCCGGGGCAGAAAATACGATCACTTTGAGACAATAGAACAAATCGTTACCATGGCCGAACGCGCTCGCCGCGATGGCATCCTGGGACTTGAAGCCAACCTGAAATCCATTACCAATCCGTTTTTCAAAAAAGCCCTGAAGCTGGTTATAGACGGCACCGAGGTTACCGTTCTGCGCTCAATCCTTGAAACGGAAATATCCTATATAGCGGAAAGACACAGCCGTGGCATCGGACTTTTCCGCACTATGGGCGGGTTCTCGCCGACCATGGGAATTATCGGAACCGTGTTGGGATTGATACATACCCTGGCCAATACCGATAATCCCTCGCGCATGGCCTCCGCGATTGCCTCGGCCTTTATCGCCACACTATGGGGAGTAGCGCTGGCCAATCTGGCCTGGATTCCGATTTCCGAAAAGCTCAAATTCAGGCATGAGGAGGAACTCGCCAACCTTGAACTGATTACCGAGGGTGTCGTTTCGATTCAGTCGGGCGACAATCCAAGGATAATCAAAACCAAGCTGACATCATTCATCAATCCCAATGAGAGGGATTCTCTGTGAGAGTTGGCGATAAAAGGAAAAAGGGAGAGGATGGCAATAAAGTAGGGCAGGAGAGATGGCTTCTTACTTATGCCGACATGATTACCTTACTGCTGGCTCTCTTTATTGTCATGTACTCCATGTCCAAGATCGATTCTGAGAAATTCCATAATGTCACCGAAGCGCTTTCGGAACAGTTGCATAAAGGCAAAAACATATTCGAAAAATCACTCCGGAGCGATATAGTCGGCGACAACACGCTCGATTACGGCCGCCTGCGTCTTCTTCAACAGCGCATTCAGAACCGCATCCGGCTGGAAAGCATGCGCCGTGAGACTCCGGTTGGTATCAGCACAACAGTTGATCAGAGAGGCCTGGTGATTCATATCAAAGAATCCGCGCTGTTCGATCCTGGAAGTCATATATTAAAGGATGATGCCTACGAGCCGTTGGATATCGTCTCCACCCAGCTCAAGAACATCAACAATCCCATCCGCATCGAAGGACATACCGACAATACGCCCATAAACACGGCCAGATTCCCATCCAACTGGGAACTGTCTGCAGCCCGAGCGATTTCAGTCATAAAATACTTCATCGAAAAACATGATATTTCCCCTGATCAGCTTTCCGCACTTGGCTTCGGGGAATTCAAGCCGATTGCAGACAATTCCACGCCGGAAGGGCGTTCCCAGAACAGGAGGGTGGACATAGTAGTGCTGGCGCAGTCGGAAATCAAAAACGAACCGCCCTCACAGCCCGAGAAAATGGCCGATTTCGAAGAATAAAACACGGCGGCTTTCCATCCCGGTTCAAATTGTTTAAGAAAAATTACTTGCCTTAGAAGCCTCAAAATCGTTGTTTAGGATTCAGTACGAGCAAGGAGGCCTGAACTATGGCGGAAGCCAATATTGCATCGAAGAGCAAAGCGCTGAGAATTATAGCAATCATCGTAGCTGTGGTTGTTTTCGGGATCGTTATCTTGAGCGTGGTAATCTTTCCCCGCATGGAGAATCTCTTTCTGCGCAAGGGCCTGGAATATGCACGACAGAAGACATTAGCTGTGCTTCCGGCAATTGATGGCTACAATCCGGATCTGCATCCCTACGATCCCCTGATTATCGATGTCGCCTTGAGTGAGCTTCAGACCAGTCTCGACCTGGACACTCTGGCCTCGGAGGAACTGGCCGCCAACACCAAGGATTTCATGCAGGTATTCAGGCGGCAGTACGACGATCAGTTAATTACTCCGGAGGAGATAAAAACTATCGCATCCAGCCTGGATACACTCCAGCGCGCTTTTCTCCGCAAACATTTCAATCAGATGAAAGGCAATGTCTGGAAACTGATAGAAGCCAAAAGCCCGGAAATATCAGATGATTTGTTTAAGGTCCTCGGCTTCGATTCGATAGCGATATTTAATCCCGAAGTCAAGCTGGGTTTGACCGGCCCCTATACGGTTAAGCTTATCAACGAATATTACGAAGCCCGTCAGGATGGGGATATTGGAGACGGCGAGTATGATGAGATATTAAAGACTGTCAGAAACCTCGATCAGTTTCAATTGCGGGATGAACTGCGGGCCACTTCGCAGGCTGTTTACAAGACCGAGGAGTTCGAAGAGTTCAAGAAGTCAGAGAAATTCAGGGAGAATATCACTTTCATCCTCGACCGCTTGCGTGACACAGAGTATGATATCGAGCCGGTTAAATCCACCTTGAGAAGTTTTATCTACATCTGGTACCAGAAGGCGGGAAGAGAGACGGATACTCTTAAATTCGACGTATCATCAATGTTCGAGATGACCCAATATGCCGCCGGTCATGCCAGACAGACCCAAACCCCGGATAGATGACGAAACCAGATATACCTTATAACTCAATCGCTTTGATTTATGACGAGTTCGGCCTGGATGAATTCAGTCTCAGGATGATTCCTTATATCAAAAGCATCCTCGGGATCAAAACCTTCAGAGGGATGAAGATTCTCGAGCTTGCCTGCGGAACCGGCTCGGCCGCCATAGAACTGGCGGGGAAGGGAGCAATTGTTACCGGATTAGACTCATCGGAGAGCATGTTGAAACTGGCACGAAAAAAGATGAAAAGCTCGCGGCGCAAAGTCAAATTTATCAAAGCTGATCTGAGAACATTTGAAATCGGTGGAAGTTTCGATTTAATTTTATGCCTGTTTGACACGCTCAACCATTTTACTCATATTAACGATGTGCAGAATATATTAACAAATGCCCGCGGGAGATTAAAAAACAGGGGAAATTTAGTTTTCGACCTGAACACCCATTACGGATTCAGGAAGAACTGGGATAATTGGAGAGTAGTAAGAGAGTCGGATAGATTCTATTCGATCTGGGATACTGTCTATAATGCAAAGGAACAAATTGCCGAAATCACAATCATGGCATTCTCTAAATCCCAAAATCAGCTTATCAAGGTTGCCGAAGTTAACGTTCCGGAACGCGCTTATACTTCAGCCGAGGTAAAGAAAATGGTCAAAACAGCAGGCCTTGAAATAACAAAAGCATTTGAATGCCTATCGACAAGGCCGCCGGGTGCAAACTCGCCTCGTAATGTTTATTTTTGCAAAAGAGCCTGAGGATTATGAAAAATGCTTAATTCATTATTAGCATTAATAACCGCCTATGTGATCGGATCGATACCGTTTGCGATTATTGTTGTGCGAATGGTCAAGGGCGTGGATGTCCGCGACTATGGCTCGAAAAACGCCGGCGCTACCAATGTCTACCGTGTGGCAGGTATCAAGGTGGCGCTCCTGGTAGGACTTCTTGACCTGGCCAAGGGCTTCGCGGCGGTCTATTTTGTGCCCCGCATTTTTCAGCCCTCAGATCCACTCAGCCTTTTGCAAATTCAGCTTATATGTACCGTTGCGGTAGTGCTGGGACACATGTTCACTATCTTCGCTGCCCTCAAAGGCGGTAAGGGTGTGCTGGCTGCGGCGGGAGGACTTCTGGCGCTGCTTCCACTCGAGGTGGGATTGGCCTTCGGGATGTTTATAATCGTGCTGGCCTCGACACGCTACGTTTCTCTTGGATCACTCCTGGCAACCCTGTTTTTGACCTTGTTTGTGCTCTTCGAAAGATTTATCTTAAATAAACACATACCTGATGAGCTGGTTGCTTTGTCTATCGTCATAACATTGGTGGTGATTTTGGCTCACAGGGCGAATATCGGACGTCTTATGGCAGGCACGGAAAATAAAATAGGGAAGAGCAAAGATGCCGATTAATATAGCGGTACTCGGAGGCGGCAGTTGGGGTGTGGCTGTTGCCAATCTCCTAAATATGAATGGCAACAACATCTCCATCTGGGAATTCAACCGCGAGGATTATGAAAGCCTGATCGAGAACCGCCAGAATATTGTCAAGCTGCCCGGCATAATCATTCCGGAGAGGATCGAAATATATAACGATCTGGTAGAAGCAGTCGAGGGAAGGTCAATAATATGTCTGGCAGTCCCCTCTCACACTGTGGCAACGGTAAGCAAACAGCTCGATGCCGCAGGCCTGGAAAAGGATGTCACCTTCGTTAATCTGGCCAAAGGAATTGACACCAATACTCTTCAGAGAATGTCCGAGGTTATCATTGATAATATCAGGTATGCCGACAGCTCTAATGTTGCTACCCTCTCCGGTCCTTCGCATGCCGAGGAAGTTGCCCAGGGCATGCCCACCTCGGTGGTGATTGGATGCCGGAATGAGGAGAGGGGAGGGTATCTTCGCGGTATATTCTCCAACCATTTCTTCCGGGCCTACAGCTCTCCCGATATAATCGGCGTAGAAACCGGAGGAGCATTCAAAAATATAATCGCCATAGCCTCTGGTATACTTGACGGTCTGGGAGGCGGAGACAATTCCCGCGGCGCACTCTTCACACGCGGTCTGGCCGAAATCTCTCGCCTGGGTGTTGCTATGGGCGCCAAACCGCTGACCTTTGCGGGGCTCTCGGGTCTGGGCGATCTTGTGACCACATGTGTCTCACGCCACTCCCGCAATCGCAGCTTTGGGGAGAAGATAGGTAAGGGCTTAAGTTTCGAGGGGGCGATGGCCGAGATGACCATGGTTGTGGAGGGGGTCAAGGCCACCCGTGCGGCCTATAAGCTCATGTCCGAGTACAGGATCGAAATGCCTATTACTGTTCAGATATACGAGATACTATTCAGCTCCAAGGACCCTCAGTCGGCTCTTCTGGACCTGATGACTCGCGACCTGAAATCAGAATTTTAATCTATTCGCTTGACATAGCGCTTTAAGCGGCATATATTATGTCCGTTCCTGACATAAAGTTCAAGTGTCTCAATAGCCTGTGGGGGAGTGTCTTTGAAACGCACCGATACCAATAATAATAAACTCTATTATTCTATTTCTGAAGTTGCCCGGATAACAGACACCAAAGCCTATGTTCTCAGGTTCTGGGAAAAGGAGTTTCCCACTCTTAAACCCAAGAAAAACCGCGGGGGCAACAGAATCTATCAACAGCGCGAAATTGATTTAATTAACCGTATTAAGACTCTGCTTTATGACGAGGGTTATACGATCGAGGGCGCTCGCCAGAAGCTTAAACCTCGTAGAAGCTCGAAAAACCGGCTCACAGAAAGCACCGCTAAATCCAACGGCTCGATTAAGGCCAAGATCAAAGAAATCAGGAAAGAGCTGAAGGAACTTCAGAAACTTTTCGCTTGATTTTTCCGGTTCTATTAGTAGTTTATGATTTTGCGTCGGGGAGTGGCGCAGCCTGGTTAGCGTGCTTGCTTGGGGTGCAAGAGGTCGGCAGTTCAAATCTGCTCTCCCCGACCATTATTTTGCAAAAACCAGCCCGCAGAACTTTATACTGCGGGCGTTATTATTTCAATCCTGATTACCTACGGCTCCAGATCCCCCGGAGGAGAGCCTCCTAAAAATACGTAATTGATGATCCAGACTGCATCTGAAATATTAACCGTGCCGTCCGAATTTGAATCTCCATAGGGCGCCCGGATAAATTCGGGAATAAGCACACGCTCACCGTCTACTCCCTCATAGTATTCCTTCTGGAGAATCATCGGCCATAAGGGACGTTCATTGCATAATAAAATCAGGTCATTTTCATCGCCGGAAATTATTTGGGTAAACCAGGCAGTACAGACAAGACCCGAGGTCCCACCTGGAATAGGCGGTGTAATTACATCCCCCGGATCTCGGTACAGACTGACAATCTTAGATGCGTTATCAAAACCAGCATACACATCAGGTATAACCGATTCCTCGAAACTTATACTATCGCAATTCAACTCTGCCTGAATGCCTTCGGCAACATACGAAAAATCCAGCATAAATTCGGATATCTGATTATCATCCGGGATATCAATATATATTGGAATGCTGTTATTACCCGGACTTCCGTCAATCTGCCTGTTGCAGAAAATCTTTATATGCGACGGCACCGGCAAATCCGTGCCGGGTGGGGCATAAAGATCGGCACCTTTAAAAATACTGGCTCTGATTTGAAGGGCATCGGCGCGATTAATACCCGGAAAGCCGTCACAATCACATTCATCAGCAGGCACAGGTCCATCCATGTAAAGGTAATTTACGATATGAACATAATCGCTCATATTAACATAACCATCGGAATTGCAGTCGCCGATCAAAGGCTGTGACCCGGCTGAAGGAGTTAAAGCAAGTGCAGTTATTGCAAATAATACTATGGTAAATTTATATAGTGAAAACATATTATCCCTCCCATCAATTTACGGTTCATCCGATCCCGGTGCGGGACCGTTTAGAAATATATAATTTACTATCCGAACAGCATCAGAAAGATTAACAACCCCATCGCTGTTACCATCGCCATAGGGCGCCCGGATAAACTGCGGCAGGAATATCCTGTCACCGTCGACACCGGGATAGGGGACATGCTTTAAAAGCATAGGCCAGCTGTGTGCCAGAGATACTATCCTCAAGTCGTTGGGCTCACCGCTGCCGGAAGAGAAATAAAGTGTACATAAAAGGCCTGAGGCTCCTGCCGGAAAAGCCGGGCCGCCTCCATGGGCTATGGGATTGGCCTCAATCGTAATAATATCTCCGCCTGAATAGGGCGAGACATTCATGGCGTCGGGATTGGCAACAGTACCGCTGAAGTCAGCGCTAAGCCATTCGACCTGAGCCTGACTGCCTTCGGCCTCAAATGAGAACGGTATCATGAACGCTTCCACCGGGAAATCATCCGGTACCTCGACAAAAACCTCCAGCGCATACTGGGATTCATCCGGTGGAATACGGACATTGAAATAAAAGCGGACTTCCGACTGCTTTGGATAATCCGTCCCCGGGCCGGGGAAGGGCGGCCCCATAATCAGCTGAAGATAATCGGCATAATTGATGCCCGGAAAGCCGTCACAATCGCAGTTGAACATGCTCGGGCTGGTGGGACCATCGCTGGCAATGTAACTTGCCAGCACTACAATATCGCCGACATCATAACTTCCATTGCCATTACAATCCCCGACCAGCGCCAACAGCGACGGACAGATTAATATCAGAAAAGATAATGTCAGGATAGGGGTCAACGTGATTCTGGACTTCATAAGCGCCTCCAGGATTTTAGAAAATTTCATTTTCGAAATTTCGATTAAAGGCAGCTACCAGCGGCGGTTTGAAAATTAGGGAGTAATTTCTTCAGGTGCAGTTTGCTATTAATAAATTTACCAATATTCCCTGAAATGTCAATGAAAATGATGGTGTGAATATAATTCTAATTTTGCCGTAGAATCAATATCATATTTTTTATGTTGATTTTGGCTTGACAAAAAGATTCAATTGCCGATTATTATGATCAAATGGTGCAAGTCCGTTTTACATACCTCCGACTTTTGGCCCTCCAGGGCCATATATAATTTACTTGCTCAAATAGTATCCAATTCTTATTATCCCTATTCAAAATGTAGTATACCATGACATTTTGTCGTGTATACGATTGAAATTGGAAACAACTTTATAAGATATAAAGCTGGTGATGACTATGGAAAAGACTCAGCAAAATCGAAAAAAAACCGGGGAAAGTTTTTATCCTTTCCGTGAAATCGAGGCCAAATGGCAGGAGAAGTGGGAAGAGCAAAAACTTTATAAGACCAATCCGGACCCAAAAAAGAAATTCTATAACCTGGTGATGTTTGCCTATCCCTCGGGCGACATCCACATGGGACACTTCAGAAACTACAGTGTGGGAGATGCTGTAGCCAGGCGCAAAATGATGGAGGGATATGATGTCCTGCATCCTTTTGGATGGGATGCGTTCGGGCTTCCAGCCGAGCAGGCTGCCATCAAGAGAAATCTCAAACCACAGGACTGGACCCTCAAAAATATTAAGGTCTCCCGCAATACCCTGAAAAAAGTCGGAATATCATTCGACTGGGATCGCGAGGTGGCCACCTGTCTGCCGGATTATTACAAATTCACGGAATGGTTTTTTGTCCAGCTTTTCAAAAAAGAGCTGGCTTATCAGAAAGAGGCCACAGTCAACTGGTGCGAGACATGTAACACGGTGCTGGCCAACGAGCAGGTCGACGCCGAGGGCCAATGCTGGCGCTGCCACCAGATCGTAACCAAACGCAAATTAAAACAGTGGTTTTTCAAGATCACCGATTACGCCGAAAGGCTTTTGAACGATCTGGATAAATTGACCGGCTGGCCGGAAAATGTCAAGACCATGCAGAGAAACTGGATCGGAAGATCTGTCGGAGCCGAAATCGATTTCAAACTGGAATCGGGGGAGAAGATACCTATTTTCACTACCCGTCCTGATACTATTTTCGGCGTGACATTCATGGCTATAGCGCCGGAGGCGGAGATTCTGGATAAACTTGATATTCCCAATGAATATAAAAAAGATGTCGAAGATTATATCCAGAAAGCGATTAATAAAACCGAAATCGAACGCACGGCCGAAACAGGGGAGAAGGACGGCGTTTTTACCGGCTGTTATGCCATAAATCCCTATAACGGCGAAAAAGTACAGCTCTGGGTGGCCGATTATGTCCTGGCTTCATACGGAACCGGGGTAGTCATGGCAGTACCAGCGCATGATCAGCGGGATTTCCTGTTCGCCAAAAAATACGATATTCCGATCAAAATTGTTATTCATCCCGAGGGTGGCAGCTTAAATCTCGATGATATGTTCGAAGCCTATGTGGAATATGGAGTTATGGTAAATTCCGGACGTTTTGACGGCCTGGTTGGCAAAAAAGCAGTGGAAAAAGTGACTCAACATGCTGAAAATGAAGGATTTGGACGCAAAAAAGTCAATTATCGGCTGCGCGACTGGCTGATTTCCCGCCAGAGATACTGGGGAGCGCCGATTCCTATCATTCATTGCGAGAAATGCGGCCCGGTACCCGTGCCGGAGGACGATCTCCCCGTGAAACTGCCTGAAAACGTCGAGAATTACATTCCAAAGGGCAGATCGCCCCTGGCGGATATACCGGAATATATGAATGTTAAATGCCCAAAATGCGGGGAAGAGGCAGAGCGAGATCCGGATACGATGGATACCTTCGTCTGCTCATCCTGGTACCATATGCGCTATCTCGACAATAAAAACCCGCATCAGCCGTTTTCGAGGGCCGATGCCGAGAAATGGATGCCTGTCGATCAATATATCGGCGGAATAGAGCACGCCACCGGCCATTTGCTGTACTTCCGTTTCTTTACGAAATTCATGTATGATCTGGGCTGGTTGAATGTTGATGAGCCCGCACTGAATCTGTTTAATCACGGCATGGTCAGAGATGCCAAGGGGCAGATTATGTCCAAATCGCTGGGCAATGTGGTCTCGCCCATGGAGCTGATCGACCGTTACGGTGTGGATATCAGCCGCCTGGCAATGCATTTCACAGCTCCCGCCGATAAGGAGATCGATTGGAATGAAGAGGCCTTTGTGGGAATCGAACGCTTTATCAATCGCTTCTATCGCATGGTCACCGAGATCGATAATCCTGAGCAGGTCGACTTAAAGCGCTACTTCAAAAAGGATCAATTGTCTGAAAATCAGTGGGATTTGTATGTCAAGCTGAATCAGATGATCAAAAAGGTCTCCGAGGACAGCGATAGAATGCAATTCAACACAAATATCGCAGCCTTAATGGAGTACTTTAATGCCTTAAACCATGTTAAGCGTATCGAACCTGAATTTTATCAGTATATTCTCCAGAAATCAATACAACTAATCGCGCCGCTGGCACCGCATTTCGCGGAGGAAGTCTGGAGCCTGTTTGGATACAGAGAATCGATATTCAAATCCTCATGGCCGTCATACGATCCCGATGCGGTTGTATCGGAACAGATTAATATAGTTGTACAGGTTAACGGCAAAGTCCGCGAGCAGATGATGGTAAGTTCCCATGCTTCTAAGGATTTGATAGAAACAATCGCTCTTGATTCGGAGAAAGTAAAGAAATTCATACAGGATAAAAAGATCATAAAAACGATTCATGTGCCGGGTAAACTGATCAATATCGTGGTAAAATAAAAAACGAATCATTAGAGACTGAAGGCCTGTCTAAAAGCAGGCCTTTTTGCTCCTGATAGGGCATAAATACAAAAATAGCAGTATTTAATTCCATTTACAATCTTACATAATATATATTATTAGACTCATATTTAGTTTTAATCGCGCCCGGCTCTAACATTCCCCGAACAATGTCGTCTTTTTGGACAATGCCATCCTTGCCATATCACACTGCTGTTCAACTATTTACCATGATTTGTGTATTCTTTTTTATTAGCTGTGTCGGAAATGTGTACAATATTATAAAATATGTGTTCTCTCATAATTGTTTAATGCATGTCCTACAACAACATAGCATAAACGGCACGATAATTGATTATCAATAGAGTAAAGAAAAATAATTAACCATACGGGGGTTTTATGAAAACCAAACTCTTTTTACCTGCCTTAGTTATTTTACTTCTTCTATTCTCCCAGGCTTACGCCATTCCGGATTTATATGTCAATGGCAGCATGGGCGGAACTTTGCTGGCCGGACCGGATGAAGATCTGACCAGCGCCGATATGCCTTTGGCTCAGAACACCCTGGTAAAATTCACCCTTGTGGGAGAATTTTATGGTGGTAACGCACCCAACAATAGCTTTGGTGCTTACGTTGATCTCGGTACAGGAAACGATGGCGGCTGGATCTTTAACCAGTTGGGCGCCAATGATGTGCTTCCGGGAGCTACCAATACTCTTTATATGGGAAGCACTTTTGGATTTGCGCTTTTCAACGATATTGATGATGACGGCGTTTATGAGCCGGAAGACACCGATATTATACTTTTCTCGGAGCGCGCCCTGACACAGCCGAATCCTCCCGGATCGGATTATCAGTGGTTCAGATCATATGATGTATCTGCTTACGGCATGGCAGATTTCTCCTATCACGGCCGTAATTTCTCCGGAAAATATGATTATCTCATCTTTATTGACGACAACCATGTTACCAGCCCGAACTACGATCATGACGATATGATTGTCGGTATGACCGTGGTTCCTGAGCCCACCACCCTGTTGCTTTTGGGACTGGGACTGGCTGGAGCCGGAATTATCCGCAGAAGAAGAAAATAATAAGCTACTTAAGGCATTAATTTAAAGGCGGCATTTAAATGGCCGCCTTTTTTTGTTGCATACCAATACTTTATAATAGATCCCGCCTTTCTCCCAACACTTCAAATATACTATGGCTTTTATAGCATCTTTTAGGTGTCGGCAAAATGGACACTTTACGGCGATTTAAAGTCAAGCGTTAAAGCTATCTCGTTGCAACTATACAAGATATCAATTTGGCATGGTATTTGATTAATATAATAATGATAAATAAAAAATAATAGCATTGGAGGTTAAATCAAATGAAAGCAAAACACATTTTAATGGCAGTCTTAATGGTCTGTTTCTTTGCGTCACAGTCCATGGCCGTGCCGGATCTGTATTATAATGGCTCGATGGTGTCTCCTGCCACATCGCCGGATGCAGATACCTGGATTAACACTGGCGAGCTGGTATGGGAATTCACTCTGATCGCAGAGATGACACCTCATGCCGACATGAACACTTTTGGATTCTATACTGATCTCGGTGTGGGCTCCAATATGCTCACAGTTTTTGATGATGATGATTCGCCAATCACAAAACTGACGATCAATACAGCCGGCGTTCCGCAGGTGGGGATGTTCCTGCATAACGATCTTGATGATGATGGCGTCTTCAACAACAACGATGTACTTCTCTTCAGCGAGCGCGGATTGACCCTTCCTGCCGGTTCAGATTACCAGTGGTTCATGGGATACAATACCTTTAATCCTTATGGTCATTATCAGTTTGGCTCCCTGGAATTCTGGGGCAAATATGACATTCTTCTCTTTATCGATGATGACCATGTTACCGGACCGAATTATGATCACAATGATATGGTTATAGGCGGAACAATCGTTCCCGAGCCGACCACATTGATCCTTCTGGGTCTTGGTCTGGCAGGAGCCGGGATTATCAGACGCAAAAAATCATAAGCTATTGAAAATCTTTAAATTACCCAGGCGGCCTTGATAAATTGGCCGCCTCTTTTTTATCTTTTCAGCATCAACTCCATAGAATTCTGCCTCCTCCTTGAAACCCGGTTTAACTTATTGAATTGCAAAAATTAAGCCGCATTATTGATATCCTTCATGAGAGTATGGGATAAATCCCATTGTTAATAGCACGGAAAATCATTTTCAACCTCAACTACATCTTTACGTATCAGCGCATTATCTCATGGCAGGCAACAAGATACTGGTTTTCCAATTCTCAGTATTCATGTTTGGCCTTCTGTTTGCTTAAAAGTCTGCATGGAAAATCAAAAAGGATTGGATGCAGATATGAAGAAGATACGAAAAAAACTCGATTCACAAGGATTTACAATCCTCGAAGTCATGGTTGGGTTGGTCATATTTTCAATCGGCCTTCTCACACTTCTTTCTATGCTGGTCATATCCATCAGCGGTAATGCCTGGTCTGAGAAGACCACGCAGACAGTGCAGATGGTTCGAGAGACGATTGAAACCATTAAGAATACCCCTGAAGATCAGTTGGAGTACTATGGCTATGAGGATCAGGATGGAATCTTTCGTCACTGGTACGTCGAGGATTCCTATGAGGATCAGGGCGATGTTAAGAAAGTTACGGTCTGGGTTTACTGGACTGATGAGTTCAACCGCTCGCAATACACCTCAACCACAACATATTTCCAACCCAAACAGTGAGGTGAATCATGATGAGTAGAATTAGATCAAATAAAGGTGTGACGCTTATAGAGCTTCTGGTTGCCTCAGTCATAGCTCTGATTTGTGCCGGAGCAGCCCTTGAGCTTTATGTCAACCAGCAGAAGAACTGGCTGGCCCAGGAGAATATTACCGATATGCAGCAAAATGGCCGGGCGGCATTGGATGAGATCGTATATCATGCCCGTCAGGCGGGATATCATCTTCCTCCGGGATTACAGCCTCTATATGCAAATAATGCCAATCCTGACACGATTACGTTTGTCTACTTGAAAGAACCGATATGCGATTGCGGCCTGACGGCGGATATGCCACTGCCTTCGGCAGAGCTCAAGCTTTCGCCTGATTCGGTCGGCTGTTTTCAGGACAATTCATGGGCATATATATATGATCCTTATGCCGATGAGGGAGAGTTCTTCCTGATAACTCATGTCCAGGTATCATCCGGGCATCTGCAGCACAACACTATGGTTTTATCCAAAAAATATCCGGCCGGAAGTATAGTTTATATGATAGAGGTCATTACTTTTTATGTTGATAATACAACGGACACACTGCATCCCAGACTGATGTATCAGCGTTTCGATCAGCCCAATATCTATGCGGATAATATCGAAGATTTGGATTTTACATATACGCTTGCACATGGCGCGGTTGTGGATTCCTTTGTTACGGCTGATGTGGTAAGAGAAGTAAACGTAGAGCTGATTGCGAGAACAGACAGAATAGATCCAGCCCGCAAACAGGATTATCTGCGGGACACATTATCAACCACAGTATATCTTAGAAACATGGATTTTTAGCATAGGCGGCATTTATGAAAAAGATTAAATCAAATGCGGGATTTACAATTATTCTTTTCATGGCATTACTATTAATGCTTACTCTGGCAGGCATTAATGCGGTAATGACCTCGACTACCGAGGTCGACATTGCCGGCAACGAAATGAATCAGAACAATGCCCTTTATGCGGCAGAAGCGGGGCTGGAAAAGGCATGCGCACAAATAGAACACTCTTATAAAACCAGTGCCACTCCCCCCAATCCCCTGCCCAGCGGGGAATTTACTATTGACGACGGCGGTGGCGCTCCTATGACCGTGACTTTTTCGGTACAACAGTTAAGCAGTTCCACCCTTAAAACACTGCATAATGGCGCTTATCAGGGTCTGTATGCTCACGCTACCGAATTCGAGGTCAGTTCCGAAGCCGGAACCGATAACAGTCAGATCAAATCCGATCTGAGGTTGGTGATCGAAAGCGACCTGATTCCGCTTTATCAGTTTGCGGTGTTTTATGAGCCGGTTCTGGAAATCGCCCCGGGTCCGCCTATGACTCTGGGCGGGCGTGTTCACTCGAACGGAGATATTTATATTCAGTCCGGGAATTCGCTGGAGGTAAACTCGCATCTGACCGCAGCCGGCAATATTTTCCACGGACGTTATGGCGATGCGGGTCAGTCCGTTTCCAACGGCGATGTTTTGATCGCCGATCAGAACGGCAATATGGTGAGTATGTTCCAGGACGGCGACTGGGTAGACGCCGGTGCCAGCGACTGGGTTGATCATTCACTCGAACTCTGGGCTGGACGTGTGGAGGACGGCTCCCACGGAATTACCGAGCTCAATATGCCGGTAGTACGAAGCGGCGATCCGATCGATATGATTAAGACCTCAGGAGAATCGGCAGATAGTTACGAGAACAAAGCCACGCTTAAGATTGTCAACGGCCAGGCATATCAGGTCGAGCTTGACGGCACCGAAACAAATATCACCGCCGATCTTGTTAGTGCTGGTATAATCAACACCGGATCATTTTACGACGGTCGAGAAAACGCCACCGTAGCAAGTATCGATATTGACGTTGGCGCCTTGAGCGCATCCAATTACTGGCCCAGAAACGGTATTATCTATACGGCCGAATCACAGACCGGCGGCAATTTAAAGGCCACCCGTCTGGTAAACGGCAGCACGCTCAAAGGCGGCTTGACCGTGAGTTCCAAGGATCCGGTATATGTTCAGGGCGATTATAATTCAGTTTCGAAAAAGCCGGCCGCTATTATGACCGATGCTTTAACAATCCTGTCGAATGACTGGGTTGACGGCGACGGTACACTCAGCATCAATGACGGAAACCGTAAGGCGGGGGTGACTACGGTAAACGCATCCTATATGACCGGCAATGTACCCTCGGGCGGCGGCCAGTACAGCGGTGGTTTCGAGAACCTGCCGAGATTCCTCGAAGATTGGGGCGGTGTTGAATTTAAGTGGCGCGGTTCGGCAATCGACCTCTGGGAAAGCGAAATCGCCAGCGGTCAATGGACGTACGGTAGTTACTATAGAGCTCCTGACCGTAACTGGGCTTTTGATACAGATTTATTGGATCCGGCCAACCTTCCTCCGGGAACTCCGCTGATTTCAGTTGTACAGAGAACTGGATGGAGAGAGGTTGTTGCATACAATACTTATGATGCTGATTGATTTGAAATATAGATTTGATCCCCCCTGTGATCTGGATCTACCTGTGTAGTTTCAGGTCTTGTTTTCTCTCAACTGCGCCCCATTCTCAGATGGGGCGCTATTTTTATGCGTGTGCTAATCTTCAATATCACTAAAGTATTTCTCGGCGATATCCATTAATTTGCCACGGTCGAGATTTGGTATGGGGCGATTCTCCAGATAATCTTTGAATTCGTCCAGAAGCCGCCCGAATTTCATACTTTCTTCGAGATGTACAGCCTGGGCCTCTTCCCTCTCGGCGATCAACTTGAAGAAAAAGGCGTCAGATGTTTTCGATTTGATATCCCGCACAGGAAGATTATTATAAAGCGCCTCAGTCAATCCTGTAATTTTAAGCCGCACGATTTTATCGGTCAGTTCCACCGATTCAAGAGCTGAACTTATGGCCGCCTCGAGCTGATCATAGTCCATTCCGCGCGCATCTATGCTCTCAAGCTCAATCATATCCCGCACGGGCAACTGGTGGAATTTTGGCACAGGACCCGGAATCTCAACCTCCATGATTCCCTTGTCCTCACCCAGCTCCCCGAATGAAAGCCGTTCCGTGGAACCGGCATAAAAAACGCCCTCCTGGACATTGGTATATCTATGATAATGGCCGAGCGCAACATAATCGAATCCCGCGCCCATAACAGATGAGGGTATCTCCTCCTCGGAGATCTCGGCCATCGAGAATTTCTCCACGCCAGCAGCGACTCCGTGCGCAACAAGCACATTCAGTCCGGGAAGCTCAGGCCGGACATGCTCGAACTGTTCCTGAAGTATTTCCGGCGTCAGGCAGTGCGGAAGGCAGCCGATGGAAACCTCTTTGAGCCTGATAACCTCGTATTTGCTCTTGTAAACAGGAAAAACATCTTTCAGATTCTCTAAAATCGAGAGCACATGCCCCACCGATCTCTGTTTGGGAGCGTCATGATTGCCTGAGATTATGACAACCGGAATACCGGCCTGGGTCAGCCTAAGAATTTCCCTTATGGCGAAATTAATAATTCTGTTGGTGGGACGAACCATGTGAAACAGGTCGCCGGCATGAATCACGAAATCCGGCTCAAGCTCGATTGTCTTGTCAACTGCTTTGGTAAAAGCCCGACAGATATCCTCTTCGCGTTGATTGATGCCATTAGGCGAGAGCTTGTTGCCGAATCCTCCTGCTCCAAGGTGGGTGTCGGCTATATGTACGAATCTGACTGACATATTTATTTTACCTTAAAAGAAATCCTCGTCTACAGATGTTTTCTTTTGCGGCTTCATGCTGTATGTTTCCTCGGACTTTTTCAGGTACTCCTCGTAAAGATCGATCTTGACAGGCAACGCGAAGGGAACCTCGGGCGATGTAATCAATGCCTCACCCGCCGAAAGCATCTGGATTTCCGTGCCCAGGTCGGATATATCCTGTTTAGAGGATGATCTTATAATTTGCCGATCGCTTTCATCGGCCAGCCCCAGGATTAAGAATGTATTGAACTGAGATAAAAGCTCCTCATCAATCAACTTGGGCTGCTGGGTTATGGCACACAATCCGGTTTTGAACTTGCGCCCCTCACGTGCAATCCGTGCGAATATATTGGCATACCCGCCTGCCGATCTTCGCAGAACCCGCTGGGCCTCCTCGATCGCAACCATGACAGGCGTAACGTTCTTGAATTTATCCGAATGCGAATAGAGGCCGCGGTAATGATGAAAGACCGTTCGACATAAAACCGAGCCGATTAAAAGCTCATCGCGTGTGGTCAGATTAGAACTGTCGATCAGCACAACCTTGCCGTCTTTTAGCTTCTCTATGATATTGCGAGAAGTCGAGACCTTGCTGTCGGTATGAATATAATCCTGCTTCAAAAGATTTTCCGCACGCCGTTTCAGCACACCCAGAGTCGATTCCGCAAAGCCGCCCTGTGCCGTAATTCTCTCAGACAGCTCGTCGATATCCGAAGCCCGTAATTCGGACAGCCAGTTTTTTCCGAAACGGTAGTAAAGAGCGGTCAGGGCCTCGTGCTGTGCCTCCGAAAATTCGTAAATATGATTCAAATCCTCAGGCACGATTTCCGAAGCCGAGACCTGAAGCTTTTCGTAGCGCTTTTCCAGCGGTCGTGAGGAGTAGATTCTCAGGTTTTCATTGGCCAGAGGATGATGTATCAGTCCCTTCAGATGTGCCTCTCCCCCGCCGTCGAAGTACTCGCCGTGCGGATCGAAAATCAACAGGCCTGCATTACCGCTTTCCAGAATCGATCCGGCGAAGCGTTTCATAAGATTGCTTTTGCCCATACCGGTCGTGGCAAATACTCCAATGTGAGAGGTGACGGATTTCGATGATATACCAATATCAAAATCCAGCACCGACTCCCCTGAACGCAGCCTGCTGAAAACCAAAGTAGCTCCCGAGCTTTTCAAGAATTCGAAATCAATGCCTGCCGGACGGCGAACCCGTGTGAAATGAGTGGGAATCGTTTTCGGCTTGAAGAATTTATCATCCCTGTTGTAGCCCAGAAGATTGCAACGGGCGATTTTATACAGACGCCGTTCTTTTTCGAACAGGCCATACTCATCCTCGGATTGATCCAGGAGCATCAGATTGCCCGCCGTGCGCTCGAACCATCCCAGATCAGCCCCCTCGGCGCCGTATGATATATCCACCACTCGCAGATAGAACTTTATTCCGGTTTCGATATCATCCGCAAGCGCCAGGTCACCCAGGTCGATTCTGGTGCTGTATGGCAGCCTGAAATAGATTTCTCCGATCTTTCTTCCTGTTATTCTTCCCAGAAAATCATCCATATAATATTATCCAGTCGCTTACATTCTCCTTAAATACGTTTCACGCAGATCGAAATTCAGCACACGATGGTAATCAGCAAACAGCAAATCCCAGCGCGACTGATCCACGCCCTTTCGGAGAGCTATATCCTGCAGGCGCATCATAAAGCCGTAGAGCTCATCCTCGGAAAGTCTTACCATCTGATGTACTGCCGCCAGCGGATAGGGATAACCGATAAAAAACGGATCGGTCGCCAGCTTAGATAATCCTGAAAATACTTCCGACGGTTTCTTGCTGTTCGATCTGCTCAGGTCTATTCTGAAGGTCAGGTCGGAATACGGATTCAAACGGGCAATGTATATGTCTCCCAGCCAGCTTTTATTTTGATCCTGACCGACACTGCCAACTTTAGCATACCAGCTTTTGTTTCTGTGTAAATTATCTCCCCTGCTTCTTACAACTGCGCTTAAATTCGCTCCGCCCCTCCATAGCAGGCTGGTGGCCTTGGAAACAGAAGCAATGCTTATTCCCTTGTTTTCTGACTCCCTTATCATATCCTGCAGAAATCCATAAGCGTCCCCGCGCAAGGCGCCGTCTAAAAGAAGCAGATCGCCCTCTCCGAGATCATCCAGGCATTTAGAAGCAGCGCTTTCCTCGGCCAGCTTTCGCAATGCACCCAGGGTCTCATTGAACAACGGCGCCTCCGGAGGATATTTTCCGTGCAATCGATAGAACGCGTCCTCATAAATCTCCGGATAATTCTCCCGGGTCAGGTTGACCATTAAAAGCGGTTCTGCATATTCTCCGACCCTTTCACGGCTCCGGAATTTCAGATATCCCGCGCGATACACCCCGGCCTGGAAAACGCTGTTGCGGATAATAGTCCCCTGCCCGCCGTCAACCGCTCCAGCCGTAAATTCTTTCAGTGAGGGCTCTATCTCCGAATAGTCGATATCATCCAGATCGCTTTCAAGTTCCAGCGGTTCGGCCTCATCTTCTGCAGGTTCCAGCAGTCTGAGCGATGGATCGACCGACAGAAGTTTCGCTATATATTCGACCGTGGAATCCATGCCGGCATAAACATGCGAGTAATCATACAGCATGGGCTAAGGATAAAGATTGTTGGAAAGGAGAGCAATAATAAATTAGAAGAGTTCGTATTTTTGCATGCGGTCACGCAGAGTATTGCGCGAGATTCCCAGTATTTCGGCTGTTTTAACCTGATTGGACTTCATATGCTGGAGTGTTTTAGAGATAACAACTCTTTCCAGCGCGGACTGCAGATGATAGAACACCTGACCCGACGACATATTCAGAATTTTCGGCATCTGTGGATCGAGGAATTCATCGAACATTCTTGAGTAATTATCTTTTATCTCATCGAAATCGACTTTAATATTCTCGCCGGTCTCCGAGAAAACTGGAAAATCTTCCGGCTGAAGATACTCGCCCTTGCTCATAACAACAGCGGTATGTATATTATTTTCGAGCTCGCGGACATTGCCCGGCCAATGATATTTTATCAGCATTTCCAGCGCCTCATCGGAAATGCCTTTGACGCCCTTTTTGGCCATATAGCTGTACTGGTTGATGAAGTGCTCCGCCAGTATGGGTACATCCGAACGGCGTTCCCGCAGCGCCGGAATATAGATTGAAACAACTTTCAAGCGATAGAAAAGATCGACCCGGAAGTTACCCTCTTTCATAGCGCTGACAAGCGACTTATTGGTGGCCGCGATCAGGCGCACATCAACATCGATACTCGATTCTCCGCCCACCCGTTCGAAATTCTTCTCCTGAAGAGCGCGCAAAAGCTTGCTCTGCGTGGGCAGAGACATATCGCCGATCTCATCAAGGAAAAGAGTGCCGTGATTGGCTAGCTCGAATTTGCCCAGCTTGCGCGCATAGGCCCCGGTGAATGCGCCTTTTTCATGACCGAACAACTCCGATTCCAGAAGCGATTCTGTCAGGGCCGCGCAGTTCAGTGAGAGGAATGGACTTTCACTACGGTTTGAATTTCTATGAATCGCCCGTGCCACCAGCTCCTTACCGGTACCGGACTCTCCGAAAACCAGTACGGCAGCATCCGAGCGCGCAACCTGCCCGATCATTTTAGCGATCTCAACAATCTCGGGAGATTTACCGACTATTTCATAATCACGTGCCTGTGGTATCGGCTCGGCCAGCGGATTTTCCACGTGCTCATGCTTATCCCCCACTGCCTTGTTGATTGTCATCATCAGGCGTTCGATCTGGAAGGGCTTGGTAATATATTCGTATGCGCCCTCCTTCATAGCCTCGATAGCATTCTCTGTAGAAACATAACCGGAGATAACAATCACAGGAAGCTGAGAATCGCTTTTCTTGATTTCCTTCAGGATATCGAGTCCGGACACCGAAGGCAGATTGACATCGAGAAGAACCAGGTCGAGTGAGTTGTTATCTATAAACTCAAGCGCCCGATTTCCGTCTTCCAGCTGATGGAAACGGAATTCTTCGCTATCAAAAAGCCCCACTAATGTTTCGGATACTGTGGGATCATCATCTACGAGTAGAATATTTTTCATTTTGTTAACTGCTCCTATTCCCTTTATTCGGCAAAAATTTTCTAAGCATTAAGAAAATCTGTGTTTTGGAGCGCTTATAAAATGATATTATTTCCCTATAAAAACGGGCTTTTAGGGCGTAGTTTCGTAACGAAACTATGGCTTAAACAGAAAAACTCTATTGCTTTTTGATGTTATACTTTTCCATTAAATCGTAAAGGGTGGTGCGCGATGTTTCAAGTGCGGATGCGGTTCTGGAAATATTCCAGTTATTCTGAAGCAGGGCGTTTATGATATGCTGGCTCTCCGCCTCTTCCCTGACATCCTGAAGGGGACGGATCTTCTCTTTTTCCGAGGACTCAAACCCCAGGTCAGAGGGCTTGATCTTCTTATCCACCGCAAGAATCACAGCTCGCTTGATTTTATTCTCAAGTTCGCGGACATTTCCAGGCCAGTCATATTCACGAATTTGTGCGATCGCTTTAGGAGTAAAAGTCAGGCCTGATTTATTGTTCTCCTCTGCAAAGCGTTCCAGAAAGACATTCGCCAGAAGGATAACATCATCTCCCCGTTCTTTAAGCGGAGGCATATTAATCGTGATAACGCTCAGGCGATAGAATAAATCCTCCCTGAAGGCCTTTTCCTGCACCTTCTGTCCGAGATCGGCGTTGGTGGCGGCAATTACTCTGACATCCAGATCAATCAGCTCCTTGCCCCCCACACGTTCGATTTTTCGGTCCTGAAGAAAACGCAGCAGCTTAACCTGAAGGGGGAACGACAGGTCACCTATTTCATCCAGAAACAGCGAACCCTCATGGGAATATTCGAATTTTCCTTTTTTCTGCGCGACGGCATCGGTAAAAGCACCTTTCTCATGTCCGAAAAGCTCAGACTCCAGAAGGTTTTCCGGTATGGCTCCGCAGTTTATCGCAATAAAAGGCTTGTCCTTGCGATCGGATAGATTATGAATCGCTTTGGCGGCAAGCTCTTTGCCCGTACCCGATTCGCCTGTTAAAAGCACGGAATAGTCGGATTTTGAAACAGCGTCGATCAGCTTAAATACTTCCAGCATTTTTTTTGATGAACCGATAATTTCGCTGAATTTTTGCTTCTTTTCCAGTTTTTGGGAAAGCGATAGATTTTCCAGTTCCAGCTTCCTGAGCGCTACCGCTCTTTTTACGATCAGTTTCAGCTCCTCCAAATCGATCGGCTTCTGATAGTAATCGTAGGCGCCTTCATTGACCGATTTCAACGCTGTCTCCTTCTCCTCATTGCCGGTGACCATAATAACCTTCAGGTAGGGATCAATTATCAGAAGCTCATGCAGGAGTCTGAGGCCGGAGAGATCGTCGGCTAGCGACGTCAGAGCAATATCCAGAGTTACCAGATCGGGCTTTTCCTCTTTGGCCAGCTTTAGGGCGGTATCATAATCGACCGCCTGGCTTACATCATAATCATTGGCAAGCGCCCAGTAGATCTGGGTACGAATACCCTCCTCATCATCAACTACCAGTATTTTTGCTTTTTCCTCAGCCATACTCCTTAATCCTGTGCGGGAAACTCGATTCGGAATGTGGTACCCTCCCCCTGCACCGATTTAACCAGCATCTTGCCGTGCATTTTCTCAACCCAGTCCTTAGACTGAAACAGTCCAATACCAAGACCTTTTTTCTTAGTGGTGGCAAACGGCTTGAACAGCTTCTTGGCAATAAATTCAGCAGACATGCCCACCCCGTTGTCGTTTACACGCAGTATCACTTTATCGTTTTCCTCGGATGTATTTATAAAAAGCTTACCGCCGTCGGGCATTGCTTCCATTGCATTAATTATCAAATTTCTAACCACTTCACCTAATTTATCGGGGTCGGCTCGCACACTGCCGACATCATTCAGCTCTTTAATGTATTCTATCCTGCTATTCTCATTCAAACCAAGTTTAGCTTCCAAACTTAATACAATCTCATTTAAATTGCAATCTGAAATGGCAAAAGTTTCCGCCTCCGCCCCGCCTTTAAGCTTGTCCATCACCCTCTGCATCCGGTTGACCGCGCCGGTGATCGTTGTCATGGCGGATTTCTGAAACTCCGGATTGTCCATATTCGATTCATAGTTCTGCAGCAGCATTGAAAGCATGGAAACGGAATTTTTGAGATCGTGCATTATGAATGTCGTGAACTTATGAAATGATTCGATTTGCCGTGCATCCAGAAGTTCCTGGGAAAGCCGCGCCGAAAAAAGCGCCAGGGAAAACTGGTGGCCGATTGAGGATATGAATTGAATCTCGCGATGCATGAAAGGTTCCTTGTTTGCCTTCGATCCCAGAAAAAGGATCCCCACCAGCCTCTGTTTTGCAATAAGCGGCAGGGTGATTTCGATATCGAGCTTCCGCAGTTTTTCCAGCTCCTCGATCTTTTCACCTTCTGTGGTCAGGCGTTCCGCCAGATCATCCATAACCATCGCCTCGCCGTGACGGAAGAGCCAGGCTGCAAAAATACCGTTGCTGGGAATGCGAATCTCCTCGGCCATTTCATGTTCGCGCGGATATGTCATTCTCAACTGCGCCTGATTGGGATCTGTATAGAAAAGATACAGCTTGCCGATTCCAAGACGGTCTTTGAACAATTCCAGAATCTTTGATGTCAGTTCCTCCGGATCGAGTATTGTTGCGATGTCCTCGGAGAATGAAGCCAGTTCCTCCTCAAAGTCAAGCTGGCCGGGATGGAAGGTCTTATCGACTGTCCCCTTTATGCGGTCCTTGATCGAACGCGATAACAGCAGCGCCATCAATATCACAAATGCTACCATGGCCCCCAATACGCTCGCGAACAGCTTGACATCTCCGCCGATAATCTGTATCACTTTCCCGATTGCACCTGCAAGCACAAGGTAGAATCCGATTATTATGATGGCGACTGATGAATATATGGCATGCCTGCGCACATATACGCCCGACTGCTGGGGCTCATATCGCATGAAATATATTGCAATCAGGACAGAGGCAAACGCCGCCAGTCCCGCAAGGAGGCTGAACGTGAGACGGTTGATCTCACCGCTTAAAAGCACCAGGCTGGCCGAGATCAGAAGTGTTATAAGCATCAATCCCAGAAGCATTATAGAGGGCCGCAGCTTGCGGCGGTATACTCCCCAGCTGGCACGATAAGTACTCTCCAGATTTATCATCACCATCGCTGCGGCTACGATAAGGTACAGGAAATACCATTGCCCCAAACGTGAGACCAGGATTTGATGCGGGTTGGGATAGTTTCCGGCCAGTACAAAGATCGGCCTGAAAATTCCCGCAACCGTAAAGCCCACCGCCAGGAGTCCAATAAACACCAGCCAGACCTTTCCACGCTTGAGCGAAGCTTTGTAATCCTCACGAGCGAATATCATCGAAAACAAGAGCCATACAAACGGCAAAATCACCAATATCACATTCATATCCACGGGAAGCCGCAGATTTCCGAAGGCTGGCTCCGGATAGAAGAGATAAATTCGGAAGAATAATGCGGCAAAAAGCAAACCGCCCAGGAAAAACACGATCCGCGAGAGCGTGCCGGTTCTGCCGAAAAGCGAAATTATTGATGATATCAGTAGGACAATCGATGAAAGGAGAAGTACAATACTTTCCCAGAGATACATATCTGCCTACTCGTTGTATTCAATGAAAAAGCGAGTGAGCATGGCCGTAAGGAGCAGAGACGCAATCATGGTTACGAAAACTTCCAGATACAAAATTACCGCAATCGTCTCCGGGCTGAATTTATCTGCCACCCAGCTCGAATAATCCAGACCCAGCGATAACGGCAGTACGATAAGCTGCGTGATGAATATCGCGAAAAATGTGCTGAAGAAATTCCGGAAGAAAAACTTTATCGATTTTAAAATGGCCGAAAACAGATTTTCGTTGTTAAGAACTATATACGGGATAACATATACAAAAGGTGAAAGCGCCAGAAACATAAACACCTTCAAAGCTACGATAAATGCAAAGACCCGGCGCGGATTCCCGATCAGCATATCAATGAAGATTTCAGGAAGAAGCCACTGCACGAAGATGAGAATCGCATAAATAATAATATTCGCCAGCACAAGCCAGTGGTACTTCGAGAAGGCGATCCTCACCCCCTCTGAAAATTTGACTTTCTCACCACTGAAGAATCCGGCGAAAATCGCAAAGGCTGCCCCGGTCAAAAGCGAGTCCAGTATTACCGAGAGAATCAGGTTTATTCTCGAATGTACCGAGGGCGACAAAAACAGATGCTGGGGATAATGCGTAAATGCCTCTCCCCCGCCGAAAATTCCGCTGGTACCGATTGCAGTCACGAACCCGGTCCAGAATCCGGAATACGGATTCAGTATTATATATGCAAAGGCAAGTGAGATTACGAAAAATATAAAGAATGGCGTCCACAGCCTGATGTAAAATAACGATTTTAAGGCATCGATAAACACCGATATAAAATTATTTATTTTAAGTATTGCGGACATATCTCAGGCCCTTCGTTTACTTTGGAGCAAAAACCTCATTCGATCCGGAGGATGCTCCGAAACGGTCAAAAACATAGACTTTATAATAATATGTGTTACCGAACTCAGCCGCATCATCGGTAAAATTTGTGGTTGTCTGGCTGTTCTCGATTACCAGGAGATTCTCGGGCGAATTACTTACACCGCTGGAAGTCGAACGGTAAATCCTGTACGACTCGAAATCGGTATCATCATTCCGGGTCCAGGTCAGCCGGAAAGTAACCGAATCACGAACCTCCATCGCCAGCGAAACGGGCATGGGATCGACATTGGCGCTTGTAGTCCGGTTGACAGTATTGCTTCCCGCGCTCAATCCCGAATTATCATAGATAAATAACCTGTAATAATATCTCGTGTTCGGATCGAGCTCCTCGTCGGTGTAGCTCTCGGAATTTTGATCTGTTATAGTGGTCACCAGCTCCGAGCTCTCATTAACAGTCGAGCTCTCGCTACGATATATACGATATCTTTTGAAATCTGGGATCGATGATGATATCCAGGCCAGTTCGATCTGATCTTCCTTCGAGCCAACAGCCGAAAGCTCCGGCGCTTCGGGAGGGCTGGCAATCTGAATCAAATCCGGCAATATATATTGCGGAGCCTGGTTATCGGCACGGTCGGTGAAACTTGCTGTGACAGAAGAATTCAACACCTCGGTATTGGGCGGAATAATGTAATCGAATTCATAAATCCCGTTTCCTGCAATTGCATCGCCGTTGGAGCCGTTGTCGAACAGGTTCAAAGCTGCCACATCGACAATCTCAACAGTCGCGCTTCCTCCGGTTTCGCCGGCATCCAGTACGAAATGTATCTTGTCGCCCGGCTCGAAAGTATAATCCGACCCGCTGATATAAAACGTATCAATCTCGGCACGGGTGTCCAGAGTGATATCATCGCTGAACGATTCGGTAGTCTGATTGCCCTCTGAATCCTTGAATCTTGCATAAACGGTCTTCTCGCCGTCACCGTCCGTCAACTGCCAGCTGACCGAATTGGAGTAATTCAGCCATTTGGAACTTGCGAAATCCTCGCTGTTGGAAAGCATGATGTGCGAGGTACCGTCGGGAGCTGTAGGATTGGCATTAACATCACGGCTGCTGGTATACTCGGCGTCATTATTTATCGTCAGAGAGAATATTCCGGGGATTGCCGATGTAATCGCCGAACGGTTTCCCTCGACATCCTGAGTCGAGAGCGCGGATACTTGGTACAAATAACGTATGCCGTTCTGCACACCTTCATCGGCATAGCCGGTGGTTGTGCTGGAGTCATAAAGCTCAAGTGTATCCTGGGCGTTATTGGTTCGGTAAATGAAATATTTTTCAATGGCCAAGGCGTTTCCAACCTCCCAGCTCAAATTCAGGACATTGTCCCCCACCTGTATACGCAGATTAGTGGGCGGAGCCGGAGCCTCGGGAAATTCGTCCAGGTCGAAATCAGAGGGGATTTCGCGATCGCAGGCGATCCACAATCCCAAAAGCAGTATTACAAACGGTATTATAAATTTCTTCATCTTGACACCCACCTCAGAATTTGAAACTCAGATTTAAGTTGACCCCAGAGAGATCATCGCCGGCATTTAAAGATACACGAGGCACATAGGAATCATATTTCCGGTCAGGGAAAAAGATCACGGCATCGATAATATTGTAGGTCCAAACCGCCGCCAGAACACCCAGCGAGACATTTCGGAATGTCTCGGCATCGTAGGCTTCTTCCCTTGCCAGATCGATCTCATCCTCCATCTGCCGTCTGATTTCTATGGAGCGCTCCTCGTTGAACTCGTCCAGCAATTCATCATAAGTATCCCTTTTGTCCTTGAAATCCTCCTGCGCGATCAATGTTACCACCCCGGAGGCAAGCGCGGCCACTCCAAAGAGGACACCTCGGCTATTCTGGCCGGAATAAAACTGTCCCCATCCGGGGATCACGGCTGATCGCAGAAAAGCCTTGAATCGAGTCTTAGGCGCGAGCTTGATATTTACCCTGAGCGGCGTCCCGCCGGTCAAATTCAATTCGGTCTCATAGCTCTCATAGCCATCTCTGCTGGCCTTGAGCTTATAGGGCCCGCTTAAGGGCTGACTGAATATGGTAGGCGTCACTCCGGCCAGATTCAATTCACCCTCGAGTTTTATCGTGGTGCCCGGAGGATCGGATGTCACCTCCAGATTGCCCTCCGTCTGGGCCAGAAGCGGAGCAGCCAAAAGCAATGTCAGTAAAATGCAAGTCCTTATCTTCATTCTTCCCCCAACTTCCCTGTTATCATCAAACGCCTTACAATAAAACGTCGGACAAATATAGTCCATGCTAAAGTCATAAGCAAGAAAAAACTATGAGATAAATAGGCCTGTTTTGGCATATTTGTGTACTTGAAAATCAATATGAAGCTGATGCGAAAATCTAATCTCATTTTGTCGTTATGGGTCCTTTTTTAATGCTCTCTCCGAGCTTCGAAATTGGCCCGTCTGGCAGTTTAAGTCAGATGTTATGTAGAAAAAAATAATTGACAAAATAGCCCGTTATTCGTTAATAACAATGGCTGCATCAATAAAAAGATCCCGGCACCGCACAGGAAAGCTGTATTTAAATATGAATCTGAACGGGGAGGTTTTGCTTATGAATACTATACCGAGTTGAGGGGGAATTATTTTATCTTACAAGAACTGCTGATTTTACTAAAGCAAGGAGAATAATCTATGAAGAAAAAAATAGTAATGCTGATTTTCGCCTGTGTTTGTGTTGTATTGCTTGTCGTCTGGTGTTCGGAGGATACTATCGGTGAACCGCCTCTCGGAGCTGTATCCGGACACGTTTTTGAGTCAGGAACATTAAATCCTATTGACTCAGTCAAAGTCTATGTATCAGCTACTGATGTATTTGCTTTTACAGATGAAAACGGTTATTACATATTTAGCACATTTCCAGCATCGGTTACCATAATTGCTGAAAAAAATGGATACCAGGGATCTTCAGCCGAAATTCGAGTATTGCCAGCTGATACAATCACACAGGATTTTGAGTTAGGTCATTAAATTTCTAGGAGGTATCTAATGCAGAAATTTTCTTATCTGTCATTATCTATATTACTTGTTTTTTGCACATCCTGTGATTTGGGTCAGGAAACTGATAAAAATATGCCTAAAGGCGGTTGGGTAAAGGGAATTGTTTTTGATGAAGATACCACAAGCGGCTTAGATAGTGCAAGCATTAATTATGGTCATATTTCATTGGATTCTTCCAATACTCAAATTTATACGGACACCTCTGGACGATATTCCTTTTATTCCGGATTTAACGCGGGCATATATGAGGTCGCTGCTTCCAGAGAGGGATATGAAGAAGCAAAAAGGGAAATTGAGGTCATCAGGGAAGATACAGTCATCCTTGATTTCTATTTGAAACGGGGTAAATGAAATGAGAATTCAATATTTCAAGAGGATATGCTTAATAGCATTTATATTTCTCTTTTTAAATGCAATTGATGCGGCATATGCGGAAAATACTGAATTGATCTATATTGAAACCAAATCCAAAAATATTGACCAACTTGAAAAAGAAATAGATAAATTGCATTCATTTGGAATACATGTATATCACATTTTTCCTCCCAATACGGTCTTAGCAAGGATAAATCATGATTCAGAATTAGATTTTTATCGCTTTGGGTTTAAAAAACTGCATTATCCGAAAGTCATTTTTAGGGATGGAACAAAACCAAAAAATAAAATAGCTTTTAGTGCATGGAAATATATTCTTAATCAGATTTATGAAAATAATACTATGCAATCAAAAACTAATCAAGAATTAACAACTTATCGGGAAAAAAACCATATTCCACAAGATGATATATTTTATTATGAATCTGAGAGTCTTCGGATAAGCAAAGCTGATGGATACACAAGCCAATTTATGATAGGCAGATCGGCTATAAAAATAATCCTTATGGAAAGCATTGCTAATGGTGTAGAAGATGAGAATTGGACAAAAGATCAGGAGGATTTAGTTGTAGCGGAAATAGTGAAGGGAGCGGATTATTTGTGATGAACATAACTTCGGTTAACGATTTTGATAAGAATGCATTTTCTTCCTTAAAACCTCATAAGGTGATTTTCCATTCAAAGCCGAATGCGGCCTATGTAAGTTGTAATAATCTTCCCACAAGATAAGTTTTTTATTTAGATCTACATCATCAGTATATTCCAGGAGTTGATAGAATTCCGTTTCATCGGTGCCATGTGAGCGTTCTACTTTACCGTTAAGCCGAGGAGTGCCCGGCTTGATATATACGTGGCGAATGCCCAGATCAGCAAGATGCCAGTGAAACTTGGCTTGAAACTCATGGCCGTTATCAGTCCTGACAGTATGTATTCTAAAAGGGAATTTGGCAATCACATATTCAACGAATTTAATAGCGTTCTCCTGGGTATGTCGTTTATATATTTTCAAAGCTCGGATTCGAGTAGCATCATCAATGGCTGTATATTGGAAGCGGCGTACCTTGCAGCCGGTCTGATCCTTGAACTTGAGGAACTTCACATCCACTTGAATGTGATGGCCGGGAATCTGTTTTTCATAGCGATGAGTTTTAATCGTACGCTTTTTAGCATTCTTCGGCAATCGATTCATTCCATTACGGAGTAATACGTTGCGAACGCCTCCAGGCGACACCTTGATCCCGTGGTATCGTTCCAGAAACCATGCTATGCGTACTTGTCCCAGGTGATACTTTTTGCGCAGGTGAAGAATTTTTTCTTCGATTTCCAGTGGAATTCTCAGAGGAACATTTATCGGGCAGGGTTTGCTATTAATAAGGCCCGCTTCCCCCGTTTGTTCATATGCCTTTTTCCAATCATAGAAACTGGTTCTACAAATACCAAAATAACGGCAAGTTTTGGATATATTTCCGGTTTCTTGGGCATGCTTTAATATTCTTAGTTTTCTGCTAATATCCCTCTGAGCTTTAGTCACCTGTAACGACCTCCCTGTGCTTTTCACAATAATTAACCAAATTATTACAATCTGTCAACCGAGGTTGTGACTTTCACAATCTAAATTGCGTGGGCGGTTGCTTTATTGTAGCAACCTACACGAATAGCAATTATGAGACAATTCGGCATGAAATTGGGCATATTTATAGAGCTTGGGATGAATATGAAAATAGTTGCGACGCGGACGACTGCGAAAAGCCATATGGATATCTTCAGGTTGTCAATGGAAATTGCGAAACCTGTAACAATAACTCAGTCCAATGTGTGATGAAGGGGCCGTGGTTTAGTAGTATTTGCGATTATACCCTTGGCCATATCGGATGGCGGGATACTGATGGCGATGGCCCTGCAGATCCCATTGATCCAAACGATGGGAGTGGATGGCTATCCATTCCAGATGTAGACCTTGGCGACATTATCCGTATTGCCAGTGTAGGCCAGCAATTTCAGAATGTTTTCACAGTTACTTCTAGTAACTCATTTCTCGCTGCAAGTGGAAGATGTGCGATTTGGAACGCCCAGAGGCATGATAACACTTATGCCCCTCCGCC
>CAZBZV010000016.1:0-63883 GCA_964496505.1 uncultured Ignavibacteria bacterium | reverse complement strand
CGGGCCCCTGCCGGTGCCATGCAATGAATGCGACAACTGCAAGCAGATTACTACCGGATCGAGCCTTGACGTTATCGAGGTCGACGCCGCCTCCAATACCGGTGTGGATGATATCCGCAATCTTCGTGAAAGCGCGCGCTATACTCCTGCGGCCTCGAGATATAAGATTTATATAATCGATGAGGTTCACAGGCTTTCCGGACCGGCATTTGATGCCCTGCTTAAAACTCTTGAGGAGCCGCCTGCTCACATAGTTTTTATTTTCGCAACCACCGATCCTCAAAAGCTGCCGGCCACGATTTTATCTCGCTGCCAGCGTTACGATTTCAGGCGAATACCGTTCAAGGATATGAGCGATTATCTGAAGATGCTTGCGGATAAAGAGGATATCAATATCGAGGAAGATGGCATCGCGCTTCTGGCGCAGAAGGGAGATGGTTCGCTTCGAGACGCGCTCTCGATTTTCGAACAGGTGATAGCCTCCTCGGATGACAAGATCACGCGTGAGATGATCGCCGATACACTGGGGTTGGTCGACCTGGAACTGCTGTTTAATCTGACCGAGTGCATCTTGAAAAAGGATTCCAACAGCGCCTTGAAGCTGGTTGAAGATATGTTTATTTCCGGAGTTGATGTCTCCCAGTTCATTCTCGATTTCCAGGAGCATTTTAGAAAGATTTTGATCGTAAACGCCTCCGAGAATCCATTCGATTATCTGGCGGTCTCGGATTACTTCCAGGAAAAATATATCGCACTGAAGGATAAATTCTCTGACAGCGATATCTTCAGAATCGTGAAGATGCTTTCCGATTTGCAGCTTGACCTCAAGGCCGGGGCCGATCCCTCGATATTTCTCGAGGTTGCAATTCTTCGTATGGTGCGGATGGAATCCTCTGTACTTCTTGAAGATGTACTCAAGAAGCTCAATGAATTGAATCTGTCGGGTGGAGGCGGGTCGGATCTTTTTGCCGCCAACGTTGGTCAATCCTCAAAAAAAAAATTTAATCCGGTAGAACCCGCGCCGACTCAAAATCCCGTTACATCAACAGCACCGTCAAAACCATCAACATCCGAAAATTCCTCTTCACAGCCCAGTCCTCGTCTGCAGACGGCGACCCCGATAAGCTGGAACGATTTCGTGGAGCGTGTCAAAGACGAGAAACGGATGCTGGGAGAATTTCTGGGGCAGGGCGAGTTGACGCGTATGGACGGCGAGTCGGTTGAGTTGACTTATTTCGGCAACGGCACCGCGCAGCAGCAGCATATCGCCAAACGTGAAAACCGTATGATTATCGAGAAGAATATGAAGACTGTTTTCGGCAAAGCGCTCAGGCTGGTTACTAAGGTCGACAAATCCCAGCCGCCCAAAAACGGAACAGATGAGAAGAAGAGCCCGTTTGATATAGAGCCGGATAAATTGTATGAAAAGAATCCGGAGTTAAAGGAAGCCGTCGAGCTTTTCGGTGGTGAAGTGAAATCGATAAAGATCATGGGAAATAAAGGAGAGAAAGATGGCTAAAGGTTTTGGCAACATGATGAAGCAGGTTCAGAAGATGCAGGCCAAGATGATGGAGGTCCAGGAGCAGCTGGCCGAGGAACGTGTCGAGGGTTCCGCTGGCGGCGGTATGGTCAAGGCCATCGTCAACGGCAAGCAGGAACTTGTGGAAATCGCAATCGATAAAGAGGTTGTTGATCCTGAGGATGTCGAGATGCTTCAGGATTTGATCGTGGCCGCTGTCAATCAGGCCAACAAGGCTGCGGCGGAGATCGCCTCGGAGAAGATGGCGGAGGTTACCGGCGGACTGAATATTCCCGGCCTGCCGATGATGTAATTCTATGTTCTCATCATCACAATCACTCGAGAGATTAATCCGGGAGTTCTCCAAACTCCCGGGAATCGGACGCAAGACCGCACAGCGTCTGGCATTCTGGGTGCTCAAGCGCGACCCAAAAGAAGTGCGCGAGCTTGCCGATGCGATCCGTGAGGCACGTGAGAAAGTGCGCGCCTGTTCGATCTGCTTTAACATCACAGAAACCGATCCCTGCGAAATCTGCCGTTCCGAACGGCGCGACCGTTCCGCTATCTGCGTGGTGGAAGAAGCCAACGATCTTCTGGCGCTGGAAAAGACCGGCGAGTATAAAGGGCTTTATCATGTTTTGGGCGGGGCGCTCTCGCCATTAGACGGAATCGGGCCGGAACAGCTTCATGCCAGGGAGTTGATCGAAAGATTAAAGAGTGATGAGGTCAAAGAGATAATCATAGCCACCAATCCCAATGTCGAGGGCGAGGCCACTGCGGCCTTTCTTGCGAAATTAATCAAGCCGATTGGCGTGAAGGTCACACGAATCGCCCGCGGCCTTCCCCAGGGTTCTGACCTCGAATACGCCGACAACACCACATTAGGACAAGCGATCAGTAATCGGCGGGATTATTAAAATATTACGATTTTATGATTTCGGGTGGCACGCCCAAACTGGGTTTGGGTGTGTTTTCTATTTAGACTTGGCCAAACAGAGTTTGAGCAGGCCACCCAGATTTATGGGACAATTACATTCAGGGTGACCCAATCTGCAGATTGGGTTTACTCCCGTTATTAACCCTCCCAAGCTAAAGCTTGGGGCACCCTGGCGAGTACTTAATCTTCAAGGAAGAAAACGTCCATATTTTTCCAAGAAGGGGGATGTTCTTAGGTTGCCTGAAAGAATAAAGGGTACTGACTTATTTGTGGAAACTAATCTGAATGCTAACAGTATAGTGAAAATTTGCAGGGATGCATTATCATTATTTGGATATGCCGATAGGGACTTTCGAGTCGAGGCCTCTTAGCAGTTTGAAGCAAGAAAACTATCGTTCCGCCAGATCCTCAAACTGGTTTTGGGCGTGTTTTCTAAATAGACCTGCCCAAACAGGGTTTGAGCAGGCCACCCAGATTTATGGGACGATTACATATAGGGTGACCTAATCTTCGGAGAGTGTTGATAAACCAGCGATAATGCTGAAAAGTGCTTTTATACTGTCATTCTGAGGGAGCCTGGCGACCGAAGAATCTTTCATGAATCAGACAGATTCTTCGCTACGCTCAAAATGACATTTTGTGGACGCAGACTTATTCAATAAGCCTTCCAAATCTGACGGGTGTCAGTTCACAATTCGCCTTTGGCGAATCAGGAAGCGACACAATTTTCAATTCCTCATTCACTACATTTTCAATAAACATTTTACACCAAATTTTGTTGTAATAATCAACAATGGCAAAATATTCAAACCAAAGGCGAGGGGTGTCGCAATGAATGCAGCTGAACTCACCAATCAAGAATTAATAGAATGGGCCAAGAAGCCGAATCATTATCTTCTGGATATTCGTCCGATTGCGACTTATAACGGCTGGGCGCTTAATAACGAACCGCGGGGCGGGCATATCCGGGGCGCGAAGACATTCCCATTAAGCTGGACTAACTACGACGAATGGGAGGAGCTTCTTCCCAGGAAAGACATTAATCCCAAGGATTCCATCATAGTTTATGGCTACAACAAGGACCAAGCAAAAACTATGGTCGAAAAGCTGGCCGAGATTGGATATAAAGATGTGAAAGTATTCAGCGGTTTCATGGAATGGTCAATGAACTCCGATCTACCAATGGATAATCTCCCGCGCTATCAGCAATTGATATATCCCGATTGGCTGAAGACTCTTATTGACGGCGGCACTCCTCCGACATATAAGGGCAACCGCTATGTTGTCTGCCATGCTACCTATTTCTATCGTGAGGACTATGACTCCGGTCATATCCCCGGAGCGCTTCATCTCGATTCGGTAACTCTCGAATCTCCCAAAGACTGGAATAGAAGATCGACGGAGGAAATACAAAAGACACTTCTCGAACTCGGAATTGACAAGGACACAACTGTAATTCTCTACGGCCGTTTCAACCATCCCAACAACGAGGATCCCTACCCTGGGCGTCAGGCGGGACAGATAGCTGCCATGCGCTGCGCGCATATCCTGATGTATGCAGGGGTTAACGATGTACGAATCTTAAACGGCGGTCTGGCAAGCTGGATCGAGGCCGGATATGAATTAACCAAGGAGGATCATAAGCCGGAACCGATCAGTGATTTCGGCACGGAAGTCCCCGCACGTCCGGAGCTTTTTGTGGACACTCCCGAGGCAAAGGATATGCTGGCATCAGATATGGCCGAGCTGGTCAGCATCCGAAGCTGGAAGGAGTTCATCGGCAATGTCAGCGGGTATCATTATATCGAGACTCCGGGACGAATTCCCGGCGCGATTTTCGGCAACTGCGGAAGCGACGCTTATCATATGGAAAATTACCGCAATATAGATCACACAATTCGGGAGTATCATGAGGTAAGGGATATTTGGGCCAGGGACGGCATCACTCCCGATAAACATATCGCCTTCTACTGCGGCACCGGATGGCGCGGCAGCGAGGCATTTTTCAATGCCTACTTCATGGGCTGGCCTAATATCTCTGTCTATGACGGCGGCTGGATGGAATGGGTCAGCGACAAATCCAATCCAATCGCAACCGGAATACCCGAAGAAGAAGAGATTATAGCCAAGTAAGATGAATCCGAAATAGTGGGCGGCAGGAACCAATTGCTGACGCTGTTTAACCATTGGGAAATGGTTCCCTACGGCACAGTGCATGATTCCATCTTAAACGGGTGGCACGCCCAAACTTGACTTAAGCGTGATTCGTAATCATGTGGGTGCCCCACTGCGTAAGCGGTGGGATGATTTTTTGGGAGGTAATGTCTGTAATGAATTGAGAAAATCCACCCCTTATGGGCTGAAATCAGCCCAACGGGATGGGGGCACCCTGATATATAAAACAACTGGGATACCCGAGGAAGAAGAGATTATTGCGAAGTAGATTACTATGGGTGACGCAATCTTTAGGGCTCGCTGAAATATTCAGTGCCCGCAAAATGTCATTCTGAGCGAAGCGAAGAATCTGTTTGATTCGTGAGAGATTCTTCGGTCGCTGCGCTCCCTCAGAATGACAGTATAAAAATACTTTTAAGCATTATCGCTGGTTTTTCAACACTCTCTAAAGAGGACGGGGCACCCCAACATAAGATTACGAGATAACTATTTCCTCTTCACAGCTATCTGAAGCAGATGAACGGAATTTGTGCAGTTGATATTTCAGGTCCGGATTAAGCTCCTTAACCAATGCATTCATATATGCAATAGGTGCTATGCGGCATTGGGCCTCAATAGAACCGGCATCCATCCCCGCAGCATGGGCGCCGTTATAAACAGGGCATCCCTTGCAATGGAATACGATCCTCTCGGATGACTCCTCGATTGGTTCGGTTATTATCCCAAAGTCCTCTTCTATAGAGCCTCTCGCTGCGGCGGCTGCCGCCTCGGGCGTAAACTGCTCCAGATCTGCCTTCTCTTTTATCATCTGGCCGCGGGCAGTGCCCATCATTCGGCACACTTCGGCGCTGATATTTTCAGCGCTGTCGATCCCAATCTCTCTCGCTACATTGTTTATATAGGCATAATGCAATGTAAAGGCATTGCTCGCGCCTTTCAAAATATCCTCATAAGACATCGTGATTCCTCCATTTAGGGTTATAATATCACAGAAATATGATTTATTATTAAAATTCCGACTATGCCCTTTTATGGAGCCAGTGCTGAATGCTTGCGCGAATGATGTGCCGAGGGTCTGCTGTCGTGCTGTTGAATTAGTATATTAATGGCTTTCGATTGTCAAGCGGTAAATCGTTCCTTAATGAGGATGATATTACAGAATGATACAATCTTCAGGGGTTTTAATTTAGTGATGGGCATAGCAGTTTGACCGATTAAACCCACATTTCATGTGGGATACCAGAGTTTTTTTAATGGTTCTTACGACACTCGCTTCCTGAAACGCAGGACAGATACTGTCATGACCGAAAGGCCGATTGCCAGGAGCGCCAGGAGCTGATCTTTCAATTCGATTATACCGCTGCCCTTTAAGAAAATCGCCCTTACGATTTCCACGAAGTAACGTACCGGATTTATATAGGTAACATATTGAATCTCGATCGGCATATTAGAAATCGGAAATGCAAATCCAGAGAGTATTGTGAATGGCATGATAAACAAAAACGTAGTCATCATGGCCTGCTGCTGAGTGGAGGAGAAGGTTGAGATCAAAAGTCCGGTTCCCAGAGTTGTGAGCATGAATGTAAAGGCCGCAAGCAGAAGGAACCATATCGATCCCTGGAAGGGCACATTGAACCAGAAAATTGCCACAGTTGTTACGATCAGAATATCGACAACACCGATCATCACGAACGGCATGGTTTTGCCGATCATAAGCTCCACCGGTTTTATGGGCGTAACAGAAATCTGCTCGATTGTCCCCAGCTCTTTTTCCTTAACCACGGCCATCGAGGTCAACACCATAGTTATCACCAGCATAATCATGACCAGCACGGCAGGAACATTATAGGTTCTCGATGAAAGATTGGGATTATACCATGCGCGCGTTTCAATATTGATGTTGGGCTGACGGCCACTCGATAATTGGCGAGAATTGAAGCGCATCATGTCCATCGAATATTCACGCACAATTTTGCCCAGGTATCCTGCCACAATTCCGGCTGTGTTGGAATTGGAACCGTCGATAATAACCTGGACATCGGCAGTCTTACCGGTCTTGATTTGCTCCTCGTAATCGGGCGGGATAACAATCCCGCACCAGACCTCTCCATGATCCACCAATGAAGTTATGCTGTCGCTGTGTACAGGATTAGCCACGACCTCGAAATAACCCGAGGCCTGAATTGTGGAAACGAGCTCTCTCGATAGGCGGCTGTAATCGTAATCAACCACTGCGGTCGGGATGCGATCTATATCATAAGTTGCGGCATAACCAAAAACGATCAACTGAAAGATTGGTGCAAAGAAAAGGATTCCCAGCATACGCCTGTCGCGAAATGTCTGGAGGATTTCTTTTTTGGCGATGTGACGGATACGCATCTCAATCCCCCAGCCTTTTCTTGAATTTCATGGCCGATGCAAATACGACCAGGACCGCAAAACCCAGCAGGACAATTCCCTCGACATAGAGACTCCTGAATCCCGCGCCCTTCAGAAACAGATCGCGGGCGATGGTAACATAATAGCGCGCAGGAATTATCAGGGTGACATATTGAAGCCACTTGGGCATTGATGATATGGGGAAAAGAAAACCCGAGAAAAGGAATGTCGGCAAAAACGACGCCAGCATTGCAACCTGGTAGGCCACCTGCTGGGATTTGGTGGCGACCGAAATCAAAAAGCCGATTCCGAGCACTGCAAAAAGAAAGAGGGAGGAGAAAGCTATCAACGTTATCAGATTGCCGCGGAAAGGCACATCATAGATTATAGTACCCACTGCGGTAGCGATGATAACATCCGTAATAGCAATTGCAAAATAGGGGAGAAGCTTGCCGATTGCCAGCTCCAGCGAGGTTACCGGAGTGGTGATTATCTGCTCCATAGTACCTCGCTCCCATTCCCGCGCAATCGTAAGCGAGGTCAGAAGGGCCGAGACTACTGTCATGATAAGCGCAATCAGTCCGGGGATAATGTAATTCTGAGAACGGAGGTTGGTATTATACCAGAATCGTATTTCCAGATTTATTGGCGGTTCAATTGATCTGCCCGTCATCTCCGACAGCATTTTTTGATTGCGTGAACCGATAATACTCTCGGTATAGCCGATAGCGATATTGGCGGTGTTGGCATCAGCGCCGTCAACAATCACCTGCAAGTCTGCTGTCTTGCCCTGCTTCAACTCCTCAGAGAAATCCGCTGGAATTACGAGCACAATCCGCGCCTCACCCAGTTGAATCAAACTGTCGATTTGCTCTGAATGTCTTATGTCGAATTTATGGTTGAAGTAGCCGCTGGAAACAAAATCCGCCGTCAGGTCCCGGCTGAGATTGGATTTATCATAGTCCAACACACCAAAGGGAATGTCTTTTATATCAAGAGTGATGGCATATCCGAATAGGAAGAGCAGGATCATTGGCAGTATGAAGGCCAGCGCAAGAGCGCGCGGATCGCGCAGAATCTGGATCACTTCTTTTTGGGCCAGGGCCATGATTCTTACCGGATTCATGCCTTGCTGTCCTCCGAGGTCAGGTTGATGAAGACATCCTCAAGCGAGGGTGCAGTCCTATTCAGTCCTGAATGTGCCACATTTAGCTTGTTAAGGAAGGCCCCGGTCTTTTCCTCGTCGAATTCCTCGGCCATTGTCAGATGAATGCTGTTGCCGAAAACAGTTACCTCGCGTACTTCTTCGGACTGCTCGAGTTTCTTCAGAGCCGCCACCAAATCGTCAGTATCGAATTGAAAAATCTTTCCGCCGGCAAAATCGGACTTAAGATCCTCCGGTGTATCGATTGCCTTAAGCCTGCCGCTGAAAATCATACCCACCAGGTCGGCATGTTCGGCCTCATCCATATAATGCGTGGTCAAAAATACGGTTGTTCCTTTTTTAGAAGCGCTATAGATAATATCCCAGAAACCGCGGCGTGCCATGGGATCGACACCTGCGGTAGGCTCATCCAGAAACAGAATGGATGGATCATGCAGAAGCGCGCATTCGAGCGCAAGACGCTGCTTTAATCCCAGCGGCAGATTGGCTGTGGCTGAATTGCGGTTCTTTCCGATGGGAGTATTCTTGAAAAGGTTTTCTATGCGTTGTTTCAGTGTCTCTCCTTTGACATTATAAACACCTCCAAAGAAAAGCAGATTTTCCTCCGGTGAGAGATCATCATAAAGTGAAAATTTCTGCGACATGTAACCGATGTTTTGTTTGATCTTTTCCGATTCTCGCATAATATCGAATCCGCCAACAGTGCCGTTGCCCGAAGTCGGCAGAAGAAGTCCGGTAAGCATCTTGATCGTGGTCGATTTACCTGCGCCGTTAGGCCCCAAAAAGGCGAATATCTCACCTTTTCTGACCTCCAGGCTGATATGATCCACGGCAGTAAAATCGCCGAATTTGCGGGTCAGGTTATTTATGTCGACAGCGTAATCACTCATTGGCTACCAGACTGATAAAAAGGTCTTCCAGCTCGGGTTCTATTCTTTGTATATCACCGGTGAGTGTGTTGTGTTCTTCGAGTAATTTCCTGATCTTTTCGATGTTTTGTTCGGATTCAGGCACGAAGTGGATTTTATTTCCGAAAAGAATTGATGATTTAATCAGGCCGGAATTATCGAGCAGATTCTTTGCCTCGCGGCTGTCACGGCAGGGCGCCTGGTACAATGACTCTTTCCAGCGCGATTTTATTTCCGAGGGTGTGCCCGAGGCCAGCTCATGGCCGTTCATCATCAAAAGTACTTTGTCACCTCTCTCGGCCTCATCCATGAAAGGGGTGGCCACGATGATCGTTACCCCCTGCTCCTTGAATTCGTTTAGGATATTCCAGAATATGCGTCGAGAATATGGGTCAACGCCGTTGGTGGGCTCATCCAGTAGAAGCAGCGAGGGTTCGTGCAGAAGCACACAGCTCAGTCCCAGCTTCTGTTTCATCCCGCCCGAGAGTGCACCGGAAAGCCTTTTCTTAAACTGTTCCAGACCGGAGAATTCGTACATACGTGCAAAGATGCGATTGCGATCTTTGTGCGGCAGGTTATAAAGGCGGTAGAAGAATTTCAGATTTTCTTGTACGGTCAGATCTTCGTAAAGCCCGAACCTCTGCGGCATATATCCCAGATTCAGCTTGGCTTTTTCCTCTTCACCCGGAAACTCGTTATCCAGCACTCTGGCGTTGCCGCTGTCGAAGGGAAGGATGCCGGCAAGTATCCTAAGCAGGGTGGATTTCCCGGCGCCGTCCGGCCCGACAATGATATGCATCTCGCCCCGTTTGACCGCAAGGGAGAGGCCGTCCAGAGCCTTCATGTCCCCGTAGCTTTTGCTAAGACTTTCGGCAATTACAGCATCGGTATCAGCCATGATCATACCCTCAGATCATGAAGTGGATTTTAACGCATTCACTCGGTGAATATCGTGACATCGGCGGGAAGCCCGGGTTTTAATTTATGATCGGGATTATCGAGATTTATTCGCACCTCAAATACCAGTTTGACTCTCTCTTCTTTGGTCTGAATATTTTTGGGAGTGAACTCAGCTTCCGGGGAGATAAACTCCACATAACCCCTAAAGTTTCGGTCTGGATATGTATCGATTGTTACATGAGCGCTGTCGTTGAGATTGATTTCACCTATCCTGGTCTCATTGACATAGACATTTATATAAGCATCTTCCAGAAGCGAGATAGTGTAGATAGGCACTCCGGGCATGGCAAGCTCGCCGACTTCCATATTTTTCGAGGTGATCCATCCGGCGGCAGCGGCATATATCTCGGAATTGGATATCTGTGTTTGAAGCACTTTCTTCTGCGCTTCCAGATTTGCAATTTGAGTTTCCAGCGTCTTAATCTGCTGACTGGTATAATCGCGTTGTGTACGGAGGTCATCGTATTGAGATTGAGTGGCAGCGCCCGCATCAAGCGCTTTTTTGGTACGCTTGAGATTTTTATTCAGGTTTTCGAGCTGAATTTCGGCCTGTTCGATTTGAGCATTTACCATTTTAAAGCGCGTATCGATTTCATCAAGCTGAGCCGCCAACTCCTTGACGTCAATCCTGGCAAGCATTTCAGACGAATCAGCCTTCTCACCGCGTTTTTTATTCAACTCCAGTATTTTTCCGGAAATCTGGGGGGAAATATCTATTTCGGTGATTTCAATCGTACCGGTTGCAGTTACTATTCCGGGCGGGTCGGGGGATAGCTCGTTCTTCTGGTTAATTATGATAAGGGCGATCAGGCCGCCAATTATCGCTATTATTATTATGAGACCAATTACTTTTTTCATATCCGCCTTACTTCCAGAAAGCTAATATCTTGATATATGCCAATTTGTCAAATAAAAATCGGAAATAGAATATACTTGTGAAATTGGGAATTCATACTATTTTAATACTATACTGGCAGTAGTGATCTACTTTTCATGGAGAAATAAAATGAACAAGGTCAGCAGGATTATAATTTTGGCTTTTGCCTTTTTAAGCCTGCACTTTGGTATTGCTGCCGCTGCCGCTGCCGATGGCCTGATCAAGATACATAATGAATGGCTGTACCAGCAGCGTGAAGGATCAACGACAGTCGAGGCAATCCTGGAGACCGATTTCGGCGGACTGGCCATACCTCTGGGCTTTGATGATAACAGGGTCATCATAGATTCAGTCACTTTTCTAATGAGCTTTCCGCAGAATGCAAATCAGGATTTTATAATTAATGAAGAGAATAAGCTATATATCATAATTGCGCCGTATCTCCATCCAATTCCTGCACCCGGCGGTGAAATCTGCAAGGTTCATTTCCATATACCGGATGAAATCGACTACATATCCACCCGTCTCGATACGGTGTCGTTCTTCGATGGTACTACAATTCGCATGCTGGAGGGCTGGGATGTTGATGGTATCAATCTGCTTGAACTCGATTTCCAGCAGGGATACATGACATTCGAGGATTCGATCAGCTATATCTGCGGTGATTTCAACATGGATTTTAATGTTGATCTCAATGATATAACCGATCTTATAAGCTATCTCTTTTACTCCGAGGAAAAAGGATTACCCCGGCCTCCCGGTGATTCCAACTGCGATTACGAGCTCAATTTTTTAGATCTTGTCTATCTTGTCAATTATCTATTCCGCAACGGCCCGGAGCCATGCGCATTCTGCGATTAACCGGTCATGTCAGGCGTATTAATTCTCTAATTTGGAACTTAATTATTACCGATCAATTATAACAATATGACATAGGAATTAAACACAACCGGGATATTCCTGCATGAAACCAGGTTATTTACTCGCTTCGATTTTTATATCCATATTATTTCTTAGTCCGTCTGCTGAAGGCGTAAATGATACTATTTGGGTGGAACGTGTGACTGTTTCGTCCGGAATCGAGTACTCTTTTTCAATTGACGGCTATCTGAATCAGCCGCTTAGAGGCTTTGAGATTCCACTGTCTTTTTCAAGCTATGATTTGGTTTTCGATTCCGCTTCGCTCAGTGGTGGAATAGTGCCGTCAGGCTATGAGATATCCTGGCGTACTGACAATGACTCAACGCATTTTTTGCTTTTCATATTCCCCCTTATTGTTAATCCGCCGCCGCCGAATATTGAAGCACAGCGCGGCAAAATTTGCGATGTTTTTTTCAGTGTCCGTGATTTTGCTCCGGATCAAATCGTATTTATCGATACCGCCGGTTATCCCTTGTACATTGGTGATTCCCTCGTTCAATATTACGATTTGATTGGTTATGATACTACCGGGACCAATCCCACTTATCCTGAATATGTTTACGGCACGATCTCGATTTTTACCGATGTTTGGGAGGACGATTCCGAGGGCTCGTTGCCGGATGATTTTCGACTGTTTCAAAATTACCCCAATCCGTTTAATCCGATCACCAGAATAGCATACCAGGTTCCATTTGAAACGGATGTTGCTCTCGAAATCCTGAATCTTCTGGGGCAGGAGGTCGAGACATTTCATCAGGGAACCAAACAACCGGGATATCATGAGATTTATTTTGATGCCTCTGGTCTCAAATCGGGATTTTACCTCTACCGAATCCGGGCCGGAGATTTCATTGAAACCCGCAAAATGCTTCTACTCAAATAGCTGCTCTTGTCCACGTCATGCCTTTTCCCTAAATCACTTAGACATTTAAGCCGATATTGAAAAGGTGGGGTTTTATGGCTGAAGTATTAAAAAAGCAGGCGGGCGCACCCGCATCAAAAAAGATCGGCGAATTCGAAATCCTCGGAAAAATCGATCAGGGAGGATTGGCGGAGATATTTCTGGGCCGCCAGAAATCCCTGGACCGCCTGGTGGCTATCAAGATCCTCTCGCCGGATCATTCTGTCAATCCCGAAATCGTAAACCGCTTTGAGATCGAATCCAAAACGATTGCACGGCTGAGGCATCCGCATATTGTGCATGTAATCGACAGGGGGATCGAGGATGATCGGTATTACTTTGTGATGGAGATGATCGAGGGCTCGAATTTCAAGAAGATGCTGCACGATAAGTCGACTCCATTGACAAGAAAATTTACCGTTATTATACAGGTACTTAAAGCTCTGGATTATGCTCATAAAAACGGCGTGATTCACCGGGATATCAAACCGGCCAACATACTTATAGACAAAAGCGGCAACGCTCTTGTGGTCGATTTTGGCATCGCTCAGATAGTGAATAAAGACGAGAATGACAGGACACGTCCAAATATTGTTATGGGCACATTCAATTATATGTCCCCGGAACAAAAAGTCGCCTCGGCCAATGTCGATCAGACTACCGATATCTATGCCGTGGGAATTATCATGTACGAGATCCTGACCGGGAAAAAGCCGGAAGGTCGTTTTAAAAATCCCTCCAGTTTTAACAGTGAAGTTACCGGCGAGATGGATCGGATTGTTATGAAATGTTTGGAGCAGAATAAGAAAGACCGTTACCAGAGTGCGGCGCGCCTGAAGGATGATCTTCTTTCGGCGCTGTGCAAATTTGCTTCCAAAGTCAATGGCAATGGTCAGAAGATATTGAGTGGAGAATTAAGCGATTATGTCGGGCGGCTCTCATTTCTCGATACTTTGAAAAAGACCAGGAATACCGCCACCCATCTGGTCGAGGATCGATCCGACGGCAGTATCTATGTCCTTAAAACGCTTTTGCAGTCGGAAGCGGGGATGAGAGAGGCACGCATACTCAAGACCCTGAATAATCCCGGGTTTATCAAGGTTTTTGCAGCCGGGGGTAATAAGGAGAAGAGCATAATCCTGATGGCTTATGCGCGCGGCGGTTCGCTTGAGGACCGTCTTCTGCGAGTGTTTTCGCCCAGAACGGCGCTTCAGATATTCCGTGAGATAGCGGTTATACTTGGTAATGCACACAAGAATAACCTTGTTCACGGCAACCTGCGTCCCGCTAATATACTCTTCGATGAAAGCGATAATATTATAATCACCGACTTCGGCCAGTCGGCAAATCACAGGCATCAGAAAAATCTCTGGTATTCGGCGCCGGAGCGGAAAAAAGTCAGGCAGTCGGACATATATTCGGCGGGGCTGATACTGCACCGGATTTTAACAAACCAGATGCCGATCTTCGATTCCTATCTGCGCCTGATCTGGCATGATACATACCCCAAAATACCGATTTCGCTTAAGATGCTTTTGATGCAGATGCTTCGCAACGGACTGCGCGACCGCCCGCAGACATTTGAGGATGTCATCGCGAGGATAGACGAGGCCGATCGGGAACTGGCCTCCTCGAAAGACGATACTGCGCTCCTTGATACCACCGGGCTAAAGCGCCTCGGATTCCGTCCGGGAGTACTGCTTTTACTCGTGATGATTGCCCTTATTGCGTTGGGGCTTCTGGTCTTCGGCGAAACTTTTTTTGAACCATTTTTTGGCTTGACAAGTTAGATATAAGGCCTATTATTAGGCAAAAATTTACTGGTCCCTATCGTCCAGCCCGGTCTAGGACACCGCCCTTTCACGGCGGCGACAGGGGTTCAAATCCCCTTAGGGACGCTTAACATTGAGGGAAATGCCGTTCTGCCATATGCGCGGAACGGCATTGCCTTTCCACGGATGGCAAAAACGACCTCATCTTCATACTCGATAGCCTGGACCTTCAACCTCTCGGGGAATATATTGTTTAATATTTGATTAAATTCTGTGCCTGATTTGATTTTGTTTTCTATCCGCTTAAGCAGCTTCTCAAATAAATTTGGCTGTAAGACCTTATTTTTGACAGCCTCAAGAATGACAGATTCCACTTTCCTCCTTTCAATTCTAATTGCATTGTCGCATACGGAATTTCCTCTATTCCAATTGTTGTAACATACGAGTCTTGAATAACCATTATTCTTTATTGTCATATCCACCTTTTGCAAAAAGCCTGTTGATTCGCCAACAAGGATCACGCAATCTATTATATTGCATCCCAATAAATTAAATCGAAACACAGGCACTAAAGCAAATATCTGCATAAGTCGATATAAAATTCTATGAGGGGCAAGGAGTAAGCTTTGTTTAAAACGGTCGTAATTATAGCGTTGCTATCGCTTTTGATAGTGCCAAATGCTGCATTATGTGTGAACTATTATGTCTCGCCCACGGGTAATGATGATGCTGATGGGTTGACCGAAAGCACAGCCTGGGCCACGATCGATAATGGTGATCAAAAAGAGATTTTGATGCCCGGGGATACGGTAAATATTCTGGCGGGCACCTACATGATTTCAGCTAAAATTGATCTAAAAACAAATGGTCTTATTGATGCACCAATCGTCTATCAAAACTATGGTGGTGAAAAAGTAATACTTGATGCGGCCAGTAACGGTCTTGTGATTATCGAGAGTAATGCCAATCATGTAATAATTAAAGGTCTGGAATTAATGAATACCACCGACCAGGGAATACATGTAAAAGGTGATTCGACTAAGATAATTGGCTGTTATGTTCACGATACGGGCAAGGAAGGCTATCGTAATGAGGGAAAGTATACGCTTTTTCTGCGAAATATAGCTGCATTCTGCAGTGAAGAGGGATTCAAGAATGAAGGCGGTGGAGATTTTGCAATTTATCACCATAATGTGGCCTACTCATGCGGTAAAATGGGCTTTGAATTGAAATCTGATGATTCCCGTATTATAAACAGCATCATCGTTTTAAATGATAAGGGCATCAAGGGTAATGACAAAAATATATGTGCATTTAATGATGTCTGGGGTAATACAACCGCTGATTATGACGGCGGAGTTGTCGATTCCGCGGGGGGGATTTCCAGCGATCCACGATTCATTAGTCCCGATAATGGTAATTTTAAACTGCAGGGCAATTCCCCTGCAATTGATACCGGAATGTATTTGGGATATTCGTTTCTTGGTGAGGCTCCCGACCTGGGTGCGATGGAATTTATGCAGATGAACCTTCCGCCTAAAATTGATAATGTGGCCTCAAAGTCTGTATATGAGGGCCAGAATCTTAACTTCGATATAGGCGCTTCCGATCCCAATGGTACAATCCCAGCTTTAAGCGCGACGTACCTGCCCGCCAATGCCAGCTTTGTTGATAATGGGGATGGCACCGGGACATTTGATTTTAATCCCGACTTTACCCAGGCAGGTGTGTATGAAATATTATTCATTGCCTCTGATGGCGAGCTTGCCGACTCAGAATATGTAGATGTCACAGTAATTTCAGATCCGGTTAGTTACATAGTAGTTTCTCCGGATTCGGCAGTTGTATCAGCAGATTCAACTCTTCAGTTCACTGTTGAAGGATTCAATAGCGTCTCCGAGCCATGCGATCCCGGAACTGTCACATGGGAGCTTACAGAAAATCTTGGTTCGATTGACAATAGTGGATTATTTGATGCAGGAAGTGTCGGCACGGCGAGAGTGGTTGCAATTTCCGACCATGGCCCGGTTGATACAAGCGCCTATCTCGAAGTAGTTTACGGCGAGCTTGATTCACTCGAGATTCAGCCGGACATAGATACTATTTCCACCGATTCAACCGTGCAGTTCACAGCAGTTGGATATGATAAGGATGACAATGTTGTTACAGAGACGGGAGCATTGACATGGGAAGTAATGCGCGATATTGGGACCATAAGTCCTGCAGGATTATTTGACCCGATCAATGTCAAATATGGATATATAAAGGTGACAAGTGATTTAGGGCCCCAAGCCATCACTGATACGATTTATGTCATTCCCGGAAGCCCGAAATTTATCGAAGTCCTTCCGGAGGAGAATTTGGCCGAACAGGGAGCATCAATTCAGTATTCCGCAAAAATATATGATGCAGATAGCAACTATATAACCGATACAACCTCATTCGCGAATTGGAGTACCACCGATCCCTCGGGCTCTATAACAGGCGATGGATTTTATACAGCCGGAAATGACCCTTCTCCGCCAGTCTACTATGTTACAGCTGACTTAGACGCAATGCATGATTCAGGTCAGGTAACGGTTATCTCCGATGGAGCTCTGGCTTACATCAAAATAGAATGGCTTGACGGAACGCCTGTCGGCGATACCGCCCTTACAACAGATGATGATTCACTGAAAGTATACTGCCGGGGTTATGATTCAGGAGATAATCCGCTCGGCAATGTTTCAGTTACCTGGAACCTGGAAAGCGCAGAGCCAATTGGTGACCTGCTTGATAACTCTACATATTATACCAGATTAAACCTCGATAAACCAGGTAGTGGGCGGATAGTTGCCCGATACTCTAACGATATTGCTGATACAACAGGCCTGATTTCATGTCAGCCCGGGGCTGCCGCCGATCTTGTTATTTCGCCTGATACGGCAACTGTCACTGCCGACAGCGCGATTGCATTTAGTGTAGATGCTTATGATACTGACGGAAATATAACGGATCCGGTTATTGTCGATAGCTGGGAGGTAATTGGGGGAATTGGCACGATAAATGGCAGCGGAGAATTTGAGGCCGACAGCGTTGGAACCGGACAGATTATATGTAATAGTGGAGCGCTAATAGATACCAGCGGTACAATTACGGTTGTTGCAGGAATCCTGCATAGCCTGGACATTTCTCCAGATTCTCTCGAACTTACATTGGGAAGCATCGATACATTTGAAGTTACCGGCACTGATGAGGACGGCAATATCACCGAAACCGGAAATCTTATGTGGGAGGTTATTGAAGATATTGGCACAATCGATTCCTCAGGAGTCTTCACAGCAACTGCTGAGGGAACAGGCAGAATTGAAGTAACGAGTGAAATAAACGGAGTGACTGACACAAATGATATAGTGACTGTTTTGCCCGCAAGCCTTGAGATGATTGTAGTAATGCCAGATACAGCTTCATTGATGATCAGTGAATCAATTCAGTTTACAGCGTCGGGATTCGACGCGGGCTTTGACCCGATAAATACCGGAGACCTTTCATGGGAGGTAATAGGCGATGCCGGCTCCATTGATTCCGAGGGAAATTTTGTGGCGGCGTCGAAAGGTATCTGCAAAGTTGCCGTTACCAGCAGCATAAATGCCGTAACCGACACAACCAATCTGATTGTAGTCGAAGTGCCCACCATTACCGAAATTCCTCTTGGCAATCAATCTCTAAAACCAAATCAATCGCTTTCTCCCGTACTGGCTTTCAGGATATCAAATGCGTTTGAAGAGACAAAATATCTCGAAGAAATTAGAGTGCGCAGCGCTTGTGCAGGCAGCGGCAATGCGGCACAATTGCTTTCGAATATTGAATCCATATCTGTTTACCATGATCTGAATGATGATGGCGCTCTCAATGCCAATGATCTGAATGTTGGCATGACTTCTGAGATCGGGGAGGAGATTAGTGTTGTCCTGGATCCCATAGCTGTTCCCCAGGCTTCCAGCAGGACATTCTTCGTATCGATCAAGTCATCACTATATCCGCATGACGGCGACTCGCTTGATTTTTATTTGCTAACAGCCTCTGATCTGGATTTTACAGACGGAACTGTTCTGGCGGGACCGGACAGCATTAATTCTCTTGGATATTGCATAATTGATGGCATGGTGGCAGATCAGGTCCAAATAATCCCATCCGGAAATCACACGGCAAACCCCGGTGCTGGTATTGTCAGATGTCTTACTTTAGATTTGCCGCGGAATGGATACGAAGGTGATACAATAAATATTATTAGCGTCTTTAATGCGGGAAGTGCTACTTCTTCCGATATCGATTCATTCCTGCTGTTTACAGACGATGGTAATGGATCCTGGGACAATAGCGCCACCGAAATATATCAGGGGAATATGACTTTTACGGGACAATATTGGAGCATCAGCGGCATAAATGTCCCGTTAACCCAGTTGAATACGAGGTTTTACCTCTGTGCGGCTCTTTCAGATTATCCTTCTGACGGCGCCGCTATCGCACTTGGAATTCCCAAAAAGGGGATTGAAATGGCATCCGATAACGATGGTCCACTGGATAATCCTGTAAATCCGATTGATACTATTACCGTATTATCCACCGAAGCTTTAACGGTCAAATCAATTGAATTATCCGCGGCCGATATTTATCCCGGAGGGTATTCCATGCCCATTACGGCAATCAGGATAAATAACGGTACATCCTCAGAAATAGGTCTGGATAGTATGCGAGTAAGCCTGTTTGCTGAAGATCCCGATGGTGCTTCGCAGTCTGAATTAAACAGTCAGATTGACAGTGTAATTCTCTGGCTGAATCGGGATGGGGATTTTGCAACGCTCTCATCGTCTGATAGCATAATAGACCAAGCAGTTCTTTCGGGCGAATATGCTGTATTGAAAACTGATGATATTGCATTAGCCGCTGGAGGTGGATCTGCGGAGCTATTTATCACAACGGTATTAGATTCCTATCTGAGTAAGAATGGAAACAGCATCAATTTTGGATTGAATGAATCCTCGCATTTATATTTGGATCAAGCAGTGGAAATTGCAGGCATATTTCCGATTAAAAATCAGGAAGACCATATAATCAATGCATTTCCGGCCGCAGCGATCGATGTTAACGCCATTCCCGGAAAAAATCTTTTTGGTGGTCAAAAAAATCAAATTATGTTGGATTTCTCGCTTCCGGGAGATGGGTATGTTGATGCTGAAATCAACTCATTAAAGATTATTAATATCGGCACTACAAATAGCAGTCAGGCTCTGGATGTTGTAAAGCTCTGGGAAGATGTTGATCTCAATGGATTTTCCGCCAACGATATATTTTTGGGCGAGCTCAATTATTACAACGGCTACTGGAGAATAAGTAATTTGGGGCATTCGTTTAGCCGCAGCAGCAACCGCTTTTTAATTACGGCCGATATTGCCAATGCTGAGTTCGCCGGTGGGACACTGCGCTTTGGAATTCCCATAAATGGCGTGGAGTTCCTGGGCGGCGTATTGGGTCCGGATGATGTATCTATTGAAAATCCAGAATCACATTTCCTTTTGCCCGCCAACCGCGTGACAGCGATATCGATTCCGCAGGAAGCCTTAGTTGTCAGGCCGGGTGCGAATTATGTTCCGATCTTGACCTTCGCGCTTTATAACGGCTATCTTGAGAATGAACATACGCTAAAATCAATCAGGTTTACCAATACATCGATCTCGATTTCAGATGATGACTATGCTGATTATGAATTGGGTCAGGTCTCTCTCTATTATGATAAGAATGGAAACAGGGACTTTGATGGCGATTCTCTTCTGGCGGCCGGATACCTCAGCGATGGTACTCTGACCCTTAATGGCATTGATGCGGGGCTTCCCCCCGAAGAGCTGAGTTATTTCTTTGTTTTGGCTGATTTGCCGTTAAATCTTATAGACGATGACACCTTGGCAGTTTCAATTGAATCCACTTCCGATTTCGCATTTGAGCAGACTGTCAATTTAAACGGTGATCTTCCATTGATGCGTGGCGGCAAGGTTGTCGTAGATGGTTCCGTCAATAGCCAGTATCAGCTTTATAGCATTCCCAATCGAACTCTTTCACCGGGTGATTCGAGCGTCTGCCTGTTTGCATTTCGTCCGGCACTAAACGGCAACCTCAATGACCTGCTGCAGGAAATTACAATCGAAAATCAGGCCGATGCGGGACATTCTGAGATAGAGTCATTGGAATTGTGGATAGATGGCAATGATGATGGGCTGTATCAGGAAAACGATTTCTATCAGGGTGATTTTGTTTTCTCGGATTCAAAATGGATTTACACAGGCACGGAACTTGAGATAAATGAAAGCTCTCCTGCAATATTTGTCGTGGGTAACATTTCTGGCACTGCCATTACCGGCAGGAGTATTCAGATAGGTATGCCCATCAATGGCTGCCAATACGCATCCGGCAATGATGGACCAATTGATGCTCCTGTGATTGCCCAGCAAGTTTTTGTAATTTCCGCTTCCGAACTCAGAATAAGCTTTGAGGGATTAAATCCTGAATATACGGTTGGGGAGAGTTTTTGCACAAAAGTTAACGTCACAAATCTGACCATAGATTCGATTACGGGTGTTAATTGTGAAATAGATCTGGTTGATGATAACGGGATTGTGACCCTTGACAGCAGCTTTATTGGACAGGTCTCCATTGCTCCCGGGGAGATCGAGGAGTTCTATCGCTGTTATACTGCTTCGGCGGCCGGCAATGTTCGCTGGCTAATGCGGGCCTATTCATCGGCACAGCCCGAATCAACCGAAGTGCTGGTAAGCGACACGGTCCGGATACAAAGTATACCACAGGACCTGAAAATCAATCTCATAAGTTCAATACCGGCATCAGTTATCAAGGGGCAGACTCATGTATATCCAATGAGTCTCAGTTATAGCTATCCCGAGACCGGCGATAATTCAGCTCCCATTAGACTGGATAGTCTGCGAGTTCAGCTCACGGATGGCAGTGGTAATACGCGCCTTGCAAGCGAAACATTCTCCAGGATTGTATTAAGCAGCGGGTATAGCAGTCTTGCCGTATTGGAGGATTTACCCTCGGAATCATCGATATTGATTGAGTTCAATGAGCCTGATGTTCTATATCCCGGGGAAAAACGAATCTTGTCGCTTATGGTCGATATAGACAGCTCGGCTGAGGTTGGGGAATTCCTGCTGAAAATCGAGGAATCCGACGATATCGCATTCGTTGAATACAATACAGGACTTCCAATCACTCTTGACGAAACAGTTCTATTTCCGCTGGAGACCGCTTCATGTAGAATTGATAATCCTTCTCAGTTCATGGCGGTATCATATGTTCCAGCACTTGGAGATTACATAAATTATGGGCAGGATGATATTAATTTCATGGATCTGATTCTGCGCCACCCGGGAGAGCCTCAGAGTTCTCAAATCCAGCTTACGGGAATCTCATTTGAATTCATTAATGGCCCGGACGAAAATATGCCCGCCGCGGATTTCCTGGAAGAAATAAAAATTCTAAGACAGAATATGGTGATCGGATTTATAAATAGTTTTGGGCAAATGGATGATAGCGTCTGGATTCAGCTCAATGCTCCTCCGGTGCTCAGTCCGGGAGAAACAGACACAATTTCCATTCGAGGTTCAGTGCTTGAAAATATAGCACTCGGGGAAATAGGGCTGAGGATAAATGATAGTACCGCATTCACATTCAGGGATGTCAGTTCGGGACTGCGCCTGAGTGCGATTAGTGACAAAGATACCCTGTCTGCCGAAGAAATATTCCCGATGGTTTCGGGAATTGCAGGTTTTAAGCATGCCGCGGGAGATGTGGAAATCTGCATTAATCCAATGCTGCCCCCATCGGTCGTCGGTGGTGCAGATACAGTTTCGCTTTTTGATATCTCGTTTGCTTACCTTGTACCGGAGCAGTACTCTTCTGTCAAAATAAGCTCATTTGAAATAAGCGTACTTGATACCCTGGAGAGAGCCCTCGATCCATCACTTATTTTTCATCATATTGGATATATCCCGCCGGATGGCCCGGCTGATTATCAATCGTATGTGCAATTGCGAGAGGGAAGAGCGGTATTTGATTTCAGTCCCGATGAAGTTGTCCTGAATCCCGGAGATGAACATTCCCTAAGTTTAATAGCGGACCTGGAAACAGATGTTCCCTATGATCACTTTAAACTTGTGATTCAAGGCTGGGATTACATTGATGTGTATGATGCAACAGACACGGCTAATAGGCCGGGATATCGAACGATTAGCTCTTGCCAGAATTCTTTTCCCAGCTCAACAGAGGCTTCACAGATATTTCTCCCTGCCAATGAACCGATAATCCATATAGGCCAAATGCCCGCTCAGATTGGATATCCCGGGCAGACGGGCATAACGATTTTCTCTGCAGATATCGAATACGATAGGCAGAGCTTTGTCGGCGACCTGGTTTTAGAAAGTCTGCATGGCGAAATACTGAAACGAACACAGACAGGTCTGGAGAGAATCCAGGGCATAAACATATTTGACCAGATCAGCCTTTATGTGGATGACATTCTTATTGCCTCCGATAGTCAGCTTGCTGACGGATTTTTAGATTTGGAAATTATATCGGATTTTGTTATCTCGCGTGACAATGAATATGAGCTCAAACTGGTCAGCAGTATCTCTCCCGAGGCGAATTTGGGCAATTATGCTCTCAGATTTTCAGACTCAACATTCCTGAGTTTTGTCGATAAGAATCTTGGAAACGAGATAGTTGCAGTTATAGAAAATGAAGATTACCCCATTGTCAGCGCCGACATTTCCCTTAGCCAGGCGTCATTGGAAGAATCATTTACGAATTATCCTAATCCTTTTAATCCTAATATGGATGAATTCACGAGAATCGCTTTTGCTCTTGATCGGGATGCAAGCGTTGATATTGAAATCTTCACCATTACAGGAGAATTGATTAAGGTACTGGCAGAAAATTCGCAACGGTCGGCCGGTACCTATATAGATGATAAATGGTATGGCTATAATGACCTGAACCTGATGGTTATCCCCGGAACATATTTCTGCCGTATAACTGCTCATTATGAATCAGGCAGAACAGAGACCTTCAGGAGAAAGATTGCAGTGATAAGATAATGAATAGGCTCGTCAAAATATCGATAACCGCGCTTCTGCTCTTTATGCCCGCAAATCTGGCATCAGCAGAACCCGGAATGGATTCTCCGTTCAGTTTAGGAGTAGGTGCCAGAGAGCTGGCGTTGAGCGGATCGTCATCAGCCGCCTGTGATCCGGTTTATGCGGCATACTGGAATCCTTCTGTTCTGGCACGCGCTCAGCAGTTTTCCCTGAGCCTATTTCATACGACTCTCTATGATCTCGATGTAATTTACCAATATTTTGGTCTCTCATTTCCCACATTGGATTATGGTACCTTCGGACTGGGTGTATTTCGTCTGGGAGTAAATGGGATTGAGAGAAGGGATGCCAATAACTTATTGCTGGGAAGCTTTGATGACAGCCGTCTCGCCCTCAATATGGCTTATGCAAGAAATATCGCAGGTTACGATTTGGGGCTGGCCTTAACTCTTGAGAGGCATTCGCTGGAATCATATTCAGCAACATCATCCCCAGGCTTAAATTTGTCACTGAGTCGAAGATTCAACTCCGGAATGCCCTGGCTGCCTCAAATTACAGCAGGTATAAATGCCAGAAACATTATAAGGCCGAGCATAAAAATATTAAATGAGAATATTAAATATCCATATACCTTTGATGCCTCCATGGCTGTGAGTCTGATCCCCAAACATGATTGGAATCAGAATATTCTGCTTACTACAGGTGTTGTCAAAGAGGATATGGTGGACCCGCTATTTTCTGCCGGATTGGAATACAGTTTCTACGGCCTGATACATTTACGCACATCCATTAACGGTGATCATCCATCTTTTGGTATGGGGGTGAGCTTTAAATCCATCAACTTCGATTATGCTTTGGTTGAGCGAGATCTCGGCAGCCTGCACATGTTTGGTTTAACAACATCTTTCGGAAAAACGATTGATGAGAGATGGATAATACGAGAAAATAAGCGTGAAGAACGCTTTAATCACATGATGGCGGAAAACCTGGAAAAGAGAAACCGGCAAATCATATCCGATCTCTTTGAAAAAGCCGAAAAACATATGCTCGACAAAGATTACAATGAGGCTGTCAGATTATATGAAAAGGGGCTGTTTTTGGGGCAAAGCAACGGCCTGGACACATCTGAAATGTTCACCGAGGCTATGGAATCAAAAGAGCTCTTGAGCGAAATAATCATGAAGCAGTCATTTGAATTAATGATGGATTCCGCTATAGCTCATTATTCTTCAGATGATCTTCCCAAGGCGCGTTACTTTGTTGAAAGGGCGCTTGATAAAGTACCCGCCTCCAAAGATGCCAATGATCTTCTTGCAGATATAGAAACACGGATAGAGGAATCTGCCGGGACGATATATATGATTGAAAACCAGCTTGCAATGGCTGACTCATTGCTGCATTATGGCAAAATTGAACAGGCTATTGCAGCTCTCCGAAGCATTCAATCTCACGCCGATGAAGATGCTCGCGTAGCATCGATAATTAAAAGAGCGAACTTTGAAAAATGGCGTCAATCTGCCCAAAAATATTATGAGGCCGGGAACTACAAGAAGTCCACAGTAGCTCTGGATTCGGCTGGAAGGCTCTTTCCAAATCATCCCTGGAGCAAGGAACTGAGCCATAAAATAAAGGTGCAAAAAGAAAGACAATCAACCCAAAAACTCGTTTCTAAGCCGACTGAGAAAGCTGATGAACTTGATGATGATATCCTGCATGAAGTGAAAGATGCTTACGATAGAGGGCGAAAGCTTTTTGAAAGCGGTCAACTTGAAAGCGCCATCGTGCAGTGGGAAAAAGTCGAAAAACTGGCCCCCGATTATATGTCTGTAAGAGATTATCTCGTAAATGCCTATAAATATCTGGGTGTAGAATTGTACGGCAAAAACAACCTGGCCGATGCGATAGCTATATGGAAAAAGGCCGTATCACTTGATCCGGCCAATAAGGAGATTGCCAGTTATATCAGGCGCACCGAGACCGAAATGATCCGTTTGCAGGAGTTGACATATGAAACCGAATAGCACCGAGTTCAGCAAAGATTGGCCGCAAGCCTCCAATTTCAGGCGTTCAATTCGATTCGAAGTGACTTTATTTGTGTCTGTTATTGTTCTTGTGCTGATGCTTGTTACTGGATATGTCATTTCCAACCAGTATGTCGAAACCGTGACCAGAGGTGTTGCCGAGAAAATGCTCATCCAGGCAAGGTCTTATTCGGGTCCTGCCGGAAAGTTGATACTCTCCATGGACGGACCGGATGCTCTGCTTTTAAATAATATATGCAAAAAGCTTTCCGCCGATAATTCTGATATTTATTGGTCGGGGATTACTAATTCAGAAAACGAGTTTCTGGCACATACCGATCTGCAAAAGGTAATTTCCTCAGCGCGTATGAAAAATATCGAATCCAATCATCTCAACCATATTCTTCGAACACGGGAAGTGTTCAATTTGTCTGAAGACACACTTTATATTTCCGTTCCTATTATGGAAAATGATATTTTGCTTGGAAAGCTATACGCTGCAGCATCCACAGCATCAATAGAGGAAGCCCGGAAAGCATCGACCATCACGGTTGCCTCGATAACGATTTTAATGATCATCTTTGGCCTTCCACTTACGATGCTGTTTTTGCATATCAGACTCAGGCCGATACGTACAATAACCAATCACCTGAAAGATATGGATTTTAATGATATATCATTGTGCATTCCGCTCAAAAATAAAGATGACTTCGGTTATCTGGCAGAGACTCTGAGAGTTATGGGAATAAAATTAAAGACTGCTCAGAAGGAACGGATCGAGAAAGAAAGAATAGAACGTGAGCTGGAAATCGCCAGGGAAATTCAAAACAGGCTTCTTCCCAAAAGCTATCCCTCCTCATCAGAATTTGATTTTTCGGCCGCATACAGAAGCGCAAAGGAAGTGGGAGGGGATTATTACGATTTTATAGAATTCGATCAGGACCATCTGGGCATACTTGTGGCAGATGTTTCCGGCAAATCGCTTCCGGGAATGCTGGTAATGTTAATGACCCGCGATATTGTTAAGGCAGCAGCATATAAATTTGATAGCCCGGATAAAATTTTGTGTGAAATCAACAGTGCATTAAAGGAAAATATCAAACCTGGCATGTTTGTTACTATGTTTTTTGGGGTATTCGAGAAATCCACCTCAAAGTTCAGGTTTGCATCTGCCGGACATAATCCTCTCATATGGTATGATTCATTGAAAAATGAGTGTAAGCTCATAAAAACCAAAGGATATCCTCTGGGTATGATGCCTGACAAGGTCTTCTCAGGGCGCATAGAATTACGCCAAATTGAACTATCTGTAAATGATCTGATTGTTCAGTATACTGACGGAATAAATGAAGCACAAAATCCAGACGGGGAAGAGTATGGCCTGGACAGATTTGTCGATTCGATTAAGGCATCCGCCTCTTCTGATGTTGAAGTCGTAAGCAATGGTGTCCTTGAGGGGTTAAACGTATTTGTTAGAAATGCAGAACAATATGATGACATAACCCTATTGACCGTGAAATGGCTGGGTTTTAATGCTGTTGAATCCAGGGAATTCGAAAAACAGGTGAAATCTGCTTATGCTAACTCGGACTGATAACATATATACTATCAGCATTCCAGAGTATCTGGATGCGAAAATCCTTGATGACTTTTACAGCCATTTGGATGAAATCAAAGCTTCAGGTTTACGGGAAATTGTCATTGATTGCTCGAATATTACAAAAGTATCCGGAAGAAGTATAGTTATTATCTGGCAATTGTATGACAAACTGCGTGAAGCGGGTATAAAGGTCTGCCTGGAATCCGTAAATGAGAATCTTGAGCAGATTCTCAAAAGCCATGTTTCGCTTGGATCGCTTGATAAGCAAAAAGAGGTCGACGGAACCGATAAAAATAAAAGCCGGATTATATGTCACAAATCCGAGAAAATGCTGGAATTAAGCTTTAAACCCGGCTCAGATGATATAGCATTTACAACCGGTATTTTAAAGGATTTTCTGCAAAGCAGAAATGTTCTGGAGCTTGATGTATTCGAGCTAATAACTGTCTTTTATGAAGTGGCGACAAACATTCGCCTGCACGCAAATCTTAATAATAATTCTTGTATTGATTTTACTGTACTGGTATCAAGAGATAGTATTTTTATGCGGATTGAAGATCGCGGCATCGCTTTTGACCCAACCCGAATGTTAAAATCGTTTAGTCCCTCTGATTTCATGAAATCCAGAAAGAAGAGAGGTCTGGGCATAGCCCTGGTATCAAGACTAATTGATTCCATGTCATATATGAGAAGCACAGATGGAACGAATGTTCTATGTTTAAGGAAAACTATAACCCGCGGGGGTAAATGAAATGATATCTCATCAAAAAATAAATGACGAAGCTGTTATGATTAAAACCGGCCGGGAATTGGACAACAACAATGCCCATGAGATGGTTGAAGCGATTACTGATTTGCAGGACAGGAAATATAAGTTCATAATTATGGACTTTTCGGAGCTTGAGTTTCTGTCATCTGCCGGAGTAGGTTCTATTCTGGGAACAATTGAGATATCCCGGGAGCTTGGGGGAGATATTATTATATGCAATGCCTCCGAAAAGATATTACATATTTTGGAAGTATTGGATCTTCTTGATTATTTTACCATACGAGATAAGCTCGAAGATGCTAGAAATTGTTGTGTGAGCGCATAATGAATGGGTGATTCAATATGAATACTATTTCAAAAAGCGGATTGTTTATTAATACAGATCGGCGTGACTTTGAACGACAAGTGCTGGCACTGGATGCTCTGTCCAAACTGACATCAAAGCTGTCGAAAGGCATTGATTTCGGTCAACTTATCCAGATCCTTCTGTGGACCTTGTCGGGACAGTTTTCGATTGCAAGTTCATTCGCTATTGTAAAAAGGCCGGGAACAGCCGAAGATGATTATATTTATCTGGGAACCGGGAAACTTACGAAATCCAAAACAATGCGGCAACTTGAGATCACCACGGAGTACCGGAATTATTTTATTAATAATCCTTCCATCAGGAACATTCTGGAACTCGAATTACCGGGGCATTTGGCGAGTTTCGTGTTTATTGTGAGCGAAAGCGGCGTAAAGCTGATCTGTCCCTTGGTAAATAACAATAGGTTCCTCGGAATAATAGGATTAGGAAAAAAAGTAAACAATAAAGCCATTGATAAACAGGATATCGACCTGATTTCTACTCTTATTCAAACAGTCACACCCTTCCTTGCAAACAGTTATCTATTCTGGGAGATGGCCGCGCTGAAGGCCTGGTATGTGGATATCCTGGACAGCATTAATCAGGGAATATATGTATTTGACGAAAACAACAGATTAAAAAAGGTGAATTCGGCAGGTCTTGAAATTCTCAAGAGCCTGAAACCGAATATGCCCGATTCCAAAATGATTCAAGGCGCACCATTGGAATTAATATTTCCCGAGGAGATGTTTTCCGGCTGGGCCGAAAAATTCCTTAAAACAAAAAATAAACAGAAAAATTCTCTAATCGAAAATATGATAGCCAGGAATGAAAATGTTAAGAAAGTATTCAATGTTCGTCTGAGCCTGTCCATTAATGAATCCCAATCTTGCAGGGACATGATTATCACTTTGAACGACATTACCGAACAGAAGGAAAATGAAGAAATGATGTTCAATTTGGAAAAACTCGCTGATAAGGGGGCAATGGCCTCTTCAATTGCACACGAGCTGAATAATTTTCTTGGTATGATAATGGGAGGAGCTGAGATTACAGATAGCGCACTTGCGAGAAAAGATTATTCCAGGGCTGGTGATACATTGGAAAAAGTTAAAGAGCAAATTATGAACATGGAGAGGTTCACTAATGGCTTGATGAATTATGAAAAGCTGGAGCCGTGCAAAAAGGTCACTGATATGAATGAAATAATATCGGATGTTATCTCCTTTGTATCTGTTCAGAAAAAATATAGAAACCTGAAAATTAATTCGGAGCTGAGCCCCGATTTTGAAAAATTCGAGATGGATACAGATCAAATCGCTCAGGTTATATTGAATTTAATGAACAACGCGGCAGATGCAATAAAAGAGACAAAGAGAACTGATGGTGAAATCTGTATTAAGACTATTTCTGAGTCCAATAAAAATATATTAATAATTTCCGACAATGGATGTGGCATGAGCGAAGATATTAAATCGAAGCTCTTTGAGTCCCGACTCACAACCAAGGAAGATGGACATGGGCATGGCCTTTTAACCTGTGGAAAGATCATAAAAAAGCATAATGGAAAGGTTGATATTGAATCAAGTCCCGGAAAGGGAACAACGTTTACAATTGAATTTGAATCATCATAAATCAACCGACAAAAATAAAGCGGCCCCAATATCACTCTCCCCAAACTTTGGTGGAATTTGCATTTCCGGCGAGGATGGCTATTCCACGGTAAGCAAAAAGATTGCAGCAATCATGTCTGGCTTTAAAGGCTCTTGGTCAGGCGCTGGGCCGCCGTCATCCGCAGGAGAGGCTGATCCATCACTCAGACCAGGGCAGGCAGTATGCCTCGGGTGATTACCGATTCGCCCGGAAAAACTGACATACTTATTCAACATGCACATAAAAATGAAGTGCCTATGTCTCTCGGCTATTTTACCAGGTATGCATATCCCGACCAATGTTGTAGAGTATAGAATCCATTTAAAATCTTGACTTTAAATGCTTTTGAGTTAAATTTAGTCTGAAGCGGACTACTCATGCGCTGAATTCGCGGCTTTCTGAAAATCGGTATATGTCGCAAATACTTCTTGTCTTTTTAAGAGCTTTGAAAATGTTTGATTCTGCAACTCTCAAAATGATTTCCAATTGTAAGAAGCCATACGTCCACTCCCAGATAATATCCCTCCTGGTGCGCACCTCAAAGATCCGTTTCCAGCTTATAAACAAGGCGGTTGTAGCCCTGCAAGACTAAAAACACCCATACTGATAAATCGAAAAAGGCAATATGACAGATGAAATCTTGGAGGTATAAAACATGCAAAGCTATAAGGCTTTCTTTCAAAATCAGGGGGCTTGCGGGATATTCCTGATACTGTTCCTGATTTTCTCATTTTCATCGGTCTCGGCTGCGGATGATCCGATCGAGGTCGAATACAGCTTCGACCATCCCTATACCGAGACGATCTTTATCGGCGGATCATCCTATGACCGTATCACCATGCCGAAACTGTCCAATGGCGGTAATCCGGGTGAGCCCTCGTTGCCTGCCATGGGAGCGAATATCCTTTTGCCATACGGTACCGAGGTTGACCGGATCGAGGTTATACCGGGCGGCAGGCGCGGCCTTGGAGACGGTTACATGATCGAGCCGGTGGCCCCGCAGGTGCGGCTTTCAGCCGATCCGTCGGAAATGAAACTGCCAGAACCGGATCAGGCGATTTATTCGTCCGACCAGCCGTTTCCCGGCAATGCGTTCGAGGAAATCACCACACAAAGCTTTCGGGGCTACAGAATCCTGACCCTGAAGCTTCAACCGGTGCAGTATATTCCCTCAAGCGGGGAGCTGTACTACTACCGCGATTTAAAGATTGTGGTGCATACGATTAATACCGGAAAAGAGGCTTCCACATTCCGTGGTCTTGACGAGGATGAGGAAGCTGTTCTGGAAAGGATCGATAATCCGGATCAGGTTTGGTCGTACAACGCCGCTCCCAAACGCGGCGGGAAAAGCTATGATATGCTGATTATCACGACCAGTTCGCTGGTTTCGGCATTCCAGCCTCTCAAGGATTATCATGATACCACAGGCATTGCAACTGAGATTCACACACTAAATGATGTGGGCGCAAGTGATCCTGATGCGGTTCGGTCATATATAAACGATAAATATATAAATGACGGCATATCCTATGTTATCATCGGCGCTGATGATGATGTTATTCCGGCTAAAGACCTTTATGTCAAAACCAGCGATGATTTCGGGGCGGAGATAGAATATGAAATGCCGGGCGATCTTTATTTCGTATGCCTGGACGGCACCTGGAATTATGACAACGATTCGTATTGGGGTGAGCCGACCGACGGTGACGGCGGGGGTGATGTCGACCTGATTGCCGAGCTGTCAATCGGCCGTGCCGCGGTAGATAACTCAACAGAAGCGACGCGCTTCGTGGATAAGACAATTCAGTATGTCAATTCTACCGATTCATATCTTCAGAATGTTCTGATGGTAGGCGAACATCTCGGCTTTGGAGGAGAGGCCGAATACGGCGCATTAGCGATGGACAGAAATATCGACAGTTGTGATGCCTACGGATATTCCACTATCGGTATTCCCTCCAACCAGTACAGTGTCGACAGGCTCTATGAGCGCGATTGGGTGGGCAATAGCTGGCCGCAGTCGGAGTTGACCTCGAGAATAAATAACGGTGTGCATATAGTAAATCATCTCGGACACGGCAGCCCTGACTATGCGATGAAGCTCTATAACAGCGATATATATAACGATTTAACCAACCTGAATCACTGCTTTGTATATTCCCAGACGTGTCTTGCCGGTCACTTCGACGGGACAGAATGCTGGGCCGAGACAATGAATATCAAAACCGATAACGGCGGTTTTGCGGTGGTTATGAATGCCCGCTACGGGTTCGGCGAATACAGCAGTACCGACGGCGCCTCTCAGAGATTCAACCGTGAATTCTGGGATGCGGTTTATAATCCGCTTGAGAATAAAAAGCGAATCGGTGATGCCAATCGCGATTCCAAGGAAGACAACCTTTATCGCGTCAATGAAGAATGTATGCGCTGGTGCTATTACGAGATCAACCTGTTCGGTGATCCGACGGTTGAGATTCGCTCCGCTCGTGGAGTTTCATTCGAATTTCCCAACGGCTTGCCGGAAACGGCTCTTCCGGAAACGCCGACTACTATCAGTGTTATCGTCAATGGCGCAGGCGAGGGTGTGCCCCTATCCGGAACCGGCCAGCTGCATTATGCGCTGGACGGCGGAAGTTACCAGAGTGTGTATATGACCGAAATATTCCCTAACGAATATGAGGCAGTTCTCCCGGCCGCCGACTGCGATAGCTGGTATGATTTCTATTTCTCGGCTGATGAGGAGCTTTTTGGGACATTCTACGATACCGACTCCAACAATGCCCATTATGCGCGTGTGGCCACAGGCATTGTCATCCCGCTTGAGGATAATTTCGAGACCGACCTGGGATGGACGGTTTCGGGAGATGCCTCTACCGGCGATTGGGAGCGGGGTACTCCCGTTGGAGGCGGTGACAGAGGTGATCCTGCGGATGATTTTGATGGATCAGGGCAGTGCTATCTGACCGAAAATGTGGATGGAGATTCAGATATTGACAACGGTACAACGATTCTGACCTCACCGTCATTCGATCTCAGCGCTGGGGATGGTACTATCCATTATGCCCGCTGGTACTCGAACACATACGGCGCCTCGCCCAATAATGATGTCATGGAGATATTCATTTCCAATGATGACGGTTCGACCTGGACTCTTGTAGAAACAGTCGGCCCGACCGGGGATGAGGCTGGCGGCGGATGGTACGAAAATACCTTTGTGGTCAGCGACTTCGTAACACCGACAGCCCAGATGAAGATGAAATTCGAGGCCTCCGATCTTGGGGATGGCTCCGTAGTCGAAGCGGCTATTGATGATTTCTGGGTAAAGGTGTATGAATGTTACACCGGTGTTATGATTACAACCGATTCTCTTCCCGACTGGACATTTGGAGTCAGCTACAGCCAGCAGCTCGAATCAATCGGCGGAACCGGTGTGCTTACCTGGGAAGACAAAAACGGCGATCTGGCCGGTACGGGACTTCTGCTTTCAACCGACGGTGTCCTTTCGGGACAGCCTTCTCAGACCGGAACTATTTCTTTTACAGCGCTGATTACCGATGAATCGAGCAATACAGATGAAAAGGCCTACGAGTTTCAGATAAATCCGGAAATAGCGATTATAACCTCCGGCCTGCCCGCATGGACAGAAGGTGTCGAATATTCACAGCAGCTTTCATTCGCGGGAGGAACTGCTCCGGCAGTTTGGAGTGATTCCTATTCCGACCTTGAAGGCACCGGGCTGACATTATCGCCCGGCGGAGCATTGATCGGCACGCCCTCCGGTGCAGGAGAGATCAGCTTCACCGCCAGGGTTGTTGACTTTGCCGGGGCTTTCGACGAGAAAGCATTGACCCTGACCATAAATCCTGCAGTTCAGGTTTCTAGCGAATCTGTTAACGACTGGACTGTAAACAGGCTGTTTAACTTCCAGCTCGAGGCCGCAGGCGGCACTGGAGATGTTTCATGGACCGATAAGAATTCCGATCTGGACGGCACCGGTTTGAGTCTGTCCTCCGAGGGTGTCATGAGTGGCAATCCGATGTCTGCGCAGACCATCAGCTTCACCGCTCAGGCGGTCGATCAGGTCGGCTCGGCGGGCGAGAAAGTGTTTGAGTTCGTCATCAATCCGGAAGTGGCGATCACCACCGAGACACTTCCCGATGGCGTGCAGTTCAGCGAGTATTCGTTACAGCTTGAATGCTCAGGCGGTACGACGCCTATGGTCTGGACCGATAAAAACGGCGACCTCGAGGAAACCGGGCTGGTTATTACCGAGCAGGGTACGCTTGAGGGTACTCCTCTGGTTTACGGCGAGCTGAGTTTCACTGCAGAGGTGTCCGACTGTGCCGGATGTAAAGATGAGAAGGTATTCACGCTGACACTTGAGAGAGGGTATGTTTGCGGCGATGCTACTATAGACGGCGTGGTCAATGTCAGTGACGCCGTGTATATTATCAATTACGTGTTTATAAGCGGCCCCGCTCCCGATCCGATAGAAGCGGGTGATACCAACTGCGATTCGAACTGCAATGTCAGCGACGCGGTACAGATTATCAACTATGTCTTTATTGGCGGAAATACGCCCTGCGATACCGACGGCGACGGTATCCCCGACTGTTAAGAAGATCCCATATTTGTAATAAAAAAGCCGCCGGGATTGATTTCCGGCGGCTTTCTATAAGTTATAGGAAACAAAAAAGCTTGGAAATTCCATGGTAAAAAATCATTGACAGATTTGTAGTCGTTGTTAGATTATCATTAGAAACATAGCCCCACCACAATATGTAGACGCTTTTGCAGGAGGTATATATGAAGCCCGCAAGACAAAATCGGATTTTCATATTTATAGCAACGGTCATATTTATATGTGGCTCATTTGTTTTTCCGAATCAATTGTATGCCGAAAAGGAATGGACGATTATGGTATATATGGGTGCAGATAACAATACTGAACCATATGCAATTCAAGATATTAATGAGATGGAGTTGATTGGATCGACGATTAACTCCAATGTTGTGGTACAGATTGACCGGATACCGGGATATGATGATTCTAATGATAACTGGACGACAACAAGGAGATATTATATCACACAGGACCAAGAAAACATAAATCAAATCAACTCAACACTAGTTTCGGATTTGGGCGAGAAGAATATGGGTGATCCGCAGACTCTGCATGACTTTATTTCCTGGGCGATGGCAAGCTATCCCGCTGAAAAATACTTTTTGATAATTTGGAATCATGGCGATGGCTGGCGAAAAAACCTGGATAATACTCCTCATCTGATACCATCTGAAATAGCTGGAAATCATGAAATTGAAAAAAATGAGATAAATCAATTATTGATGAATCCAAGTTCGCTTCCAGATATTTCATTTCCCCAAAATCCATTTAAGACGAGCTATTCAAGAGGTGCATGCCAGGACGAAACTGATAATAATGACATCCTTCACAATGATGAGATTCAATCGGCACTAAATGAAATTCCTATGTTAGATATATTAGGTTTTAATGCATGCGTTATGGGAATGATAGAAGTAGCCCATGAATTCAAAGATCAAGCTTACTATATGATCGCTTCTGAGGAAAATATGTGGGCGCTCGGATTGCCTTATGATTTATTTCTAGCCGAGCTCTATTACGATCCAGTAATGTCCGCACCGGCTTTATGTTCAACTGTTGTTGAGAGCTTTATATATGACATGCAAAATCATGGCAATTTTGATCAGACTTTGTCAGCTATTGACCTATATCAAATGGATCAAGTTATTGCCAATTTAAATTCATTTTGCACGGAATTGATTACTAATGGGATTTGGAGTGAAATGGATCAGTATTTCCCATCAGCCCAGCAATTCGGTAACGATAATCCATTTTACGACCTATATCATATTGCCTACTTGGCATGGGCTAATTTAAGTGGGCAAAGTATCAAAAATGCGGCAATTAATCTCGCCTCTGCAATCGACAATGCTGTTATTTATGAAAGGCATGGTTATGAACTTCCAAATGCTCATGGATTATCAATCTGCATGCCCCAGTCCCAATATTCATATGAGGCTTTTGACTATTTGCATGGAAACATAGATTTTATTTCTGAGACAAACTGGACATCTTTTTTGCAATACTATTGGGGTGGTGGCGATTTGATATTTGATATACCCGAGCCAAATGATTATTTTACTCAAGCCGGGCTGCCGCTTGATCCTCAATATTATTATGATTCATACATTTCAACCATTAGTGATGATGATTGGTGGCTGATCAATTCAGGGATCGATGAAACCGTTCAAATCGAACTGGATGTTCCCATAAATGCTGATTATGATATTTACTTATGGGATCAGGATGGTCTAAATATATTGGATGGATCGTATAATCCCGGAAATGGAGTCGACGAATTAATATCTTACCACTCAGCCAATCCTGAATTCATGTATTTGCATATAATCCCTGATGCATCCTTTTCGAATCAACCTTACTATATTCATGTTTCACAGACAGGAAACGATAAAGGATGGTTTAGATTGTCTTATGATGATAACAATCCTTATTCAGGTTATTATTGTTCTTATGAGGGTGATGTGCTGGGTGTAAACTTCAGTTTACCCTCATATCCAATGAAAATAGATAAGATTTGGATATACTTCACAAACCTTGATGGAGCAGGGACAGGGGGAGATGGATCATTCTACCTCTTATTTTATGACAACTATGGATGGGTAATTGATCCAATAGAAATAGGCAGCCTCACTCCGGTCGCAACGGGCTGGAATTACCTGGATTTATCGGAACATGACATAAAAATATATACATCATTTTTTTTGGGAATATACTATGATGGCATAAATACACCTTGTATTGGCTTTGATGATTATGCCAGGGGAATGGATTACTACTATAATTCTTCCACCGGAGAATGGACGTACATGGAAGATGCATTATTCTTTAGGGTCGATGTTAGCTATCCTGAGGTTTACCTATGCGGTGACGCCAATAATGATGGGGCTGTGAATGTGAGCGATGCTGTTTGGGTTATCAATTATGTGTTTGTTGGTGGACCAGAGCCCGATCCATTTTTATCGGGGGAAGTTAATTGCGATGGTGCCGTAAATGTCAGCGATGCAGTCTGGTTAATCAATTATGTATTTGTGGGTGGCAATGATCCGTGTGATTCAAATCCCGGATCGCCAAACGGCGATGGCATTCCCGACTGTTAAGAAGACCCCATATTTGTAATAAAAAAGCCGCCGGGATTTGTCTCGGCGGCTTTTTGGTTTGCTTTGCGAATGCGTTCACACCGGCCATTTTTCCGAGGTCTGAGCCATTGTCCAGAAAAGATACTCGTAGCGGCCGGTAGTTATATAATGCTCTTCCATCTTTTTGAGCCTGTCCTCGGGCAGGCCCTCGGCCAGCTTGTTCAGTTCCGAGGCAATCCATCTAACATAGGCCTCGAAATCATCCGAGGACCAGTAATCGATAAACCTCTGCCATTTACTCTCGGCCTTGAGATTGTCCCTGACTGTCTTCCATGAATCGTAGTAAGCCTTCTCGGCGGCATACAAGACTGTAAAGGATTCCTCGATGGGGCAGATATTGGCGGTGGAATAAAGATATTGCATATAAGCGTGGCAGGTGGGCGCGGGGTTGATATTCTCCAGGCTGATGCCGTGCTCCTCGGCCATCTCCTCGAACATCCCCAACTCCTTCACCAGCATGCCGATGATATTAGCGAGCTGTGAACGCAGGGTAAGCGGGGCCCGTCCTGTTATAAAGGCAATAAAGGGAATTGCTTCACGCACGAATATATAGTCCTGCCTGACCCAATTAGCAAAAACCTCATCGCTGATTTCCTGCTTATATGTCATCTGCAGAAATTCATGGCTCAGCATCTTTTTCCAGATATCCTTCCCGGCCTCGTGCAGTCTCTCTGTGAAAAGTGCCATATCGAATCCTTTCCCTTTTTAGATTAAGTTTTCGGTATTGAATATAATGGCAAAGGCGGGTTATTGCAAACGGGGGGATAATAAAAGGCCGGAGTATATACTCCGGCTTTGAACAATCTATAATTTTAGCTGCAAATGCAGCAGAAGGTCGCCTGTCTTTATCGATTATTCCTCGATATAAATGCAGCCCTCAGGGCAGCTTTCGGCGGCTTCACGGACGGCATCCTGATGCTCTTCCGGGACCTCATCAACAATAACTTCAGCCTGATCGTCATCATTCATCTCGAAAACTTCCGGTGCAAGATCAACACAGATGCTGTCGCCGGTGCAAAGTTCTTTGTCCACTTTAACCTTCATTTGATTAACCTCCTGATTTTTAGGATAATTATTGTCCTAAATTATATCTTCGATGCAAAAACGCCATTTTTAATATCTTGACTATATACGATTTAAAATCCAATTTTCAATGAATATTTTCAAAAAATGCAAATAAATTATAAGTGATTATAATGCTTACCAAATCGCTTAATTATTGACAAATTTATATTAATTTGTAGATTTTATTTATCTACCACTGAAACGGATACCGCAAGAAACACGCTTGCATCAGGGATGGCAGGGTAGATATTTGCTTTGAACGCAAAGTGGCATAAACCGTCAAAAATATATTTGACATACTATAATATTTTATATTCCGGAAATGACTCCCGGAAGCGAATCCGGGATTATGAGTGGGAGGAACGCATGGGACACTATTTAACAATATTCCGGCTTTTTGCCATATTAGTTGTTACGGTGGCATTGGCATGGGCTGAGCCTTACAACCAGAGCAAGGATCAGTCCGCCGAGATTGCGCAGGATCTGGATAAAGACACATATCTTAATATCAACAACTTGCTTTGCTTTATTTACAACGATGGTAATTTTGCCTATGACAATGCAAATGTTCTTGGGAAGACGGATGGACTTTATTATCCTCGCGGCACGGATAAAACCGTAATCTATTCTGCCGGATTGTGGGTAGGCGCAATGGTAGACGGTGGGCTCCGTGTGACTGTGGCGGAGTATGGAGGCGAGTATGCTCCCGGCAATATGGAAGGTGGACAGTATGTCCCGGATGGCCCGGAATATAAAGTTTATAAGATCAACCGAGGTGATAATGCGCAGACAAATCCGGATTATGCCAACTGGCCCTCAGATCAGGGAGCACCGGTGGACGGTAACGGCGATCCTTTGATTTACGGCGATCAGATGTGCTGGTCGGTCTTCAATGATGCCAATCCGTCGGCGATGGTGATCGATGCTGGAGATTCAGAGCCGCTTGGCCTTGAAATCCAGCAGACGGCATTCGCCTATGAGCGTCAGGGGGCATTGGGACAGGTGATCTATCTTAGATACCTGATCATTAATGAGGGCGGAAATCACCTACATGACACATATGTGTCTCTCTGGGCTGATCCCGATCTTGGAGACGCCGGTGATGATCTGGTTGGATGCGATACCACACTTTCTCTGGGCTACTGTTATAACGAAGCGGGTGGTGATTATGTCTATGGTGATAAGGCTCCGGCAGTTGGCTTCGACTTCCTCCAGGGGCCTATTGTGCCTGGAGATCCAACCGACAGCGCCATATTTATGGGTGAATGGGTATACGGCTACAAAAATATGCCCATGACATCATTTAATAAATATATCAACGGTACCGATCCGCATTCACCGATTGAATCATATAATTACATGCAGGGTGATTCGATTTCGGGTGCACCTTTGGTAAGCCCTGATGGTGATACAACCACCTTTATGCATCCCGGTGATCCAGTTACAGGCGAGGGATGGATCGATGTAGCCGCCGATGACAGGCGTTTTATGATGAGCACCGGCCCGTTTGATATGATGCCGGGAGATACACAGGAAATTGTGGCGGCCATCCTGGTGGGGCAAGGCAATAACAGGCTGGAAAGTATATCAAAGCTGAAAGAACACGATCAGGCTGTTCAACTGGTTTATGACAATATGTTCGATATCCCCATAGGTCCGATGGCATTTGATGTTTTTGGACGCGGTCTGGATGGCGCGGTTGACCTTATCTGGTCCACTGATATGCAGGATTACTATCAGGATTATCTCGAGCCCCTGGGTGAATTTTTCGCTTTCGAGGGATACAATATCTATCAGGGTGAGAGCGAATCAGGCCCCTGGCATAAAATAGCGACATTTGATATGACAGCTCCAGAATCGCAGATGACGTTTGAGGGAGCAGCAGGTGAGTATGTAATCGATTGTAGTGGCGAACCGCCTGAATGCGACTCGGTATTGCGACCATGGAATTTTGAAACAATCTATAATTGGATCGTAAATCCCGAAACGAATTTGCCGGAACTAAAGGTCGTGCAGGCTGGAAGCGAAATGGGCACTACAAATTATTATTATCTGGATGAAGATATGATTTTCGGCGGTCCAATTTTTAACGAAATGCCCTATTACTTCGCGGTTACAGGATATATGGTAAATATCGAGGATGTTCGTCCGGAGGATTCGGTCTTCGCAGGAATAAACTTCCTCGGCTTTAACGCTTCCACGATGGAAACTCCGATTGAACCGATAACCGTAATTCCGAAAAGCAGCCCTTTGACAGAATATACGGATACTGCAGACCATATTGCTGGAAATTCTCAGGGTCTGGTTGCCGTTGAATATGTTGATATGGAAGAATTAATCTCTGGAAATTACCAGGTAAAATTCAATCCCGATGGCACTTGGAATCTCGAGCGCGGGGGCATGACTCTTCTTTTTAATCAAACTAACCAGAGCGGCGATTATAACTATGAAATTATTGATGGTATCATGGTGCGTGTGATAGGCCCAAAATCAGGCATCGCCCCGGCAGCCGATGATTCCAGCGGCGGAGTTATTGAAATCCACAACGCCGCGGGGCTTGTCGATCCACCCGATAATGTCTTCTGGTCGCTTAATTCTACCGGTGATTACTACATCTCCTCGAATATTTCAGGCAGCAGTGATGAGGCTCTGGCAAGCTTCAACCGCTTTGGCTTTATTGACGATGAATCATGGGAATTCAGATTTACCGAAGAGGGAAGCGAATATTACGATTATTTTACCCTTACAAAGCATGACCATCGCGCTCCTTTCGAAGTATGGCATTTTAACCAAGGTGATACCGAACCTGATAAGCGGGTGCAATTTGAGGTTCTTGATTTTGATGACTCCGGTGGCTGGACCTGGGGCGATCTAATATATGTTGTCGATCTTGAATATATTGAGCCTTTGCCGAACATTTCGCAGGCCCAGTGGATTGAAGACTATATTTTGCACAGGGTTAAATTCAATGATTATTCAGGTATGCTTGATCATCCGGAGTACGGTACGATAGTCAGATTCAATTCAAGTATTCCCAATGATGTAGATGACATCTTTGCGTTCCAGGTTTCCGAGGTGCCGGCGTGCGGCGATATGAATGCGGATAACGAAATTAATGTCACCGATGCGGTCTATTTAATCAACTACATATTCCTGGAAGGACCGGCTCCGCCAACATTCGAGTCTGCCGATGTCAACTGCGATCTTAAGGTGAATATTACCGATGTGGTTTATGTTATCATCTACGTATTCCAGGGCGGGCATGAGCCCTGTGATCCGGACGGTGATGGTTTTCCTGACTGCTGACCGATGAATAATGCTTATTGAAAAAGCCCCGCATATTGCGGGGCTTTCTATTTTTCATTTTAACCTGATCTAAAATGGTAGATACTTCAAGCCGAAGACCATCTTTGAGCCGAGATGCCCGGAGATTAGAACTATTATTGCTGCGGCAATCACAAAAGTCAGGTAAACAGCATGAAGATATCCGGCAAGCCGTCGCTGGGCGACACGTATCCCAAGTGCCAGAAGGCATAACCCCGTCACAACATAATTCAGATTCCTGTGAGTAATCATCAGGGATTGCTCCTCGCCTTCAAACTGATGGTAGGATGCATTGATCAGACCGGTCACAGCTGCCGCCACAAGGCTGAGAACAACCATGATCAATATATAAAAGCCTGCCTTGTGCCAGCCCGGCTTGTCATAAATGACGGCAATCAATTCGGTTAAAAACAGCAAAAACAGCCAGCCGATTGGAAAGTGCACAGTAGCCGGATGCATGCGCCCGATTATTTCTAAAAATCCGAGATCGGTTTCCTCTTCGGTCACATCCACAACGTCCTCAACCATCTCGAATTCCTGCTCTTGACTCGTTTCCTCTTCGGACTCCTGAGAAAGTGCGCTATGAATTGGGACTATTAAAATTATTATTACCAATATTAAGATAAATATTCTCATTCCCCGTCCTTTTGCTCCGGTTTATTCTCCTTTTTCCTTTTATCCTCCTGCTCTTTTTTCTTTTTGATTTCGGATATCTTTTTCTCCTCCAGAGTCAGAACAATCAAATCGTCATCCCGAAGTTCCGATTCATAAAATCCCAGCGGTTCGGTCGAGGGCTTTTTCAGCACCGTGCCATCCAGCGCATACTCCGAGCCATGACAGGGACAGACGATATGCCCTTTCTCCTTATTGTACTCCACGGTACATTTCTTATGCGTGCAAATTGGGTTCAAGGCTTTGATAGTATTCTCACTATCCCGAACGAATAATATTTGCCGGTCTTTGATCTTTAAAATAGCCCATCCGTGCACCTCTTTAAGCTTCTTTACTTTATCTAACTTAAATGCTACCTTTTTGGCCTGAGCGCCCAGCCATGATGCCGGCCAGAGAAGCGCCCCTCCGAGTATGGTTAATATTCTAAGTGCTTTCCTGCGGTTTATCAAGACAGGTCTCCTTCTTTTTCTGTCGGTTTTTCTATAGACTCAGTTCTCGCGTGATATAAAAGCCAATCGTCAAATCATCCAAACCGTTGGGTGAATTTGAGACTATTCCGTCGGCTGAGATATATCTGGTATTGGTAACCAGAATCGCGAATGTGTGCCTGTTGGTGATGATTTTGACGGCCGATGAGAATACCGGGCGAGATGAGCCATACCCGGCGATACTGTGCACCGCCTCGACATTAAAAAGGAATTTAGGGCTTATGCGAAATTCCAGATAGGCCGGAATTGCGAACGAGTATTCATCATCCTCCACTGACTTGACCTCATTGGATGATTCCGAATGATAAAGCAAACCGCTGCCGATATTTACTCGATGTTTAAATAGCTTATTCAAATGGAGCTGACCGAAAAATCCGCTGGCATCCTCCAGATCATCCTGTGAGAACCATGTTACCCCGGCGCGAAGCGCCAGATCGAGCGGAAAGTCCGCCTGACGGAGGAACTGATATTTTGCATCAAACTCGTAGACATCAAAAGCCTCCGCATTGCCATTCAGTCTGTACATGCCAACATCCAGATTATAGTATACACCGTACCTCAGCCCGAGGCCTACCTTCAATCCGCCCGCATCGAACCCCAGAAGATCATGAAACGGCTTTTCGGAGAGGGGCTGACGCAGGCGATGGTCTATAATGATTATGAATGAATTCATGCGTATCGTGCGAGCAGTCATGACATTAATTGCCCTGTCCAACACGGGGTATGCGCGTTCATTCTGCCACCATTCAGAGGTAACATCTTCGACCTGAGCCGGCTCCAGCATTTCAACATCACCTTCATCTTCGGACTGCGCCTGCAAATCTGAAACTCCAAGAAGCAGACATATTAGCACAGTTATATAAACTGCTACTTTGATTAACATACTCAATTATTCCTCCAAACCCTGATTGACCCACTGCTGGAAAAGATCTCGCAAATCATTCGGCAGGCCGCCGGCAGGAGGCATATTGCCGGCCTGAATCTGTGTATTGGCTCTTTCAGCAACTGCGACGGCATTTTCATAAGTGTCAAGGTTGACATCCAGAGGGGCGCCGTTACGTTCGGCTCCCTGCTTATCGGAGTCATGACATCGGATGCAATTGTTATCGAGGATGGCCTTGATTTGATTGGTATAGGTTATAATGGTGCCCGGATCATCAACCGCTCGTATTGGATCGGCCTTATCGCCGCATCCGAAAGCGACTATTATCAGGAAAGTCAATATTCCAGGCGCTGCAATACATAAAATTTTTCTCATATTGCCCGCTTTTTATATGATGGGACAGATTTTTTCTTTAAGAACATTGTTGTTCTGTGATAATTTTCTGAATCACTATCCGGAAACAAAATCATTACAAACTTTGTTATCTTTATCAACAAATCTTAATCGCAAAAAGTTTCATAGAGTCCTTTTTAAACGATTTAGTGAGGGGAGCCTTATGTTAGTTGAGCGCGTGCGCAAGATTTCATTCGTGCTGCCCCTGCTTGTGACTGCTTTTTTCTTACCGCAACTTATCAATGCTTTTTCCTCCGGTCCGCCGGATGGAAAAACCGGAGCCCCGGGTGAGGGACTGTGCTCCGATTGTCATTCAAACAGCAGCGATGGTGACGGTTCGCTCAGCTTGAGCGGAGTGCCCACCGAGTATGCTTTTGATCAGACGTATATGTTAACGGTTACAATCGAGGATCCCGACCAGCAGCGCTGGGGATTTGAGATTACGGCATCTGATCCGTCCAATAATGCCGCAGGTGAATTCACTATTACCGATGCTGTGAATACGCAGTTGTCGGATAATGCCTCGCCGTCAAAGGATTATGTAAAGCATACTTCTGATGGCACGATGCTGGGTGTTGAGGACGGTCCGGTTAACTGGGATTTCGACTGGACCGCGCCGTCATCGGATGTCGGTGAAATTACTTTTTATCTGGCTGGCAATGCCGCTAATGGTAATTTTGCCAATTCGGGAGACTTTATCTATTCCACCTCGGTATCGTCCCCGCCTCCCGCGCCCGAGTGCATGGGAATATGCGGTGATGCTAATGACGATCAGGCCGTGAATGTTTCCGATGCGGTTTGGATAATTAACTTCGTCTTTATAGGCGGCAGCCCGCCTCAGCCTGTCCTGGCCTGTGGGGATGCCAATGATGATGCGGCGGTTAACGTCTCTGACGCTGTCTGGGTCATAAACTATGTCTTTATAGGAGGAGCGCCTCCCGGAACATGCAGCCCCGGATCGTGGGACGGGGATGATTGCTGCGAGTTTATGATGTAAGTTAAATGGAAAAGACTTATGCCTGGAAGCGGGCCGCTTTATTTCGGCTCGCTTTTATTTTTCGATTCCTTTTTCTTCTTTTGCCACCAGGCCATGCGTTCGGCGATCTTCTTTTCGAAACCCATGTTCGAGGGGGTGTAGAATTTCTTGCCCTTCAGGCTTTCGGGCAGATATTCCTGATCCACGAAAGCATCCGCAAAGTCATGAGCATATTTGTAATCCTTGCCATAGCCCAGGTCCTTCATCAGACCGGTGGGAGCATTACGGATATGCAACGGCACCGGCTCGGAAGGATTGTCTTTTACGGCTCGCTTAACAGCATTGAAAGCCGCATAAATCTTATTGGACTTAGGAGCGGTTGCCAGATACACGACACATTCAGCCAGCGCCAGATCGCCCTCGGGCGAACCCAGGAAATGATAGGCCTCTTTGGCATTTAAGGCGATTGTCAGGGCGTTCGGATCGGCCACACCGATATCCTCCACAGCCATCCTCACCAGACGCCGCGCCAGGTACATCGGATCCTCGCCCGACTCCAGCATACGTGCCAGCCAGTAAAGTGAGGCGTCGACATCGGAGCCGCGCACAGATTTGTGCAGGGCTGAAATCAGATTATAATGCTCCTCGCCCGATTTATCGTAGAGCATGGTCTTTTTCTGCAGAATTTTACCCACCGCTTCCATGTTAATCTCAGCGTCTTTTTCGCTGAAATGCGCAGTAATCATCTCCAGATAAGAAAGTCCCCGGCGAGCATCCCCGTCGGAAATAGATGCCAGATAATCAAGGACATCCTCAGGAATTTGGTTCGGATAATCTCCCAGCCCGCGCTCCTTATCGGTAAGAGCGCGTTTGAGCAGTCTCTTTATATCGCCGGCCGTCAGCATATTCAATGTGAAAACCGTGCAGCGGGAAAGCAGGGGACTTATGACCTCGAATGACGGATTCTCGGTTGTGGCGCCGATTAAGATAATCACGCCCTTCTCGACATGCGGCAGGAAGAAATCCTGCTGGGCTTTATTGAAACGATGGATTTCGTCTACGAATAAAATGGCCTGCTTATTATAGTGCTGCCATTCTTTTTCCGCTTCATTAACTACAAGCCGGGCATCCTTAATCCCCGAGGTCACCGCTGAGAAGAATATAAAACGGGTTTCCACGGTTTTTGCGATTACCGTTGCGATCGTAGTTTTCCCGGATCCCGGCGGTCCCCAGAGTATCATTGAAGGAATTTGACGGCTTTCTATCGCGACCTTGAGTGGGGCGCCCTCTCCCAGCAAATGATCCTGCCCCAGGACCTCGGAGATATCTTGGGGACGCATTTTGTCAGCCAGAGGTCGTGGCTGGCCGGAGGATATCCCTGCTTTGTCATCTTCAAATAATTCCATAACCGTTCCAATAAAACTCAAATTAGGATTATTTCAACAGGAAAACCATCATTTCTGAAATCTAAATCAACTGCGCAATTATCTCATCCGCAACCATAATACCATCCAGGGTCAATCGCAGGCGGTCATTATTGATTTCGGCCAGCCCCCGCTGAAGAAGACCCTTAATGATCGGCTTCTTTGAACATATCAAATCGATACCCGAAATTTTCTGATAGCGTCTCAAATCAGCCCCTTCATCCAGCCGCAGACTGAGCATCAAATACTCCTCCGCCTGTCTTTCCGAGGATAGCTGCTCTTTCGAGAATCGAGGAAGTTCTTCGGCTTTGAGAGAATCGGCATACTTCTTCAGGTCAGGGTAATTTCCCCATCTCGCCTTCTGATATAGCGAATGTGCCGAGGGACCGAATCCCAGATAATCTCCCATTTTCCAGTATATCAGGTTATGCCGGCATTCATGGCCGGGAAGGGCGAAGTTGGAAAGCTCGTATTGACGATATCCGGCGTTTTTGAGCATGACGATCGCTTCACGAAACATCTCCGTTTGTGTATCATCGCTTAGAGCGGCAACTGCCCCGGAATTCAGCATTTTGTGTAATTCCGTGCCCTGCTCATAAGTCAGGCAGTAGAGGGAAATATGCGGAGGCTTAAGTTTGATTGTCGATTCAAGGGACTCCTTAAATTGCTGAATTGTCTGATTAGGGATAGCGAAGATCAGGTCGATGGAGAAGTTTGTGAATCCGGATTCTTTGATTAGTTCTATCGAGTTCAGGCTTTGTTCGGCATTATGCCGCCGCATCAGGAATTGAAGCACCTTATCATCGAAAGACTGCAGGCCCAGTGAAATACGGTTTATCCCAAAGTCTTTATAGTTATTAAGCTTATCGAGGTCAACATCGTCGGGGTTCATCTCGATGGTTATTTCCTTCAGATTTTCAGCAGGTGAGGCGAAATTTGAAATTGCCGCGTGCAGCAATTTTTCGATATTCTCATCAGCAAAGCAGGAGGGAGTTCCTCCACCGAGATAAATGGTTTGTGCGCTGAAGCTGCTGTATTTCCGGGCGGTCAGGTCGATCTCACTCAACAGGCTTTCAATGATTCTGCCTTCCAGATCGGGGTCGGTTTGGGAGTAAAAATCGCAGTAAATACAGCGTGATTTACAAATCGGGAGATGGATATATATTCCTGAATACATGATTTCTAATTTACGCAAGAGATTTGCAAATGCAAATCCAATTAATCGTACTATTATTTGAATAAAATCACCCTAAAACAAATTCTACCTCTTTGGAGATCACTACAATTGTCGATACATCTAATAGGGGATTGTGCAATTCGAACTGTCAGCGCTTCCCGAAAAAATAATATTTACTCTGGCGGTAAGCATTTAACATTATATAATGCCTAATAGTCAGCGTAAGGTTTCGTATCATTATAAATAACAGTAATAATTTAACTCTATGAAAGGAAGCAGCTTAAGGATATAGCAGATGAAATATTTGGTTCGCGCACTTCTGCCTTTATATATATTGTTCCTTTTCACTGTAGCGTTACCGGAAGATAATAAAGATACATCAGACACGATTTCAGGCCCGGAGCAGATTAAAGTAAACATAAAAATTGCCAATCAAATTGAGGACAGGATGCCGGTTGAAGTCGATTCTGTTTTCGAAAACACTATTGGCAGGATTTATTGCTGGAGTTCTGTGGCCTCGGAAAAAGCTGAGGATTTCAAGATATACCATATCTGGAATTATGAAGGGGAGGAGCAATCCAGGGTCCCCATCGAGATTACCTCGCCAACTTTCAGGGCATTTACATTTCAAACCATTCTTCCTGAACAAACCGGAAATTGGACTGTTTATGTAGTCGATACGAATTACAATGTGCTCGGCATGTCAAAGTTTAGAATTGAAGCGGGCCAGAGTTGAAAGCCGGAATTGACAGTCCTTAATGTATATAACTAAGGAAAATCTGCAGGAATTCGAAAGGCTCTATGGACGTCCGGAGGAGCAATTTACCTCGTTCGAGATGAATCCGAAAGAGTATCAGAATCTCCTCGACAGCCAGAAACACGGCCGCAGCCATGATATAACCATTTTTATCCGAAAGGATAATAAATGGGTTGTCAACGCCAAGCCCTGGTATCCTGACGGGCTCTATAGAATACCCTCGGGAGGAATCCATCCCAAGGAAACCCTTGAGGAGGGTGCCCGTCGCGAAGCCTACGAGGAGACCGGCGGTAAAATCGAGATTTTGCGGTATTTTTTACGGATTTTTGTCCGTTTTTATTCGGAGAATCATAGTGTCGACTGGGTTTCTCATCTGCTTCTGACCGACTGGAAAGAGGGCCAATTGAGGCCGATTGACACTAAGGAGATCAAAAAGGTATATCTGGCCGAACGCGATGAGTTTGAAAACTTTGCCAGGATAATGCTTGAGCTCGATGTGGGCGGACTGCATTACCGCGAGTACCTTCATCGAGAAGCCTTCAAGATTCTCGATTCTTTTGATGACTGAACTACTTTTCCGAATCCAGTATTTCCGAAAGATGATAGATACATTCGGCCGGATTTTTTACCCCCTGTAGGCAAACCAGATTTCTACGGCGTCCATTTCGGGTTTTCTTGAAATCCACATTATCCACCAGCACCCCCTCCGGGCAGTGAATGCATTTATCCGGCTGAACCGGAAAGCGTGAGGCGGTCTGGGTCGCTACCATAATTTCATTGATATCCGGAGCCGGTTCGATTCCAGCGCCTTTTATATCGAAATTGTGGATGCGATTGAATCTCAGCCTTCCGCGCTCGAAATTAAATTTCGCCCTGGCCTCAAATGATGTTCCTCGCCCCAATTGAAGCCCATCCTGCGTTTTCTGGGATATCCAGCCAAAAGCGGTATCGTCAAACAGATCGTAATCAACATGCACGCTGTCGAATACCAGAATCCAGCCGTTAAAACGGAATTTCGGTCTTTTGCCGCCATTGGTCATAATCAGGCTGGGATTTATGGTGGAAACGCTGGCATCAATTTCAACCTCCCGACCGTTATACTGACTGACCCAGTGATCGAAGTCCTCCTTTTCGCGCAGAAATTCTCGATACTCATCATCGCTGACCTTTAATTTCGGCTGCTGGCAGTATTTATCTTCATAATATTCTTTGCAGGAAAAGCACTTACGTCCCACATGAGTGTACTTTTTGGGGCAGGCATGCCCCTTGTTCAGAAGACGGCAGCGCCAGATGAAATTGATACAGCCCTCGGGATAGCACTTCTTCTCCGAAAGGATATAATATGTGGAAACAGCTCCTCCGAAGCGGTGATGGGCCGAATGATTGCAGGTAAAGATATCGTGACGTTTATACTGGTTTTTCAATATTTTGCGCATTTCAGCTCCCTCTAAGAGTATACGTTTAGATTGTGATTTATACAAATCTTTTAGGGATTTTTGCTATTATGATATTGTTATCTCCCCAACAGGGTATGGAGACGATCCGATATATTTGAAGCGCACTGTTCAACTGTTTCACACCGAAACCGGCCGCGCTGATCGCATAATATATTCATATACAACAACTTACAGCTCCAAATTGACCTTTTCACGCGCTTTTTTTTTGGCGGCATAAGCCTTGCAATTACTACTGTTTGAATTGACAACAAGGTAGGAGGCTTATGAAGGTCAGATTTACATTATCAATGGATGATCTAACGGTCGACGGTGAACATTACGACGCGGTCACTATCGACTGGATTACCGAGGTCGCGCAGGAAGAAGTTCTAAACCTCTCGCAGCAGTGGATCACATCCCAGAATTTCCTGACGCAGCGTATGATCGGTTTATCCAGAGTGGGAGAATCATCATTGACGATTGAACCGGTTGAAGAACTCGAAGTATGAGGTAGGAAATGAATAACATGGTCGATCTGGTTCTATCGCGGCTCGGTTCGGTTGTGGGGGAGACCGCCGCCCGGATAGGCGAATACCATAACTATCTGATTGCCCAATTCGGCGAGGATGTAACCACCGGCATATATCTCTGTGGTGTTATCCTGGTGCTTGTGATCATCTTCAAGATCTTTAAGCTGGCCTTCAATCTTCTGCGCTTCATAGTTATTCCTGCGCTTGTGGCGGGGTATATAGCCACTACTTTTTTCTCGGTCAATCTGCTTGCGGTGCTGCCGGTGGCGGGAGCAGCATTTTCGCTTCTATTCCTCATAAAAGCCTGATATTTTCGGCATTTCAATATTGTATTCCAGCCAAGAGTATAGGCAAACTCCCATATTTAGCACATCTTTTCGACATTTCATCCTGCAATACCGCCATCTAAGTCATTCGCTTTCAGCAAATTACAAATCGCTGCCGGGGCGGCACAGACCTTGCAAAATAAATGCTTGAAATGAAAATCTAAAATATGGAGAAACATTGTGCCAAGGAAAATTACCAGATGCCCGCTTTGCCGCAGGGAGCTGAAAAGGATCAACGGCAAAAAGGTCTGTCCCTCCTGCGGAGTTAAAGTCGTGGGGGATACGTTCAGAATGCCGCCTCCCGGAAGAGTCTACGGCGCCAGAAAATAACCATCATCTAACTCAGGGGAGCATAAGATGGACAACCAGGAGATATGCCCGATCTGCGGAAAGCAGATGAAGAAATTCAATGATGTATTCATTTGCGTTGAATGCAACGACCGCTACGGAGATTATTATAACTTTTTTGCAAATGCCGTTAGCGAGTACAAGGGAGACGACGGCAGAGAGATGGTTATGATCGACTGTCCCGGAGCCACGATTTACGATGAAAACAACAGCGAGGTCGTGCAGGGCGTGAAATGGAAAGATCTGCGAGATTTTTCCAAAGGATACACTATAGTCGGAAAGCGTGTGTATGCCCCGGATCATCAGCCCAAACGTGTGATTCCCAAAGAAAAGGTCAATAATATTTGCCGCTGTCAGGCCTGTCAGGATCTTACGATTAAGATGCGCACTTATAATAACCAGAAAGCGCGAGGTGATTATACCCAGGATTCGCCCATGATGCCCCGCCATAATCCCGGCGAGGATTTCTCACCGATGCCCGATGCAAATAAAACTTCTATGAAGTAATATTATCGCATTATAAATCTTAATTGTTTTATTTGATCTGATTTAGAAGCGGGCATATATTTATTAAAATAGTATGATAACCAACTATAAAGTAAAATGGAGGAAGTGGTGAGGAAATTTATTGCCTTATCGGTGGCTTTAGTTTTGCTTCTGGCGCTGGCCTGCGGAGGCGGGGGCGGCGAGACCCAGGCCAAGGGCGAGGCGAAGCATGTTGCACAGTTTCTGGACAATATTTTTAAAAAGGGCGATTTGAATGCTGCCTATCAGATGATGGCCAGCGAGGAACGCGCTATGATGGGGATGATACCCGGCTTTTACGATTTCATTACCGGCAAGGACAATGATACTATGTCGGAAGAGATGAGGCTGATGCGCGTTATGTATGAGGAGCTTATACCGATTCCCGAAAATCTGATAAAATATGAGATCGGCGAGCCGGTGGGCGAAGGAGATACGCTGACCGTACCGATTACATTTTCGGTTCCCAAAGAGGATATGGAGGATTTTTTCAAGGCTCGTATAGACCAGGAAACTTTTGATAAAATGGAAAATCTCGATGAACTGGATGCTCCATTCGAGGAAAAGACGAAAATTATCAAGGATGCTATCGGTCAGGCCAAGTCCGCAATCGAGGGCGAGACTTTTGAGATGGAGACCAATACCAATAATATTACCTTGATTAAAAAAGAGGGTGAATGGAAGATTTCCTTCCTGCAGTCCGGTCTGATGGATAATTTCGGGGGATTCTAATCCCTTAGTGGTAAGCTTAAGGCGGCCGGCAGGCCGCCTTTTTTTATTCAGGTTTCTCTTCAAGCAGTTTTTTTGTCATGCCCGCCCTGTGACGGAACATCTCCTCAATCTTTCTCTGGGCGATTCCTCCTCCCACAATATTGGCGAACATCCCGCCCGGCAGGCTGTACTCGATTTTATCAGTCAATTTGGTCTTGTTTTCGGTTACTTTTTCAAAGAGATGTGTGTGCAGCCATTTGGAAAAAAAGCCGCCGACCTGTTTATCCACGAATTTATGAGGAGGATTGAGTTCCTCGATAACCGTTTCCATCGTAGTAGTAATCGGTCCGATCTTGACAAATAGTCCCACCCGAGCCCCCTGCTCCATCTTTTCAGGCGCATGGAATATCTGCAGGTTAGCGTCATCAGGGGAGATTTTCAAAAGATTGTCCAAATCAAGATGGAAATCAAAGACTGTTTGAATATCCCTGTCGATAAATGTTACCTGCTCGAAAGTCGGCATCCGCTTTCCTTTTTATTACACCTCTGGATGAAGCACTTTGCGGAAGTATAATACCTCACTCATACTTCTGTAGCCCTCGGATTGAAAGAAGTCGATTGACGGCTGATTATCATCCATAACGAGGCAGGATATTATTTCCACTCCCGATTTTATAAGACGCTTTTCGGATATCTTCAGAAGTTTTGAGGCGACCCCGTGCCGCCGGTATTTGGGATGAACAGCCAGGCGATTTATCCAGCCCTTGCGCAAATCCGAAGTCGCAATTACAGCGCCCACTAACCTGTCCTCATTAAAAGCGCCGATAAAGAAATCCGGCTCCTTTTTAATGTGCTCTATCATATTTTCACGGCTGTCCCGGCCTTTACGACGTGCGGGCAGTCCCGAGAATTCCCACAGCACTATTAAACTGTCATAGTCTTCGGGCTTTAGATTCCTGTATGCGATTTCCATATTTATTCAATGATCTTCTTAATTTTCTCAGCCGCATTCTCAATGGGATGTATTTTCAGCTTATCCTTATATTCCTTCAGGTTTTTCAAGCCGTCCTTATATTCATTCTGCCAGTCTTCTGCGAACCGGCCTGCTTTTATTTTCTCAAATATCTGATTTAATCTCTTTTCAGCGGCACCATTAATTATTTTATCTCTGGTTTTCAGCATGCCGTACTGGGCTGTCATAGAAATTCTTTCAGTCATGCCGTGGATACCGTGCTTTTTTAAAAGTGAGGCCAGAAGATCGATTTGATGCGCCGTTTCGAGATAAGCATTTTCCTCGGGGATGCCCTTTTGCACCAGAGTCTCGTAGGATTTTGTAACGAGCTCGGCCAGGCCGCCGCATAAAAGCGCCTGCTCGCCGAAAAGATCGCCCAGGGTTTCATGTTCAAAGGTTGTTTCAAATGCGCCCACCCGTGTCGAGCCGATAGCTTTGGCGATAGCCAGAGCAATATCCATTGCATATCCGGAATGATCTTGTTCTACAGCGACATAACAGGATATCCCCTCCCCCCGAATAAACTTTTCGCGCAAATCATTGCCAGGGCCATGCGGAGCAACCAGGACAATATCCGCATTTGAGGGAGGATTGATTAGCTTGAAGTGGATCGCATAACCGTGAGCAAATACGAGGCAGGCATTATCTTTGAGCTTATTTTTAATGTGTTTCTCGTAGAATTCGCCCTGGATATGATCGGGAATCATGAATAGAATTGTATCATAGCGGTCGTCAATTTCGTCAGGAGTGATCACCTTCAGGCCTTCAGCCCGGGCTTCATTTGCTGAAAGGCTGTCCGCTTTAAGGCAAATCTCGACATCGATAGATGAATCCCTGAGATTCAGGGCAAACGCGCGCCCCTGGCTGCCATAGCCGAGAATCAGGCAATTTTTATCTTTCAAGAACTTCAGGTCAGCGTTTTGATCCCTGTAGATTTTTGTCAATAGGTCAACTCCATTTGACTATTGTAACCATATCCTCGACTGCCTTGGCCAGCCCCACCATCAGGGCCTGGGCTATTATAGCATGACCGATCACGAATTCGGATATTTCCGGTATTTTTAGAAATGGAAATATATTGTTGTAGTCCAGGCCGCCTCCCAGCCTCACATCCAGATCGTTTTTGGCAGCAAATTCGGCCGCTTTTGCGATTTTGTCCAGTTCGACCTGACGTTCGGTCTCGGTTCTGACGGTTGTATATGCCAGGCTGTAGAGCTGGATTCCGGCGCATCCGGCCTTGGACGCGGCTTTGATATCGGACGCCTCCGGTTCTACCATCAGAAACAATTTCGAGCCGGTGCCCTGAATTTGCCCGAATAAATCTGTGTTGAATTCCTCTGCGCTTTCGACCGAGATGCCGCGTTCAGTGTAAAGTTCGGTAGCTCTCTCGGGGAGAATCGTCACCTCATGCGGTTTGACCTCGCTGGTCATCGAAAGCATCTCGCTTTTGGGTGAGATATTAAGATTCAGGCGTGTTTTGCAGGTTTCCTTCAGGAGATACAGGTCGCGTTCACGAATGCCCCTGCGATCAAGACGAATGTGAATAGATATCGAATCCGCCCCTGCGATTTCTGCCACTCCGGCCGCGGTGACCGGGTCAGGAGTGCGAATCTTGCGAGCCTCCCGTAAAAGCCCTATCTGATCCAGACTAACTGAAAGTTTTTTCACAGCATAACCCTCTTCCACATTTATCTTTCATAAATTTATTGATTGGACTGATCATCCCAGAATACAATTCTCCACAATTCATCCTCTCCCGACTGCCTGAATGAAAACTCTGCAATGCCGGTCGCTTCGTAATGCTCAAGGCCGAAATCACCGTCGGTATCGCGCACGGAAAGCTGGAAATATACTTTATATATCTCCCAGATTTCATCTCCCTTGATCTCGGTCCTGTCGAAGACCGGAATCCAGGGATCGAGTCGAATTTCATCGAAGAATGCAAATAGATTACGCGTGCGCTCGATATCACCGGAGGCGCCGTCGCGGGGTATCTCCACTGTTTCGATCTGCCCGGCAAGATCCTGATCGACATAGCGGAAGATAAAATTTTCGTCGAGACAATTTTCATAAACATCGATATCGTTATGCTCATAGGCATACTTGAAATTATGCAGCGTGCTGTCCGGCTCGACCTGACGTACTATCGCTTTTACCCCCGAAGGTCCCAGAACTGAAGGCGCGAATGGATTGAGGCATGCGGATATGCCGAATGCGAGAGTGGATATTAATACTATAAAAAAGATATCCTTAACGGTACCCATTTTTAAAATCCGCCCAGTTGGGAATATTGGTGTTTTGATGCTGATCTTCCCATCTTAAAAGGCTCCAGAGTCCCTGATCGTTTTCGAGCATGGTAAAGATCGAAGTTCCCAGATACTCGGTTGTGTCGATTTGATCATCATTGCCCGTTTTTATCACTGTCAGGTTATAGCTTCGGTACAGGACTGCGGTTGTATCGAAGGACTGATCGACCTGGTTTTCGAGAGGAGTGAGGGAAAGGATAATTTCTCCCGCCGTGTCGGCCTGATGGCTGTTGAAGAATGATTCGGTCAGGCGCAGCTCTTCGGTATAAGCCCATCCCGAGTCGCCATCAGCGGGCCGGCCGGTTACAAAGTCATAAATAAAATAGAAGCTGGAATCAAGGGACTGAATGAAATTGGTTATTATTAATTCCTTATAGGAATTTTCCAGATTTAACAGAACCACCTGAGGCGAAACCGGCTGTATAAATGTACCCTGGTCAGTGGTTGGCAGTTCCGAGTCCCGGCTGTCGAAAGGACTGGCGCAGGCAACGAATAGTATCAATATGATAATCAGAATATATTTTCGCATCAGAAATACCTGCTGATATTCAAGGTTATAATGTCTGAATCCTCATTCAAAAACAATCTTGATTCCTGCACCCGGCGGGTATATTCCAGTCTAATCCGCGATTTCGAGCCGGGTCTGTACTCCATATTAATAAATATTTTCTCTCTTTCAAACAGCTCTTTTTCTTCCAGCAGCTTTGTGCCCTGCTCCTCTCCGGGCAAATGATCGAAAGACTGCTTCCTTTCATAAGAATAGCCGGGATTGACCAGAAGTTCTGTAAACGGCCGCCAAAACATCTCGATAGAGGGCAGATGTCCCTTGCGATCCCAGCTAATCCTCTGTGCCCATTGATCTTTATAGACAAGCTGCCCGAAATCCTCATAGCGATAACGGTAAGATAACAAAAGATCGAGATTTCTGAAAATGGAATAATTCACTTTCATCAGATAGCTGGCTTTGCGATAAAGCGTATTGCGCTGAGATTCTTCATATTTTTCGAAATCATAGTAAATATAATTGGCATGCATAACCCAGCTCTGCGAAATCTGAAGGGCCTCGGCAGGAGTCCAGATTAATTCCGGGTGGGCCAGGTAAAGGATATTATGGTTGTTATTGGCCGAAAGCCGTTCGGAGATATAGATATAATGGTAGTATTGGTATGATCCCCGCAGGCGCAGCATAAAATGCTTTGAAAAATCTCGCTGGTACACAAATTGTCCCAGCTTGAATACCCGGTCGCGGTCGGAAAACAGGTTGTCTGGATCCTTGCCCGAATAAGTAGTTACTGAAAAGGTGCCTGAGGCATAGAGCGAATCCTTTTTGCTCCATGATATATAATAGGACAGGCGCAGTTCGCCCAGGGTGATATTTTGGCCGGAGAATAGATCACCGAACTCCTCATCGCTGTCGCGGTAGATATACTCGGTTTTAAAGAGGGATACTCCAAAGAGCGGATATGAGGCCGCCAGTTTATAGTAAAAAGTCGCTGTCAGGTTATCTCGCCCGATTATTCCCGATTGGGAGTCTTCCGTATCATCACTATACTCGAAACGGCGGTAGGAATAATTTGAGACCAAATCAAGGTCAAGATTCTTTATCAGATCAAGATTTATATGTAGATCACCCTGGTGATTGTATTTATCCTGGGTGGTGACATTTTCAAACGAGGTCAGATCGGTAAAGAATTTATTCTGCTGATAATTGCCGCTGTAATTGACTTGAATCTGCTGTTTTGTGCTTCGGTTGGCGAAACCGAGATCGATGCCGAATGATTTCTCGGGTGTTCTCTGCAAGAGGTTCAATTCATGATTGTATGATGCTCCCAGGCTGCCGAGCCCGAAAAGATCACCGATATAGGATAAGTCGAGTTGTTGCATGACGCCCCGGTCGCGATCCTTGACTTCATTGTAATGGCGCGTGGCCTCGGAATATGAAAGCTGGGAATGCATTTTGATTGAATTGCTTAATCTATAGTCCTGATGCAGGCCCAGACGGTTTATACCAACCCGCCGGCTTTCCAGCCGGTTGTAGTTATTAAAGGCGGAGATTCCCCATGAGAAACGGTTTTTATGACCAAAGCTTAAGGCCAGGTCGGTATTGGCATTTTTTTGCCAGCGGTCGCCGCTGTCGATGAAAAGCGATTTGCGAATCAGGGTTGCGGTGGAGTGGTTGTACATTCGGAGATGAATATTTTTGGATAGATCATTATCGACCCAGATAGAATCCTCCCAATGATAAGTGGACTTATCGTGGGAGAAATCGAAAACAACGCCCTGGGCATGAAGCGGTACACCGGCCATAAACAGAATTATCAGGCCCGCGAAAAATGTCTTATAATTCAACGTCATATTTATATAATGAGTCCGCAAGACGAACATACTCTTCGAGAGAAATATTTTGAGGACGGTTGTCTTTATCGATCGAGGCCTCATCCAGAATTTCCTCGGCCTTTTCTCTGCTCATGTTCAGACTGTTCATAAGCGAATTAACAACCTTCTTGCGTCTCTGGCTGAAAAGCTTTTTTATCAGGTTGCGGATTGAAAGGTACCGGCCGGGATCGATTAAGGGCTCTCTGAAGAAATCCAGACGTATCACCGAGGACGTTACCTCGGGCGGTGGATGAAACTGTTTTCTGCTTAAGTCGAACATGACCTCGGCATTGCAGTAATTATTTATAAAAATAGTCAGCGCGCTGTAATCGGAGCTTCCAACCTCGGCGGTTATTCGTGCCGCCACCTCTTTCTGGACTGTCAAAACCGCAAATTCCACTTTATGATGGAAATAGCAGATCTTTTCCAGAATAGGGGAGGTCATATGATAGGGAAGATTGCCGATGACCTTGATTCTACCTTCGCTCTCTATTTGATCGAAATCATAATCCATAATGTCGGCGTGAATCGGCTCGAAGTTATCGGCGTAAGCATACTTCTGGGCAAGGAAGTTGATCATACGCTGGTCAATATCGACAGCATAGACATTCGCGCCGGATTCGATCAAAATTTCGGTCATAACCCCGGTTCCGGGACCGATTTCGAGGACAGCATCATCAAGCCCCGGGTCGAGTAGATTGACGATCCTCTGAGCCGTTGTTTTGCTTTTTAGAAAATTCTGACCTAATGATTTCTTTGGCTTAAGCATCAAGTTAAATTAAACAAAGATACCGCGTTTTTATCAATCTTTTTTTCGAGTTCGGCAAAATCAATCTCTTTGATTTCTGCCAGTTTCTTGTACACATAATGGACGTAGAGAGGAGAATTGCGTTTACCTCGAAAGGGTACGGGGGTGAGAAAGGGTGCATCGGTTTCGAGGATTATCTGTTTTAGCGGTACTTTTTCGGCAACTTTTGAGGCGCGGGCATTTTTAAATGTCATCGTGCCCCCGAAGGCAACCAGCAGATTCATATCCAGAGCCCTCTGGCTGTCCTCGTAATCTCCGGGGAAGCAATGCAGCACTCCGCCGCATTCATAAGCCTTTTCTTCCTTCAATATCTTGAGGCTTTCCTCCATCGCCTCGCGAATATGCACTACGATCGGGAGTTCCAGATCGGCCGCCAGACTTATCTGCCGGCGGAAGGCATTGATCTGATCTTCACGGGGAGAATAATTCCGGTAATAATCCAATCCAATTTCACCGATTGCAACCGCTTTGGGATGCTGAGCCAGACGTTCCAGTTTATCCTGAACCGTCTTGTTGAATTCGCTGGCTGAATGGGGATGATATCCGATTGCGGCATAAATATTATCGTATTTCTCCGAAAGCTCCAGGCTGTTGATCGATGTTTCCTCGTCGATACCGATATTTATCATTCTATGCACGCCACCCTCGATTGTCTCTTTGATGACATCCTCGCGGTCATCATCATAGTTATTGAAATCGAGATGGCAGTGTGTATCGATCATATCAACTGATTTTGGCTCCAGTGGGTATATCAGAATCCACTGTCAGAAGAGAGAGTTTTTTCTTCTTTTTGGCGGCTAGAAGCATGCCGTTGGATTCGATACCACGCAGTTTAACCGGCTTGAGATTGGTGACCACGATAATCTTTTTGCCAACCAGAGCGTCAGGCTTATAAAATTCGGCGATCCCGGCCACAATCTGGCGCTTGTCCTGGCCGATTTCAAGCTGGAGTTTCAGTAGCTTGTCGGCCTTAGGGACTTTTTCCGCTTCTTTGACCTCTGCTACCTGGAGCTGTACTTTGGCGAAATCCTCGATGCCGATAAGGTTATCGGCGGCCGGCTCCTCGGCTTTGGGAGCAAGGTCTTTCGGCATCGAAAGACGGGGAAAGAGGTTTTTCTTCGGTGGTTCTATTTTATCGCTAAATCCGAGAGCATTCCCGAGCTCCTGCAGAACAACCTCGGGCGGTACCTTTTTGCCGAAAAGCGATTCCAGGACTGTCGCGGCTTTTTCCGTCAGATAGGGTGAAAGCAATGCCGAAGACAGGGCTATTCCATATGAGGCATTATAAAGCACCTCGCCCAGTTCGTCTGTCTTATTCTCCTTGGCCAGCACCCAGGGTTTGTTTTCGTCGAAATATATATTCAACCTGCTTAAATAAGCTATGATTTCGTCGGTAGCCATCTTGATCTGCACGTCAACCAGCTTTTCTCGGACTCTTTTGACCGTCTCGTAACCCTCTTTGATAATCTCCGGCATTTCTCCGCCTTTAGGCTGGGGAAGGATGCCGTTTAAGTTACGATCGATCATCTTCAATGTGCGCGAAACGAGGTTGCCGTAGTTATTGGCAAGGTCGGCATTGTATTTTGTATAAAAGTCCTCGATACGGATATCGCCGTCGGAGCCAAAGGCGCACATATTCAGCACCAGAAAACGCGAGGCATCAACCCCGAACCATCCGATCATATCATCCGGCCTGATAATATTGCCAAGTGATTTGCTGATTTTCTGGCTGTCAAGGTTGAGATAGCCGTGTATGACTATCTTGTCCGGAAGCTTGACATCGGCCGCCATCAGCATGGCAGGCCAGTAAATACAATGGAATTTCAGGATATCCTTGGCCATCAGATGGATCACTGCCGATTTATTCCAGAGACGGTCGAAATCCGGGCCGTCGGGATATTTGGGCGCTGAGATATAGTTAATAAGAGCGTCTATCCAGACATAAGTTACCTGGGACTCATCAAAGGGCAGGCTCACGCCCCATTTGACCCGCTCACGCGAGAGAGAAAAATCCTCGAGATTCTGCTTAAAAAGGCCCAGAACCTCGTTGCGCCTGTTTTGCGGTACGATTTCGAGCTCGCCCGACTCGATTTTTTGCCTTAGCGGTTCGAGGAATTCCGAGAGTTTGAAGAAGTAATTCTTTTCGCGGACTTCCTGAGGTTTAGTCAGATGCACCGGGCATTTGCCGTCCTCGGTCAACTCTCTCTCGGTAATAAACTTCTCGCAACCGGTGCAGTATAGGCCCTTGTATTCGCCCTGATAGATATACTTCTTGTCGTGCAGGACCTGGATGAATTTGCGGACTATTTCTTCGTGTTCCGGATCTGTAGTGCGGATGAATTTGTCGTATTCTATATTCAGTTTTTCCCAGTTTTTTTTGAAGACCCCGCTGTTTTTGTCGCAAAGCTCCTGAGGGCTAAGGCCGGCCTTTTCGGCCGATTCGGCAACCTTGGAGCCGTGTTCATCAGTACCGGTCAGGAAATAGGACTGATATCCCAGAAGTTTGTGATAACGATTCAGGACATCGGCGGCAACTGTGGTATAGGCATTTCCGATATGCGGTTCGGCATTCACATAATAAATCGGAGTAGTAACATAGAAACTGTCAGGCTGACTCACTCTCATCTCCCCCGTTAATATTGACCACTCTTCGGTATGTGGTTCTGAAACCATATCTATCTGTCGAACTCTCTCTGAGTTTTACCTTTTCTTCATAGTTATCAGGATGCTTTACTATCATCTCCTGTGTGAAAACATTGACCTTCTCGACTGTTGCCCTGCCCTTTTCGGTTTGATAATGCGATCCCAGTTCCGGAAATTCGGAAAGCGCCTGCTGGTAATGATTCTGCTCGTAGAGCAGGCAGCATAGAAGCCGTCCGCAGTTTCCTGAAATCTTCTGCGGATTTAAGGCCAGGTTCTGCTCGCGGGCAAGCTGGGTGGTAATCGGTTCGAATTCCCTAAGCCAGCAGGAACAGCACTGCTTAAGGCCGCAGATTCCGAATCCTCCGATCCTGCGGGCTTCGTCACGTACTCCGATCTGGCGCAGTTCGATACGTGTCTTATAGATCGCCGCCAGGTCCTTGACCAGCTCGCGGAAATCGACACGTTGATCGGCAGTGAAATAAAAGGTCAGTTTGTTGCAGTCGAATTGGTATTCGACATCGACCAGCTTCATATCCAGGCCGTGTTTGCCGATTAAGGTCAGGCATTCGCCGAACGATTCCTCTTCCTTCTCGCGGTTGAAATTGAGCTTGCCGAGATCATCATCATTGGCCTTGCGCAAAACCGCGGTGGGATGATACTTGAGATTGACCGCGGGAAGAAACTCGCGAATCACCTTTCCCATATCCTCGCCGCGTTCGGCTGCCACGATAACATAATCGCCCGGCTCGAATTCGACCTTATTGACATTTATATAGAAGGCACGACGGCCTGCCTTGAATTCTATTTCCCATAAATTTTCCAAAATATTCCTCCAGAATTATGGGCATTAATCTATGTTTGCTTTAAGCTATTGTCAAGCATACAAATTATACGAAGGTTATCGGGATTTCACAAAGTTTAAATGGGGAGCGGGATTTTAGGATGTTTCAGACGGGTGGGATTTGTTGAGTAAAGCTTTCAATTGAAAATGTCATTCTGAGCGAAGCGAAGAATCTGTTTGATTAGTGAGAGATTCTTCGGTCGCTCTCGACCAGAGGTCGGGAATCCCTCAGAATGACAAGGCATGGGTCTGGGTGCCCCATCCCCGTTGAGCCGTTTTCGGCTCATGAGGGGTGGGATCTTCTATTTCGTTAGTGAATTCCTTTAAGGCAAAAAGCCCACCGCTGCGCAGTGGGGCACCCACGTTCCGTACCCGCTTGGGTGGCCGGGTCAAATTTGATTGGCCCGGAATACATACATGCCCAAACTGGTTTGGGCATGCCACCCATTTATGTGCGGTCAAATCACCCGCCGGGAAAGGGTTCCCGGCAGCACTGGACGGATATTATGTTCTATGACGTCACATTGTCGCGGCAAACAGGCTGTCAGGCAGCTAAAGAACGGTTCTTGGATTCCGATGAATATATTAGGATAACTCCACGAAGTATCAGACACCGATTATTGATTAAAATAATATTTGCTGATTTTATGCAAAGGAATAATTATGACCAGGATAATTCAGGATCAAGCAATTAAGGGGAGCCAGAAGTGGATGCAGGTTGTTGTCAACGAATATCCGCATCTTTTGAATGTCAATCTCCAGGCCAAAATGCAATTAAATGATCATGACGATATTAAATGGCTGTCGCCTCTTAGTGGAGATCGTCATGCCGAATATCGAGATAATGATCTGCTGAAGGTTTTGGATATCAAGTTGCCGAATCGAAGCCTTGACGATTTCTGGCCGCGGGGAGGGCCGGTATGGGATGGCTTGGCAAAATCCGGGAGTGGAGATATAATTCTGGTGGAGGCGAAATCGCATATTTCGGAAATGCGCTCATCCTGTCAGGCATGTGATCAGTCATTGGAACAAATCCAAAACAGTCTTAAGGAGGCTGCCCGGTTCTACGGGGCTTCCTCGCCATCAAACTGGACCAAAGGATATTATCAATATGCAAATCGACTGGCTTATTTGTATTTTCTCAGGAACTTGAATGAAATTCCGGCATGGCTGGTATTTGTTTATTTCGTAAACGACATTGATATGAACGGTCCAAAATCCGAAGATGAGTGGAAATTGGCGATTGCTGATATTCATAATCATCTCGGGGTAAAATCCGAAGATTTGAGGCCGTATGTGATTGATGTCTTTGTTGATGTGGCAAATCAATTTTCCAGGTGAAATGTTGTGGTAATAAGGAATATTTCCTTACTCATTTTACCTTATGCTCCTTCGCTCTTCTCCTCGCTTATTCAGAGATTTATCTATCATGTTATTACTGCCGGGAAAGGGTTCCCGATGGCACGATAACATGGGAATAACTCGAAAAACGGTATCAGGGTGCCCCATCCCCGTTGAGCCGTTTTCGGCTCATGAGGGGTGGGATCTTCTAT
>CAZBZV010000015.1:0-66375 GCA_964496505.1 uncultured Ignavibacteria bacterium | reverse complement strand
GGCCGCTTGAGATTATAATGGATACACCTTTTTACACATTTCTCTGGACATTACCATAATCTCAAATTGACTTGCATATTATTAGAAATCTGTTAATTTAAGGTATTATACCGGGACCTTTTTCTCACCTGAGAAATAAGCAGAGTATTTTGAGAATACATACATTTCTAATACTTACCGCATTTGGAGGAAAAATATGTTTGCATCCCAAAAAACAGCAAATTTGCCGGGAGTTGTTTTATTCCTGGTGGTATTTGCTCTGACGATCTCATTCTCAGGGCTTTATGCCGATGATATGGCGCTCTGGCCTGCAGAGCCAATGACCTCGGATTATTCCAGCACGCCCTTGTGGACTAAGGGCAGCAACCGTCCGATGGCCAATATTGCAGTGGCCGATCTAAACGGCGATGATACTCCGGATATAATTGGAGGAGAATACCAATCAGACAGTTACAGTGATTCCTCGCTGGTATACGCCCTTGACGGCATGACCGGAGACACACTCTGGACCTTCTGGTTTCAGGACGGTGTAAAATCGCTGATTAGCGGCGATATCAACCTTGACGGCGTGCCCGATATAATAGGTGGCGGCGCATACGGCACCGATATTCAAGTCGATGGACGAGTGCGCGCGATTGACGGCGTCACGGGCACGGAAATCTGGAATTTCGGTACCGGTGCCTCAGTCACAGACCTTGCTATCGGTGATTTCAATAACAGCGGGAATCTGGATGTGGCCTGCTGTGGATTCGATGATTACGTTTATGCAATTGACGGTTCCACGGGCGATTATATCTGGCGCAAATATCTGGGTTCGATCTTTGTAAATGCTGTGGCGGTTGGAGATGTCAACGAGGACGGCATTGACGACGTCGGCTATACTCATGAATATCTGACGGGCTATGACAACTACCTGGGCGTTGTTGACGGTGTTGACGGTTCAGAAATCTGGGAAGAGACAGTACCGTACTATGGCTCGGATATGCTCATCGATGATATTGATGATGACGGTTTCCTGGAAGTGGTATTTGGTTTGCATTTCGATGACGATCACGGCGAAATCCAGGTTCGTGACGGTCTTACCGGTGTTACCGAATGGACTTATGATTTTGGCGCAATGGATCATACCAACGGCGCCTTTTATCTGAATTCAGTGGATATAGACGATGATAAAGATAAGGACCTGATCGTAGGCAATTATCTGGCGCAGAGGAAGCTGTATATTTTTGACGGCGATGTCAATACACCGATGGTGGTTTCACCGGAGCTTACGCGATATGTCTATAATACCGCAGTGGGGGATGTGGATAACGACGGTTATCTGGATATCGTTGCCGCATCTTACGACCGGGTTCAGATTATTAATGCTACGACCGGCAATCCGATGTGGTATTTCGGAGTATCCGGCAGGATTTATGATGTTAAATGCGCCGATTTTGATGGCGATCTCTGGACCGATATCGCAGCCGGGGGCGGGGCCAGCTACAATCCCACTCCGGAGCAGACTATTTGGGCTCTGAAAACAATCCAAACTCCGCTTTTGTGGGAATATGATTTCGGCCAGTACGGAAACGCCCTGACTGTGGTTGACCTGAATCAGGATGATCATGCCGATGTTGTAACGGCTGTTTCCGTCGATGACAAAGCTACCGCTATTGACGGCAAGACAGGAGATGTTATTCTTTGGTCATGGACCGGCACAGAAAACCTGTATGCGATCACTCATGGGGATTACGATAATGACGGCGATTATGATATAGCGGTTGGCGGCGCGGATGATATGGTTACCGCTTTGGACGGTATGAGCGGGGATATTCTCTGGCAATTTACCACACCCACAGACCAGATTTACCGCTCCTGTCTCGTATCTGCCGATCTGAATGGCGACGGCGCCGATGATGTTATCGCGGGTACTGACGACAGCCATGTTTATGCTATTGACGGCACTACCGGGCTCGAGATCTGGAATTATCCGGCAGGAGCCGATCTGGAGGAAGTAGCGGTTGCCCAGATGAATGGCAGCGGTCCTGTCGATGTGGTCTGCGGACTGACGGGAGCAACGAACGGAAGCAGGGTTGTTGTTGTGGACGGCAGTGACGGATCCTTTATGTGGGAGTATGTCTGCGCCAATAAGGTTGAATATGTGGAAGTTTTTGATGTTAACAATGATGATGTTCCGGATGTGGCCGCAGGTGTTTCCTTAAATCCCAATACGGTCTACATGATCGACGGCGCTACTCATGATACGCTCTGGACCGCCTCGGTCGATCTTAACAGTAACGCTTACGGACTGGCTCATGGCGATATCAACGGCGACAAGAATCCGGATGTGATTGTGGGCGGCGGATCATCAGCCTCGGTCTATGCTTATGATGGCCTGACCGGTTCTTTGATCTGGAGCTTCCCGATTGGCGATGATGTTCAAAGCGTGTTCGGGTATGATGTCGACGGTGATGGTGATGATGAGGCGATTGCCGGTGGAGATGACAATAAGCTGTATGTTATAGATAACGACGGTAGCGAGCTTTTCAGCTACAACTGCGCAGACGCCGTAAAGCATATCCAGGTAGGAGATATCTCGGCCAACACCGAGCCGAACATTGCCTGCCTTACCTTTGGTTCCTCCGGCATTGCCTATGCCTTCAAGTCGCTGATTCCGGAACCGAATGTTCCGCCTTATGCTCCCGCCTCTCCCGATCCCGAAGACAAGGCAACCGGAGTTGCCCTGACAGCATCATTGAGCTGGATGGGCGGCGATCCCAATACCAATGACCAGGTACATTACGATGTTTACTTCGGAACGACCGATCCACCACCGCTTATAAGCGATGATCAACTGGCGCAGGTCTATGATCCGCCCACTGATCTTGAATACGGCACGGAGTATTTCTGGCAGATTATTGCCTTTGACGAGGCCGATGAATCGACTGCCGGTCCGGTCTGGACATTTACCACAGAATATGACGTTATCTGCGGCGACTGCAATAATGATTTGAGCGTGAATGTGTCGGATGCAGTAATCGTAATCAACTATGTCTTCATTGGCGGCGCCGCGCCGGTTCCATTGTGTGTGGGTGATGCCAATGCCGATGGTTCGGTTAATGTCTCGGATGCTGTTTTGATTATCAACTATGTATTCATCGGCGGCAACCCGCCCGATCCGAATTGCTGCGGGAAATAAAATTAATAGGAATGAGGCAGAATCCGAAATTAAGTGAGGCTTAAGGGAGCGATTCTGCCTTAGATTCATATTGGCATGCCGAAAGTCTGTGACTTTCGACGCCGTCAAATCTTGCAGGGATATGACCTGCAAATTCCATTATTATTGTTATGTGGGTGGGCTGCTCAAACTTCGTTTGGGCAGGTATATATTTTCTGGGTGCCCCACCCGCGTTGGGGCTTGTTGAAAAAGATATTTTTCGTCGCGTTGGGTCTTGATTCCGTCTGGGACGGAATCAAGACCCAACGCTACACCATCAGAGTTTATCAACACCGCTTACGCAGTGGGGCACCCCAAATCTGTTCTATGCGTATTTCCTGGTGCGCCCAGTGAGTGTGGAGCATGAAAGGCAAAACCGCTAAAGGGCTTTAGCCTATTTAAAGTAGTTATATGGTCATAAAGAGATTGTTCAATGATTCGCCCAGTGTGGGATGGGCGATTGCGGTATCGCGAATTTTTGTGTAGGGCACTTTCCCCAGCATAGCCATCTGAAGTACATTCATAATCTCGCCCCCTTCAACTCCCAGAATCGTACAGCCCAGAATAAGTCCGGAGTCGGCATCAACAACCGCTTTCATCAGGCCGCGAGTCTCGTCCATCTCAAGCGCACGAGCCGCCTTTTTCATAGGCATTTTAGCAACTTTGTAATTCAGATTCGCCGCTTTTGCTTCAGTCTCGTTCATTCCGACCCGTCCGAGTTGTGGATCGATGAAGACAACATAGGGAACCAGACGCCCTTCTATTGAAGAATTTCCGTCATTTAGCAGATTCTCCTTCAGTACTCGATAGTCATCATAGGATATATGCGTGAAAGCCGGGCCTCCTTTAACATCGCCGAGGCAGTAGATTCCCTCGACAGATGTTTGCAGGCGATCATTAGCCGGAATAAATCCGCGCTCATCGCTTTTTACACCAGCCGCTTTTAGGTTTAGCATGTCCGTATTGGGCGTCCGTCCCGACGCCATCATCAGATGTGACGCTTCCAGAGGCTTTTCTCCCATCTCGGTCTTGAGTGTCATTAATATTTTGCCGCTTTCATTTTTTATCACACTTTTGGCCTCGGTGTTAAAAAGCACTTCGATACCGTCCTGTTTGAATATCTTTGCCACCTCTTCGGAAATATCGGGATCCTCCCGGTTGAGAAGAGCGTCATCACGCTGGATTATTGTCACCCGGCTGCCGAATCGTCTGAAAATCTGCCCGAACTCGCAGCCGATATATCCTCCACCGATTATAACCAGATGCTCAGGGAGGGAATCGAGCTCCATAATCGCTTCAGAGTCCAGAGGGCCGACTTCGTCGATGCCCTCTATCGGAGGCACCGAGGGCCGCGTGCCGGTATTAATAAAGATCTTTTTGCCAGAGATTATCGTCTCGCCATCTGTATTTCTCACTTTGATTTCATTCGAGGATAAAAATTCCGCCTGACCGTGAATCAGATCGATATTGTCATGCTCCAGCCGTTTTTCTACACCGCTTCTGAAGCTGCTTACTATCTGACGTTTGCGATCGCGGACTTTTTTAAGATCAACCCTGACATCGCCGCTCTCGACTCCAAAATCAAGGCCGCGTTTTGCGAGATATGCCACCCGCGCGCTGGCGATCATGGTTTTGGTAGGAGTACATCCAAAATTAATACAACTCCCTCCAGGGTGGGCTTTCTCGATAACAGCAGTTTTCCATCCGGCATTGGCAAGATCGACCGCCAGGGGGACTCCTCCCTGCCCGGTGCCGATGATAATCGCATCATAGTTTTTGCTCATAAAGAGCTTCCTAACATTGGCTGTTGTTATTCTCGGTCTTCTTTACTTCCCAGATCGAGTCGATGAAATACTTTTTGGAATCGTACAGATGTTCACGTACTTTAAAGCCGGTTTCCTTTGCGAGGATTTCGATGTCGGACTGCAGATACTTGTAGGAGTATTCGACATGAATGGGCTCCCAGGGGCGGAAGCTGAATGAGCGCCCAATCTCCTCGACAAAGACCTCCTGCCGTTCCAGGCTGACCAGGTAGCTTTCCATGGCGCCGGTAAATACATCGTATGTGCCGAAATGCCTGAATTTTGAAAGATCGAACTGCCCGCCCAGCTCGCGGTTTATTCTGGTGAGGATGTTAATGTTGAATTTGGCAGTTACGCCTTCTGAATCGTTATATGCTTTCAGCAGCATCTCGATATCCTTCTTCAGGTCAAAACCGACCAGTACCAGATCGCCATTATTCAGGCAGCTCCAAAGATTTCGCAGGAATATTCGCGCTTCGGCATGGCTGAAATTGCCGATATTCGATCCCAGGAATAAAACCAGGTTTTTCCGGTCCGAACGATTATTCAGCCATCTGATGCCAGAGAAATATTCCGAGACTATACCTTCCACCTGGAGGGATGGAAATTTCTGATCCAGGTCATCAAAAAGCTCGACCATGACAGACTGGGAGATATCTATCGGGGCATACTGAAAATCCAGATCGAGTTTGAGGAAATGCTCCAGCAGCAGGCTGGTTTTCTGCCCATCGCCGGAACCGAATTCAACCAGATTAAACGCTTCGTCAGCCATATGGCTTACAATCCGATCCTTGTTATTTTCCAGGGTCTCTCTCTCGCATTCGGTTGGATAATATTCCTTCAGGCCCGTTATCTCCTTAAAGAGACGGCTGCCCTCAGCGTCATAGAGATATTTCGAGGGCAGTTTCTTGTTTATTTCGGACAATCCAACCAAAACATCGATTGCGAATTCCTCCAGATCGCCGAATCTTTCTAGGCTTTCGCCCGGATTTATCACTCTCATCTGCCGGTTTTTGTCTTTTGTTTTCATATCAGGCATCCTCGGCCAGTCTTATTCCACTGAACTGCCAGCGTTTATCACATTGAAAGAAATTTCTGTATGTTGGACGGATATGGTCGCGCGGAGTCGCGCAGCATCCGCCCCTGAGCACCATCTGATTACTCATGAATTTACCGTTATATTCACCCAGAGCGCCAAAAGCCTGCTCGTATCCGGGATAGGGCAGATATGCGCTCATTGTCCATTCCCACAGGTCGCCCATCATGGAATTGAGCCTGTCCTCATCCTGAGGCAGGATGTTGCCCGTGGGATGATAAATTCTGTTATCCATGAAATTGCCCTCTTCTACCGAATTGCCTTTCTGACTTGCGGCAAACTCCCATTCATCCTCCGACGGCAAACGTTTCCCGGCCCAGCGTGCAAAGGCCGAAGCCTCGTAATAGCTGACATGGGATACGGGTTCATCTGGATTTACCGGTTTGAATCCTGAGAGAGTCATAACCATCCAGCCATCTTTGGTCTTCTCCCAGTGCAACGGGTGTTTCCATTTTTGAGTATTGATTGTATCCCAGCCGTCGGATAGCCAGAGACGATGATCCTCATATCCGCCGTCATTCATAAATTCCAGGTATTCCCCGTTGGTGACTGGATGTTTGGCCAGCGCGAAATCGCGTATCAATGTATCATGCCGGGGATATTCGTTATCATAGGCAAAACCGTAGCCGTTAGCGCCGATCTGATGTTGTCCTCCTTTGAAAAGAAGATATCTTCTGTCATTATGTTTACTCGCTGGAATTTCCTCAAAATCTTTATTATAGGCAGGCTTTAATGGATTGGCGGAATAGATATATTTGATATCCATCAGGAAAAGCTCTTGATGCTGCTGTTCATGATTTATTCCAAGAGTGGTAAGCGTTTCGATTTCAGGCCATTTCTCATCATCAACCTTTTCCAGCAGATTCAACATACGCTCGGTTACCGATTTGCGATATTCCATTACTTCTGCTACGGTAGGACGTGACAGCGTACCCCTCAGGGTGCGCATTACTCTTTCACCGAGAGATTCATAATATGAGTTGAAAATGTAGTGATACTGGTCGTGAAAAAGCTTGAAATTCGGCTCGTATTCCTGTAGAAGTAAGCGTTCGAAGAACCATGACGTGTGCCCGATATGCCATTTGGGCGGGCTGACATCATCAACAGGCTGAACTACATAGTCTTCGGTTTCAAGCGGTTCGCAAAGCTCCTCCGACTTCTTTCTGACTTCCAGGAATCTGCTGGAAAGTTCATTACGCTCCATATTTAGCTCCTGAATTCTTTACAGTCGTCTTATTGATTTCACGGGAAAGAAGATTATCCCGGTCATTAACCCCTGACTTTTTAAGCGTATAAATATAATCCTACATAATAGCTAAAACCGTGATATGGTTCTTATGTTCCAATTTTGGACTTGAGGATAAACAATCGGGTTATAATCTAAACGGCGTCCGGCCTAAATTCGTTGACAATAACGGTAAAGATTGTATTTTACAGGCAAGCGGTATTGTTTTTTACATGCCATTTAAGAAGTTAGTATAAAAATCTTCAATTACATATCATAAGGTCCCTGGAGGTAGAATGATTAAGGCCGGTACAAGCTTTGGGTTGATTGCAGCGTTGTTTTTTGGATTGTTATTGGCAAATCCCTCATTTGCTGAGGATATCCCATTTAATGAAGAGCAAATCTTGCGGGGCGATCTTTACAAAATTTCAGTATTTTCAAAAGAGCAGGCTTTGAAACTAAAAGCCTCCCCGGCAATGCCGGTACTGGCATTGCATGACGGCTATCTTGCCCTGATTGAACCGAGCAATGCCGAGGCCCTGGATGAATCCGGTCTGGATTATCGTTTTCTTGCCTCCGATATCAGCCAGGTTGAACTGGCTCTTGATAATCGAATGGACAGGGAGAATGCTGAAAAATTCGAGATAGTTTATGAATCGGGGGAAATGCGTGTTTATCGGGTTGATTCCGAGCAGATTGATCTGATGGAGCCGCGGCCGCAGCTTGTGCGCCTGAGACCGGGAGAGGTACCCGTGGTATTTCCGGAGGCGGAAAAACTGGACCGCGATATGATAACCGGCGTGGGTGATTTAATGACATTAATCTCCAATGTCAGTCAGGATTCGCTGGAATCCTATACATACCGACTTCAGGCTTTCTACCATCGCCTTGCCGGAACTGATTCCAATTATGCCGCACGCGACTGGATCCAGTCCAAATTTATCGAATTCGGCTATGATTCGGTTTACCTCGATCCATTCACATCATATGTCGGAAACTGCTACAATGTCGTCGCGGTCAAGGAAGGAACTGTCCGACCCGATCTACAAATAGTCGTGGGAGGGCATTTTGACGGGGTCAGCGGCTCGCCTGCAGCAGATGACAATGGCTCCGGCACTGCAGCCACAATAGAGCTGGCGCGAATTCTAATGAATGAGCAGACCGATGTTACCTTTATATTCATTGCTTTTGATTCGGAAGAACAGGGATTAAACGGCTCATATCATTATGCTGATAATGCCGCGGCCAATGGCGACAGCATTATTTATATGTTCAATATGGATATGATCGCGCATTACGAGAATACCAATACCTGTAAGCTGTACTACGGGCCTATTCTGACCTATACCAACTTGTTTGCCGATCTGGCAGATTCTCTGGTAGGGATAACTTCCAGCTTCGCCGGATCACTCTCAGGCTCCGATCATCATCCCTTCATACAAAACGGCTACGAGGCGACATTCCTGCATGAGGGTATTTTCTCGACTGTCTACCACAGCTACAAGGACAGCACGACTTACATGAATTTTGAATATATGACCGAGATGACCAAGGCGGCACTGGCGACTGTTTATGTGGTCGGCCAGACTTATGCCCAGCCCCATGTGGCCTTTGATTTTCCCGGTGGGCTTCCAGAGGAGTTAACCCCGGATCAGCCGACAACATTTAATGTCCAGGTTTACGGCGTTAACAGCGGCACTCCGGTTCCCGGCTCAGGCAAGCTCTTTTATGCCATTGATGGCGGAGCGTTCGACAGCACCGCAATGACCGAGACGCTTCCCAATATATATACCGCAACAATCCCCGGCACTGCATGCGGCAATCGGGTGCAGTTCTATGTGGGCGCCGATGAAGAGGAGAACGGCAGGTTTTATGATACCGATGTTCCACATACAGCGGCTTCTGCAACGAATCTGGCTTATTCCATGCAGGATAATTTCCAACTGGATCAGGGCTGGGTAGCATCAAACCTGGGGGCAACCAGCGGATACTGGGAGAGAGGTGTGCCGGTTGATGATGACGGCTGGGATTATGACCCTTCCTCGGATGCCGACGGCAGCGGAATGTGCTACCTGACCCAGAATCAGTTCGGTAATACTGATATCGATAACGGCGCGGTAAGACTGACCTCGCCTGTCTTTGATATGTCTCTGCCCGGGGCTATATCCTATGATTATTATCTTTTCCTGACGAATACCGAAGGCGGCGTGGATAAACTCCAGGTGGAAATCAATAATAACGGGGGCGCAGGGACATGGACTACGATTGCTGTTCACGACGAAAGCAACGGCCTCGATTGGGCGCATTACGAGATCACCGATCTCGACCTGGCCGCAGCCGGGGTGACTTTGAGCGATAATATGCAGATACGTTTCACCGCCAATGATGGAGAACCGCAGAGCATTGTGGAGGCCGGGATTGATGCCTTTGAGGTTACGCAGATTCAGTGTTTCGAGGAGGTACCTGTATTCGGTCTGCACCTTTATGATTCAACCAGTGTTATCCTTACAGTTGATGATGACGTTATTCTGGGCTCATTGGAATTGATCGAGGGTGATGTCTCGCCGGAGTATGAGGTTTGGTTTATGGACGATCAGGCGCAGATTTATCAGCCGGATACGAATTATTATTCCATGGATGTTTCAGTGGGAGATCCTACCATTGCCACTGTTGAAATGATGGGCAACTGGAGTATGCAATTCACTGCCCTTGATGCCGGTCTTACCGATTTTAACATTGAATTGATGTTAAATGATACGCCTTATTACACATCTCCCCCGATGCCATTGAATGTTGCCCCGCTTTATATTGTCGGGGATGCCAACAACGACGGCGATATTAATGTCAGCGATGCGGTTTTGATCATCAACTATGTCTTCATCGGCGGCGATCCGCCAATTCCCGAGGAGGCTTCGGGTGATGCCAATTGCGATGGCTCTGTGAATGTCTCGGATGCCGTGATGATTATAAACTTTGTCTTTATCGGCGGAAATACGCCGGGCGATCCCAACGGCGATGGCGAGCCGGACTGTTAAGTCATAGTTAGATATATAATTAAGAAAGCCCGCTTGAATTTATTGAGCGGGCTTCTCGTATCATGGGCACTTAAATCTATGGTTAATAGATAATTATAATCTTCTTATAATGCCAAAATATTCTCCTAACGAAAACCACATTAATTCCGAGCGCCGCTAAGGCCTTCTAAGCGGCACTTTCACGTTCCTATAATGCAGGGCGCATCCACTTGCGCCCTGTATTTTTGCGGCCGCCTTCTTTCGATTAACATCTTGACAGTTTTCATCCTGTGAAGTACATTTTGACTGATGCTGAGATATTTAATCGATCGATTCAACAGGCTTTTTCTGCAGAAATTCGATTCCAATAAATCCGGGGCCTGTCAACGGCCTGGACTAAGACACTATACCCGTCAATGGAGAAATCTATAGCTATGCCGGCCTTCAATCCCTTCGAAATGGCTCGCTCACAATTCCGCAAAGTGGCAGAACAGCTTGAACTTGAAAAATCCGTTCGGGAAATTCTTCTAACTCCTCTAAGAGAGTATAATTTTTCGATTCCGGTCAGGATGGATGACGGCAATTTCAGGATATTTCGCGGCTTTCGTGTACATCATAACGACGCTCTCGGACCCTGCAAGGGCGGACTGCGGTTTCATCCCGAGGTCTCAATCGACACCGCTCGTGCACAAGCGATGTGGAGCACATGGAAGGCGGCCGTAGCCGATATACCATTGGGCGGCGCTAACGGCGGTGTGATCTGCGATCCGCATAATCTCAGCCTTTCCGAGCAGGAGCAGATTTGCCGTAAATGGGTGCGGCAGCTTGCCCGTGATATCGGACCCAAACGTGATGTGATCTCCCCCGATATTATGGTCAGCCCCCAGCATATGATCTGGATGATGGATGAATACGAGGCGATTGAAGGCGAAAGAAGAGCGGGAATAACGGCCGGCAAACCGGTGCGTTTGGCAGGTTCGATGGGCAAGGAAGAATCGACCGGATACGGCCTTGTCTATGCACTCCGTGAAGTACTCTACGATATGAACTTGAATCCCTCCAACACAACCGCCAGTGTACAGGGATTCGGCAATGTCGCCCGTAACGCCATCAAACTCTATCATGAGATCGGCGGGACTACCATCTGCGTTTCCTGCTGGGATCAGGAGGATCAGGCCTCCTATGCCTACCGTAAAGAATCCGGCATAAACTTAAATGAGCTTAAACGAATCACCGACCGATTCGGCGGTATCGACAGGGAAAGAGCACGCGATCTGGGATATGAGGTCCTGCCGGGCGAGGCCTGGATCGAGCAGGATGTGGATATTTTGATTCCGGCGGCGCTGGAGAATCAGATCACTGACGAAAATGTCGATAAAATAAGTGATAAAGTAAAGATTATTGCCGAGGGCGCTGACGGCCCCACCACTCCCGAGGCCGATAAGAAAATCGAGGGACGCGGGATTTTCGTCCTGCCCGATCTTTTGGCCAATGCCGGGGGTGCGATCTGCAGCTATTTTGAGCAGATTCAGGGCAATATCAATTATTTCTGGCCCAAGGATGAGGTCCTGGGCAAGCTCGATGTCAAAATGACCTCAGCCTATTACAAAGTCATCGAGCTGGCAGAAAAAAATAAGCTTTATATGCGCGATGCGGCTTATATTATAGCTGTTGGAGGGGTGGCCCAGGCCTGCCGCGATCGGGGCTGGGTCTGAAAGCTTTTCTGGAAAATAATCCATCGACTTCGTATAATAAAACGGGTATATTGTTATTTTGGAGTGATGTAAATGTCCGTCGAACATGATCCGGTAGAAAAACTTCTCCTCGATCTACAGGAGCGCGCCAAGGAGCTCAACTGCCTCTACCGCATAGAGGAGGTTATTAATCGTCCTGACACGAACCTGGATGATGTCTGCTGGGGTATTATCGATGCTATCCCGCCCGGATGGCAGTATCCGGATATTTGCAAGGCCAAGCTGACCTTAAACGAGAAGGTGTATACCACTCCCGATTTTATGGAGACCAGATGGGTTCAGAATGCGGAAATCCGGGTGCAGGACAAGACTGTAGGCATGCTCAGCATTTTTTATACCGAGGAGATGCCGCAGGCGGATCACGGCCCTTTCCTGAAGGAAGAGACCAAGCTGATCAGGACTATTGCCGACCGGCTGGGACATTTTATGATGTATCAGCAGGTCAAGGGCATGTTCAGTGAATGGCAGGCGGCAGAAGATGACCAGGACGGTGAGGGTATCGCCGAATGGCAGGTAGTACTCGACCTGTTGTATCAAACCGACAGAAATCTCTTTCTTACAGTCTCGCTTAAAATGCTGAACTTCCTCTGCTGGAGCGGATTCAGCGATGCGGAAAAGCTGCGTCGGTCGTCAGGGGCCGACAGGAAAAGCGATGAGGATCAGATTGAAAAGGACTCCAACCGACCGCATCAGGTGCGTAAATTCACCATTTCCAACGAGCTTTCAAAAAAAATATTCAAACTGGCCTCGGAAAATCTTACGGATGAGGAGATATCGTCCAAAATTGAGCACTGGATCCATGAGGACAAGCTTAACTTCCTGATTCAGGTGGTTAACCGCAATCTCTCTATCTCCGAGGTCGCTGATGCTATCCGGAGATACCATCATATCGGAGATGGTGTGGAGCTGCATTCCCCCAGTCGACGAGGAGTTCTGGTATCGCTTATCAGGCGGTTTTTGTCTAACCAGTTAAATTATATAAATATTGCCAAGAATTTTATCGAAATCAGTGATTTTTACGATCTCCTGGAGCATGTCATCTTTTCCAGCGAAAGTCATGGTAAACTCGGCGGCAAAGCGGCGGGACTTACGCTGGCGGCGCAGATTATCAGGAAATCTCCGGAGCATTCGGACGTTTTAGGTGATATAAAAATCCCGCGCACATGGTACATAACCTCGGACATGATCCTGCATTTCATGCATTACAATAATTTCGCCGAGGTGGTGGAGCAGAAATACAAAGATATTAACCAGATCAGATTCGAATACCCGCATATTGTCCATACCTTCAAAAATTCGCATTTCCCTCCGGAGATAGTGGCGGGGCTTTCGGTGGCGCTTGACGATTTCGAGGAGCGCCCGTTGATCGTGAGAAGCTCCAGCCTTCTCGAGGACGGCGTGGGTATGGCTTTTTCCGGCAAATACAAGAGCCTCTTTCTTGCCAATCAGGGCAGCAAGCGTGAAAGGCTGGAGGCTTTGCTTGATGCTATCGCTGAGGTTTATGCCTCGGTCTTTTCGCCCGATCCGATCGAGTACCGCACTCATAACGGCCTGATCGATTTTGATGAGGAGATGGCGATCATGATTCAGGAGGTGGTCGGCAATCGTGTAGGCGATTATTTCCTGCCAACATTTGCAGGCGTGGCGTTCAGCCGCAACGAATTCCGCTGGTCGCCCCGAATCAAGCGCGAAAACGGGCTGCTGAGGCTGGTACCCGGCCTTGGGACTCGTGCGGTCGACAGGCTTTCTGATGATTACCCGGTACTGATCGCGCCAGGACAGCCGAATTTGCGTGCAAATACATCGATAGACGAGCAGATTCGCTATTCACCCAGCCAGGTAGATGTGATCAATCTGAAGGAGAACAGCTTCTATACTATGCATATCAGGGAGCTTCTGAAAGAGGTCGGTGATCAGATTCCCGGAATCAATAAAATCCTCTCGATTCATAAAGACGACCAAATCAAAAAGCCCATAGCATTTAATATCGATTATGAGCATGATGACCTGATTGTAACTTTTGACAGCCTGGTAGCAGACGGCAAGTTTATACCGCAAGTGCGGACGCTAATGCGGCTTTTGGAGACTAAGCTGGATCGGCCGGTTGATCTCGAGTTCGCGCATGACGGCAAAAATTTCTACCTCCTGCAATGCCGCCCGCAGAGCTATGTCGAGCAGGATACCGGCGACAAGATTCCGCATGATATCCCGCCCGATGATATTATCTTCTCGGCTCACAGGTTTATTTCCAACGGCATGGTGCCGGAGATCACTCATATTGTTTATGTCGATCCGGCCGGTTATGCTGACATCAAAGAATTAAACGAGCTTCTGGCGGTGGGACGGGTGGTCAACAAGCTCAACAAGCGCCTGCCGGAGCATAAATTTATCCTGATGGGTCCGGGACGATGGGGCAGCCGGGGCGATATCAAGCTGGGTGTCAATGTTACCTATTCCGATATCAACAACACCGCCATGCTGATCGAGGTCGCGCGCCAGAAGGGCAATTATGTGCCCGACCTGTCGTTCGGCACGCATTTCTTCCAGGATCTGGTGGAATCCAATATAAGATATCTGCCGCTTTATCCCGACGATCCGGGCATAAAATTTAACGAGGATTTCCTCACCAACTCTCCCAATCTTCTCCCGGAGATTCTTCCCGACTACGCGCATCTTTCAGAATGTGTGCATGTCATCGATGTCCCCGCGGTCACTGACGGCAAAGTCCTGCGTGTCTATCTCAACGCCGACCAGCACGAAGGCGTGGGCGTTTTGGAAGAACCTGCCGGGAAGTAGAGTCCACATTTTTTCTTCAGGTAAGCTGTTAATACTGGTTTATGGTGAATTTTCTTGCCGGTTTTACTTCATCAACGAGTAAATGGACAACAATTTCCGCCCTGGCCGGTCCATGATCCTGGCGAACAATCTCCCGGATCCGGGCCGCCCTGGAAAGTATATTCAATTATAAATACGGCATCAGATACATTAACGGCTCCATCTGTGTTCGCATCACCACATGCCAGTACTGGCAAAGGCTCAGGTCCGCCGATAAAAACATAATTGATTACCCAGACTGCATCTGAAACATTCACAGGCCCGTCACCATTTGCATCTCCGCATCCTCCCTGGCAGAATGAATCCGCTCCCACGCATCGAAGCGCTTCAACTGCATTAACGTGGCCTATTCCGGACGCGGTACTTTGAAGACAATCTATTAGATCAATACATGTCAATTCGGAATCAACCTGAAACATCAATGCTACTAAACCTGCAATATGCGGTGCGGCAAAGCTAGTGCCTGAGCGATGATAATGACAAGAATCATACGCCAAATGAGTGCTATCATATTTTGTATAACCCACAGGCCCATTTATGTAGTGATCAGAAACAGATGATGCAATCATTGCACCAGGTGCCAAAATATCAGGCTTATTCCTTCCATCCCGAGTAGGCCCTCGCGAAGAAAAAAAACTAGTATCACCAGGAGTAAAATTTATATCGTATATAAAGATAGAATCGGCATCAATCCAGCTATTTTTGGAGGTATAGGCGCCTACTGCGATAACACATTCAGCATTGCCCGGCTCAGTAACACATCCATCGTTATTGAAGTCCGGAATATAAGAATAATCTCCCGAATTCTGAGGTGTGTGTGTATTGCTGAAGTAAATATACGTATCCCATTTTCCCACTCCGCTATCCATTGTTATTTTCCATGTTCCCCTTTCAAGGGGATAACCCATATACCAATCCATCAAGTCAATTGTAATTTCACCATAAGTGTCTGGATATGGATCAGGATGCATTAAATCATAATCTTCATTATGTATACCGATTAATCCAAATGGCTTAGGGCACGTCAGTCCGGGTGGAGCATTACCATCGTTAGGTCCCCAATGTCCGCATGAATCTCCGGATGGAGAAATCAATCCAACGTAAAAATTCTGTCCAGCCGGGTACCATATTTGAATCGCAATATACTCATCACTACCTTGGGGTTGAGCCATGGTGTCTGTTGCCACAAAAATCTCAACCGTATCTTGAATACTCGGATATGATTGACTATTTCGGCTTGCATGCCACTTTTGGCCTTTGTACAAGGGCTTCGGATATATATAATTGCGATTGCCAGCACTTGCAACTATAGCCCTACCAGTATTAAAACCAGCATTAAACAATGCCATTTCGAATGGGCTTGTCTCATCCTTTGGACCTTTAAATGACCCAGAACTTATATTGATTACACAAGGCATATTCAAAGATTGGCTTTTTTGCATTATATATCCAACGCCATCCAATATCTTACCGGTACTTAAGTGCTCTTTATAAACGAAATCAAAAATGATAATGGAGGCTTCAGGAGCTACACCTTTGTAAGTGCCAGGGGGAAGTCCATTTTTTGTCCTTTTTCCGTTGCCACATTCGATTCCGGCAACCGCGGTACCATGTCCATCAAAATCGAGATGTCCACAAGATAAGTTATTTATTTGCCTGCTATTAAACTCGGTGCCATAGCTTAATGGAGATGGTCCTGAATTGTCATTCACATCAAAATAATACAATATCCTGGTTGTGGTATCATTTTGCTTTTGAAAATCGGCATTCCAAATATCAAAACCTGCATCTATAACCCCAATAATTACCCCTTTTCCCGTTAAACCGAACGTATCAATTGCAGCATCTACTTTCATTGTTGTTAAACTGGTATCCAGATTCAACTTACATTTAACACTGGCATCTATTCTTACAATGCCTTTTTGTGCGGCCAATGAATCAATCTGATCCATTGTTAATTCAGCAGTATAAAAGTTTCCTATCTTTGTATTGGTTCTAATTCCAAAATGACTGAATTCTTCAAATTCACCATCCGTTTGAATAATCGTATATACGGTTAATTCCCCCTTATCTTCGGAAATATCAATTATATTTTTAAGATTGGCAATCAGTATAGGCGATGAAACATATTCCAATCCATCAAGCCCCAATGTCGTTCTTATGCTTTCCTTCTGTTGTGCTTTTAAGCTCTGCAATAGGGGATCGATTTTTCCAGACAAGTTTTCATTAACCAAAAGAATGAAAACTACAACTATATAGAAAAAAGACATCCTCTTAATTATTGTTTTTGCTTTCATTTTGCCCGTCCCTTGCTTTAAATTTACTATTCCAGATTTTAATCCTATATCCAAAGTCTTCAAAACCATCTGTGAATTGAGTCGCGATTTTTGAAATAGACATACTATCCGGGGCAACTCTTATGCTATCAATTATTCCATCTTGACAGAGGGTTTGGCCGAATGGCCATAGTCCTTTGCTGCCCTCTTGTTGATAGAGCCTTTCCTCAATGTCGGGCGGGTAGTTGATTTTAAAATCAGGAAAATCAGTTCTCTGCGCGAAGAGTCTATTTGAACGTTCATATTCTTTAACCGGATTGAAAGGTCGTGAGCCGTCAAGAATCAACTGATATTCACCGGGCGGAAGGTCCGAAAAGATATAACGGCCAAGCGAATCAGTTATTCCAACAGCAACGCGATAATCATCATAAAAATAAACACTTGGTCTTATAATTACTACTCCGTTAGCGGTATCGAGCATGCTTCCCGACCTAAGCATAGATTGGAATTTAAGCATATATTCACGCCATAGCTTTTGCATTGAATCCTCGTTGTCAATCAAAGTGTTGGGGTATGATGTCACAATTATACGCTCAGCTCCTTCTGGCATCCTGTTTAAGATCAGCTTCAGTCCGGTTTCATAGGGCGGAGGTGTGCAGCCGCGAGCTACCACCATAATATCTCCGGTTTTTGCGTTTGCCGGATCGGCATCCTCATTATTGGCAAGACATAATGCAGATATGAATATTATTGTAATGACAAAAATCGCCTTATTTCTCATTTTACCTCCAATAAATTAGATTGATTTCTTTTCTATATATTCTACATCTATACTACCGAATTATTCCCCGATGTCTATGCGATAATGGTGCACGTATTCTATTAACGAATTAGATGCAGAGTTGTCAAATAAAATGTCCGGAAAAACTGCAGAAAATGATATTGAAAAGTTATCTCAAAACCGCTTCAAGTCGTCTTTTTTGAAGGTCCATTCGGGGGTTTTGAGGGTGTCGCCGAAATCGAGAGGGTACCATGGGCTCAAGTCGTCATCATTGGGATTCTTCACGATATGAATATCCTGCGCGGGAGTGTAACCCTGCGCCAGAAGAAATATGTTCCTGCCGTTATCCTTATCCACAGCCATATCGACCACTATCATAGCATGCCCCGGAAAGCCGGGCTTGATGAAAACATCGCCGATACGCATCTTGGTAATGTCCTCAACCGGCTGAAGTTCGTTGGACAGCGAATAAGTACCGGCATACATAAAAACCGAATCGAGATATAATTGAAATCCCTCGTATGATGAATCCACCTCGGCATTTTTCACCCAATTCACGCGCACCCGGTCGACTTTGGGACGATGGCCCTGAATCCAGCTTCGGTATTTGGCCTCGTGCCCTGAGGTGAAATTGAAATGGATCATGTCATACTTACCGAGTGAATAGAAATACTCCGCCCGCATCCTGATAATAGCGTCCGCGCACTGCTGTAAATCCCTCTCACTGCGATCAATATCTACCACCGCATAATGGTGATTCTGGCTGTTTTTCTCATTGCCGTTGTAAAGATAAACTTTCGAACCGTCCTCCTTAAGCGGCAGATGCTGGAGCCAGTGGGCGAATGTGCCGGACATGGGATTGACCCGCTTGAATCCCTCAGGAACATCGATTCGGGTAACAATAGTATTGGCGCTGTCATAATCATTCAACCATAGATAAGGGCTGTCCTGTGCCGCGCCGGATGAGTATGCAAAGATGCTGATTAATACAAATGCTGCAATAATGATTTTCAAAATCGATTTCCTGATTTGTAGATGGCCAATGCTATATGATTTACTATATGATTTATATGTTATACAACGGTCGACTGTTCCGGTTGTTAAAATTTAAATGAAATCATCAATCCCGGTATATTATCGGCGCTTAACGCCGTGGGCTGAATGCTCAAACGTCTTTCGCGGTTCAGGCGGAAGATTTCGTTCGACACCGCCCAGCCATAAACCACCGCAAAATAAACATCCGAGGGCCAGTGCGACTCCGAGGTCATCCTTTCCACACAAACTGTTCCCAATGCGGTATAGGCCGCAATCGTGAACGGAAGATAGTTTATATGCCGTGAAAGTATGGTCGCCACCTGCGAAACATTGGCGGCATGCCCGGACGGAAATGATGTCCCGCCATTGAATTCGAAGTATCGCGGTCCCAGTCCCTCATTTGGACGGCGTCGTCCCAGAAGACGGTTGGCAGTCACCTTGATCAGCCCGGCCACATAGTAGGATTCGAGAATTTCGGCCGGTATCTGCACCAGCTTGTCGATTCCGGAGACATACCCGAAAGCGAGAATTGCAACATAATACTTAGCCGCCCGTCCGCCATGCCCGATCTCATCAAAAAGCTCCCCGGCTTCGCTGACCTCTTTCATAACCTCATTATCCCGATTGCGCTGGAAGATATCATATATCTCCTGATCGTAGATATAGATAATGCCGCCTGCGGCGATAATCCCTCCCAGCCAGAACGCATCAGTTGTACTGATCCGTGAGGGTGCGGAATAGATATGCACAGCATCCGAGAACATATTCTCGGCGGCATTTCCAATATCATTAAAGAGTTTGCGCTGCGCCTTCTTGCGGCGTTCCATAGCATCATCATCGAAATAAAGAGTTGATCGTAAATCGGTGTTATATTCTCGCGAGTGGAAGCTGCCCTTGTCAAGCTCGATATCACGAATATCGAAGCCATCAGCCGACAGGCTATGTGGAAATAGCATCGCCGCCATAATCAGCGGGAAAAGTAATGAGAGATACCGTGCCATCAAACACTAACCTCGAGACCAACCGGGCAATGATCCGAGCCCATGATCTTGGGCAGGATGTAGGCATCTTTTACTTTTTTCTTCAAACTCTCGTTGACTATAAAGTAGTCGATTCTCCAGCCCACATTCCTGTCACGGGCCCTGCTTTTCATATCCCACCAGGTATAATGTTCCGGCTCCTGATTGAACATCCTGAATGTATCGACATAGCCATGATCGAAAAGCTTATCCATCCAGGCACGTTCCTCGGGAAGAAATCCGGAGACCTTTTCATTTTCCTTTGGACGAGCGAGATCGATCTCCCTATGGGCAGTGTTGACATCGCCGCAGATTATGATATTCTTCCCTTTCTTTTTTAAATTTTCCGCATAATCGAAAAAGGCATCGTAAAAATCCATCTTATATTTCAGACGATCCTTTGACTGCTTGCCGTTTGGGAAATATATATTGAAGAGCACGAAATTATTGTATTCTGCAATTATGGTTCTGCCCTCGATATCGAATACCGGAGTGTCCAAACCGTGCTTTACGTCATTCGGTTCGATTTTGCTGTATAGCGCCACCCCGCTGTAGCCCTTTCTTTCAGCAGATGTAAAGTAGACATGATATCCCTCGACCTCTTTCAACTGCCTGGGAACCTGTTCCTCCTGAGCCTTTGTCTCCTGCAGGCAGAGGATATCGGGCTGTTCGGTAAAAAACCATTCCAGCGCACCCTTTTTATGGATTGCCCTGATGCCGTTGATATTCCATGAAAGCATTCTGATTTTTTTCATATAACATTCCCTTTCGCTTCGAACAGACGTTATCGGATGAGAAAATAATACAAATGGCGGGAAATGAAATGATTAAATGTCAAAAAAACCAATGCTGAAATTGCCTGAAAACGTTCAGGCGCAGCATGCAAAAGCACTAAAAATATTTATATGAATACTAAAGTATCTTGACAAAGAAAGTGCAAAGGATATATTGTTTGCAGAGCCTAATAACAAATCACGACTGACCTATCCTGCACCATTGGCGATTTGTTTTAGTATTTGCAAAACGAGAAACAGTTTTGGGGGCATGCGCATTAGTGAGCAATAAAACTGCCTGTGCCATCAAATGGTGCATGGTATGTCTCAATACCCTTCAGGGTTCCAACTAAAAGAATGCCTCAAGTCGTGACGACCTGAGGCATTCTATTATACTTTCATGTTAATCTTCTATTGCTGCTGTTCTTCCTGCACCTGCATATCCTTCTCCGGATAAAGCACAAAGACTGCATAGTTGGACATATCCAGGTATTCTCTGGCAGTTTCCTGTATGTCCCCGGCATCCAGTTCCGAAACAAGCTCTTCAAGATGCAATATCAGGCGCGGATCGATGTCATGGCTGTATGCCTGCCGCAGGCTTGAGAGCCAGAACCTGTTTTCCTTTAAGTCTTTCTCTCTTTCACGTCTCTGCATCTCAGCTACTTTCTGGATATAGCTTTCCTCGATACCATACTGCTGCAAGCTGTCAAGCTGCATAAATACCGTTTCGGTCAGCTCTTCCACACGCTCGGGATTACATCCGAATGTGATTCCGAACTGATATTCCTCCTCGGGATATTTTGATGTGGAAGCCCAGACACCAACGCCGTAAGTACCGCCCATATCCTCGCGCAGTACCTCGCGCAGTTTGATGCGAAGGCAGCTGGCGGTAGACATCAGGTCATAACGGTTCTGACGGCTCCACTCGAAATCACCCGGGAAGAGAATACGCACATAACTTTTCGGCTCCAGGCCTTTGCGCACCTCTTTTTCAACCAGGCCGCTGGGTGGGTCGATTTCCAGATTGCGCCAGCTTTCGGTACGTCCTGTTGAGGGAAGGCCGCCCAGCCAGGTCTCGATCATGGGCCTGATCTCATCCGGATTCAGGTTGCCTACCAGGACAAATGTAAAATCGCCGGCATCGGCAAAACGATCATTGTATATCTCGATTGATTTCTCAAGGTCCATCTCCTTCAGACGTTCCAGCGACCACGGTTTCATGCGGGGATGATGCTGGGCCATGGTCCAGCTAATGGTATCACTGAAAACAGCCTCAGGATTGGAACTACGGTTCTCATAGACGGTTGTCAGCCTGTTCTTGTAAGATTGAAAGGCAGTGCCGTCGGTACGGGGATTGGTGAAGAACAAGTATATTAGCTGGAACATCGTTTCCAGATCCTCTGGTGAAGCGCTGCCGCTAATACCTTCCTCCTCGGAACTCATCCAGGGAGAAACGCTGACAACCTTGCCAGCCAGCATCTTATCCAGCTTTATCTTGTTCAAATCCGCAATTCCGCCCTCATTCATTAATGCCGTGGCGGTAGCGGCTGCCATGTAATCATTATCGGTGACAAGCGAGGTTCCGCCCGGACTAAAGGCATTGAAGCGAACCTCATCATTTTTGAAGTCCGTTGGCTTCAGGACGACCTCGACACCATTGGCAAGGGTCCAGTGATATGTATCGATCTCCTCGATATATTCTTCAATCACGACTTCGGAGCCCTGGGGCGGATTCTCGACCAGCGGCTTATCCGAAACCTCGTCGGAGTAAGCCATGATATCACTGGCCTCGACCTTTTCGAAAACAGCAAGAAGATCTTCCTCTGTGGGGATCTCGAGCCCTTCCTTCTCCGGAGAGTTGACCATGATTACACGGCTTTCATCGCGAATCCATTTGTCGGCCAGCTCATTGATCTCATCCAGTGTTATATCCGGTACAACCTGCCGGTAAAGTTCGTATTCCCATTCAATTCCCGGAACTTTATTGTCGTTGAGATAATTGCTGACAAACTGCATTGCGAATCTCCGCGATTCGGTTTTGTCACGCTCATTAAACTGCTTCTCCATGGCACGCAGCGTTTCTTTCTTCTGCCGTTCCAGTTCACTTTCGGTGAAACCGTGCTGCTTGACACGTTTGGCCTCGGTCAATATCGCTTCCAGGCCCTTCTCGATTCCGCCTTCCATGACCATGGCAACCAGAAAGTAAACATTCTTGGTTCTCAAAAATCTGCCCTCTCCGGAAAAGCCGGCAATAAAGGGCGGATCGGCTTTCTTGGTAAGCTCCATAAGGCGCTGATTCAGCATGCCGTTGTATAGGTCTGACAGGATTTTTTCGCGGTAATCCTCTGCAGTTTCGATTTTCTTCAGAGGATGTTTGTAATAGATTGCCACCCTCGACATCGCAGCCTCGGGATCGGAGGCTATCGCAAACAGGGTTTCCTCATGATCGGGAACCTCGAATTCCTCTCTTACCGGCGGGTCCTCCGGCATGGGGATTTGAGCAAAATGCTTTTTAATCAATCCCTCAATCCACTCCGGATCGAAATCACCGACTGCCACCACCGCTATATTGTCGGGACGGTACCAGTCGTAATAAAAATCTCTTAATACCTCATATTCGAAATTTTCGACAACCTCCATTTTGCCGATAGGAAGCCTTTCGGCATATTTGGAGCCTTGCAAAAGGATCGGAAACTGCTCATCCATCATACGCGCTTCGGCGCCGCGTCCCCCGCGCCATTCCTCGACAATCACACCGCGCTCCTTGTCGATCTCCTCGGCCTCGAGACTTAACTGATGCGCCCAGTCCTCGAGGATCTGGAAGGCTGTCTCGACCAGTTCGGTACTATCGGTAGGTACCTGCAGCATATACACGGTTTCATCGAAGCTGGTATAGGCGTTAAGGTCGGGACCGAAACGCATTCCAATCGATTCCAGATAATCCACCAGCTCCTGCTTCTCGAAATTCTTCGAACCGTTAAAGGCCATATGCTCGGTAAAATGCGCCAGACCTCGTTGAGCATCGGTTTCCAGCACCGAGCCGGCGTTGATCGCAAGACGCAATTCCGCACGTTCTTCGGGTTTATGGTTGGTTTTTATGTAGTAGGTCACTCCATTGTCTAGTTTCCCCATGGTGACATTGGGATCAAGCGGAATCGCCTCGCTCAGGCTGAATGACATCTGAGTCTGCGGAGTCTCGGATGACTGCGCAAAAAGCAGAACACTTCCGCTTAACATGAAAAATGTCAGTATCAACAAATTAATGCCGCGTCTTAGCATTCTCTTACTCCTGTATTTTGATGTTTGCGTTATTTCATTCCCATCTTAAAGAAATACAGCGATTATGCAGATTTGTTCATATTTTTCGACTAAGGTTGTTATACACAGTTTTCCCCAGAGGCAAAATTACAGGTGTCATTTCCAAATTAAATAATAATATATATTCTTTCCCACTGGAATACAAACAAAAAAGGAATTACAAGTCTATCGTTTTGATAAAGTATTAAAAGATTCAGGACTCGTATTGATTGATATAATCGAGGGCCAGGGGCGAGATTACCAGACGAAATTTTCCCTGCGGAGTGGGAGGTATGGCATCGACATACTCGATTTTAATTTCGAACTCTCCGGGCAAAGCCTCTTTGATAAGCTTTATCATGGTAGCTTCATCTCTATTGCGATCATACTCCGGCTTAGGTACGATGCGAAAGAGAAGCTTGTCGATTGCAAGCTGCTCGATCTGGTATGTCTGCATTTTATCGAAACCCTGTTGTTTGGCATGCACAAAAATATATGGTTCTATTAATCCTTCGGGGGTTAAAATCAAATCCTTTCCGCGGCCGCCGATCAGTTTCAGGGCGGGGTATGGTTTATCATCATCGGTGTATCCCAGCCATTTAGCGTAATCTTCGGAATGATATCTTATCAATGGAAAGGCATAGTTATGCAGGCTGGTCGTGATCAAATCGCCTTCATCCTTCCTTCCGCAGGAAGCTCTGGTATCCAGTTCGAGGTGGCAGTATTCGGATACCTCGAAGAACTTTTTGCTATTGTCACCCCATGCAGCGATAGTATTCTCGCGGTTGCCGTAATATTCAAAATACTTACCTTTGAATACTTTCTCAACCATCCGGCGCACATGGGACTCGAATTTTATGGCGAAGGTCGCCACTAATTCGGACTCAACAGGGGGAAGATCATTGCGGAGTACATATTCGGCCAGCGGTCCAAGCATGTTGGCATGCGCCCATACCAGCCTGGGCTTGAAAGAGAGGATTGCATCGTATGCTTTCTCGAAACGCTGTGCCATGAGATGGGCAGTATCTATAATCAATTCGTTTTCGAGTTTATCGTATTCAAAGACTGGAGCATCAGGATCGAAATTAATCGGATTGGTTATATTTACCCTTTTCTGGCGGAAATGATAGCCATATTCATTAAAAAAGCGCCAGATTACAGCCTTACGATACGCTTCCAGGTATGCACTGCGAAGGAATTTGGTTGCGCCTGCCGAGGTGGCCGAGGTTGAGCCGGGAATCGGATCGAATTTTTTAATATTGTCGGCTTTGAGCGTATCGAAATTATTCTGAAGAGCTTTTTTGGTCAGCACCGGAAGCTGTGAAAAATCCTCGAATGTTTTTATATCCTCCGCATTGATATCATGTTTCCCGTATAATTCCCGATAGAAAGGGACATTGGCCTGCGCATGCCGCACAAGCTCTTTCAGCCTCTCCAGCTTGTACTCAGCAATCCGCTGCCGGTCCCAATGACGGCTTTCCTTCAGAAAGGCGTAGATCTTCTTAAACTGCGTACCGTAATAATCGGGCAACGGCCGATACAGGTAGATATAATCACGAATTTTTTTGGATATATTGATCATAATTCAGCAGTCGCAATAATTAAATTCCCTTATTTAGTATATGTGTTTAGATAATCCATTGCAAGAGGGGAAATCACCATCCGCGATTTACCCTGTGGGGTAACCCGAATATCCTTAACATATTCGATCTCTATTTCAAAGTAATCGGGAAGAAGCTCCTTCAGCAGTTGATAAAGCCTCTCTTTATCATCATTGCCATCGAAGTTTTTTCTGACAACTCCACGAAATATGATTTTTTGAAGAGATATCTGCTCGATTTGATAATTGCTGATTTTATCGAAATCATTTTTCTGAAGAAAGCCCAATACAGGGATATCGATCAGGCCTTCTTTTGAAACCAGCAAATCCTTGCCGCGTCCTCCGATCAGGCGGATAGCAGGATAGGGCTTGGAAGGGTCGGTTTTTCCCAGCCATTCGGCAACATCCTCGGAATGATATCTTATTAGCGGAAAAGCGTAATTGTGCAGACTGGTGGTGATCAAATCGCCCCTTTTGTAATCCGCAACGGATATGGCATTCTCCAGTTCGAAATGGCAGTACTCAGAAACTTCGAAAAACTCCCCGTTGGAATCTCCCCAGGCGGCGATAGTATTTTCACGATTGCCGTAATATTCAAAATACCGCCCTTTGATAACCTTTGAGGTCAAATCCTTAAGGGCCGGATCGAATTTTACCGCATAGGTGCCGATCAGTGTTATTTCCAGCGGTTCGAGACCTTTTTCGTGGATGTATTCCGCCAGAAGACCCAGCATATTCGGATGCGACCAGATCATTTTGGGATTAAAGTCCTTTAATGCCTGGTATGCCTTGTCGAAATGCCGCGCCACCAGGTGCGAGGTGTCGATTACCAACTCATTTTCCAGCTTATCATACTCGTACACAGGAGCGTCAGGCTCGAAGCTATGAGGATTGGTGATAGTTGCTTTCTTATCCCGAAAGTCGAAGCCGTATTCATTGTATATCCGCCAGATAACCGCTTTGCGAAAAGACTCGAGATAGGCGCTCCGAAAAAGTATCGTCTCCGCTCCGGAGGTCGCCGAGGTCTTTGCTATCAACGGGTTATACGATTCGAAGTTTACAGCCTTCAATTGCTCAATGTTTTCCTGGACTTTTCCTTTGGTCAGGACTGGAATTTTGGCAAAATCTTTAAATGAATTTATATCTTTCGCTTTTATTCCATGTTTTGCAAACAGCTCCCGGTAATAGGGGACATTTTTTTCTGCATGCTCAATCAGCTCCTTCAATTTCCTGAGCTTATAATCCCTGACGCGCTCCCGTCTCCACCAGCGGCTGTGCTGCAGAAATTCGTAGATCCGCTTGAAATCATCCCCGTAATAGCTCGGCAGCGGTCTGAAGCGGTATAAAAAATCTCGTAGTCTTTTCCCAATAGGTGTCATTTCTAATCCTCAAAAATAATACGCCATATATGAATATATCGGAATATGGGCACCGGCTCTCAAATTAACCGAAATTTTTTTTTGAGCCATACGGCGAAAATAATATTATAATAGATACGGTACTATTTTTTAAATATTTACTAATATTAAAGAGATTGACGGAATTTTTTAATAGCTTGGGATGATATAATGGAAGTTAAAGGCTGTCAGGTTTTGATAGTAATCATGATTCTCATAAGCGCCCTTTCAAATGCTGCCTTATGGAGCAAAAATGTCAATATTTCAGTCGATCCGCGCATCGAATTGCTGGGAATAGTGCAATATTTATCTGGATATGAGGAAAAGACCGGGTTAATTACCGACTATGAATTCGGCTATAAGACCGAAATCGATACTTACTTCTCCGGGTACAAGGATCATCCAGCGGTCCAGAAGTTTGCCTCTATGAGTTCGCTGGGATTCAGTTTCGACGCTCCCGCAGCCGCCATGCTGTATCTCTCCAATCCGCCCGAACTGGAAATTATCAGACCGTTTACTCCCTATCTCCAAAGACGGGCGTGGGGCGAGGATAACCTCAAAGACTTCGTCGAAAAGCTGAGAGATTTTGTCGAAAAGAGCAAATTCATGGATTTTTACGGCGCGCACCATGAGCTTTACGGGACTATCACCGAGAATGTCGAAGCAAAAATCGAGGGACGTAATTATGTCGATATTCTGGAAGATTATTACGGCATGGAGAACCACAGCTACAATATTATACTTGCGCTTCTTTTTCATCCGGGAGGCTTCGGGCCGCGGATGGAACGTGACGACGGCAGGTTCGATATTTATAATATTTGCGGGCCGCATGGTGCGGAAGAAGATGTCCCGCATTTCGGCACCGAGAAATATTTCAAATATCTGGCCTGGCATGAGTTCAGCCATTCCTTTGTCAATCCGCTGACCTCAAAATTTCATGATCAGGTGGAAGAGTACGAGGATTTAATCAGGCCGGTTAAGGAAAAGATGTCGTCCCAGGCCTATCCTTCATGGCCGATAATAGTCAATGAGCATGTTGTTCGGGCGGTTACCACTCGTCTGGCTTATATCCACGATGGATCAAAGGAAGGCAAGCGTGCCCTAAACAAGGAGCGCTCCAGAGGATTTATCTATGTCCCCGGCCTGCTGGATAAACTGGAAAACTATGAGAACAGCAGAGATACATATCCCATTTTCGAGAGCTTTTATCCGGAGCTCCTCGCAGCTTTCGAGGATTACATACCCGAATACACGGAGAAACAGCAAGATCAGATTCCATTCAGCGGCAGCATCAATAAAGCCATGGGAAACAAGGAAAAGGTGGTAATGATAGTACCAACCCATGAAGGCGATACTGAGACCGAAAAAGGTCTGCGAGATTATGTGGTAGCCGTAAAAGAACGAATATTTCCCGAGGCTCGGATTATGACTGATGAGGAGGCGCTTACTGAAGACCTTTCGGATTTTAACATTGTCGCTTACGGCACTCTTGAGGGTAATTCCTATCTGGCAATGCTAAAGGAGGAGTTCCCATTTAAAATCGATTCAGCATCCATTACTACCGATTCGGTGTATCAGGGTACTCATCTTCGATTTATATCCTGCTGGCGTAATCCGGAGAATCCGCAGAACGGTATGGTTATCTACACCGCCCAGAAAGCCGAGGATATAATTCAAATCAACAGCGTTTTCCACGGTCCCACCGATTACCTGATAGCCCGAAACCGGGAGACATTGGCAGACGAATTCTACGATAAAACCGAATTTCCATGGAAATTCTAAACCAAAAATAAAAAAGCCCGCCGGATTATTCCAACGGGCTTATTCATACCTATCACATTCCTCAGGCTTCCTGCATCTCCAGCTCAGGCGCCTTCGGCATATCCAGTTCGGTGTTATGTACATGGTTGAAGTAATTCGATAAGGTCTTTTGGGCGATTATGGTAATTACCTCGGGAATATGCTCCCTGGTATACCCGGCTTCGGTAAATTTCTCCATATCTTCATCCGAGACAAAGCCTTTTGTTTCCATAATCTGCTGGGTAAACATAAAAAGCGCATTGTATTTTTCGTTGGAGCCGTTACCCTTGCGGATGTCCATAATCTCCTCGTCCTTCATGCCGGTGCTCTTCGCCCCGGCGGTATGGGCGGCAAGGCAGTATTCACAATCGTTATACTGGCTGACTGCGATACGGGTTATCTCCTGCTCCTGCTGGGACAAGTTGCCCTCATCGATGATATTATTCAATGCAAGATAGGCTTTGAGCGCAACCGGGCTTCCGGCCATGCCCTGAAAGATATTCGGAACCGCGCCGAAATCCTTTTCGATATGATCCATAATTTCCTTCATCTCGCCCTGCGCCTCAGACGGCTTTACATATTTTAAACGCGGCATAATTGAACCTCCTTTTCAGATATTCAAAGCTGTCTTTCGATCCTGTTTACATACTGTGCAAACAGGATTATAAGCATCCCTGTTCCATATAATCAGTATACAAATAAAAAACCCATCCATAATGTGGATGGGTTTTTTTATGCTTTCTAATTGTCTTATATTACGGGCAGTTTCCGCAGGGAACCGGGCTGCCGGTAAACAGATAACGGACTATTAGAACCGCATCGCTGATATTGATCTTGCCGTCGCAGGTAACATCAGCGGCGGTCATAGATACAGGCGGTTCCATCGAATAGAATATGTAATACAGGAGATAGACCGCATCATCAAGCTGTATCATACCGTCAGCATTGATATCACCGCACATCGGCTCTCCGCCGATCACCTGAACGGCAGAGCCGATATTACGCATCTCCCAATCGGCAACATCAGAGCTGTCAAGGATTCCGCTGCCGGTATAAGTAAAAAGCATTCCCTGATATACCGCGTCGTCATTCCCGCCAAACCAGGGTGCGATCAAAAGGCGGGTAACTGATCCATCAAATGCATAAGCAAAATCACCCGGACCGTTATAAGTCGGAACTATCTCACCGTCAAAAATCAGATGTATAGCATTCAGGCTGTCCGGGAATACCAGATTTACTTCCTGCGCCAGCGTATCCTGGACAAACAGCGCAGTAGGCGGGAAGAGCTTGTTGCCATCATCGCCCATTTTGGGCAATGGATTAATGTCCCCGATAATAACTCGATACATGAAAACCAGGTCGCGCAGAGTGGGATACACGCCATCCTTATTGCAATCTGTCGCCTGCAACTGTCCCTGGGGATTTACCACAAATACTTCTACACCATTGAGATAATAGCTTTGAAACATAACATAATCAGCGATTTCATATTGCAGCCCATTCAGGTTCACGTCTCCGGTATTATCCGGAACATACTGACAGGGGATCTTAACCTCACCATTGTAGAAATCCACCAGCCTGTATTTTCCGGCAGCGCCCGCAAGATTGTAACATGAATCGGGAGCGCCGTGGATAGTCGGCAGAACATCATCCTGCTGGATAAATTGCTCGGTATATAAATCAAAGACTTGATATGACATGAGCAGACTGTCGTCTGTTGTGTTGATAAGCGTGTTATCCGTACACTGAGTCCAGTAAAATCTTATCGGAAAACCCTGGCACTCGTTATCGAAATCGACAATAACATAAAATTCGAGGAAGCAGAGAGTGTCGACACCATTGGTGAAATCGCATCCCAACGGGCCGGTGCCCGGCACCGCGTATATTTTCTCGACCCCTGAAAGCTCGGTATGATGTCCGAGAAGATCCCAGTTACAGCTGTTTATCGGATCAAGGTTGATATCCAAAAATTCCAGGACAGTGGTATCGTACTTGATCATGAATTCGAATCCGCCGATCTGGATATCGGTATTATTTTCCATGATGACAGGAACCGATATGTTTGTTCCAAAAAAGGCAAAATCCCCCTCCGGGATACTGACCTTGATATCACTTTGAACAGCCGCATGGGCGCCGCTCGAAATGAAGCTGAAAGAAATGAGAAGCATAAAAATCATTACCGCCGTGGATATTTTCCCCACAGCTTTTGATGGACATCGTTTAGACATATCTCCTCCCGAAGTGTCATTTCAAATTCTTAATCACAATTACCGCAGGGTACCGGGCTGCCGGTAAAGATATAACGGACGATTGAGATGGCATCGACTATATTCACAGCGCCGTCGCAGTTAACATCGGCCGCAGTCATCGAGACCGGTGGTTCTTCGGCGAGGAAAATATAGTTCAGCAGGTAGATAACATCGGCGATATCTATAACGTCATCAGCATTGATATCCCCGCACATCGGCTCCCCGCCGATCACCTGAACTGCTGATGCGATATCGCGCATCTCCCAATCGGCAACTTCACAGCTGTCCAATATCCCCCATCCATCATACCTGAAGTACAATCCCTGATATGTCGCGCTATCGGAACCAGAATAACCGGGCGCAGCAATAAAACGCGTGACATTATTCTGATAACTGAAACCGGCGCCCTCGGGGACCTCATCCAACGGTACAATCTCGCCGTCAAAAATCAGATGTATGGCACTCAGGCTGTCGGGGAATACCAGATGAATTTCCTTTGCTATCGTATCTTGCACAAAAAGCGCGGTAGGCGGAAAGAGCTTATTTCCAACGCCTCTATCCTTAGGCAGAGGTGGAAAGTCGCCTATAATCACCCGATACAGGAATACCAAATCGCGCAGGGTGGGATAGATACCATCCTTATCACAATCCGTCGCCTGCAGTTGTCTTTGAAGATCTACATCAAATACATCTGGTCCTATTAAATAATAATTAGTGAACATCACATAATCAGCAATCTCATAGGGAATCTGATTAAGATTTACATCTCCGGTTTCATCGATATCATCGATACAGGCAACATCAATCACGCCATTGGCAAAATCCACCAGCCTGTACTTGCCGTATCCTCCTGCAAGATTATAGCATGAATCCGGGGCACCGTGAATTGTAGGAAGGGTATCGTCTTTATGAATAAGCTGATCTTCATAAAAATCGTATATACTGTCGGACATAAAAAGACTGTCGCCAAACATGTTGATTAAGCTGTTATCAGAACATTGAGTCCAGTAAAATCTAAGGGGAAAGGTCAGACATTCGTTTGCGCTGTCCGGCTTGATATAGAACTGCAGGAAAAAGAGTGTATCAAAAGAATTGGAGAAATTACATCCCAGAGGATCCGTGCCGGGGGCTGCATATATCTTTTCCACCCCTGGAAGTTCGGGGCGATGTCCCAGGAGAAACCAGTTGCATTCATCAATCGTCTCAAAATTTACATCCACCAGCTCGACAACACTGGTATCGTACTGGATCAGAAAATCAAAGCCGCTAATCTCGATATCAGAGTTGTTTTCCAGTAAGACTGGAATACTAATATAGCTGTCTACATCATAGAATTCATGATATTGCGGCATAGCAACCCGGATATTCCCCGGCGCAACGGCATGAGCTCCGCTCGAAATGAAGCTGAATGAAATGAGAAGAATAAAAATAGTTATCGCCGTGGATGTTTTCCCCACAGCTTTCGATGAGCATCGTTTAGACATATCTCCTCCCGAATTATAGGTTAAAACAAAAAACGCCTAAAACGATAGCATTTATCCCTGAGATTAATCCTCTATGCGATAAGTATTCTTTACGGTAGCAGTCTATCAATTAAATAATAGCCTCTTTACTCGATTTGTCAAGAAATTATTGCGATTATTAGACAATTATAATAAATTTGTCTGAATCAGACGGGATATTTGCGCTGATATTGGATTTGAAATCGTAATCATATAATAGACAATTCATTAAGGAGATGGCAGATATGAAAAAATCGTTAATAGTTGCTATAATTTTTGCGGTACTGCTCTCAGCTTCGGCTGTTTATCCCTGTACCAACCTTCTGGTTACCAAAGGAGCTTCGGAAGACGGCTCGGTTATGATTACCTATACCTGCGATGGCGAGTTCCATCCGCATCTGGAGTACACTCCGGCCGAGGATCATGTCGAGGATTCCCTTGAAATCAAGGACTGGCACGGCAATGTGCGCGGGAAAATCCATCAGGTACCGCATACTTATGCCATTGTCGATCTGATGAACGAGAATCAACTGGCAATCAGCGAAACCACTTTTACCGGACGCGAGGAGTTGCAGGATACCCTGGGCGTGCTGCACTATTGGGATTTGATGTATCTGGCTCTTCAGCGTGCCAAAACCGCCCGCGAGGCGATCGAGGTCATGACCGACCTGGTCGAGAAATACGGATACCGTTCCACCGGCGAATCGTTCTCGATCGCCGATACCGAGGAGGCCTGGATTATGGAGATGAGCGGTATGGGTCCGGGCAATACCGGCGCGGTCTGGGTGGCCAGACGTATCCCCGACGGTTATATTTCGGCTCATGCTAACAAGGCGCGTATCGGTGAATTTCCGCTGGATGATCCGGAGAATTGCCTTTACTCCGATAATGTCATCGAATTCGCAGTCGAGCAGGATTTCTACAACCCCGATTCCGGCGAGCCGTTCAGTTTCCGCAAGGCTTACTGCCCGGACACGCCCTCCAATCACAAATATGCCGATACGCGAGTCTGGAGTATATTCAGGCGCGCAGCGCCCTCACAGGAATTCGATCCCGACTACCATCGTGCAGTCGCGGGTGCCGAGGAATACCCGCTCTGGATAAAGCCCGATGAGAAGATATCGCTTTCCGACGTCTTCTCGCTGATGCGCGATCATTACGAGGGCACGCCCTTTGATATGACCAGAGGTGTCGACGCCGGACCGTATAATACACCTTACAGATGGCGTCCGATGGAATGGCAGGTCGACAGCGTGACCTATATGTGGGAGCGCCCTATCTCCACCCAGCAGACCGGGTTTTCGTTTGTCTCGCAGTCACGGGGATGCCTGCCCGATCCGATCGGCGGAGTATTCTGGTACGGCGTTGATGATACCTGGTTTACATGCTACACTCCGCTTTACTGCGGTATTACCGAGATTCCCAAATCGTATGCCGTGGGATCACTGCAGGATTTTACATGGGAGTCGGCATGGTGGGTCTTTAATTTCGTCTCAAATTTCTGCAACCTGAAATACTCATATATGATCAAAGACATTCAGGCAGTGCAAAGCGAGCTCGAGGAATACTACATCAACATGCAGCCGCATATCGAGCAGATGGCGCTTGGATTCAGCGCATCAGACCATGACCTGATGCTCGAGTTTCTTACGCGTTACTCAGTTGATAATGCCGAGAATGTCGTGGATAGATGGCGTGAGCTGGGCGAGTATTTGATCGTGAAGTATAATGACGGCTATGTCAAAAACGAGAAAGGCCGTCCCGAGGAGAAGGGTTACCCGGAGAGCTGGCTTGAAAAGGTTGTGCGTGAACGCGGAGACTATTACAGACTTCCCGAAAAAGAGGAGGACGTCCCCGAATCGATTTTGATCGATTGAAGTCGTACACCTGTTGTTGGGTTTATCGAAAAAGACTGTGGCGGGTAATGTCATCCTGAGCGAAGCGAAGAATCTGTTTGATTAGTTAAAGATTCTTAGGTAGCTTCGTTCCCTAAGAATGATTGTGTGATATGGAGTAGGGAAAAACCCGAAGCGAAGCGCAGTGGTTTTGCCTATTTGTATTTTTTTCATGATGATAGGCAGAATCACTCTACTTCGCTTTGCTTCGTTCCGGATTCTTCCTTATGCTTCATTACCACAGGCTTTTTTAAAACACTCCCCAACAGGTGGGTTCAAATCATTCATCTGCTATGCTGCGATTTACAATCTGCAAGAAATTCAACTGAATGCCTTTATGATGTACAATAATCCAAATGCTTTGCTTGTAATGGGCATACCCAGTCTGGAATAAACCCACCTGATAGGGAGTGTTGATAATCCCTGATGATGTAACGTTGGGTCTTGATTCCGTCGAAGACGGAATTGTGACCCAACGTAAATGCATGCTATATATAATAAGGCGCAGGGTCACAACCCCCGATTCCATCGGGGGCCAAGACCCTGCGCGATGAAAAATATCTTTTTCAACAAGCCCGATAGGTGGGATACAAATATTTACTGCCCTACAATCCTCTCTATTAATTCCGGATCATCCGGCAGAAGGCCGGAGTCGACCAGACGCGGTACCAATACCCGCCAGTTCTCATCCATCTCGAAGACCTTCTTGAAAATCGGCATGGCCATCTCCTCTTCACCGGCCGAGGCCATAGTCACCGCCTGCCAGAACAGAATCTCAGGATTGCCGGGTGCGAGCTCGGCCGATTTGGAATAGGCCTCTTTGGCTTTCTCCACCTCGCCCTTGAAGAAATACTCATCCCCCAGATTCATATATTCATAAGCGCGATTGATATTTATCAGCCGCCTTAATTCTTTCAACGGCTCCGGGGAGTCGTCAACACGCAGATCGACGATCTTGTCCACCCAGGGCATCCCGGTCGGCTCTCCGGTCACCACCAGCATTGCCGCCGACTGCTTGCCGCGGATATCACCGCCCTCGGCCTGTGCCGCTTCGAGCGCAGCCATCATACGGTCAGCCAGTTCGCCCTCTGTAATCTCAAACGCCTCGGCCATTGCATCCCATACAGTGGATTTCTCCATCAGGTTAGCTTGCACAGAGTAATTCGCTCCTGTGCGATGGCCCGCCATGGCGATGCAGTTCTCCCCCGTATGAGTGGCGATATTTCCCATATTATCGATCATCGCTACCTGGCGCACATCGGAGTTCGGATCGGAGGCCTTAAGCCCGTCTAACGCCTGTTGTGCGGTTTTGCCGGTTTTCATCATCTCCAGCCCAAGCTTGCCGTAGGAGAAATCGGCCAGCGACTGCGTGGCCACCACACCAACATCAGGCTCGGCCCAGATAACATCGGCAACCTTGAACCAGTGCGACTGCACCGCCGCCCCAAACTGCCCGGTGGCAGAATCATAGCAAACAATAGAATATGTATTAACCGGATAAAACGGTTGAATTCTGTTTTGTTCTTCAGATTGAGCCGCAACACTTAGCAGCACTATCATAAAAAATGCGATAAGGCATTTTTTCATATTCTCCTCCTGAGTAAAATGATATTGGTATTGATCTAATTAAGAGTAATTGAATGTTGATTGCAAGAGATTAATTTCAGGTCCCTATTTCTCATAAAAAGAGGCGGAATCATAATGATTCCGCCCGGTCAAGGTTAGAAAAGGTTTGAAAACCAACTGCTGAAGCAATGGGTCATTTGGGAAACTGGAAATGTTACCAGCCAGGGGCGATAACAAATCCAAATTCTGTTGTTGTTTCGGGACGCTGAAAGGGCCAGGCCAGATAAAACTGCCCCACCAGATATCCGAAAAGATTTATTCTTGCCGCTACCCCTGCGCTGAAGACCGGCACTCTTTCGGTAGTTCTCTCAGCCCATTTGAACTCCGGCTCGGTACCCTGGCTCCAGGCCACACCTCCGTCAAAGAAGGCGGTCAACTCGGTTGGAATGGCTGAGAAATTTATCAGCCCGTACTGCTGATTTCCGAAAAGCGGCAGGCGCAGCTCGGCGTTGAATACTGCCAGACGAGATCCTATCAGGCGGTCAATTTCGGCACAGCCCTCTGAGCCGTCTGTTGAGGTGCATTCGGACACATCAAATGAGCCGATCGAATACCCTATTACCATAGTCTCAAATCCAAGATACAACTGCGAAAGCCTGTCGCTATTGGCATCATCAAGATATCTTCCAAGATGATATCCCCTAAATGCCAGGGTTAGAGGCGATATGAAAAAGTAATGCCTGTAATCGGCCAGAATTGTCAGGTAGGTGAGAGAACCGAAAGTCGGTTCTGCTTCCAGACGGAAACGTTTACCCTTAATAGGAGAGGTGAAGCCGAAGAATGAATAGTCGCCCACATAAGCAACCGATGTCTGCGATAAATGCAGTCCCTTGGGTGAACTTATATCCGTGGTCTCATCTTCCAATATAACATTCCCGGCCAGAAGGACACGTTCCCGCTCGGTATCATAACCGACATGAGTATAGCCGGTTGAGAACTCCAGCCTGCGGTTTTCGGAAAGCGGATACTCTGCCTGGGCGGAAATCCTGTCGATAAATACGCGTTGACGGATTAATGTGAACTCGTCGGCGATAACGCTGTCGCCGTTTATCTCAACCGTATCGATATCGGTGGAAAACCTGGCGGTCTGGTACGGTATATGTCCGACTGCGCCGCCCCAGTTGAGTCGATTATCACGGTTCTGGTAGACAACCTGGGCGCCCAGATCCTTCAGTCCGCCGTTGACCTGCGCCGCCACGGAGAGCCAATGGTTGCCCAGCATATCCGAGAAGATCAAATTGATAGAGCCGCCCAATGATGTGCCGAAACGATCTACTGTTGCTCCAATAACAGGACGTCCGGCGTAAAGAAGCCCCAGTGAGGGATCATAATCGGATATCGAGAAGCCGTCATCGCTGGGAAGTCCGTGCTCCTCCTCGTCCAGATATTCGGAAACATAGCTGTCGATAGACTTCGGAGGAAGGGCGGTATTGGCCGCAAGCCGGCCCTCCTCCGGAGTATAGGCAATACCCCGATTGGCCTCAACATCCAGGCCATAGACATAATAATTTTTGTCCTCGAAGACCGCAAAAACAGCAGTGCCTTTCTCCCGCGAGAGCGACATGGCAGGCGAAAGCTCGGTAAGTCCGCTGATACCGGTGGCAATATTCGTCAGACGATAAAAAGATCTGTCTGCAAATGAATAGCGGTATAAGTCGCTGTAACCGTCAGGATCGGCCACGAAATAGAGATCGTCACCCTCCGCCGAAAACTGCGGATTTATATGCTTGGCATTATCGGATATGGAAAGCATCTCGATACTGCCGTCATTCATATTCATCAGGGCTATTCTGACCCTCTCGAATGTCAGTTCCTCGAAATCAGTATCCGGTCCGCGGTCGGTTACAAAGGCCAATGTCTGCCCGTCGGGCGACCATGACGGCTGCATTTCGAAATAGCGGTCATCGGTCAACTGCTCGAAATTGTGCTGGTTGAGATCATATAGATAAATATTACTGATTCCCCCCGATGTCCCGCTCATGACAATCCGACTGCCGTCGGGAGACCATGCCAGATGCTTGATATCATCGAGCTTTTCGATCTTAAGCTCCTTTTCGATATCTCGTGACTCAACATCAAGGATTGCTACACGGTTGTCGCCGTTTTCGAAGACTACAAATGCGAACTTTTTGCTGTCGGGCGACCATGCCCCGGCCGAGCTCATAAACCGCAAAGCATCGAAATGCGAGTCGGTGTTGGAGCTGATCAGCTTATCGATAAACTCGCCGGTCTGGGCATCAACCAGATACAAATCGAGCGAAAACAAATCCTGCTGAGATATCACGGCAACATATTTTCCGTCAGGGCTGACCACAGGCGAGAGGTTGGTGCCATTGTCATCCTTTATAATAGCTTCGCCGATATCGCCCGGTTTGGTTTTTCCGCGGATTTCTGAACTGTAACGTCTTATCGTTGCTCTCTTCCATTCAGCCGCAACCGAATCCGGAGACATATTTAGCACCTCTTTGAAGCCCTTATTCCATCCCACGGCGAGTATTGCCCGAAATAGCTCCGGCACCGCCATATCCCCCCATTTGCCGGCAATATAAGCCCAGAGCGCATGCCCGAAACGGTAGGGAAAATATTCACGATTTCGGATTAGCTGGCTCATGCTCGGCATGTCCTCATACAACACCGCATCGCGCATCCACATGGCGGTAAGAGCATCCTGCCGGCCAATCGAAAGATATTCCGACATACCCTCAACCATCCAGAGCGGAAGCTGCGCCGACTGTGAGATACCGCCGCGATTTCTCATAATATCATACTGGAAAGCATGCACCAGCTCATGCCCGATCACATGGTTGTTTTCAGCATAATTGCCCGTGAGCGGAATCACAACTCGATTCTTGAGACCCTCGGTCACACCGCCCACGCCCTGCTGAATTATGCCGGGGATAACATTGGTCTGCTGGAAATCGGCATGATTGGCATAAAGAATCAGGGGCTGCTTATCTTTCATTTCATGAGCAAAGATATTGGAAAGACGCCTGTACCAGCGCTCGACCATACGGGCCGCATCCGAGGCGGCGGTTTTTTCCGCGGGGTAATGATAGACATTAAAATTCTCAGTCTCGATAACATCAAAGTCGAAGTCCTCATACTGAATTTTGTTGCGCCCGAAATACTGAGCATAGAGAATGTCGATTTGGGAAAAATCGACAAGAATAAAAATAAGAAACATGGATATTGCCAAAATCAGTATTTGTTTCAGGTTCATCGGGTTTTACTCCTCGGTTTAATGAAGACTTTATCAAAGTGCAATTTGCAGTAAATCGAGTTTTTGTATGTTAAAATATCCGACTTAATGGGGATTAATACAATACTAATTAATCACATAGGCATTGCGTAATATGCCTACGCAGGATGAGGAAAATAATAGTTTCTATTGCGCTAAAACTCGGCGCTTATCCCGAGAGTCGGGAAAATTCCAATCTCATTGATTGTCTCAATTTCCCCTTCACGGGCATTATAACGCGGCACCTGGCGAGCCTTGCGGTTGTAGATATTTTCTATATCGAGGTATGTGATCAAAGTCCAGCCTTTGAAAAACCAGCGCTTGTCCACGCGAAAATCAAGGCTGTGATTGGCAACAACGCGCCTGGAATTGTATAAATCGGGATCCTGATTTCCCCCGTAATCATAGGGCGTATAGGGCCGTCCTGTGGCAATCCGAAACCTGGTAGCGATCTCCCAGCTCTGATTGAAGATATATCCTCCGCTTAAGTTACCTATGAATGTCTGGTCATAGCTTCCATCCCGCCAGACACCGTCAATTCCGGCATATTCTGACTTGCCGAAGCTCAGGCTAATAGTGCCGTAACATGGTATCTCCGAAAGCTTCTTCTCTGCGAAAATCTCCATACCATAGGAACGCCCTTTGCCCTCGCTTTGCAGAGAATCGATTCCAAATGAGGTAAAGCTCTCCTCAGCTCCCCCAAAACCTCCACCTGAATTGGACATCACGATGTATTCCTGCTGAATGCTGGCCGGAACATTAAAATAGCGCTTGTAATAGCCCTCTACGGTAATCCTCGTATCATCCCGTATGCGGTATTCAAAGCCGCCAATATACTGATCATTGCCGACAAAACTTAAGCTTTCATTATACGGGTTGGATGCAATCCACACAACTGACGGCGTCTGGTAATAGCGCCCTACACTGCCGTTTAAGAAAAAACTCTCCGAAAGCCCGAGAGATGATGACAGGCGAGGGGCAACTGTCCAGTGTTTATCAATCAGGCCGAAATAATCAACTCTGACGCCTCCGGTAAGGCGCAGGTTCCTGAAATCCTTTGAGAGCTGAATATAACCCGAGGATTTATTGGTTGTTATATCATGCTTTTCATCTATACTCAAAATCTCGCCGTATGATGATGTAAACGAATCGAGGAATATATCGCCTTTTGTAAGTAATAGCTTCGTTTGCAATCCCGATGACAACACCAGATTCGGGCCTGCAAGATAGACACCATCGGCACTAAGATATGTCTCCGATTCATATGAATCGCTGATAAAAATCGGATTCAAGAGCGTGTCATTCTGCCGGTAATCGTATTTGGTGTAATGCTGTCCGGCAGAAATCGTCACCGATCCGTCGGGAATCAGGTGCCGCCAGGATAATCCTCCGATAACCTGCTTCTGGTCGCTGTCCAGCCGCCGGGAATTCTCATAAAGATCTTCGGAATCCTCGTTGAAGAAGCGAACATTATCGAGGGCGGCAATTCCCAGAAATGACAGACTGTTTTTGCGATCGAGCTGATAATTCGTTTTCAGGAAGAAATCCCAGTACTCCGGCACGAATTCAAAACCGGCCGCCTTGAAAATCAGATCGAGGTAACTGCGCCTGGCTGAAAAAAGAAAACTACCCTTATCTCCAATCGGCCCTTCCAGATTCAATCCAAACTGCGAGGCGGAAATTGTGGCCTTACCGCCGATTCGATCGGTACGGCCATCGCGAAGACGGATGTCGAGCGCAGATGAGAGTTTGTCACCGTATTTCACGCCGAATCCGCCCGTATAAAAGCGTATATTTTCCACAAAATCCAGATTTATAAAACTCAGGGGGCCGCCGCTGGCGCCCTGGGTGCCGAAATGGTTGATGTTGGAAAGCTCAATATTGTCAACCAGATACAGATTCTCCGAGGGCGCCCCGCCCCTGACAATAAGATCATTTCTTCCGGCCTGAACCTGGGCCACACCGGGAAGATTCGCGGTCGCCCGCACCACATCTTCAAGACTGCCGGGAAGACGTCTGATCTCCTCACTCGATTGCGATTGTACACTCAGGTTGGCATCTACAGGCTTCAAGAAGAAATCAGGCCTTACAACCACCTCCTCATCGGATTCGAGTGTGGTCTGGGTCATTTCGATCGAAATTTCAGCTGGACGGGATGGGCTTACCACGATATCGGACATCACCATCGCGGTGTAACCGATCAAAAAGACCTGAACCGAATAGGTTCCGGCCGGCACATTCCGAATAAAAAAACGCCCATCGGCATCTGTAACTGCGCCGATTTTTGTACCGATCAGGGAAACCGCCGCACCGGGAAGGGTTTCGCCAGTGGCTATGTCCGTTACGGTTCCTTGAACTATTCCCGGATTTTCGGCCTTTATCGATGTTGGAGCCAAAATAAGTATTAATATCAATGCTAAAAAAGAAATAGAAATCTTCACTGAAAAACTCTGCCATCTAAAATCTATACTGTAATTCAATCAAACTCCGGATAACCATTTTGAGTTCCGCCGTAAAATGGCGAAAAAAGTGCATTTGGGCCATTTAAAACCAGTATTTTAAGGATATATTTGGATTTGTTTGCCCGCATTTCTAATCTCAGCTTTTATCCAGATAGAGAAAGTTTAGTACAAGACAACAAGCAATTATTGAATAAAATATACTATTATCATAAATAATTTATTGATAAACGATAAATATATATTATAATATAATATATATAGAAACAAAAGCAGGAGTGATTTATGCCCAAATTATTTACAATTTCCGGGATCAGGCTAATATTCAATCTTTTCATTCTCTTTATTGCAATCACAGGAGTTGCGCAGATAGCTGAAAAAACCCATGAGCTGATTTCAAGCCCTGAGGAAATCCGCATTCTAAAACTGGATGTACCCTGGAATCATCCTCAGGATAATGTGGCGATTCTTTTTGACCAGAATATTCTGGCACACAATCCGGACATATATCAGCGGGTTCAGATCAATATTTTCACCTATGATCTGATAAAGCGGTTCGTATATATTTCACTTCTAATACTGGCACTTGTCATGATAAAACGGTTAATTGTATCTATAAATGCCGGGACATTCTTTAAACCGCAAAATTTGAAAATAATAAAGTATTTCTCACTAATTGTGGGCGCCTATATAGCATGTGGATTCATATTCTACCAGCTCATCCCGTTCTTTATGCCTGTTGAGCTTATGGTTGAAACGGTTAATTTTTCCACATTCAATGAATCGGCCGCCGACAACATTCTTGCCGCGATTGACTTTAAAATGCTGCTTGCGGCAATAATTCTATATGCTGTATGGGCCTCTTTTAAAGAGGGCTATGAATTAAAACAGGAATCTGAATTAACGATTTGAGGATTTGCTATGGCGATTATAATTAATCTGGATGTTATGCTGGCGAAAAGAAAAATGCGGCTTAACCAATTGTCGGAAAAAGTCGGGATCACCATGTCGAATCTGTCGATTCTAAAGCAGGGCAAGGCGAAAGCAATCAGGCTGACAACGCTTGATGCAATTTGTGCCGCACTTGATTGCCAGCCGGGAGATATTTTGGAATATCGAGCCGAGGATAAATAATTTCTTTTTCCGAAAATAAGGCGATTTTTGCAACTCGAATTATGAAAGACAAAAGCGCCTGTCCTGCAGATATTGAACAGACATCAGCAAATGCAGGCTGATATTCATTAATGAATACATCCCCTTAATGAGAACTTTCTGTATTGCTCAATGTAGCATATAAATAGCACAAAGCATAAAAACCGAAGATTTGAATGGATAATATGAAGAGACTTATTGCCGGTATTGATGATGCCACCAAATGTCCCTGTATCGGAAGCATCTTCATCGCAGGAGTAGTGGCCGATGAAAGCTTAATAGCATTATGGCATAAGTCCGGAATTAAGGACAGCAAGCTCTTGACCCGCAAAAAGCGCGATGATCTTGAACCTCTTATCAAAAAAACAGCCAAAGCGTTTTCAGTGAGGCAAATACCGCCCTCCGAAATTGACAATAAATCTTTCAATCTTAATTCATGGGAGATGGTTGCATTTTTAAAGATACTGAAAAATCTATATCGAAATCACATTTTCGCAGAGGTGATTGTCGATAACTGGGAGGTCTCACGGGAACTGTTTTTCCAGAGGCTGGAAAAACTGACCGATTCAAGCATGATCCCTCTTCTTCAAAAAAATAAGCTTCTGATTCCCAAACGCCTTCACCGACGGTTTGAGATCATTCCCGAACACAGGGCGGATGAAAACCATACGATTGTCGGAGCAGCCTCAATCCTTGCCCGTGCCGCCTCGGATCGCCAATACGACAGGTATCGTAAGCTTTACGGAGATTTCGGCTCCGGAAGCCCGGCCGATCCAAAAACCCGTTATTATGTCTGGAAGCATCGAAAAGAGCCCACGCCGATAATCCGCCAAAGCTGGAATACCTACAAAACACTATATCTGCTCGATAATTTCGAGGATGACTATTCGCAAAAAAAGGAGAAAGTAGCTCATCCCGGTTGATAAACCGGGAAATGAGTTTGCGGGGAATCGAACCCCGGTTTGATGGCTGAGAACCACCCTTCCCCGCCGGCCTGTTTTCGCAACTTGTTAATATGCAATTAATTACTGAATAAGTGCTGATTTTTCAATGAGTTGCGGATTAAGTGCTTTTTATTTCTTTTAAGTTGTTTTAAGGTGCTTCGAATTAAAATGGTCCCAAAGTGATAACAATCGCGGCAGCTTTATATAAAATAATCATTCAATCCAACCCGATTAGGAATCAGGAATCTCTTTGCAAAATAAGCAAGAAAAGTCCCTGGAAGGGGATTGACTGAGTATCTATCAATAACCCTACTCGTGGCTTTTCTGATGATACTCCAGATACTTGAGCAATGATTCTTTGGGAGTGCGGTCCTCATTGTAAACACCCCAGTTTTTCTCAATTTCGTTAGGAGGGGAGTTCTCGCCGCCGCCTTTCCACGGTTCATCGAAGGCCTCAAATATAAATGTCGTAACCTGATTCGATTCCACCCAGCGATTCATCTGGATCAAAAACTCAGCCTGCGCATCTATCCCGACCTCACCCTTAATAAGCGTTGCCTGTTCTCCGGGCCCGGTTTTTTCGGGATTATAATTAGTTGCCCAGCCTGTTTCTCCAATAACAATCATATGGTCGGGGTGAATTGCCTGGAGCTCATTATAAATCTCATCGGTCCAGTTAACGGCCTCATCCAGCGTTTTTCCGTTCCAAAGGGGATGTATATGAGTGAAGACAAAATCAATTTCATCGGCCACTTGCTTGCTTTCAGGTTTGTTCCAGTAAAGATAGTCATCAGCCGTCGTCACCGGTACAGCGACATTGTTTCTTACGGCACGGATATAGCGAATAAGATTTTCGGGATTCATTTTGTGTGCTGACCAGAACACCTGGGTTTCATTTGCGACACTGATGGCGATTAAGATGTCGGGATATGATTCCGCCAGTTCGATTCCCAACATAATCTGGCCTACATTGTCCTCTCTTTGTTCCGGATCATTTTCCTCTGGAGCCAGCCAGATACCTTGAATTACTTTTATAGGCAGATTGTGGGATTGAATCAGACGAAGAATGCGCTCGGTATCAGGGTCCGCACCATAGACCCTGATAAGATTCCAGTGCCCGGCTATGATTTTCAAATCTTCAAGCAGTTCAGCATCGCTTGGGCCTTTCTGTCCTGGTGCCTGACCGGCTCGATAACAGCCGTATGCAACCGCATCCCCGATCCAATTATCACCAATATACGGCTCAAAAGATCGCAGTTCAAATGGCTCTTCCCTCTGCTGTGGAAGGCCTGATTCCAGTTCTGTTCTTAGTTTTGTCATGACTGACTGAAAATCATCCTGATCGGTTTTCGATTCATTTTGGCTACATGAAAATAACATCAATGCAATTGCAAAGGTTGCAACGCATACTGATTGTTGTGTAGATGTTTTCATCCAGATTTCCTTTCATATCATCGGCCAAATCATGAAATTATTTAAAGCCAACCGGTAGTACGGACTGTCAATAATCACCGCAGAGGTGTTTTAATGTGCGATAAATTTAGTCAGTCATATTTCTACCTGATTATCTCCGCCAGGATCCTTGTAATTAGCGAAGCTCTATATCCATTCTGTTGACTTTCCTTTCACGGATTTTATTTGCCATTTCTGCACCAAGGGTATCTGTATTGTATGTTTTCGTATCCCCATTTGAATCTTGTATTTTGAATCCGGCAGGTAGTACTGCATTCTCGCCAAATGTATTTTTCAAAGACTCATTATGGTAGGTGATGAGTATCTTTCCAAACAAGATAAAGCTGAAGGATTTGGAGGGCAGATCGATTTCATGCCATTGGTTATCTATATATATTTTTATTTTTCTTTTCTCTTGAGTGAATAGCCAGCCGGGCAGGGAAGGTTTGGGACAGAATTGTAATTTTCCATTTGTATTAAGGCAAAAAGGCTTAAGGCCCAATAGCATTGTATAGAGTATATGGATGAATTCGGCTGTTGCCCCGGTCAAGCGAGCTACGAATCCATTCCCATGGATTGACTGATCGGAATTGGCACTGCTGACAATAAAAGAAGAATTTTCCAGGATGCTTCTTCCATAAACTTCGGGATTAAAAAATGGTACGAACACATCTTTGAAGTCTCTGAAAAATTCGTTATAGAGCCCGTTGCGCAGAAGTTCCAGCATGTATTTATATTCCATATGAAGCCAGATGGATTCATTCTCGAGCCATCCCGGTGAAAAGACCCTTGCCCGCCCGATTTCCATCGGTTCATCCTTCAATGAGGCATTAACCTTATACATCTTTAATGCCTTATCATAAAGCGCGCTCTCTTTAATGTTGGCGGCGAACTCCAGGGCCCTGTCATTTCCGGGAAGACATCTCAGGTAATGTACCGGGCCTTCCAAAAAAAGCGGCAATGGGATCCGTTTAAATTTTAAAGGTCTGATACATGGAAGATCGTCCGCATTATATTTAGACTTCTCATTACCACGCGAATCGGTGACTTGCAGCTTCTTGTAATCAACAACCTCATAACGGAAATATGTGAATATTGTATCGCTTTCCTCATCTTTAGCTTTTTTAATCCCATCATTCAACTTACTTAAAGCAGCTTTTAAGAAATCTTTGATCTTATTTAATTCAACCGTTATCTCTTTTCCACTTATTCCCAGGCGGGTCGTCTCACGGAATCCTTCTCTGGCACTTGAGGCGGCTTCCCAATATTCAAAAGCTGATAGATTATGATCCATTATATCATGCAATTCATCCATAAACGCCTTTAGCTCTTGAAAGATCAATGCCTTAGCGCAAATCATGTCATCTTCATCGATTTTTTCAAGCAGGAATGAAATATGTCGTTTGATTTCCAGCGTTTCGCTGATGCTTGAACCGAATAATCCCGGCAACCCGTTTAATGCGTCATACCAACCCGGTTTTCCGGCTTCCATTTCCACACCGACACCCTCGGGATCCAATGAAGACAGCTTATTAACTATCAGGCATAGTATCTTATTGAACAGGGTTGTGTAATAGACATCTCCTTGACCATATTCGGTTCGAACCCGATTAGGATCGGATTTTCGTTTCCTGATCCATTCCTCCTTTTCTTCATCAAAAAGTACGGCCCCGAGCTGCATTGGTTTACCGTTCCAGAGAACGTATTTTTCATTGCGAGGCTGTACGACATATGGATTGTCATAGAACGAAAATACCTTTTCCCCGAACAGTAAATTAGGGAATCTATCCGGATAAACAGCTAAATAATTTTCAAGCAGGTCCAGATTGTAGGTCCAATGATCGATCCAATAGCTTTCGCCATAGTCGGTGTCTGCAATCCTGTAACATTGTTCAAGAATTTCTCCGATAAACGTATCTGAATCGACATTCAGAGAAATAGCGCCTTCATTTATAAATGCCAGAAGCTCACCGGGTGTAAACGGCTTATTTAACCAGCCTATGACCGCCTGGAGATATTCATCCTCTAAATATTTTTCTAAAACAGATTTCAGCTTACCGGGATTGTTGACTGCAAAATGGATTTCTTTCAAAACGAGCGGATTAAAACCATCAAGCTGGATCAGATTATAGAAGTACTCAATATTGTCCTTTCCGAGATCGGGATTAAAAAATAAATCTGACCGGCGATTCTGGTTAATATCGCGAAAGTTTCCGTTACCCTGAGAATAGTGAGTGGGCATGAGGCTGAATTCATTATAGTCTCTTTCCATATCGCCGTGTTTGCGAGAATACAGATAAAGGGTCGCATTGTTCTTGCTTGCATCTAATGTAAATGGAAACCCGCCCCTCATTGTATTATCGAGGAAATTCTGTCTGGCATATTGATCCAACGCAGGCTCATTGGAGCAGATTAGGTTGCTTTGGGTCAGAGTTTCTATTAATTCCAGATTTTCTTTCGCTTTCGCGTCAATATATCCCTTTCGGGCTATATCAGGAATTATCTTATTTAACTTATCGAGTGAGGATGCATGGCCGATTATTGATGAGTATGCATAGCTTCCTCCTGGCGGAATCGAAGCAGTGAAAATGCCCATGGCGCATGGGAGTTGATTTTCCAATTTTTGATTCCTGATTATGTCTTCAGGTGCTGCGGTAAGAAATCTCTCCGGATAACTGAAATCCGTTTGACTCTCAAAGATTTTGTTTGGGTCTACTATCGGGTCAATAATATTTATCCCGGATTCAACAGTCTCAAAGCCCAGATAAAAATTGCCTCTGGTAATTCTCAGGACATCTGGCCGATCGGACGGTTCCACTTTCGCCTTAAAAAAGGGCACGCGATTGTTGAAATTGCACACTTCTACAAAAGCCTCAATAGTCCGCCGCATATTTTTCAGGCAGAAATTATCGACCCCATACGGGACTATTACAGGCAGGCCGTCAAGTCCTTCCAGACTGACTGTTTCTTGTCCCATATTTTGAATACACAAAGTCCTGATTAGACCGGCATATCGATCCTGGGGAACAGTAAAATAATCTACAGTAAATTTAAGATTTAGTGATGTATTGATTTCCTCGAGTGATAAATAAGACGGCGCGATAATCATTCGCTGGATAGCATACAATTGACTGTCCCTGTAATGATTCTGGAATGGTTCATAATACCTGACCGGATAATTGTCTGAAAGCTTTATAAATGTTCTGAATCCATGACTGCCGGTGAGATTATATGCACGATTCGCGGGAAGGAACTCGAGGATGGAGTGGTCTTTATCCTGGACACCCATGCCGCTGATACACTGTCCACGGTTTACATAAAAGACCCACATTGGAATTCCATTTATTCCGGCAATTCCCGGAAAAAAGCTGGAAAACGGTTTGGCAGAATTGTAATCATCGATTACAAACTCGCCGGCTTCATTCAAGGTGTATTTTGGTTTACCATTTTCAGAACTAATCATTATTTTACCTTTCCACTCATCGGGTGAAAAAATGATCGGTTTGGTATTAACATTTCTGCATTCTCCAAGCCCCTCTGCTATGTGCCGCAATAACACAATTTTGAATCCGGATTCGGCCGTATGGAGAAGCGCTAATTTTCATCGGGATTGTCAGCAATTATATCCTCTATTTCTGCGAGTGTTTCTAAGCTTAGTTCAACATCTGTAGCCGCAACGTTTTCTAATACATGTTCTATTCTGGTGGCCCCGATTATTGCTGAACTCACAATTTTGTGGCTCAAAACCCAGGCCAATGCAAGTTGCGATAACGTTATGTCGAGCTTTTGTGCGATCCCTGTGAGTGTTCTTGCCTTCTCAATATTGGATTCAGTCAAAGAATGCTCTAACCATGAGGTCTTTGCCCCGCGGCTATCCGAAGGAGTATGTTTATTGTACTTACCGGTCAAAAGCCCCTGTGCCAGCGGTGAATAGACTGTCAGCCCTATGCCGTTTCGAATGCAAGTCGGGATAATTTCGGGCTCGATATGTCTTGCAAGCATATTATAGCCAGGCTGTTCGACAATCGGAGGATGGGTTGTATAGAAATTGGCTTCACCAACGGCCCGCTCTATCTGAGCTGCCGACCAATCAGAGGTACCCCAATAAAGAATCTTTCCCTGATGGATCAGGTCATCCATAGCACGCACCGTTTCTTCGACTTCAGTCTCCGGATCGAATCTATGACAGAAATAGATGTCGAGATAGTCGGTACCGATTCGTTTTAGAGATTTTTCCACCGATTCCATAATATGTTTGCGGCTCAGTCCGCGATCGTTGATATTCTCCGACATCGGCCAAAAGAGTTTACTTGAAATCACAATATCAGATCTGAGGCGGCCCTTTACTGCTCGTCCGACGAATTCTTCGGCTTTTCCCTGGGAGTACACATCGGCCAGATCGAAAAAGTTGATTCCACTATCAAGTGCCGCCTGGATGATAGACCCAGCCTGTTTGTTCTCAACCGAACCGCCATAGGTAAGCCAGGCCCCCAGACCAATTTCCGATATTTTCAATCCAGCCTTTCCAACTCTTCTGTAATTCATTTAACGCCACCTCCACTGGAGTTAATCGCAAAATTATTTTTACATCAAAATTATATGACCTTGCAAAAGAAAGCTGTCTCTGCAGTCTATTGTCAATAATTATTTAAAATGATATTGCTATCACACATATTTTGCACGAACTCCTTTATTAAATTCAATAATCCAAAGGATAAATTTCTATATGGGCAAGAGCAGGCTAGGTCCTGAAGAATCCTTCCATTTATTATTCAGTATATTGGAATGAGGTAATGATCGCTTCATCTTCTATGGCCTGAACAGGCGCTTCACCCCCAAAGAGGTAGAGGTTAAATATCATTCTTTCACTGCCGGGAATAGGGATATCTTCACCGGTGTATGTCCATGTGTGAATTAATGTGGAAGGCGTCGGGGTATCGGAGTGACCATTCCAACTGTTAAAAACAATTCGATCCGGGCGCCATTCAAATGAATGAGAGGTCTGACTGCTGCCCGGCATATTGAAAAATTCTATATTCCCGGCCGTATACCATGGTTGGGCCACATATTGGGCGTTATACGGGTCAGCCAACCTTTGAGAAAACTCTATATCAAATTCCTCGTTGATTGTTTCATAAATAAAACCCGCAAAAATTGTATTATAATCAAGACTGTCAACCCTGGAATCGAGCTTAAATTTATAGAGCCCATACCCCAGTGAATGATCAAGAACCACTTCAGAGCAATACCATCTATTGTCGCGATAATCAATCTTCAGATGCAGTCGATTTTGCTGGTCGATCCAGACATTGGCAGTATCATCGGAGAAATAGTTCGGACCGGGACCCAATAAATCGCCTTTCTTGATTCGCCAGCGATGGTTGCTCCAATTGAAATATTTAATCGATTTGTCCGGATATTCATCCCAGCATACAACTCCCGGATCCATGGTCGGATGATAATCCCTTATCGATCCCGGGACATAGCTTAAATCAACCAGCAGCGCCACCATACGATCCCATGGATAAGTGGAATTTGACCAGGAACCGTCACTCTGGACAACAGTGTATGGATTCGCGATCGAAGGTTGAACATACCAGCGATCGGTTTTGGCCCAGAGAACTACCCGATACAAGGTTGTATCCGTAATGTTCGCAGTGCCATTGACCGTGTTATCACCAGGTTGCAGGTTTACGATATTTATCAAAAATGGGCATGCAACCGGGGCGGGTCCCCCAATAAAAACATGATTTATAATGAAAACAGCATCACTGACATTGCAGCTTCGATCCCCATTTGCATCCGCTGCCTCGATTGGATAAGGCGTTTCCCCTCCGATAAAGATATAATTGATGATAAAGACCGCATCGGAAATATTTACCGTCTGGTCGCCATTGGCATCACCGCAAATATAATCACAGGCATAGTTGCTCTCATCTATCTGATCAAATGCAAAAGATGTTTCAGCAGCATCCCCATCCCGAGAAGGATAGGATGGCTGGCCGCCCTTTGCTGACTGGGATAATGAAGTTACCAATACGCAAAATAGAATTATTATAGCAGCTTTTTTAAGCAAATAAATAATCAAAATCCTCCATTAAATAATTGAGTTGACATCTCAATATACGAACACTGTCCGTTTTTTGAAAGAAGGTTTTGCGGGCCGAATTTCATTTTTCACATCATGCAATTCAAGTAATTATCGATCGATTTCAATCTTGCTATATTTTGCAAAAGCATAAAAGGAGCACCCACTAATCAGGTAAGATTCCACTTAACCATAACTTGATCGAGCTATCGATCCTCAATAATTTTTGAGTTGAAAAGCCGAATTGTCTTGACAAAACAGCATATAATCGGTACTTTGTTCGATAAGAGAACAAAGTTTTTCGGATTGGAGGATTTTGTATTTTAGAATTATTATCTTTAAGATAAATTCCTTATTTTGCATAGACTTATAAGCCCGGGAGATAGTATATGGCCAATAGGAATGTAGTTTTTTTTAAGTCTCCAGCCATTATCATTTTAATGATTTTGACCATCATAAATATTCTCAGCATTGAAAATGCTATTGGCGCGGAAGTAACAAAAGTAACCGTAATTAACGACCCCTCAGGTTCAAAGCTCCAGGTAAATGGTGAGGACTTCATGATTCTTGGCATGAACTGGGATTATGTGCCGATCGGTCAAAACTATTTATACAGCCTGTGGAATCAATCTGATGATTTCATCAAGCAGGCGCTGGCAAGAGAGATGCCCCTTCTGAAGAATATGGGTGTCAATACGATTCGTCATTATGTCGGTATTCCACCTCGCTGGGTAGAATATATATATGAGACTTACGGAATCTACACAGTGATCAATCATCCCCTCGGCAGATATGGTGTAACTATTGACGGCGTCTATATTCCTCAAACAGATTATTCCGATGAGAGAACTCGTACAGCATTGAAAGCTGAAATGGAAGCTCTGGTGGAGCAATTCCAGGATACTCCCGGAATGTTGATGTGGCTTCTCGGAAATGAGAACAATTACGGTCTGGTCTGGAAATCTGCAGAAACTGAGGCCCTTCCGGAGGGTGAGCGGCAGGCTGCCAAGGCTCGTTATCTCTATTCTTTTCTTGGAGAGATTACACGGGTGATAAAGGATAAAGATTCGAACAGACCCGTTGCGATCGCCAACGGAGATCTGCAGTATATCGATATTATTGCCGAAGAAATGGAAGGCCTCGATATCTTTGGCGCGAACGTCTATCGGGGTATTTCCGCCCGGGACGCATATGAAGTAGTAAAAGAGAAACTCGGGATTCCGCTAATATTCACGGAATTTGGAGCTGATGCTTTTAACGTGAGAACCATGAAAGAAGATCAGTTAATGCAGGCTCGCTACCTTAAAGGCCAGTGGCAGGAGATATATGAGCAGTCATATGGGAAAGGCAGAATTGGAAATGCCTGTGGCGGCTTTACATTTCAGTTCTCTGATGGCTGGTGGAAATTTCGCCAGGATGAAAATCTGGATATCCATGATATAAACGCTTCCTGGCCCAATGGCGGCTATGAAGAAGATTATGTTGAGGGCGAAAACAATATGAATGAAGAATGGTGGGGAATTTGCGCCAAAGGATTTCCCGACCAGACAGGGCTTTATGAGCTGTATCCTCGCGCGGCCTATTATGCGCTGGAAGAGGCTTATCTATTGGACCCCTATGGATCAAATACGACTCTTCAGAGTATTCGCAATCATTTTGATGATATAAATCTAATGGGTTCTGTGCTGGAAGCCCGCGGAGATAGAGCGGCGAATTTGTCTGAAAAAACCAGCAGGGTCAGAGTTAGCGGCCTTAGAATAGAATTCGAGACTATCAGTACCGGCGGAGATAATATCAGTACGCCGGACAGCCCTGATCCTGACACCGAGGGATACCCTGCTTTTCGCGGGTTTGATCACCTGCAATCATATTATTCTGAGATAGTGGCTGAACCGTCTGCAAATGTCAGGGGCCAGTTAACCCTTAATTATCTTGGCCATGTCCCGGAGAATCCAATAAATGAGATTTTTTATGAAAATCGCGGTCGTCCCAAAACTGTTCTGACCGATGATGGGACTATGGTATTAAACGACATTGAGCGATTGAAAGTTTACAATGCTTCAATATCATGGGAGGACCCATGGTTTAATGTCGATGGTTTCTATCGTACAGGACATTATCATTGGGGGTATGAAGGTGACTTCTTCGGTCTTTACCGGGAGGCCAATTATGGTCCAAATATCGATGTTTATAACGCTGATGCTCCGCTTGGAATGGAGATAGCCGGCAAAAAGGATTTGGATGGACTCAAACTGGCTGTGGGTCCGCAATTGTGGTGGGGCGCCAATCCGGCAGTTCTAATGAAATATCAGCGAGATATCGGCTCTGTTACGGCCACCGGGATTTACCAGGAAGATCTTGAAGATAGAATGGATGCGGTAAGTTCCATCGCAATTCCTCTTCCCAAGACCAGAAAGGCCACAGTTCATCTGGAAACCCAAAGAGGACCATTTACAATAGAAGTTGGTGGTATCTGGTCGGGTGATAATAAGGTCGATCAGACTTATCAGGTGGTCAGGGGCGAGCCTGGAGATTACCGGGTATATCTGGCCCGCATTGAATCAGGCGATGCCTTTGGCGGTAAATTCAAGCTTACATATTCCAAAGGAAGGCTAAACTGGTATCTGCAGGGCGCGTCAATGGGACTGGTAGCCGACGGCGGCGGCCCGACTGAAACGCAAACTTTTACCGGCTGGAGGTTGAAAGACAGCGGCAAAGGCAACCAGAGAAATATTTTAACAGGCCTTTCAGTTCGATTCGGCAACCTTGAGATGTCGCCAAATTTTCTCTGGCAGAAACCTATCGAGGGTCCAATTCCGGCTGATGTTCCGGAGCCGGGAGAACCACGTAACGTTCTCGATGATCCATTCGCGGTCCGTGAAAATCGGGAAGCAACTGCATTTGAACTTGTCTTAACCTATGATCCAACGCCGGCAACCTGGATGTACTCCTGGGATAGCGATATGAGGGAGGATGCCAGACTGGCGGCGACTTTCGGTTTTGTATTTCGGCATTTCCCGACCACACAGGATGCGGCAATTGGATTTTTATCTGACGGACGAACAACATTCGCCTTTCCCGGAGCTACTCCGCCCCGTGATTTGTGGGAAGCCTACGCCAGAATTGTCTCCAAGGTCAGACCGGGATTGGGTGTAATAGCTAATATATATGCCGGAGAGGGAGAGCCTAATGGCAATGATGATCGCCTGATTAAACGTTATGGTGCCGATGTCAGACTAATTTATGGCACGGCAAAATTGATTACCTCGATGAAGCTTAATGATTGGGGTCCCTATGATTATCACAGGGATTTCAACTTGACTTATCCCTTGCAACTGGGTGCGGATATTTCGCAGGCACTGGGGACGCCGGAATGGTTTGACTTGCCCCAGACACGTATCGGTTTAAGTGCGATCTACAGGACTCTGGATCAGCATTCGCCTCGATATTGTCCCACCAGGGTAGATGGCGTATGTGTTCCGGATGCACCGGGATTCGATAATGGCAGTGAGTGGGAAATTAGAACTTATCTGCAAATGAACATAGGAATGTAATCAGGATGGCTATAGCCGAAAAAACAGCGAAAGATTCAGCAGCAATAGAAAAGCAGATTGAAAAGCTGATAGAGGATATGACCATTTCTGAAAAAATTGGTCAGTTGTCATTGGTGAATAGTATATTTGGGAAGATTTCCAAATCACTCAAAGAAACAATTACCAATGGCAATATCGGCGGTATTCTTAATGAGGTTGATGTCAATATTGTAAATGAGCTTCAGCGAATAGCGGTGGAAGAGAGCCGCCTGGGTATTCCTCTTCTGATTGGCCGCGATGTAATACACGGATTTAAAACGATTTTTCCAATTCCTCTGGGTCTCGCTGCGACATGGAATCCTGAAGTTGTCAGGCAATGTGGACGAATTTCAGCGCAGGAAGCTTCACAGGCCGGTATCAACTGGACCTTTGCGCCAATGATCGATATCAGCCGTGATCCTCGCTGGGGACGAATTGCCGAGTCTTTCGGTGAAGATCCCTATCTCAGTGGAGTGTTTGCAAGGGCAATAATTCAAGGTTTTCAGGGTGACGATCCCTCTAAGTCAGATTGTATAGCCGCCTGTGCCAAGCATTTTGCCGGTTATGGCGCATGTGAGGCCGGGAAGGACTATAACACCACCAATATCCCCGAAAACGAACTGAGGAATGTCTATCTTTCGCCGTTCAAGGCCGCACACTTAGCCGGTGTATTATCAGTAATGACATCATTTAGTGACCTGGACGGCATTCCGGCCACGGCCAATGAATTTCTCTTGAAGCAAATCCTTCGACAGGAATGGCAGTTTAACGGATTCGTGGTCAGCGACTGGGAGGCAATCAGTCAATTATCGGTTCATGGATTGACGGCAAATGATAAAGAATCGGCCTACCAGGCGGCAAATGCCGGTGTCGATATGGAAATGGTCAGTCGAACCTATGCCGATCATCTCGCTGTACTGGTAGAAGAAGGGAGGATCACCGAGGATTACATTGATAGGATGGCGTCCAACATACTGCGGGCAAAGTTTAAACTGGGACTGTTCGATAATCCCTATACTCAAGCAGATAATTCGGGAACTTCCAGATTAAATGAGGCACTTGAGATCGCCAGAAGTTCGGCGATTCAGAGTTGTGTTCTGCTGGAAAATAAACATGACATTCTCCCTTTGTCAGAAAACCACCTATCATCGATTGCCATAATCGGACCTCTGGCCGATGATGCTTATGAACAACTCGGCACCTGGGTTTTTGACGGGGACAGAAAATTGAGCCAGACGCCGCTTCATGCTATCAAGGCCTTTGTCAAAAATTCAGTTGAAGTTAATTACAGCCGTGCAATGAAAACTACGCGCAGCAAAAGCAGAGAAGAGTTTGGTGATGCCATTGAAACGGTCAAGAAGTCGGATTTGACCATTTTATTTCTTGGTGAAGAATCAATTTTATCCGGTGAAGCGCATTGCATGGCTGATATTAGTCTGCCAGGTTTTCAAAATGAGCTAATAGATGAAATCTCCAAATTGGGAAAACCGGTAATCCTGGTAATTATGGCCGGAAGGCCCTTGCTCTTAGAAGAAATTAGAAAAAAAGTCGATGCCATTTTGTATGCCTGGCATCCCGGAACAATGGCCGGCCCGGCTATTACGGAACTCCTGTTTGGTGTTGAATCCCCCTCCGGAAAATTGCCGGTTACATTTCCAAGAGCAGTCGGGCAGATTCCGATTTATTATAACCATAAGAATACCGGACGGCCTGCAAACGATAAATCTGTAACAAATATTGACAATATAGAGGCGGGTGCACCTCAGCATTCAAGCGGAGATACATCTTTCTATCTTGATATTGACAATTCCCCGCTTTATCCCTTCGGATACGGTCTTTCATATTCGAAATTTAAATATTCGGGTCTCAACCTGGACAAAGATAAAATCGAATTGGGAGAGAGCATTAATATCACTGTGGATTTGGAAAACACCGGCAAATATAAGGCGGAAGAGGCTGTTCAGCTTTATGTCAGGGATCTTGTCGGCAGTGTGACCCGCCCCGTAAAAGAACTTAAGCAGTTTAAGAGAGTCAGGCTTGCTCCGGGAGAGACCGCTTCAATTTCCTTTAAATTGACAACGGATGATCTGGCATTTTACAGTAAAGATAATAAGCTTGTCACAGAACCGGGCAGGTTCCATCTATGGGTTGGAGGCAGCTCGGAGGCCGATCTTAAGTCAGAATTTGAAATTATAGAATAATTAAAAGCCGGATATAAAAAAAGGTGTCATTTTAAAATGGCACCTTTTTTTATATTCAGAAAATATTATGACGTTTCACTATTAGGCTTACCTCGCCTTTTTTCCAGCACTTCTCTTACCTCTCGGGCTTTCTGTTCGGTTATGGGAAATGTTGCCACAGCCCAGATTGCGATGGCCGATGTGACGATAGGCACCCCGGCATCAAAGATTCGCATAAGAGTTATAGTATTGGCGGTCTGATTGCCTTCGAGTGCAACGTCAAAACCGGTGGCATTAAGAAGAAATCCTCCACCTGCTAGAGCCGCCGACATTCCCAGCTTTACCACCCACCAGAAGATCGATCCAAACATTCCCTCGCGGCGCTGATGGGTTTGTAATTCATCATAATCAACTACATCAGCGACCATCGATGGCATGAGGGTAAACAATCCCCCAAGACTGAATGCCAGAAGCGGTGCGGGCACAATCACCAACCAGGGATGATCAGGATTATAGCATATCCATTTAAGGGCATAGCCCAGCATAGACATTGCAGTCGATACGAGGAATGCTCTTCGCTTCCCGATTTTGGTTCCGATCCATGTTACAATCATAATCACTATAAAGGTTGAAACAGCTCCAATGGTACCGGCGTATCCTGCATATTGAGCCCCGAGATTTTGTTCACCTCCGGCGACGTAATAAATGATAACATAAAACTGGAAAGAAGAGACCAAAATAAAGCCATTGAAAACCAAAAAGGTAGCCAGACAGAGTTTTAAGAAGGGCCCCGATTTGACCGTGGTCGCGAATCCCTTAAAGAACTTTGTAAGATTGTTCCACAGAGCTCTGGAAGCGCTTACTTTTATCGCTTTTTTGTCGATCTCTGATTGGGCAATTTTCTTGTACTTTTCTCTCAAAAATATTGCCGGGAGGATGCCGATACCTATTGTAACGATGGCTATTATTATCGCCAATGCAGCGGCTCCGGCAACCTGATCCTTGAAAAACTTCTCATAAGTCATTATCCATAGAAACCAGGGCGAAACAACATATGCCAGCTGACTGATAAAATTCTGGGTACCCATCAGTCTTGTACGCTCATTGTAATCAGCCGTCAGTTCATACCCCAATGCTACCCAGGGAGTCGCAAATACGGTATAACCCATGTAGAATAGTATCGATCCGATCAGGAAATACACGAAGTAAAATGTTTCGCTCTGTCCTCTTGGAAGCTGCCACAATATAGCAAAGATAACACCAGCCGCTATCGCCCCTACAAATATATATGGACGTCTTCTTCCCCAGCGAGATTCGGTATTGTCGGAAATAAAGCCCATGATCGGATCGGTTAAGGCGTCGGTCAATCTTGGAAGCGATCCAAGCAGGCCAACCAGGGCAGGATTCATTCCAAGGCCAAGATTTAAGACTATCATCATTCCGCCGCTGGCGGCCGCCAGAAGGTTATTGATCAAACCGCCCAGACCGTATATAATTCTCTGGGAAAATGATATTCGATCTTCCGGTGCGGTTTTGTAATTTGTTGAAGGATTCATTATATGATCTTCTTATAATTTCTATATAGGCAGGCCTATATAATTTTGCATTCCAGATCCAAACAAAGGGATTCACAAGCTTGGGGCGTTAATTCCCTCCCCAACTGTAAACCCTGACATAGTCAATTAGCATTGTCTGTGGAAAAACCGTGGTTTCATCTGGCGGACCAACATAATTTCCACCAACGGCAACATTGAGAATGATATAAAATGCATGGTTGAAAACCCATTCACCATCGACCAGCGATGGATAGACGGTCTGATATTCAATATCATTCATGTACCACCTTATTACACCAGCTTCCCATTCCACAGCAAAAGTATGGAAGTCATTATCAAAACGCCCATCTTCCAGATAAAATCTGCGTGTAATTGCATTCCCACCGGAATAACCCGGCCCGTGCAGACTGCCATGAATAATCCTGGGTTCCTGGCCGCGGTATTCCATTATGTCTATTTCACCGCATTGCGGCCAGCCAACCGAACTGAAGTTGCTCCCGAGCATCCAAAAGGCGGGCCAGATTCCCTGCCCGGTTGGAAGTTTGATTCGGGCTTCAATTCTGCCATAGGTAGGTTCGAATTTACCACGTGTTACAATCCGAGCTGAGGTGTAATCTTGCCCCATATATGATTCTTCGCGAGCAGTGATAGCCAGATTTCCTTCTCCATCCAATGAGACATTTTCCGGTCTGTCAGTATCATATTCAAGCTGAACATTACCCCAGTCGGTTCCAATATCATAATCCCATTTGGTCGGATCAGGCGATTGACCGGCCGGCCCCTCGAATTCATCCTGCCAGACTAAATTCAATGTAATCTCAGATTCAACCGAATTATTGCCGCAACTTACTGTTAATGATATCGCCAAAAGCAAGACAAGGATTTTCAATCTATGGATGTACCGAGTCATTAATTCTCCCGTTTGCCCGTGCATGTGCTTCGATAGGGTCTGCAAACATTGCCTCAAGAGCCAGTGTAGCGGCGCCAATTGCTATTGCCCGCGATCCGAGATCGCTGGTTTTAATATCAACCGCTGCTTTGCTTACTAAAGTACTATTTCTCACCTTGGATCGTAACGGCTCGAGAAGAAGTTCTCCTAACCCGGCAAAACCCCCACCCAATATTGCAAGATTTGGATTCATCAAATTAAACCATCCTGAAATGGCGATTCCCAGGTATTCAGCTACTTCGCTTACAATCCTCAGAGCCAATTGATCTCCATTGCGAGCGGCCTTTTCGATGGCATCCAGGGTAAGATCTGCAGCCTTGAGTTGACTTTTGGGATATTTCTTCAATAGTTTTTTGGTTCGCTCAGCGATTGCCGGTTTTCCTACAAGGGTTGCCAAACATCCCCTTAAACCGCAAACGCATAATTCTCCATTAGGATCTATGGGAAGATGCCCCATTTCGCCAGCAACACCGCCCGCTCCGCGGTATATGTCTCCGTTCAATATGTAACCGGCACCGATGCCATGGGCGATTTTTATATAAATAAAATCGTTAATGCCTCTTCCAGCTCCCCACCAGTGTTCAGCGAGGGCGCCGAGATTTGCGTCATTATCGACATAAATCGGCACGCCATACTTGATTTGAATCTGCTCCAAACCGCTTTCGCCCTGCCAGGCCGGGATAACTACCTCTGATAACAGCCTTGGATTCAATGGATCCACCGGGCTGGGAACAGCAACCCCGATACTAAATAATCGTTTGTTTCCATTGCCCCATTCTTTAAGACATCGATCACATAGACTGATAATAAGCGCACGGGTACCCTCGGGATCGGTTCTTACAGGATGCTTTTTCTCCTGCCATGAGAGTACATGGCCTCGCAGATCGGTCAGGACCACCGAAACGTGGGTTGCTCCCAGATCCACGCCAATAATACAGCGGGCCTCATCCTGAAATTCCAAAACGATAGGACGCCTTCCGCCGCTGGATTTACCGGCTCCAACTTCGGCTATCAAACCGGTGGCAAGAAGATTGTCTATAATCTCCGAAACCGTCGAGCGGGATAATCCTGTCAGACGCGCAATTTCAGCCCTTGAAGTCTTTCTTTTTTCCCAGATTAACTTCAGGACAGAATTTGCAAGGGGCCGTTCCCGTGAAAGAACGGCCCTTTTTCCAGATGTATTACTCAATGTTAGCTTCACCTTCATCGCTTTTCCGAAATCTCTTCAATTTATTTATGAAAGTATACATTGTCAACAAAGACAGTTCCATATGTACCAGAGAGAATTAATTGAGCAAAGTGTTCCCTGCCAGTCAATCCGGTAAAGTCGGTTAATGGTATATCAAAACTTACCCAGCTGCCGGTGCTCATCGTGGCCTGATCAAAAGTTAACTCATGCTCGGTATCATCACCGCCGCCATCCCAAACACCGTTGGGCCCATAGTCCACCAGTTTGATCTTAAACTCCGAAGACGCGTCGGTAGCATCCGGTGTCCAGACATCCATGTGGAAATGGGTCATTGTACTTATATCCTGGGTTCCAGTTGTAGTATACTCGGCAATGGAGAAGACAAGATTATAGTATTTCTTCAGATTATCTGAACCGATAGTAAAGTCAGCCACATCAGCATTATCCCATTGGGATGACCAGACGTCAAAATCCGTGTTCGTGTAAGCATCACTGAAAATTGAAAAAACATCAGCCGGAGCAAGAGAAGGTGTCGGAGCGGAAGATGTCGGTTCAGTTGCAGCACCCTGGTAGAAATAGATATTGTCGACGAAAACGGTATTTGGATCACCGGAAATGACCATCTGGGCCAGATGACCGGTTGTCGTCAGATTTGTGAAATCCGTAAGCGGCACATCAATGCCCACCCACATTGCGGTGTTCATAGTGTTTTCATCAAAAGTCAACTCGTGCTCAACATCATCACCGCCGCCGTAATTGCCATCGGCGCCGTAATCGACAAGTTTGACCTTGAATACGCTTGGCGCTGCTGTTGGATCCGGTGTCCAGACATCCATGTGAAAATGAGTCATCGCAGATGCATCAAGGGGATTAAACTCTATACCGGCATAAACAAGGTTTGTGTATTTCTTCATGTTATCAGTGCCAATAGCAAAGTCTTCCACATCTGCCTGATCCCATGGGGCTGACCATGTGGTCACAGTAGTGGCGGCAGTATATGCATCACTATAGAGTGAGGCAACATTACCCGGATCATGTGGAGGCGTGGAAGCCGCCACATCCGGTTCTGTGGCAAGTCCCGCATCGTAGAAATAGATATTGTCGATATAAACAGTAGAGAGGCCAACCGAGGAGATTACCATCTGAGCCAGATGCTCGGTCGATGCCAGATTAGCGAAACTGGCCAGAGGTACATCGATACTTACCCACTGTTCAGTATCCATGGTATTTTCATCAAAAATCAATTCATGCTCGGAATCATCACCGCCGCCAAATGCACCGTCGGGACCGAAATCAACAAACTTTACCTTGAAGACATTCGGAGATGCTGTCGAATTCGGAGTCCATACATCGATATGGAAATGGGTCATTGCAGAAGCGTCAAGCGTAGTAGTTGTGAATTCAACTCCTGCGAAAACCAGGTTGGTGTACTTTTTGGTGCTGTCAGTGCCGATCAAATAGTCCTCAACATCAGCATCATCCCAGGTAGCCGACCAGGTATCAACCGGGTGACTGGTATACGCATCGCTCCATAAAGCCACAACGCTGTCGGATGGAACCGTTGGCGTCGGCGCAGGTGTTGCAGGTTCAGGCTCAGGTCCGCTGACATTGACTGTAACAACTCCGGTGGCAGGAACTGATTTTGATGTTCCCAGGACTGCCGTCAACTCGGCGGTACCGGGACCTACGGCAGTGATAACTCCATCGCCGCCAACCGACACAACCGTTTCATTGGATGATGTGAAGGTGAAATAGTCCATCATGGCATTGACTTGAATATCGGTACCATCAACATCAAATGTCACATAAGAACCATCAAATGTGATCTCATCATCCTGGGTAACATTCAATGTGATAGTTGGTATTACCGGGCGGGGATTGGTTATGGTAGTCAGGCTGTCAAAGACTATTTCGTCGATATGAATCTGGTATCCAACTCCCTCTTCAGCACCTTCAGCAAAGTAGAAGAGACCATTTTCGGCATTAAGCTTTTCAGCAAGGGGAATAGGAATAACATACTGCTGCCAGGTGGTAGTCAGGGCAAGGCCGGTTACTTCTGCAATGTACTGAGATGTTCCGGTATTGTCATTTGCTATACCGGCTACATCGAGAGTTGCATCCATACTGGCTTTGGCCCAAAATGTTAGCGCATTATATGCTAAGAGGTTACGGCCGGCCGTACCGGTATCCACAAATGCACCTCCCGACCAGCTTGCATCGGGAATGGTGATATCTAAGGCCTGAGTACCAGCATAAACAGGGTCGGTTGTGACCTGAACAGCTTCTAGAAATGATCCTGCAAAGGCCTGATAGGTCACCCTGGAGCCGTATTCGTCCCTAAAGACTACGTCCATACAGCAGGGCGGTCTTCCACCTATGAAGACATAGTTAATTAACCAGACTGCATCACTGACATTAATTGCGGCATCGCAATTTGCGTCACCCTTCTCGTGACAGGCCGGCACCGGCCCTCCTATGAATACATAATTGATGATGTACACGGCATCGCTGACGTTGGCACTGCCATCGTCATTTGCGTCCCCGGGAACATCACAGCACGATTCCGCGAAAGCAGCGTTCTGCGCGAGGAAATTGCCGGAAAGCAAGATAATACCAAGCAACAGAATAAATTTCACATGTTTCATGGATTCCTCCGTTTTTTAGTTATTCTTTTAAATCTATTTCAAAACATAAGAGTCAGAATTATTAGAACAGATATGATGCCGAACATGCACAGATTCGGCATCAAAACGATATGAACATTTTACAAGCAGTAAATTATTATATTTTTACCCCCGTCCACACATTACACCGGCATATCACCTGTGAAAATAAATATTATCAACGTATATCGTGTTCGGATCACCCGAAATTATCAGTTGGGCCAGATGTCCCCTGGTGGTGAGATTTACAAAGTCAGTAAGCGGCAAATCAATACTGACCCAGCTGCCGGTATTCAAGATGCTTTCGTCCAGGGTGATTTCATGTTCAACATCATCACCGCCCCCATCCCAGACACCATTAGGTCCAAAATCCACCAGCTTGATTCTAAGCACCGCAGGAGCATCGGTAGGATCCGGAGTCCAGAGATCCATGTGAAAATGGGTCATTAGAGAAGCATCAATTGTGTTGGATGTAAATTCTATGCCGGCAAAAAGCAGGTTGCTGTATTTTTTGGCAGTGTCAGAACCGATTACAAAATCTTGAATATCAGCGGTATCCCAGGGTGCTGACCACGTATCCACCGGAACATCAGTATAGGCGTCGCTGAAAAGAGAGATGACATCGGCAGCGTCGACTGTGGGAGTCGGTGCTGCAGTCGATGGTGCTTCCGGAATGCCGGTATCATAGAAATAGATATTGTCAACAAATATAGTGTTTGGATCACCTGAGATAATTAACTGCCCAATGTGGCCCCTTGTAGTCAGATCAGTGAAACTGGATAAAGGAATATCAATGCTAACCCAGATGCCTGTGTTCATTGTATTATCATTAAAGGTGATTTCATCTTCGACGTCATCTCCGCTTCCACCGTTATAAACGCCGTTCTCTCCAAAATCAACCAGCTTGACTTTGAAAACCGATGGCGATGATGTCGCATCCGGCGTCCAGACATTCATATGGAAATGAGTCATTCCCGAAGCATCAATCGTGGCTGTTCTGAACTCAATACCAGCATAGAGAAGATCTGTGTATTTCTTGGTGTTATCAGAACCTATCATGTAATCTTCAACATTGGCAACATCCCAGACAGCTGACCATGTATCAACCGGCACATTGGTATATATATCGCTAAAGAGCGAAACTACACTGTTGGGATCCTCGTCGGGCGTTGGAGCTGGAATGGTTGGCGCTGTCTGCTCACCGGCGTCATAGAAGTAAATATTGTCAACATAGATTGTTGAAATATCCCCAGATATAATCAACTGTGCCAGATTCGACCGGGATTGTAAACCGGAGAATGCCGACATCGGCAGATCGATTGAAACCCAGCTGCCGGTCACAAGAGCAGGAGAAGTGTTTCTGTCGAATACCATTTCATGTTCAGAATCGTCACCTCCGCCAAAGGCTCCGTCAGCCCCAAAATCAACCAGTTTGATATTGAACTTGGCTGGCAAGGCAGTTGAATTTGGCGTCCAGATATCCATATGGAATTTGGTCATGCTCGATGCATCAATTGGCTGCGATGTGAATTCGATTCCGGCAAACTCAAAATTTTCATACTTCTTGACATCATCGTCGCCGATCGTTTCATCAAAAACATCGGCAACATCCCAATCGGCAGACCATGTATCCACGCCGACATTTGTGTAGGCATTGCTAAACAGGGAGATCACATCACTCTCCGGAACAGTTGGCGTAGGAGCCGGAGTGGTTGGAGTGGCAGCGGCTTCAGAAACTTCAACCGTAACCGTCCCGGAAGCCTGAACCGTTCCCAGATTGGCGGTAAGCTCGGCCGTTCCCGGTCCGACTGCCGTAATTACGCCGTTGCCGGCAACATTGATAACCGTCTCATCCGAGGAAAAGAAAGTAAAATAGCCGGTCATTGCCGAGACTGTCTGGGAATTCCCACCCACATTAAAAGTGACCTCAGTACCGGTTATGCTAATAGTGTCGTTTACCTCAGCTTCTATTGTAGTAGTGGGAAGGGTCGGCTGAGGATTGGATATTGTGCCAAGCTCTTCAAAAATAATTTCGTCAAACCAAATCTGGTATCCATTACCTTCTTCAGGGCCTTCGGCAAAATAAAAGAGACCTTTTTCCTCCGATAGTTTATCCGATAGCGGAATCGGAATGATATACTTTTGCCATTCAGTCGTCAGTTCCAGGTTATTTACTTCCGCAGTAAATATAGAGGTTCCGGTATTGTCATTACCGAGTCCAGCCACATTCAAAGTCGCGTTTGTGCTTGCCTTTGCATAAAATGTTAACGCGTTATATTGAGTTAAATCACGAGCGATATTAGCAGTAAAAGCACCTCCGGCATAGCTGCCTGAAGGATCACCGACATTGGGGACTATTACCTGCAAAGCTTGAGAGCCGCTATAGGTATTTACCTGATCTAAATCAAGCGCGTCAAGCTTGGAACCGGCAAATGCTTGGAAAGTAACATTATTGCCGAATTCGTCCTTGAAAACTACCGCATCAGTAGGAAATCCTGCAGGCTCCAATGGCCTATCATTATCGCAGCCAACCAATCCGAAAATTACCATTATCGAAATGAGAGCCGCAAGATGGATCATGCTTTTGGTAATCAACTAATATCTCCTTATTAGATTTTTCCAATCCCGGTTGACAAAACGTGCTGTTGAATATTACGGCCGAGAAAAACTTTGTTCGACATACGAACAAAGTAATAACAGAAGTGTACGTCTTCAGAACCTTTTGGACTTTTACAGCTGAAATATAAGAGACACTTTT
>CAZBZV010000014.1:67523-68211 GCA_964496505.1 uncultured Ignavibacteria bacterium | reverse complement strand
AAAAGTGTTACCCATGTGATCGGTCTTTTCTGTTACCTATGTCTTGTTCGTACATACACAGGTACCCCACATGAAAATGTGGGAAATTCAGATCATCCTGCTATGTCCATCTCAAGCAAAACATCATTATATCCAGAATAATATCTATAACTGCTCCAAATCCAGTTTTTCAATTCAGATACTAATCCCCGTTTGACCGGATTATTATGACAGTAGATGACTTTCTCCCAAACCGATTCCGTATCCCTGCAATTATGATCATAACATCGTCTCTGCCAGAAAACAAAGTTATCTACTTTATTTCTTCTCACAGTCAAGCGCTCTATCATCGGTGAATTGGAATTGCGCATTAACTCATGAATTCCTGTTGATGACAGTATTTTCATTTTCCCAATCATCGGTCCCAGTTTTATATCTTCAGGCGGAACGAGCACCAGATGTAAATGCTCCGGCATAATGACGTAGCCCAATAGCTTTAATTTATATTTATCACGAAATAAATCAATGCTTTCAATTACAATCTTCCGAAATTTATTGCTTGTCAGAAGCGGCATTTTATTGTGTGTGCAGAATGTGACGAATCTAGCACGTCCGTCATGATCATAATGCTTTAGCTTCATAATTTAAATGCCATTTTTTATGCTCAAAGATTTTCTTTGCATGCAATCATAGCAGGCAATATGTTTAA
>CAZBZV010000014.1:0-67423 GCA_964496505.1 uncultured Ignavibacteria bacterium | reverse complement strand
ACCCACATTATCATGTGGGATACCACTGTTATTCTCACGTCCGTAGTTCGTCTTTGATTAAGAACATAGCAGGCAATATGTTTAAACCCACATTATCATGTGGGATACCACTGTTATTCTCACGTCCGTAGTTCGTCTTTAATTATGAACATAGCAGGCAAAATGTTCGAACCCACATTATCATGTGGGATACCAAATGTTTTCCACGCTCACATCCACAGATTCCGGTCCAAGCTGCGGTACTGGATGGCCTCGGAGATGTGGCGGGTTTGGATGCGTTCCTCGGCTTCGATGTCTGCGATTGTGCGGGAGACCTTGATAATTCGATCGTAAGCACGCGCCGAGAGACCCAGCTTTGTAATCGCGGTGCGCAAAAGCTCCAGCGATTTATTATCCAGCGGGCAGTACTTCTGCAAATCCTTCGACTCCATATGCGCGTTGCAGAACATCCTCTCCTCGCTGTTGAATCGCATGAGTTGTATCTTGCGGGCATGGTTGACCCGCTCGCGAATCGAATCGGACTTCTCGCCGGTCGGCTCGCCCGCGAGGTCCTTGAACTTCACCGCCGGTACCTCGATATGAATATCGATCCTATCCAGAAGCGGTCCGGATACCTTGGACATATATTTCTGAATCTGCCCGGGATTGCATGTGCACTCATGATTCGGGTCGCCGAAAAATCCGCACGGGCACGGGTTCATCGCACCCACCAGCATGAACTGTGAGGGATAGGTCAGGCTGACCATAGAACGCGAAATGGTAACCTGCCCGTCCTCCATCGGCTGACGAAGCATCTCCAGTATATCCTTGCGGAACTCCGGCATCTCATCCAGGAACAGTACCCCGTGATGCGCCAGCGAAACCTGTCCCGGCTTGGGCACCCGTCCCCCGCCAATCAGACCGGCATCGGAGATCGTATGATGCGGCGAGCAGAACTGCCGCGTGGCGATAAGAGCGGTATTGGCCGGGAGCAGGCCCGCCACCGAATATATCTTGGTAACCTCCAGCGCCTCTTCCATAGTCAGGTTCGGGAGTACAGTCGGGAGCCTCCGCGCCAGCATAGTCTTGCCCGATCCGGGCGGCCCCACCATGAGCAGATTATGTCCGCCCGCGGCGGCAACCTCGAGGGCGCGTTTGGCGGTCTCCTGCCCCTTGACATCGGAGAAATCCATGGGGTAATTCAGCGCCTGGCTGAAGACCTCGTCAACATCGATTTTATAAGGTTTGACTCCGCTGCCATCCTCCAGAAAATCGACAGTATCGCGCAGCGAGCCCAGCGGATAGACATCCAGTCCCGAGGCAATCGCAGCCTCCATGGCATTTTCCTTCGGCACTATCATGGCGGCGTTCTCTTTTTTGGCGATCTGTATTGCGATCGGAAGAATCCCCGGTACAGGCTTGAGCGTACCGTCAAGAGACAATTCACCTACCATCACAAAGCTGTCGAAGTCATCGCGTAAAATCTGGCCGGTGGCGCCCAGGATGCCGACTGCTATCGGCAGATCAAAGGCCGACCCCTCCTTGCGAATATCGGCCGGAGCGAGGTTGATAGTAATTTTCTTGGCCGGAAAAACAAAGTCGGAATTTTTGATGGCGGCGGCCACTCGTTCCTTGGCCTCCTTGACCGCGCCGTCCGGCAGCCCCACTGTTGCGAATGCCGGCAACTGCTGAGAGATATCCGCCTCGACCTCCACGACATAAGCGTCAATGCCCAACACAGCCGCCGAAAGGATTTTTGCGAGCATATGGCAAATCCCCCGAAAGATGTGATTTTTACACCCAAAATATGGCTTTGAAGGGGAATGATACTAAATTGGATCAGCTTTGTAAATCATTTATTGCATCGGGAAGCTCTGAAATCGAGGAAATTGTCGCATCCGGGATTTCCGAGGGCATGCGGATTTTCTGCTCCTTATGCGAACCGACCATGACACGAACAGTCTTCATGCCGAGCTTTTTGGCGGGCACGATATCGTTATCCTGACGGTCGCCCACCATCACGCAATCCTCGGGACGCATATCAAGCTTATGTGCTATGTACAAAAAGAAACGATAATCCGGTTTGGAGTAGTCAATCGAACCGGACATCTCCTTGAAATCGAAATATTGCAGGATACCTTTTTCCTCCAGATAATCAGCTGTCGAGGCCGGTTGATTGGCGGCGATTGCCAGAGTGTATTTCTGGCTGAGATTGCGGCAGACATCAATTGCCTCATTGCGAAATTCATAAAAGCGGCTCAGGTTCAAACTGTCGAAATGTCCCCGCAGTTTTTTGAATTTCTCCACATCAGGCCGGACAAACTGCCAGATAGTGGCAGAGTACAGAGAAGGGGCATACGATTCAATCGACTTTCGATTGGCCTCCTCGATTTCGTCTAAAGTGACCTTGCGGCCAATCATCTCAGGAAGGGTCTTAATCAGATAATCGTTCCAGTAGACATCAATCCCGGAGTCATCCACCAGCGGCCCGCCGACATCAATAAGAATCGCTTTTGTCTCACCGTTCGACATGGGAGAGATTATAAGAAACTGACATAAATTTGCAAGAAAAAGTTAGAAGGATTCGGCGGGTGTTCTGCGGTACTCCCTGAGGCCGAGGATATGCCCGTCAGGATCGGTGAAGAAAGCGTAACGGCCGAATTTGCTCTCACGGACTCCGCCCACCAGTTCGACCCCGTGCAGTCGCAAAAACTCCACATGGTCATCGAGATTCTCGACCTCAAACTGGATCGAGACAGAATAGCATTCCTGCTGTTCGATTTGAACCGACTGCTCCATTGTCTTTTGATGCAGGCCGATATGTACGCCGTCCACAACGAATTCCGCCCAGGTGGGAGATTTTAGTTTCAGGCTGAGCTTCAGGATGTTTTTATAAAAATCCGTCGATTTCCTGAGGTCGTTAACCAGGAAAACGATACTGTCGATTCTTTTGGGCTGCCCGTCCTTTTTCAAGTCCGCACTCTCCGAAATAATTATTTGCTGTCTATTATATAATCGGAAAAGGATGCCCGTAAATAAACAAAAAAAGGCCGCCTGTAAGGCGGCCTTTAAAAGATATATTTTTTTAATTAGAACTCAACATCAAACGGATCCTCGGTTACCCGGGGCCTGGAAAATTCGACTGTCCAAGTTCCCGCGGAGAACTGCCCGGCGCTCTTGAGCACATCATTTCCGGCCGAGGGCGACATAGCATACCATCCGGGAATATAGGAATCATCCGTCCATTCTAACGTATCGGTGTACGGAGTTGCGAAATATTCCCAGAGGACATCATTCGGCTGGAATTCCGGATCCTCGAGCTGTTTAACATGTATATAGATCGGTACAGTATCGAAAATCGTCTGCTCATCCACAATGCGCTGGATTTCGACCAGATTCTGATGAATCGCGGCAATGCCGCCATCTTCAACGAATCCGATACTGGACAAAGCCCTGTCCAGGCCCATTTCCAGATTTTCAGCACGCATCGCGCCCCACTGCCAGGTATCGATTGCAATCGATGGAGAAGGCGAGAGCATATTATCCGGCAATCCTTCACCCACATGGCATCCGGTCAGACAGCCGTAAATCTTCCATTGATCCAGAAGTGTCTCGGAGTCCTGAAACATCAAAGCCACTCTGTCCTCATAAACATCGTTCACGATGAAGACGCCGGTATCCGGATCGAAGCTCCAGTCCAGATGTCGATCGCTTTCTACTGCTTCGTATTTACCCTGGCTTACCTCAGACCATTGCACCATGAAATACATGTTATGGTCGTCATAGGAAGCCACGACTTTGGCCCGGTAAATATAGTTGTCGGCAAAGGCCTGATGTTCCAATGTCAGGTTGGATGAGTTCTCGCCCCAGACATCGGTGCCCTCGAAAACGCCGTCAATCACCGGTACCTCGTCTATCTTATTGGCCACCACGACCGATGATGAGGGCGAGGCTGTTGTATCGAATGTTAATGTGGCTGCATTGATGCCATTATGGTCTCTCTGCGTCCCGTTAAAAACAGCAAGTGCAAAAACCCTGTCTCTCGGGGGGGTGAGCATAGCATCCTCACCCGGCTCGCCATCCGGCCCCTGGGGTCCCTTGAGACCCTGGTCTCCTTCACAGGCTAAAGAGGCGAATATAAGCGCGATAGCCAGGCACAGTGAAGCTGTAAGTACAAGCTTTTTCATGATCGCCTCCTAAAATTGAATATCGTTTCCACTGCCTGTATTGCGCAGTCTTTTCATCTCCATAGTCCATCTGGGATTTTCGTATGTCGACGCCGTTTCAACGCTGGCACGATCACCGTATGGTATCAGAGCCATATAGCCGGGAACGTTGGCATTTCTGGACCAGTCCTCATCGACAAACGGCACCGCAAGACGAAACCAGAATGGATAATCACCGTTGGCATTGGGATCATTATAATACATCCATTCCGGAAGACCCGCTGCTTCATTGCGCATGAAGGCAGCACCGCCGTCATCGGCGGTAAAGCCCGAAAGCTCATTAGCCACATATTCCAGATAACCGTCATCAGCAAATCCGGTCAGGTCGGTCAGGCAGGCTCGCCAGTCCCAGGCGTCGATCATCATGCCGCTCTGAAGGGCTGCATTTTCTGCCTCGCACTCCAGCAGACAGTCGGCTTCGCCGGGAACATAACTGCGGTCAGTCAGAAACATCATCCAGACGCGGTCTTCCGAACCACCTATGACTGGATTGAATGTGCTGACGCCGTCATTCTCCCATTCCATAAAGTTGCGATTTTCAGCTTCCTCGAAATCGGCTGTCGATTCCTCCGACCATCTAAGGAAGAAGTAAATATAACGAGCATCATAAACACATCGTACGGAAACCTCGCTGATCTCATTGTCGGTACCAACCGCGGCAGTCAGAGGAATATCGCTTTCATACAGGTCCATCTCGTCACCAACCTCGAAGCCCCACTCATCGATATCGCCGTCGACACCGTCAATTACAGGCGATGCCTCAACAAAAGCGGCCACGATCAGTTCATCCGTGGGCGTCTGTGAGGTATCGAAAGTAATCCGAACGAAATCCTGACTGCGATAATTGATATCGGTTCCGTCAAACTGATTGAAAACAGCAAATGAGACATAAGTATCAGGCGGAGGAGCTATCGTGAGATCCTGACCCGGATCGCCCGGTTCACCCGGCTCACCCTGAGGTCCCTGAGGTCCCTGATCGCCTTCACAAGCAAAGGAAAACGTCAGCGCCAAAACAGATATTAAGATAATTCCCAGGCGCAACAACCTAAACATATTCTAACCTCCCGTAGAGAATCGTAAATAATTTTCGCGGTAATTGATTGTACAAGATTGCTTTTCCTCCCAATCAAAGAATTGATTATAGAACAATCCGAAACAAAAAGCAAGCGAATTTTTGTCTTACCGACGATTTTGGGAAAGCTTCGTTCAACCGCAATAAAATAAATATTTAAGGGGCTAAATATCGATCTATGAACGCTTTATGAAAAGCTATTTATCCTCATAGAATACGGTTTTTATCCGGTCTATAAGAAATGTCCGCTTTTCGTTGCGCATTCGGCAGAAAGCTTCGATATATACACGGCCGTGGCTGTCATAGGCTGAAAGTGGAAGGATTTTGCGGCGTGAGGGGATATTTGAGCGGTTGGTGTATTCGATCTCCACCTCGGTGCCTTGTTCCAGTGCGTTTTGCAACCAGTTGGGAAGCTCGACAAAAAGCTTTTCCGGCTCTATCATATACCGTTCTGCCATCTCCTCCAGGCTGCTGTAGTTTTTCTCCAGGCCGATATCCACCAGATGCCGGAAGAGCTGGAGGGTGGCTTTGCAGTCTCCCATGGCGCGGTGACGGTCCTCGACCGGGATACCGAACATCTTCACAAGCGTTGACAGGCCGTAGGAATGCGAGCCTACCAGCCCGCGGGCGATATCGCGGGTGTCGAGCATTTTCGGATCGGGGTATTCGATTTCGGCCAGACGGAATTCGTTTTTCAGAAAGCCGTTGTCGAAAAGGATATTGTGCCCGACCAGAATCCGTCCGTTTATCATCTCAAGCACCCGCTCGGCGACATTGGTAAAAAGCGGCGCGGATAAAAGCTCCTCATTTTCGATCTGATTGACCGCGTAGGCTCCGGGGGAAATTTCGCGCAGGGGATTAATCAGGCTTTCGAAGCTGTCCGTAACTTCCAGGTTTTCATCAACTGCTAAAAGCCCGATCTCGCATATCCGATCCCCGTAGGAGGTATACAGCCCGGTAGTTTCGGTATCGATAAAACAAAACTGCATAACATTTCTAATAAAGGAAATGGACGAATTATTACCAGCAAAAAATCGGGATTTTTGGGCGGGCGGAGCATGGGGGAGCTATTAAGCATCCGGCAGTTGCGGCAGATCCTGATTCCGTCGAAGAACCGATTGTGATCCGACGCCGCTTCAAGCATTGTCTTTTATATTAAATCTTCATGCTGTAAGTTCTCATCCTCGATTTCATCGAGGAAAGGAACTGACAAAACCTCTCGGGATGGCACAAGCACTTTCAGAATTTATTTGGGAAATTTAAATTTGTAAGGAAATGCTCTATCTACTTCCGGCCGCGTGGCGTGAAGTTCTTGAGGAAGTTTTCGTCGTCGGGGGCGAAACGCATGTTGAGGGCCTTGAAACCGCGGTGTCCCTTCTGGAGGTCAAAGACAACCTTGGATCCAACCTTGATATCACGAAACTTGATATACCTCAGCCAGCGCTGGTGAAAAAACACCTCTGTGCCGTCTTCGGTTTGTAAAAATCCGTAGCCATGGCCTTTTTCCAGCCTGACTACTTTACCTGCTTCCATAAATTGTCACGACTCCCTTAGGTTTCCCCTGTGACGTGCAAAACTTAACCCTATCCTGACATTTTGCAACAGCTTTTTGAAAAATAGGATTTTTCTTAGAAAAATATCAGGTATCCGCGATTCCAAAATCATTTATTCAGTCTCACTGATTATACGTCATAAATACTGATGTCACCATATATATTAATGCCTTAGCCAAATAAATCTAAAATACGGGCAAATTACGTTTCTTTATGTAGAATCAGTCGGCAGAAAGCGTCGATTTTATAAGGGCTTGACGACAAAATATTCAATCGGCTCTACTACAGAAGCTTGAAAGCGAAAATTCTCCAACCCTCCTGAGTTCTCTTCAGTCCCATCTTATTGTAAAACTGGGTCTTATCCTGCCGGTTTACAAAAGAAACCTCGACATAGGCGGTGTCGCCGCGGACTTCGGAATCTCCCACGATTATCTGTTTCCGTGTCCAGAGACGTCGAACCTTTCCGTCGGGCTCGAACAATTCCCTGTATTTTTCGATATTCTTCGAGATCGAAAGGGAATCATTGTAGATATAAACATTCTCCGCATTTTCCCGCACCAATTCGTTTATTGCAAGATACTGATCCAGATCGATTGAACCCTCCGAACCGAGCGCCTTGACAAAATCCAGCACCTTGTCACGTGCCTGCTCCGAGGGCTGTTGTTCGCAGGCGATGAATGCTATAAGGATTAGTGCTGAGATTATAATCGGTATGATTTTTTTCATGCCACCCCTCCTATGGTATATTTGTCCTGGTGATGTCATTCTGAGAGAGTCCCGCCAGGGGCGAGGACGACCGAAGAATCTTTCACGATTTAAACAGATTCTTCGCTTCGCCCAGAATGACAGTATTTATACTACCATCTTCTGGCAATGTAAATCCGGTGCGAATTGCCCAGATCGGCAAAGGGCACATAGGCGTAATCGAATGCCAGCTTATTGATGCCCAGTCCCAGCCCGAACGACAGCCCGGCCAGGTTCTCATTGTCGCCGCCGGTTTTGTAATCAGAGCCGACAGTATTATATCCGGCACGCAGACGAATCGCCTCGATACCTACGAACTCCACACCGCCGCCTACGAAGAAATCGTTATCCGAGAACTTGCCGCCGTCGGCAACGATATTCAACGGCGCGCCGTGCATCCTGTGCGCCACACCGACCTTGAACATCATCGGCAACGGGTCCTTGTGCTCCTCGGAAAGTCCCGAGAGCTGAAATCCCAGATTGGAGGCCACCGCACCAAGGCTGGTATGGCCGTCCTCGAACTCGTACAGAAGCCCGATATCCAGAGCCATGCCGGTGGATGTGAAGGAGTCGATACTTTCGTAGATAAATTTCCCGGCAACTCCCATGTAGAGCTGTTCCATCAGGGGCTGCGAATAGGCCGCGGTAAAGGCCAGGTCGCCTCCGCCGAAATTGCCGATTACCTCGCCTGCATTATTGGTCTCGGGCGTATCGCCGAAATTGAGATAATTTATGGCAAAACCGAGCTTGCGTCCATCTCCCCATGGCAGTACCGCACTCAGATACCCGCCCTGAATATCGGCCACATAATTATGATAGCTGGTCGAGAGCGCATAGTTGGGAATACGGCTCATACCGGCCGGGTTATAATAAATAGCGGACTCATCATCAGCCATACCCACGAATGAATTTCCGAGCGCAACCGCACGGGCTCCTACTCCGATTTTCAGGAATGAATAGGCCGCGGTTCCGGCTTTGGAATTTATGGCCGAAAGGTTTGCGGTTGTGAAAATCATAAATGACAGGGCCACCAGGAGCGATAGTGCAAACTTTTTCTTCATGATATTTCCTCTATTGAGTCTATTTGCAAAAAATATGTTTACCAGTTTCGAACTGTCCTGTTTACTATTATTTCGGCCAATTTTTCCAAAGCTTGGGTTTTTCCCTCGTCTTCGGTTTCGGTATCGGCCTGATATACCCCGAATGATGATATTCGGGGCTCTTCCCAGACAGCCTCGCCGTTGGGTTTAACGAAGCTGACGTTTACGGTTACATCAACACGATATTCCTGAACTTGATCCTCTTTATTATACGTTTCACTGGACTTTTTGAATGATATAACTTTGCCGGAAATATAGGCATCAGCCTCATCCTTGTTGGCAACCTTAAGAGTATTATCGGCCACAATCGCGGCTGTAATTTTATTAGTTAGCTCCTCACCCAGACCGTATTCAATCGTTTCATTATCGAATACCGGAATATAAACAGTGCTTATTCCGCCTGTGGATGCGCCTGAAAATGAATAAGGCCCACAGGAGGCCAGAAATGATATGAGAATAAGCGCCAGGATAATGTTTTTCACTCAGATACCTCAATAATTATAGTGTCCCAACAGCTATTTCGTTCCTTGAGAATCGTACACAATCCGGCCGTTTTTGATAGTTTTATCGACCTGGTTAATGCCGTAAAAATAGGGCAGCTGCTTGATATTTTCCGCATTCCAGACCACAATGTCGGCCTTTTTGCCGATTTCAATCGAGCCGATATTCTTTTCCTGCTTCAATGCGCAGGCGGAATTGATTGTAACGGCATTGATAATCTCATTGGTCGCCATCTTTAACTTATTGCCTGCCAATGTCATAATCATCTGAAGCGAAACTGTAACCGAACTTCCGGGATTAAAATCGGTCGATAATGCCAACGGCACCCCGGCCTCGATAATTTGTCTGGCGGGTGCATAATCGCGCAAATCCAGATAAAATGAGGTTCCCGGGAGCATAACCGCCATTGTGCCCGCCTCGGCCATTGCCGCTATACCGGTATCGGAAATATAAACAAGATGATCGGCCGAGACCGCTCCCAGCCTGGCGGCGAGCTGTGCGCCCTCGAGATTCACGATCTCATCGGCATGAAACTTCAGCTCCAGGCCATGCTCTTTGGCGGCGGTCTGTATCTTCTCGGATTCCTCCAGCTCGAAAACGCCCTTTTCACAGAAGATATCGGAAAATACCGCCAAATTCCGTTCGGCAACTATGGGAATCATCTCATTTATGATCAGATCGACATAGGCATTTTTATCCTCGCGGTACTCATCCGGAATTTCATGGGCTCCCAGAAATGTTGGAACCAAATCGAGCGCATGGTTCTCGGATAACATCTGAATAACCTCAAGCTGCTTGATCTCATCTTTCGTAGTCAGGCCGTATCCGGACTTGGCTTCGATAGTAGTCGTGCCGTATTGCAGAAACAGATCGAGATATTTGATCGAATTGTCGTAAAGAGCATCCTTGGAGGTTTCACGAAGCACTCGTGTGGAATTTCGTATCCCTCCTCCGGCCAGGGCGATTTCCATATATGATTTGCCCATATTGCGCATCTCGAACTCATCCTCACGGGTTTTCGCAAAGACCGGATGCGTGTGCGGATCGACAAGCCCCGGAGTTACCACCTGATCGTCAGCATCGATTATAACCGCACGATTAACCAGGTCGATCTGACGGTCGACCTCGGCGGTGGTTCCGACCGCCACGATCTCGTTTCCCTGACAGGCAATAGCGCCGTTCTCAATAATCTCCAGACGGTTCATTGCCGAACCGATCAGCGGAAGCTTGTCGTCAGAGGGACGGCAGGTTACCAACTGCCCGATATGTTTGATATAAAGTTCTGCTTTCATACGCCTATCCTTTGCAACCGGTCTTCAAGGCGGCATAATATATGCCGGTGTTGATGCGGAAATTTAGGAAAATTAATCGTGATTGCAAACAGTTTTATGTAATTGGACTCATTCGAAAAGGAGGCTGGTTGCAAAGACTGATACCTTATTAATTTGCCTGGATTTAAAGTGTTAGAATTTCATTAATATAAAAGAGAACCATATACGCTTTACCTGAAATTACCGATATATTTTGTAAAAATATCCCTTTTATTTATGAAAACAAAATCAAAGAAAATACTGATTGTCGATGACAACCAATCGATGGCAAAATGCCTGGCCGAGATGGTTGATATTTTCGGAATACCCTCAGAGATTGCCTCCGACGGTGATGAGGCGATTGAGATGCTCAAGAGCGACATCTATTCCTTAATCATCGCCGACACCAAGATGCCCAAAATCTCCGGATTCACCCTCCTGAAACATATAAGAAAAAACTATCCGAATACAAAAGTTGCCATAATGTCTACCATGAATTCGGATACTACCCAGGGCATGGTTGTACGCGATATGCCCGATTTCTATCTACCTAAGCCTTTTAAGACTGCGGATATCGAAGATTTGCTTGCGGAATTGTAATAGTCTATTTCTCAAACGTATCTTTTCATATTGACTTCCGCTTGTACAATAGCTTAATTTATCACGTATAAATTACGGAATTAGATCATGAGAAAATATCTGTTTATAATATTGGCCCTGTCTTTGATCCTGCTCTCATCATGTAGTGATTCGGAAAATCTGGATGTTGTGCTTGTGGACGATCCCATGCTCGAGGCGGGTGAATATGCGGTCACATGGGGTCAGGGACTCGATAACGGCGCCCCGGCACCGGAAGGGATTTATCGCATCGATATGGATACGGACAATTTCAGTGCCAGCCTCTATATCGAGATAACCAGCTTTGACTTGAACAGGCCCTTCACCAAAACAAAGGGTACCGGCATCAGCCTCAAGCCGATCCCGGACAGCTACGGACTGCGTGTAAACAAGGCGGTATTCGTTCCGGGCGAGGAAGTTGAAATAGGCTACGACCTGCCCCAGTCAGATCGCATCAAGATCACGATCTCATGGATCAACCTTAATATTTCACCTCTTCTATAATTTAATTCATATCACTGTTTTCCATCCGACCTAAAAAATCCTTAATTTATAAGGCAATATTGGCCGATTAACGATAGTAGGTGGATATATGAATAATAAGAGAGATGATACATATGATGTTATGGTGCCGAAAACGAAGACCATATCGATTTTCAAAAAGCTCCTGAATCAGACCCAGAAAGGCAATATCGACTGGAGCGAGCTCGAGCCGGGCACTTATCTGGCTGATGTCGGCAATTGCAATCTGCGCCTGCATAAGGATCTACTGAATATCTATGATGAAAAGAACAACCTTCTCACATCGCTTAGCAACGATGATCTGGTACGTGAGAAGGAAAATATATCGGTGCTTTTTGACTGCGCCCAAAAAAGCTCATTGAAAGTATATGAAAAGCTTAACGCTCTCGATAAAACTCTCGATGGTATCCTTTAGCAATACTACATTTCCGCGCTGATCAATCCTTTCCGCACAATTGTTAGAATTTTGTAAGAATCGCTATTCCTCAAAAAATAAGGGCACACCTTTGCCCGAAATTATGTATAATTCCGAATTGGAGTTTGTCTGGATGAATCGGTTAACCTGTTAAAAATGCGGAGTGGAGTAATGAGAAAAATTATCAAAGCAGCGCTGGTAATCCATTTCACATTATTTTTCCTGATCTCCTGCTCGGAATCAGAAAATGAAATAAGAACTCAGGAGAGCCATTACCCCGATGGCGCCTTGAAAGAGGACTGGCAGGAGATCAAAATTGATGATACCACCTGGGTCAGGCACGGCCAGTTTAATGCATATTACCAGGATGGTACAAAAAAACGCGAACACAATTTCGTGAAGGGCGGGAAGCACGGTCCACAGCTTGGATGGCATTATGACGGCAGTAAATGGTATGAAAAGTATTATGTCGATGACGAGCCGGAGGGAGAGCAGACTCAATGGCATCGCAACGGTCAGGTGAAATCGATAGATATTTACAAAGACGGGAAACTTCATGGCACATGTCTGGCATGGCACAAAGACGGCACGCCGCATGAAAAGATCGAGTTCAATATGGGACGTAAGGACGGCGTGCGTCTCAGGTTAAGTTTCGAAGGCGACACCATTGTGCATGAGATTTATGAAAACAATAAGATGGTAGAAAGAATAAAATAGCGGCGATGAAAATTTAAAAAAGCAAAAGGGTATGGAGTTTATCCATACCCTTTTTTCTGTTACCGCTATAGCTGAATTCATTCAACTCATTTCCTTAGAACGAGAATTGGCAGCAGTTGCCGTTATACCAGTCGGGTGATCCGGGCGAACAATCTCCCGGCTCGGAGCCCCCAATAAAGATATAATTAATGATCCAAACCGCGTCGGAGACATTGACTGCACCGTCGCCGTTGGCATCCCCGCAGGCCAAAACCGGCATAGGCTCCGAGCCTCCTATGAAGACATAATTGATTACCCAGACCGCATCAGAGACATTAACGCTTTTGTCGTTATTCGCATCTCCACATTCACCCTGGCAGGCGCCTGATGTTGGATTGGGCGAAACATCCAGATATATGTCGGAATTGCCGCTCTGCTCAAAATCGGTGAATACGGTGTAGACCATTGTATCCAGCACCGCCATGCCGTTGTATTCTCCCACCCATTGGGTCCAGGGGGTCACGACAGTATCCTGAAGAGCAAAGCTGGGCTGGAAGCTGTTTCCGCCATCAAGGCTTGCCGCAAGACGAAGCTCTGCGCCGGGAACCATTGGATCTAACGGCGTCGACCTGAAATTGTAATAGGAAATATCAACCGTGCCGTTTTCCTTGATCACAACCCAGGGCAGTACCTGGGCATAGATAGTGGCATCATCATTAACCTTGACCGGGGTACCCCAGCTCGTGCCGCCATTGGTAGATTTCACACAGTAAACATCGGTCTCGTCCATGCCTGATAGCCAGGTAGCGCCGTTATCGGTTGAGTAGTTTGTATAAATATTCGGAACTCCATGCATCCTTGGGTCGGCCCAGGTGATATTGACATAGCCGTTACCGCAGGACATAAAGGACATATTATTCTGCAAACCATTAGGCTGACTGCCCCAGTTTATCTGCGTTTCCATTGCCCAGGTTGCCCCGCTGTCTGTTGAATGCGTGAAGAAAACATCGCCCATGCCCGGCATTCCAAAACGCCTGGAATCGAACCACATGGCGTAAACATAAGTGCCCTCGGACTCCAGTTCCACAACCTGGTCGGGAATCCCCGGCAGATTATCGAGATTCTGATCCGGCTGCCAGGATGCGCCATTGTTATTGGAATAAGCGAAGTAAATATCACTGGTATAACTGCCGGGCGCCATGCGATCATCCTGCCAGGCGACATAAACATTATTGTTTTCATAATCGAGCGAGGGCATGAAGCAGTTTCCGCCCGGTGTGTTGAGCGGGACATCGGCATTCCAGTTTACACCATTATTGGTCGAGCTGGTGAAATAGACGTCATTAACTCCGGTAGTTGTCCGGTCATCTACCCAGCAGGCATATACGAATGTTCCGGTGCACTCCAGTCCGGTGCGCACCGGCATCTGGCAGTTATAGCCCGTTCCGGTGCATAGCTGTGCCGAGGGATTCCCCCAGGTTGTACCATTATTTGCCGAATAATTGAAGAATATCTGACTGGTACCTGTCCTCATATCCAGCCACATGACATAGACGTAATTTCCGATGCAGGCGATATGGGGCTGGACAGAGTGATTCGTTCCGGGATTATCTCCCAGATCAATTCTTTTCGGTACCCCCCAGCTAAGGCCGCTATTACTCGAGACATTGAAGTAAATATCATTCGAGCCATTACGGCTGTCCGACCAGACGGCATAGACATAATTTCCGGTAGATGCTATCATCGGATCGCTGGCGGCATATGCTCCACCGCCGTCGATTATAATATCCGACTGCCAGGTGAGACCATTGTTGAGTGAACGGTTGAAATATATATGTGAACTTCCGCCGAGACGATAATCCTCCCAGACGCAATAGACATTACTGCCGGTCGAACTCAACTGCTGTTTCCATGAGGTGCTGGCCCCGGGTGTATCACCATTATCGAGAGGCCCTATATCGGGAAGTTCCCAACTCTGGCCGTTGTCTGTGGAGCGGTTGAAATAAATATCTTGCGCGCCGCTGCGGTAATCGCGCCATGCGACATAGACATAATTTCCCTCACGATCGATTACCGGCCAGTCGCTTCCCGTTGATCCCGGCACACCGGGATGTTTTCCGTTATCCAGACGGCGGTCGAAATATCCATCAGGATCGGAAATATAGGTCATATACAGGCGTTCAGCGTCATTGGGATCTCCCGCTGCACTTATAAAGGTCTTGGCTTTGAATCCGGTGTTGCCGAATGTATACAAAGGCGGGGCATCCACATTCGCAACCTTGATATTCGGCCCAAAAGACACTCCGCCATTGGTCGATTTGGCCACATACAGCGAGCCCGGCTCATGCATCCGGAAATAGCAGTCATACCATGCCATGTATACATCGCCGTCGGCTCCCACAAACGGAAACGCTCCCTCGGCATAAGCGGTCTGGGGCGGATTGCTGTTGATCTGCTGCGGTGCCGAGAAGCTCGCGCCAAGATTATTCGAGTAGGCGAAGAATACATCGGAATTATGGCCGTTAGTATCATCTCTCTGCCATCCGACATAAATATTATTTTCATACGGACTGCCGCTGTTGGTGTCCACAGTCATCATACATTTATCGGCGAATTTAACCAGCGGACCGCCGCGATAAATCTGGGTGTCGACCGCAACAGGCGGGCTCCATGAGCGCCCCCCGTCGGTAGATTTGCAGACAAAGATGCCGCTGGTATCCTGAAATATTATAGTGGAGCTGTAAGTCAGAAAACAGGCGTAGACATTACCCAGATTATCCGATGCTACCGATGGGTCGCCATGGACATTATATACCGGCGGAAGCTGGACATCTGTCCAGGTCTTCCCCGAATCGGGGCTGAAGCTGATACCGAGGCTGGTGCCGATATCGTTGTAACCCACAACAATGTTGAGCGGATCGGATGTGAAATGGTGGTTGATTGTTATGCTGGGCTCGTTCTGAACACTGGTGTTTATATCCTGGTTGACTTTCAGATCGGTACCGGCATACACACTGATTGCCAGGAGCATAAGAAGCCATATAACTCCCCATGCGCCCTTTACGATCTTAGTCATTTTTAAACCTCGCAATTTAGAAGTGCAGGCGGGATGAGAGTATTTTTATCTCTAATTCAATTATCGAGTGCAGTCATTAAAATATATAGGCCAAAACCGTTTTAAATCAAGACATTTTTGCCTTTTATTGCGAGAAATAATATGAAATTCAATGATTTTAACCATATTAGACAAAATATAGGAATTATTCTACATATTCTATACATTTTCTGGAACAATATTAGACATATTCCGTTTATATAGGTAGAAATTAGACATAGAGGTGTTATTTGGTAATTAGCCTAAGGAGAATATACTATGGGTAAGCATTATAATGAAATTAGGATAGACGGAGTCAGCTATAAAGGCCCTCCTCCTTTACAAATTTGCAGGGACAGCAGCGGGAACACCTGGCTTTGCGATAGAATGAGTGATACGGATTTGCATTATGCGGACCATTTGTATTGGGACGTGGTAAACATGCAGTCCGATCACAATTTCTAACGAATTTCTAATCGCAAAAATAAAAGGGAGCTAAATTAAATGCCGCTTTCAGAGATGGAGGCGGTATTTTTTTCAATAAACCACCTTCACGCCCCGTGCCTGCAGGGCGGGAATATGATCCATGGTCGATTCTGATGAAAGCGGATTGCCAGTCAGGCGGACTTCATCACCCGTACCCAGGCCGGAATTGTCTACCAAAGCTGTGATGTCTTCGATCTGGTTGTTATTCAAGCTCAAAAGCCGGGCATTTATAAGGGCGGTAAGCGCAGATATGTCCTCGACCAGATTATTATCGAGATATAATTGCTCCAGATCGAATAACGGCCCGACGGCATCTATATTCGTGATCTCATTACCGCTTAAATTCAGCCTCGTAATATCGGTCAGGCCGGCAAGTGATGACAGATCGGTTATCTGATTGCTGTCAAGTGAAAGACCAACAAGGCTTATAAGCGCGGACAAGATATTTATATCCTCGATCTGATTGTTTCTCAGATTCAATTCCTCAAGGTCACGCAAACCTCTTAACGGCCCAATGTTGATAATCGAGTTTCGCTCCAGATTCAAGCTCACCAGATTCTTGATATTGCCCATCCCGCTGATATTGCTGATATCTCTGTTATTTGCATCGAGCGCAGTAATATCCTGAAGATCGTAATAGAAAAGTGTGGCAGTGTCTGTCCCCAGGGCTTCACGGACAACCTCCTCGAGATTAGGATCGACAAAGAATACCGCAAAGTCATCATCATCATTGTTGAGGCTGCTGTCATTGCCGCAGGAGAAGATAATTACGAAAAGAAGTAATGCGATCAAGTATTTCATATTTTTCGCAGCGCGGCGGTCTTGATCCCGATGCAATCGGGATTGTGACCCCGCGCAAATTTCTTAATTCTACGCAGGGTCACACCTCCCCCGACAAAGTCGGGCCGCCAAGACCCTGCGAGACAATAAAGCTAATACCGGTATCACAAATAAAATAGGCGCCACGGAGAATATTGCAAGGAGATTAACCGCAGCGCCTGAATGCGAAAGGGATATGTTAGCCGTCAAGCCGCATAATCTGTATAATCCACCCAAACATTTTAATCGCTTTTGCTGTCATTCTGAGGAAGTCCCGACCATGGTCGGGGACGACCGAAGAATCTCTATCGTATCAAAAAGATTCTTCGCTTCGCTCAGAATGACAATTTCATTCGATAGATTTTAATATTCATCGCTGACGCTCATCTCGTTGGCAGGCTTATAGAGCCCCTTGAACCAGACATACCAGTTCTCACCGCCGTCTTTGGAATGCTTGATAAGCTGGGTAACGGTGCCGTCATCGTTGGGCGTAAGATTCATCTTAGACATCTCGGTCTCGCCCTCCTTATTGATAGAAGTTCCGGCAAGATGCATCACGCCGTCTTTATAATATCCTTCATAATTAATAATAGTGCCGTTGGCGGAGACCCAGTTCTGATACCATTTGTTTTCATGGGGGTTATAGTAGTTTACGCTTTTGCCTTTAATTCCGGATGTCCCCTCCCAGTTTTCCATAATTGCACAGCCGTTCAAGGCCTTCTCGATCCTGTTGGTACCGACCATAGTGCCCTGGGCATTGTAAACCTGCCACTCCCCCAGCCAGAAATCGAGCTGGCGGCAGTTGTCGTTGTACTCGCAGGGAGCCGAATTCATTTTGGCCTGCTTTACATAGCCTGCGAATTGGGCGTCTGAACGAATGCTTTCCAGATCGTCATCGCTTTTCAATAGCTCCGGTTTACCAAAACCGGCCTGGAGTGATTTATCCAGCCAGGCATGCGCCTTATCGATATTGCCCATTCTGGCATGAGCGCAGGCCATATTATACCTGACAATCGGGGCATAGAAACCGCTCTCATTGGCTTTGCTATAGGCCTTCACAGCTTTGGGATAGTCACCCAGATTGTGATGACTATAGCCGAGAAAGAACCAATAGCTGCCGTTGTCCGCCTCCTGCTGTGTCAGATATTTATAGGCTTTAACCGCACTCTGCCAATCGCCCGCCTGCACATACTCATTGGCGATTTCCGAAGTGTATTTATCCGGACTGGCTTTCAAGGGCTGCAATGTGCCGATGTAAAGCACTGCTAATGTCAATATGAACAAATTTTTAGCATGTTTTCTCATACTGCAAACCTCCGTTTTTTCGATAATTCAGTATTAAAAACAATCTCGCCCCCATAAAGTTTGTTTTTTTCAGGATCACAGCATAGCATACGGGATAATATTTGTCATGTTTCGATTTCTAAGAATTATTTGCCTTTGATTCCTTAATTTTTTCATTGATTGCATTTCCAAACATTTATATCATAAAGACCTATGCCGTTTTCAACCTGGTTTTGGATGATAGCGCCGCCCATTGTTTTGATCACGATCGAGCTGATCTTTTTCTTTGGGTGGAGAGGGAAAAAGAAGGTCTGATGGATCCTATTCTGATTGGATTTCTTGGATATCTTTTAATCGTATTAATCGTGGGCATCACCACAGCCCGTCTCAATAAAACTCTCCCGGACTATCTTATTGCAGGGCGCAAGCTGGGATCATGGGTGGTGGCGTTTTCGGAACGTTCCTCGGGTGAATCGGCCTGGCTTCTTCTGGGGCTTCCGGCGCTGGCATGGATGGCGGGATATTCGGCTTTCTGGGATGCTATTGGATGCTGTTCGGGCATTTTGTTTTCATGGATCGTAATTTCCCGCAAGCTGCGCACCGACTCCGAAGCCCATGAGGCGATCACACTTCCGCGCTATTTCGAAGCCAAATTCGATGATAAGACCCAGTCCTTAAAACTGATCGCAACATTGATTATCGTCTTTTTCTTCACGCTCTATGTTGCCGCCCAGCTTCTGGGCGCAGGCAAGGTGCTTCACTTCTTTTTGGGAGTCGATGAGTTCTATGGCATGCTGATTGGCGGTGGGATAATATTATTTTATACCATGATGGGCGGATTCTTCGCGGTGGCCTGGACTGATCTTTTTCAGGGCATACTGATGCTTGTGACTCTGTTCATACTGCCGCTTCTGGGGCTTATTTATCTGGGCTTCTTTTCGCCCTTAAACGAGGCAATTGTCAGCGCTCCGGCCAATTATTTCTTTTCGCTTCCCAACGGCCAGGAGTTCTCGGCCTGGCATATGGGCCTGACCTCGCTGGGCACAGTCCTTTCCGGTACCGGCAACCCGCATCTGCTGTTTTTCTCCCTCAATGATTTCGCCCGCCCGGAAATATTAAATGCAATCTCGGAGAATATGCAGACCAGCAGTACGAACTTCCTGTCGATTGTGGGCGGTAAATCGGGATGGCCGATGTGGGCCGGTATTCTGGGCGGTCTTGGAATCGGCCTGGGATATATGGGTCAGCCGCATCTGCTGACACGTTTTATGGCTATCAAAGATCCCGCCAAGCTTCGTCAGGGCTCTCTGGTCGCGATAACATGGGCGCTTCTGGCATTCTGGGGCGCGGTTTTGATCGGCATTGTCGCCAATGGATTAGTGCGCACACATTCGATAGATTTCGGCGAACTGTCGGTGCTGTTTAATGACCCGGAAAAGGTGATGCCCTTTCTGGCGTCATTTCTTCTTCCGGCCTGGCTGGCGGGTATCCTTATATCCGGCGCGATTGCCGCTATGATGTCTACCGCCGACAGCCAGCTTCTGGTCTCGACTTCGGCAGTTTCCGAAGATGTTTACCATCAGATGATAAACAAGAAGGCCAGCCAGCGCCGTCTGGTATTCCTGTCTCGTGCGGCCACGCTTGCAATCGGGATTATAGCCTTCATTCTGGCTATCACAGCACAGGAGCTGGTATATGATCTGGTGCTGTATGCCTGGGCCGGGCTGGGCGCGGCCTTCGGACCCGGGCTTTTGATGACACTGTGGTGGAAACGCACCACCAAATGGGGTGTTCTGGCGGGTATGCTTGTTGGTACCGCGACCGTGATTATCTGGAAAAATGTCCCGGCTATGGACGCGTTCATATATGAGATTATCCCCGGATTCATATTTGCCTTTATATCTGTGGTATTCGTTAGTTTGATCACACAGAGTTCCCGGACGCCAAAACAGAATTAAAATCTTGCAATCTGGTAAACGCCATATTTTCTTAAGGATCATGCGAAAAACGACAATAATATTTTTCACTTTGATTTTTGCTATGGCATCCTCATCGCTGGCGATGTCTATCGAGCCGACCGATAGCTGGGTTTATGAATCGCTGGATTTGCTGAGCCATTACAAATCCCCGAGGTATTTTGAAAATCAAAGGCCGTATTGGCGGGATATGATATTTGATGATATAGGGGAATACAACCGACATGGCAATTATGAGATAAGTGATTTTCAGAATCTGGTTCTTGGAAATCGTGTGGCCGAGTGGGAGAGCAAACGAATTCAAAAAGAGTTTGCTTATATGCGCATATTTTGGCATACCGAGAGTGGAGAAATGTTAAGATTTAAAATCTCCCCCTACAGCCTGAATCATTTTGAGAACGATGAAAGCCCGCTATACAGAATTGGAATGAAAGCTGAGGGCACTATCAATTTCTTTAACAGCGTTTTCTTCCAGCTCCGAGGCCGTTTCGAAAACAAGGGACATCTGGACAGCTTTGCCAAGGTTCGTAGATGGGGCGACGAGTTGACAAGTTATTTCGACTATGCCCTGCTGGGGTACAAATATAACGACTTTCGTTTTACAATCGGGCGGACATTTCGTGCCTGGGGTCCGGAGGACAACGACCATCTTCTGCTTTCAACCAACTCACCGCCCTTCAACCAGTTCTCGGCTGAGTATTCAGGAAAATGGCTGGCCTTTCAGTTCTGGGCGGCTCAGCTCGACCAGTTTCGCGATCCCGAGGGGGATAAATGGAATCGGTTTTTCTCGGCTCACCGGCTGGCAGTCAAACCACATAAGCGTCTGGAGATAGGGATTTCAGAGACAGTGCTGTATGCCCGCGAGAACGCAAGCTGGGATTTGATGTATCTGAATCCGCTCCTGCCATTTTATGTCGAACAGTATAACAATCGAATCGATGATAATATTTATGTGGATATCGACTTTACATGGTACCCTGTCGACGGCCTGAAACTCTACGGCGAACTTCTAATCGATGATTTTCAGATTGATTTTGTTTCCGAGTCTCATCAGGTGGGATTCAATTTCGGAATATCCGAACTCGGCCTGCTTCTTTCGGAATATCTTCAGCTTGAAATCGATTATACCCAAATCAGGAACTCGGTCTACGGCCAGAACAAATTCTATAATGTTTTCTCGCATGAGGATGTGATAATCGGCTCCTCGCTGGGCACTGATTCTGACCGTTTGAGATACAGGGCTACCTATCATACGAATCCGTTTTTGCGAATCTCGGTCGGCGGCGAGTTCAGGCGCAAGGGAGAGGGGCGATACGACACCGCCGAATATCCCGCGCCCAAGGGACTGGACTTTCCAAGCGGCATTGTAGAAAAGGAATGGGATAATTATCTGAGATTCGATATTTTAAAGGGTACGACGATCGAGGGGGCAGTCACCGCAGGTTACAGGTCGATTGATAATCTGGATAATGCTGATGGGGAGGGCCTGGATTCCCCGTATCTATCAGTTAATATTTTCTATCATTTCAAACATCTGTTTTTGCTGTGAGACTTTCAAAAATCCGGCTTGCAATGCGCTAAAAGGCAAGTTGTAATGCAGGGTCTTGATTCGCCGAAGGCGGATTGTGACCCTGCGGAATCACATTGCGTTAATATTTAGGCAGGGTCACATCCCCGACGCTGTCGGGGCCAAGACCCTGCTATACAATGATAAATCTTTATCAGAAGCTCACAAAAATTGAGTCTATGTGACCGTATAAAATTTGATTGAGTTTGTGCGGAAACAGAAATTTAAGTTAGAATTTACCGTGAAAAAATTTTTGTTTTATATAATTATTCTTGCCGTTTGTGTACCCTCTCTCTTTGCCGAATTCCCCGACTCTCTGGATATCGAGCTGATAGAGACCGGGATCGGGCTGACCTTAAACGAGGAGTATAGACCGGCGCGAGGCCTCTATTCCGAGCTTCAGGCAAAATATCCCGACCATCCCTGCGGGCCGTTTTTCATGGCAACTGTTTACCAGGCTGAGATGAAAGATTTTGAGGACTTCCAATATTCACAGGAATTTACCGATAATATAGAACTCTCGATTGAGCTGGCCGATGAGTGTCGTGATGAAAACCATCATGACGCCTGGGCCTACTATTTTATGGGCGCCTGCAATCTTTACTGGGCGCTGTTTGAGGGACGCAAAGGCTCGAGCTGGTCGGCGGCACGCAAGGGTATTCGCGCCAAAAATCTTCTGGAAAAATGTCTCGACCTGGATTCCACGCTTTATGACGCATATACGGGACTGGGATCATTCCGTTACTGGGGTGATGTCAAGGGCGGCGTTTTTGCCAAACTGCCTTTCGTGGGCGGTGACCGCGGGAAGGGGCTCGAGGACTTAGAGAAAGCTGTGGAGAAATCCTATTTCTCCCGGGACTTGGCTCTAGGCGCACTCGCTTTTATCTATATACAGGAGGAGAAATACGATACGGCCGACTCGTTGGCCTCAGCATTGCGCGAGAACTATCCGCAGGGCAAATCATTTTTATGGGCAAGGGCATTTGCCAATTTTGAGGCGGAAAGATACGAGAAGGCATTGAGCTTTTTCGACAGCTTGCGAGCGGAGATAAAAGAAGAAGGGCAGCCTAATAATTATAATCAGTACGAGATATCATATTACAAAACACTCTGCTATTTCAATCTCGAGAATTACACCGAGGCGATGATCGAAATCGACAAGGCCGAACACCTGATTTTGTCAGATGATGTCCGTGATCGTCTGCATGATATGATCGATGAGATTAGTGAGCATAAAGAGAAGATTCGGGAAATTTTATCCGGCAGTAGATAAAAAAAACCGGTCAGAATGCCACAGGGGTATAAGGTGAGCTTCAATTAGGGAATCTAGCGGCAGGATTCTGACCGGTAATAGCCCACATAATATATGGTAATTTTATAGATGCCTTAAACTGGCCCCATACTTATCCAATGATTCGCTTTTTAATCAAGAGATTCGATTTCCCTTTGTCAAGGAAAAATTGAGCTGCTTACTCTTCATTTACATAATCGGCATCAGCACCCATCTCTTTAGGCTTTCCCAGCCCAAAAAGTACGGTTGCCACCAGCAGAATCATACCGACTGTAACAGCGGCATCGGCGATATTGAAAGTAGGCCAGCGGTCGAACTGATATCCGAGAACCTGGATTTTCAGGAAATTGAAGTCGAGGAAATCGACAACCGCACCCATCCTGATGCGGTCGAAGAGGTTACCTATCGCGCCCCCTAACACGATGAAGAGCGAGAGATCGACATATTTATTTTTGCCGAACTCCCTGTATAAAAAGAAGATAACCAGAAGCACAACGATTATGGCGGATATCAGATAGAAAACATTCGAGCCCAGGCGGCTCCCGAAAACGCCGCCGTAGTTCAGTATATATGTAAATTTGAAGAAGTTGCCCAGAACCTGGTGCGATTCATGGAGGGCAAAATTTTTCTGCACGATTAACTTCGTGACAATATCAACAATGGCAATTGAGAATGTAATGCTGAGATAGAGTATCAATCTGCGGCGCATATATTTAACCGGTGTGTTCCTTTTTAGTTGTCGATAGACCGTATGCTATCGTTTTGCCTTTTCTTCAGCTTCCTTGCACTCGATACAGAACCTGGCATGCGGTACTGCTTTCAGCCGTTCAGGCGATATATTCTTCCCGCATTGGTGACATTTGCCGTAAGTCTTGTCCTTGATCCTCCGCAGCGCCTCGTCTATATGATAAAGATAGCGCTTGCCCTTGGAGGATAACATAAAGACCTTCTCACGCTCGCTCTGATCGGTGCCCCGGTCGGCCATATGGAATGTATGGCTGGAGAGCTCACCGCTGGCCTCGCGCTGGGTTGCCTTCCTGGCATCTGAGGACATTCTTTCGATTTCCTGAAAGATTGCCGCTCGCCTTTCGAGGAGAAGCTTTTCGTACCTTTTCAGCTCCCTGGCACGCATCTTATGCTCCTGTTAATATTGTTTGCCTGGTCTATTGAGATGTTGCAAACACAATGTTTGAGAGAACTGTCATTCTGAAGGCGCGAAGCGATTGAAGAATCTCTTTGAATGAAACAGATTCTTCGCTTCGCTCAGAATGACATCCTTTTCGACATTATATTCACACATATCCTCAAGTTCGCGCTATTGTTATAGTCGCAGGCTGACCGTTGATATCCCATTCCTTGCTGGCCTCGCCCTCTATATCTCCGGAGACCAGCTCATCGGCCAGAGTCTCGCCCCTGACATAATCGCCGAAATTATCCAGAGCGGTCTTGACCTCATCGGTGGACTTGACCGAGACACGGATTCTGTCGGTGACCTGAAAATCGGCGCTCTTGCGCATATTCTGAATTTTGTTCACGACCTCACGGGCATAGCCCTCCTGGATCAAATCATTGTCCAGAAGAGTCGAAACAGCTACGCTGAAGCCGTCATCCGACTCTACCGCATAGTTTTCCTTGCTGACTCGCTCAATCTCGAGCTCCTCGCCGGAGAGTGTAAACTGCTCGTCATCCAGCTTTAATACCAGTTTCTCAGTTGTCATATATTCTCTGAGGATATCATCCTCGAGCTTTTCAATAGCCGACTTGGCCATACTGATCTTTTTGCCAAGCTTAGGCCCCAGCAGCTTAAAATTCGGTTTGGCTTTTAAGGATATTATCTCCGAATCATCGGCGCTGAATTTTATATTCTTGATATTTATCTCTTCCGAGATCACGCCGGTGATATTATACAGGCTGTCCGGTTTGACATCAGACGGCAGAACCACAACCATCTCAGAAAGCGGCTGACGGATTTTCAGACGGCTTCTTGTTCTGGCAGTTCTGGCCAGCGAGACAATCGTAATCGCCGATGCCATCTTCTTCTCCAGTTCCGGCTCGATCAAGCTATTGTTGGAGGCGGGATATTCTTCCATGTGCACCGACTCCACTCCGTTACCGGAAAGCTCGATATACATCTTCTCCGAAAAGAACGGCATGATCGGCGCAATCAGCTTCGAAAGCTTCAAAAGACATTCATGCAGGGTTGAGAAGGCCCTGAACTTATCCGGATCATCGCCCTTAGCCCAGAAACGTCTCCTCGACCTGCGCACATACCAGTTCGAAAGCTCATCCACGATAAACTCGCTGATCTTGCGGTTGGCGGTCGTGAGATTGTATTTTTCCAGAAGCTCGCTGACTTGCTTTATGAGCGAATTCAGGCGCGAGATTACCCAGCGGTCGATTTCGGCAGATTCGCCCGCTTTCGACTCCAGAAACTCTCCCAGAGTCTTTTTGGCTTCCACCGAGCGTTCCTGCAATTTATCGATATTGGCGTAGATCGCAAAGAATGTATAGGTATTTTTCAGAGTGCCCAACACCTTGCGATGCACCTCGCCCAATGCTTCGACATCGAACCTGATCGGGAACCAGGGATGATTGATTGTTACCAGATACCATCTCAGTGCATCGGCGCCGTAATTGGCCAGAATTTCCCAGGGATCGGCGGCATTGCCCAGGGACTTGGACATCTTCTTGCCCTCGATATCAAGGATATGCCCGCAGACTATGATATTCTTAAACGGCGCCACTCCGGCATAAAGAGTCGAGATAGCCACCAGCGAATAGAACCATCCCCGGGTCTGATCCACGGCCTCGGAGATAAAGTCGGCCGGGAAATATTTATCCCAGTCCTCGGAATGCTCGAAGGGATAATGGTACTGTGCGAATGGCATCGCGCCCGAATCGAACCAGACATCGATAACCTCCGGAGTACGGTACATCCACTCCTGATCCTCATCATTCCAGATACGTACGTTGTCGACATGAGGTTTATGCAGGTCGATATCATCCGGGACATCTTCGCCCTTTTCTTTCAGCTCTTCCACAGAGCCGATGGCGATCTGCTTGCCTGTTTTTTCACCGACCCAGACCGGGAGCGGCGTGCCCCAGTAGCGTTCGCGGGAAAGCGCCCAGTCGACATTATTCTCCAGCCATTCGCCGAATCGTCCAAAGCCGATCTCGGGCGGCACCCAGTTGATGGTACGGTTGTTTTCCAGAAGCTTTTTCTTGAACTGGCTGGTGCGAATATACCATGATTCCCGGGCATAATAAACCAGCGGCGATTTACAGCGCCAGCAGTGCGGGTAATTATGCACATACTTTTCTTTTTTGAATAAAAGCCCCCGCTCCTTGAGATTCTTCGTGATCAACGGGTCGGCATCCTTGATAAACATGCCGGCGTAATCGGTAACCTCTTCCTTGAAATTGCCGTTAGGCTCCACCGCCTGCAGCACCGGCAGACCGTATTTCTGGCCGACACTATAATCATCCGCGCCGAAGGCAGGAGCCATATGCACGACGCCGGAACCGTCCTCGAGCGTAACGAAGTCGGCATTGGTCACGAAGTAGGCGTTTTCAACCTGATCTTTATAATATGGGAAAAGCGGCTCGTACTCCCAGTGCTCCAGATCCTTGCCGGTGTATTTCTCCAGAATTTCGAACTCGTCTTTAAGGACCTGATTAGCCAATGCTTCGGCCAGTATCAACTCATCATCGCCGAATTTGACACGGATATACTCGGCCTCGGGATGAACCGCAAAGGCAACGTTGGAGATCAGTGTCCAGGGTGTAGTTGTCCAGACCAGGAAGTAAAGATTCTCTTTGCCCTTGACTTTGGCCTTTACGAATATGGACGGATCGGAAACCTCCTTATAACCCTGTGCCACCTCATGCGAGGACAGGCCTGTCTCGCAGCGCGGACAGTAGGGAAGTATCTTGTGTCCCTTATATAAAAGATCGTCGTTGAACAGTTTGGCTAAGATATGCCAGACTGATTCGATATAGTAATTTTCGCAGGTGATATAGGGATTTTCCAGATCGAGCCAATAGCCGATTCGCTCGGTAATCTGATCCCATTCCTTCTTGTATGTAAACACAGATTCACGGCAGGCCTTGTTGAATTTGTCTATACCGTAGGCCTCCACATCGGATTTCTTCTCCAGGTTGAGTTTTTTCTCGACCTCGATCTCGACCGGCAGACCATGTGTATCCCATCCCGCCTTGCGCTCGACATGATATCCGCGCATTGTCTTGTAGCGGCAGACAAAATCCTTGAGGGTGCGGGATATTATATGATGTACGCCAGGACGTCCGTTGGCGGTGGGAGGACCCTCGTAGAAGATATATTCCGGCCTTCCCTCACGGGAGTCCTGTACCTTTTTGAAAATGCCGTGTTCTCGCCAGTGTTCGATTATCTCTTCTTCAAGCTTTGGATGCGAAAAATCACCTTTCAGTTCGTCTAACATATCATCCACCCGAATAATCTATAGTTTACCAACTACTGCCTCTGCTATTGCTGTTAATTTCGGTTCTGCGATTCCCGCGTTCTTCAATATTTCCTGATGGCTGGTGGCTTTGAGCGCATCGGGCAGACCCATATCGGTCACGATCGACAGTCCCAGCACTCGTGTCTTCTGATGCACAGCCACTATCACTTCAGGTACGGTCGACATCCCGACCACATCGGCCCCGATCGTGCGCAGAAAACGGTACTCGGCCGCGGTTTCCAGATTCGGGCCGGGTACGGAGACATAAACGCCTCTCTGCACCTTAAGTTTCAATTCGACCGCACATTCCTCGGCCAACTTGATCAATTTTTTATCATACGGCTCGCTCATATCCGGGAAACGGTCTCCCAGATCGGGATCGTTCCAGCCGATCAACGGATTCGAGGGCTGCATATTTATATGATCGGTGATAATCATCAGATCGCCCGCCTTGAACTGGGGATTCAGACCGCCGCAGGCATTGGACACGATCAGGACTTCGATCCCCAGGGCCTTCAGGACACGAATCGGGAAGGTCACCTGCTTCATGGTGTAGCCCTCGTAGAAATGGAAACGTCCCTGCATCGCCACAACATCCTTGCCGGATAGCTGTCCGAAAAGCAGACGGCCGGCATGACCCTCTACAGTCGAGAGCGGGAAATGACTGATATTTTCGTATCCAACCGTATCCTTGATATCCATTTTATCGGCCAGGCCGCCCAGGCCGGAACCGAGTATTATTCCTATTTTCGGAGTTGAATCGGTAACCTTCCTGACATCCGCTACCGCTTCCTCGATATGCTTTTTCAAATCTTTCATTCCTGGTATTCTCCCTTTTTCTCTTCGGTTTCATCAGGTTCTTCGGGCTCTTCCGAGCGAGTTTCCTCCACATTACCGACATTCAACTGATCGTAATCGCTTTGCATCTTATCCAGAATTTCCAGATGCGAGTTCAGAAGGTTCTTGAATTTCACGAAGTACTCGTCCCATTTCATCCTGAGCCCCTCGTAGCTGGACTCCAGCCTTTTGAGACGGTCGTACTTCTCCTCGACCATCCGGTCGGCCTTGACCTGAGCCTCACGAATTATCAGTTCGCCTTCACGTTCCGCAGTACGTTTGACCTCGTCCGCCGATTCCTGTGTGCGCAGAAGTGTGTTTTTCAAAGTGCTCTCGAGATTCTTGAAATCCTCGAGCTGTTTTTCCAAAAATCGAATTTTCTGCGAAAGCTCGGTCTTCTCCGAGGCCTCCTTTTCAAGGAAGTCAGCTACAATCGAAAGGTACTCATCTACCTCTTCACGCGCATACCCCCGCATCTTGACCGAGAACTCCTGATGTCTCAGGTCCTGGGCGGTTATTTTTTTAGATTCATCCACATTAACCTCGCGATCCGAAAATCATGCTGCCGACCCGCACCATATTGGCGCCCTCTTCAATCGCCAGCTCAAAATCGCTGCTCATCCCCATCGAGAGATGAACCATTTTCAATCTATCACTTTCGTATTTTTTCAAATCCTCGAACATCTCCTTAACCGGAGTAAAGCTTTTGCGAATCAGGGCCTCGTCATCGACAAACCTTCCGATTGTCATAAGACCCATGATTTTGATATTTTCCAATTCGGCGATTCTCAGAATTTCCTCTTTGGCCTCATCCATCTCCAGACCGAACTTGGACTTTTCGCCCGAGCTGTTGACCTGGATCAGGATTTCGAATTTATTTTCGGCTCTTTTGGAAATCTCCTTTGCCAGTTTATACGAATCGACCGACTGAATCATATCAAAGAGCGGCAGAGCTTTTTTGACCTTGTTGCGCTGCAGATGGCCGATCAGATGCCATCTGGCATTGCCCTTGACTTTGGGCTTTTTGGCCTCGAATTCCTGAACCTTGCTCTCGCCGATTTCGGTTATGCCGCATTCGATTGCGGCGGTTAGATACTCCGGCGGGAAGGTCTTCGTTACCCCCACCAGTGTAATCTTATCCTCCGGACGCCCGACTTTCTGAAGCGCTTTACGAATCCGTTCATTTACCTCTGAGAGCCCTGATCTTATCTTATCTGGATCGACCATAACCTATAATACTATGATTTTCCAGACCAAAAAGCAACAGAAATATTGGTGTGGAATTTGGAGCGGAAAAGCCGTTTATGGAACCTAATCGCTGATCAAATCGGCCAGAGTCTCTATCTTATCCGCCAGCGCCTGTTCGTATTCTTCCGGCTCCAATGTCGCCGGATCGGGCACCGGATCGAGATCTAAAATACCGCAGAGATAATTGACCTCGATATGGGCATCCGGGAAGTTGCCGCTTCCCAGACGATAGTAACTCTGAGCTTTTATCAGGTGAGCATCCTTAAAATCGATTGTAGTTCTTTTGGTGAATTGATAGCTGGAATCTGCGGCAATAACACTATCAGCATTTTCAATCGCCAGGCTGTAATTGGGAAGATCACGGTAGACTGCTGCTAAGCCCATGTAAGCATCGACTATTTCAGGCTGAGAGGAAACCTGGTCAAAGCTTGAGACCGCTTCTAAAAATCCTCCGGTAAAGGCATAGCTCCAGCCCAGCCCAAGATAAGCCTCTGAATTGCCGGCGGAATTGTCCAGAACCTCATTGAATTTAGCGATGGCATCGGTGTAGTTGGACTGCGTGAAATAATCCCAGCCAATATCCAGATTCTCTCGCACATCATAATCCGTGAGCGTGATTGTCTGTACGCACTCGGCCGTATTACCAGCCTCGTCTTCGGCTGTCCAGGTACGGGTAATCTGATCGCCAACCTCGACATCGGAATAGGTAATCTCAGGCGAGTCATCACAGGCATCGGTGGCTGTGGCAAAGCCCGTATTTTCGGGATCGGATGATCCGACTTCCACTGTCGTGTCCGCCGGGCAAATAATTTCAGGGTTGGTGCTATCCTCGATTGCTATAATCTGGGTACATTCCGAGAAATTTCCCGAATTATCGGTTGCGCGCCATGTACGTTCAATCTGGCCGCTGCTGGAAACGTCGCTATAGGTTATATCGGGTGAGGGATCGCTGTTGTCGGTGGCTGTAGCAATACCGGTACTGGACGGTTCGGTCGAACCGCCGCATTCCATGGTAACATTCGCGGGACAGGCTATTTCGGGCGGTGTGGAATCGCCCTCGGTGCCGCCGCCGCCGCATCCGGTGAAAACAGATAAGGCGGAGATTATCATAGCCAGTCCAAATATCGTTATACATATATTTCTAAACATCATCAGGTCTCCCTCTTATTTCAACAGCAGCATCCGCTTTGTTTGTGTGAATCTTTCCGTGGTCAGGCGATAAAAATATATTCCCGTGCTGACATTCTCCCCATTCGAATTCCTGCCATCCCAGATTACATCATTAATTCCCGCTGCGTAGTCATCATCAGCAAGAGTCGTCACCTTCTGTCCCAGAATATTGAAAATCTCTATATTTACATGCGAATTTTCGGGCAGGCTGAATGATATCCGTGTGCGGGGATTAAAAGGATTGGGGACATTTTGATGAAGCTCATAGGCGGTGGGCAGCTGACCGGGGGATGCGCCTTTTTGAGCAGCCAGGATATACTCGCCAAAACTCGTGATATAACCATTTGCGCTATTGTCAACCGGATTGAATTCCAGCGTTGTTTTTGTGCCATTCTCGGTACTTATCAACACCAGCGATTCTTCCGAATAGCCATGCAGGTCAATTCGATCCATAGCTATCTTTATCCCGGCTTCGCCGTTCACAAGCTTAAATCCGGAGCTCATATTTAATACTTTTAGAGCTTCAAAGTCGGGACCGAGATTTAGAGTATGCGATTTTTCCTTTTCGATTTCATTTTCCTCCAGAAGCAAAAGCCCTTCACGGCTGACCGCACCCGAGGGTATCTCTATTTCGTAAGTTCCGGCAAAACTCCTGACTACAGCTTTCTTTGCCGGCAATATTATCCCGGCGGTAAAATCCCTTGTCTCACAGTTATCGTTGTGGGACAAATCTTTTCCACAGATAGAAAGGCTGTAGGAGCCGGATTCGGTGATACGATAATCTCCGACATAGGTTGCCAGATCATGTCCGGCAAGCTCCTCCATACTTAAAAGCTCGATATTCGAAGGTGATGTAATCCTAACTTCGGGAGAAATCAACAAATCCTCCGAGGGATGCGAATATATATCCATTTCAAACGGCAGAACCGGATTCAGAAAAAGATCGACCGTGAAACCGGGAGGTACATCATCTCTCGGCAGAGAATCGGCAAACTCCGCCTTTGCCTGGGGAGCATAAAGAGTTAAAAGGTCGGCTTCATTAGCGGAAGCGATAATCGCAAATGCGGCGGTATCAATCTCTCCAGCAGCGATGGTAAACGGCCCGGTGCTTGTAATGCTGGAGTAGTCTCCAAAGAACGTACTTGCTGTATCTACAAATCCCTGGGACATAAAATCCCATTTCTCCTGGTTGGAAAAGCCGGTCGTGCCGTAATAATCCTCTCTGTTTATTGATTTGAAGGATGTAATGTCCTCATCGTTTAAAACCGCAACACCGCGGTAATCATCGCCCAGATTTTCATACATGTATCCGATTGAATTTTGCCGATCAAAGGCGGTCATATCCACCAGCCCGCCCTGGGGTGTATATAAATCCCAGTCAGTATAAAGCGAGACATAAATATCCTCAATCGTGCTGTCGGATATATTCTCGAGGGCAAATACAAATATCATAAAATGATCATCGATTTCGGTATCATAGGCATAAGTTTCCTGCGTGATTTTTATGCCAAGCGGATTAACCGCATTTGTGTCGGTAAACGCAGATCTGGTTTTCTGGGCAGGGCCTACTGATGGTGCTGTTATCTCGAAGTTTCCGCCTGAAGCCACAATGAAATCCCGGTCCTGAAGATGAGCGATGTTGTCGATACCGTCAGAGATATGATCCTTATCAGTTCCGAGCATAATACCCATTTCGTAAAGGCTTGAATTTACTCCAAAGTCGTTGGGAAATATAAAGCCGACTCCCCCCTGATTGTAGGCAGAACCGGGAGCCAAACCGTAAATGCCATAGTTTGAAATCGTAAAATCAAATGCCCCGATATCAATGGTGAATGTCTGCTCTTGTTGGTTCTCACCCACCTCGATAAAAACGTTCAGGGCTTTTGAATACGAGCTTCCATCAGTTATATATAAATCAAGAGGATATCTTCCCTCACCCAGCAATGATGAGACAGAAATTTCAAACTCATCAGAGATGTTATTGGCCGAGGCGTCCTGAGCAATATCGCCAAAATCAGCGACCGAATCGGTCACGAAAATACTGCTATTACTGGATCGGAGAGTCCCGGTAATTCCGGTAGTGCCCAGTCCCGTGTTTTGAAGCGTGACATAGAATTCAACCTGCTGTCCCGGAATTATGGATGGCGAAGTTACAGATTGCAGTTCGATATTCGGCTCACTGACAGGCATCAGCATTTCCAGCGCCGCAGGTATATTTATGAAACCGTATCCGGCGGCCGAATCCGGACCGGGCTCATCGATATCAATGGCAGACAACATCAAAGCTTTCTTTATCGAATCAACCGGAGCGTTGGGATTTGCCTGGCGCAATATCAGCGCTGCGCCGGCTGCGTAGGGACATGAAAACGATGTCCCGGTAAAGTTCGTAACGATGCCTCCCGGATACAATTCTTCCGGCGCGATAGTAGTTACACTTCTTCCCGGAGCAACAACATTGGGTTTAATTATCTCAGGATTGCAGTTCGAAGGCCCGCGAGAGGAGGTGTTATCGACAGTGATATCGTCATAACTGCTGCCAATCATTCCCACTGCAAAAGAATTATAGGCTGTAGTCGCGCGGTTTGCCGGATTTGCAAGCGTGCGGTAGTTGGAACCAAAATTTCCAGCCGAAAACATCACCACCACACCCAGCGCCTCAAGATTATCGATCACTCCGTAAAACAGGTCCGAACAGCCGATCCCGGTATTCGGATAGCCCCACGAATTCGAGAGGACATCGGGCACGTCGGAAACCGTATTCGGATCGCCATCCGGATCCGCGGCCCATTGAAATGCATCGAGCAAATAAAACTGCTGGTTAGCCTGATCGTTAGGGATATCGATGACACCGGCTGAAATCCACTGTGCGCCAAAAGCCACACCCGTAGTATCGCCGTTGACATCATCCTTTCCCACAATAATGCCCATGGTTGCGGTGCCATGAGCTCTGCGCGGAATTTGACCGATTTGACCGAATATGTGGGGAAAGGTGTCGTTATCTATCGGATCAAACCAGCACTGCTCGTAGGAAAAGCCATTAGTGCCCCGGTAGTTTTCTGTTAAGGCGGGATGATTTCCTTCCACTCCCGTGTCGAAAGTTGCTACAATAGTACCCTCACCGGTATAACCCAGCTTCCAGGCGCTATCTGCTCCAATGGCCTCCAGCTCCTCGGTTACTCCAACCTGACCGGGTGAGACAGGTGATGCCCGGGTTACGGGCTCTATAATCGAGACCTTGATCTCGGGATATATTAAATCTATTTCATCGAATTGCTCGAACGTTTCCAGAAAATCAGATCTGATACTGGCCCAGATCAGATTATCGATCCAGTAGCTCTTAAATGCGAGAACATTGCCGTTATCCTGCTCCTTTTCGAGAAATTGAAGAATGTCGCTCTGTGTTCTGTCGGCATGCGACTTGAGAGCGGCTACCGCCTTTGCATGTGCCGCCTGGCGCGTGTAAGATGCCAGTGACAGCTTCTGATTTAAACTCTGTTTGTCAAGCCTGTCATCCAGCCGGATGACCACATTCTGATATTCATTATGACTTTGGGCAATCTGCTGCTCGAGTGCGGGATGAATTTTTGAAGCTTGCAGAAGCTTGACTGAAAGAATGGATAACAAAAAAACGAAGCAAACGAGCAATGGGATTTTATATTTCATTTTTACTCCATGTAGGTTCCATAAACTTAAACTGTGCTACAGGTATAACGTTTCGCGGGCAGTTGCCGTTCTATCCGGTTTAGCGAATTTTCACGGCCGTTCCCGAAGCCGAAACCATGAGCATACCGTCGCGAATAACCTCATAATCGAGATCAACTCCGACCACAGCATTACCCCCGATGCTTTTGGCCTCCTCGGACATCTCCTTTAATGCTATCTGACGAGCTTTGGCAAGTTCCTTCTCATACTTGCCCGATCTTCCGCCCACTATATCTGTGATGGAGGCGAAAATGTCACGGACTATGTTGGCGCCCAGGATGGCCTCGCCGGTTACGATACCCATATATTCTTCGATTGTTTTACCTTCGAGTGCGGGTGTTGTGGATAATATCATTTTGAATTCTCCTGATTATGACAATTCCACAAAATAGCAATTTGATTCCGTTTTTCAACCGGAATTTTTAGTATTGCTGAGAATGACTAAGATTGGAATGATAAATGTATTAGTGTTTTTGTGCGCCGGCAGGAATCCTTTCCTGCAGGTTATATGCGGTCAGGAAGGGATTCCTGACCGCATATAAATTATAATATATTATTTAGCCTTGAATTCAGGATTGCGTTTTTCCAGGAAGGCTTTGGTGCCCTCGTTCTTGTCCTCGGTTTCACAGGCCTGTCCGAATTTTTCGATTTCGAAGGCTATGCCATCGGGAAGGCTGGTCTCGGAGCCGAAATTGATCGCCTGCTTGGCCAGCTTTACCGCAACAGGTCCCTTGGAGATAATCTTGTTAGCCATCTTTTTGGCCTTCTCCATCAGCTTATCCGGATCAACAACCTTCTCGACCAAACCCATCTTCAGGGCATCCTTGGCATCAACCATATCAGCCGTGAAAATCAGCTCCTTGGCCTTGCCTTTGCCCACCAGACGGGTAAGCCTTTGGGTGCCGCCGTATCCGGGAATCAGTCCCAGGTTGACTTCGGGTTGTCCCAGTTTGGCTTTTTCTGAGGCAATCCTGATATCGCAGGCCATAGCCAGCTCACATCCACCACCTAACGCGAAACCATTTACCGCGGCAATTGAAACAAGGTCGGAGCTTTCGATCATCCGAAACAAAGTATTACCCTTGGAAGATATAACCTTGGCCTTCTCGCCGTCAGCCTCCATCAATTCCTTGATATCTGCCCCGGCAACAAAAGCCTTCTCAGCGCCGGTGAAAATCACCACACGGGTCTGGCCGTCCTCCATTAATTCGGTAAAGGCCCTGTCGATTTCGGTCAGGGTTTCATCGTTTAATGCATTCAATGCTTTGGGACGGTTGATAGTTATTACCGCCAGATGATCTTCCTTTTCCACTAAAATATTATTGTAATCCATCTTCCCTCACTTTGTATAATCGTAAAATCCTCTTCCGCTCTTCTTGCCAAGATAGCCCATATTCACCATACGTCTTAGAAGCGGCGGCGCGGCGAAATGTGAGCCCTTGAATTCCTCGAACATAATGTCGCCGATATACAGAATCGTATCCAGTCCGATAAAATCTATCAATGTCAGCGGTCCCATGGGATGTCCGCATCCCAGCATCATACCGTTATCGATATCCTCTCTGCTGGCGGTACCGTCTTCGAGAATGCGCACGGCATCCAGAAGATAGGGCACCAGCAGACGGTTGACCACGAAGCCGGGGCGGTCCCCGCATGTTACCGAGGTCTTGCCGACCGATTCCGCGAACTCTTTGCCGTTTTTGAATGTGTTCTCCGAGGTTGCGATAGTCTTTACCACCTCAACCAGCTTCATAATATGAACGGGATTGAAAAAGTGCAGGCCCATGAACTGCTCGGGCCGGGTCGTACGCGCCGCAATATCCGTTACGGATAGTGATGAGGTGTTGGAGGCGAAAATAGCGTCCTCTTGCACGATATTATCAAGCTCCTGAAATACCTTGATTTTCTCATCCATATTCTCGACCACCGCCTCGATCATCAAATCGCGATCCTTGAATTCCTCCAGATGTGTTGTTGTCTTGATATTTCCGAGAACCTTGGACTTGTCGTCTTCGGTGATCTTCCCCTTTTCTATGGCCTTATCGAGATTTTTGGTAATTCTGGCGATACCTTTGTCGAGATAACTGCTGTCCACATCCCTCGCCAGAATATTATAACCTGCCGAGGCCGCGACCTGGGCAATCCCGGTGCCCATCTGGCCGAATCCTACAATGCCAACCTTTTGTATGACCATCTTATTCTCCTTCCATGATTTTGGATTTCGCTCAAAATACGCCCATATCAGGGATTTGTCAAGATGGATGAAAGGGGACGATCTTAACGGGATTCTTCTACCACGCTGAAGCGTGCCTTGCGGGTGAGGGTCTTGCCCCAGACAAATTCCTCGATTGTAATCGTGAATTCATACAGGCCCGGATCGAGCGAAGAAATATCGATCTTCAGGGGCTCAAACCTTTCTGTGCGGATATCACCCCTGTCTGCAGTATGCGTGATCCCGGTTTTTTGACCGCTGGACAAGGCGCTTGCGATCATGCCAAAGATATTACGGGGGATATCCTGCTCCTGAATAGTATAGCTCATTCGATAGTGAGTTCGGTTGCGGATATTGGTAGGCAGGTCGTATATTTCATAATAGATGATCAATGTATCATCTGTCCTGTATGTGTTCGTGAAATTGGGAATCAGCTTGATGTCACGCCTGTTGAAGGGAGAGTCCTTTTCCTTCTCCTCAACTTTCGAGGCTAAAATCAGGCTGGACATGTGGAATCCGCTGTCCGAGAAATCATATACACGTAACGGCCTCTCGTAAACATTCACACGCTGTGCGGATTTTTGCTCGATTGCGCAAGCTACCCGAAGGCTGTCGGAGGGCGATTCCATCGAGATAGTCGCAAAATTGTAGAAGTCTGGATTTTTAGAAAGTGTTGGAGAGATAACGATTTGCTGTTCGTCCTTTTTCCGGGCCAGAATACTGTCATCCAAATCCATAAGCGCAGTTCGGTATTCTACCGAGCAGACCGCATGCCCCTCGACAGGTTCATAGGTGAACTGATCGTATGGTGTCGCCACGAACAGATCGAGCATCGCCTCACCCTCGGGACCTTTGTAGATGAAATATGAGAAGATTGAATTAATCAGGCTTTGGGTTTCGGCAAATGTCACCGCATTGGGAATTTCATTAACCAGATCATCGGCAATTTTCACATCCCCGCCGTAATTCAGGGGCGCCAGTTGATAATTATCCTCGCCGAACATATTCAAAAAATCCAGCTCAACCGGACGGCCGTCGAAATAGTACACCCAGCTCCAGCGGCAGTTTAGCATAGCATCATTATCCTCAGGGAGAAACCATTTAGCTGAAGCCGGCGGGCCGTAACGAATATAAAGCTTGCCCTGATCCATCTCCCAGCCGCGCACATCCGCATGCGGACGCGAGAACATCAGATCGGCATAGTACACACGCGCGAAATGTTCGACGATCTTCTCATTTACTTCTGTAGTGAGATCGGGATCGAGACCATTCCAGAATCTGTCCTCGAATTCCTTCTGTTCTACTTCGCTCAACGCTTCATACTCTCTGGTTTGCTGTCTTGACAGAAGCAGAGTGATATCGAAATAACCTTCCTTGTCTTTCTCAGGAACCTTGGACAGCGCGTTTTTGAACAGCCGATAGCTCTGATCGAAATCACGCAGTTGGTATTTAAGATAAGCATTCAGAAGCGTTATCTCGGTTTTCAGAGTATCCGGCCTGTATATTTGCGAGACAATTTTGGCGGCTTCGTTATAAGACTTGAAAAGCATCGAGATAAGCGCCTTTTTATAGGCGATGACATTATCCTCAGGAAAACGGCTCTGCGAGACAAGCGCAGTTCGGTATCCCTCGGCCAGTTTGGAGCGGTTGCCGTTATGGCAGAAGCGTTCTATGCATAAATCCATGACATGATAGTAGGCGCGTATATAGCTCGAATCCCTTTTGATTATTTCCTGAAACTGGTCATAGGAGGCCTCATCCATATCTGATTCTATCTGCAATAGCCCCAGATCGTATCTCCAGTCGAGCGAGTCCGGCTCCAGACGTACCGCCTGCTTGAGATATTTGCGTGCGTAGTTGCGATAATGTGTCCCGCCCAGGCCTTCGAAGCTCATACCCAGTATATAGTTCAGATTCGGATCGTCGTCGTAATAGCGCAACATGCCGTAGAGAATATCGCGCGCCTCCTCATATTCGCCCCTTTCATAATGCTCGCGAGCCCTGAGGTAATCATCATGTTCGTCGGAACCGGGTTTGAGTGTCCGGGCATCAGCGGCGGTAATAGATAATATCAGTGCTGTTAATATGTATACTGCGTATCTAATCATAAAAGCCTAATTTGTTCGTGCCGGGCGTACCTCCTGGTGCGCCCGGGTCAGACGCGGCGTACGAGGATGTACGCCGCGCACTTATGCTACAATATAGACGTTTATTCTGAGATTGTGTTGAAAAAAACTGAGCTTGTCAAATGTCTGCAACATTTGAGCTTCTATTTTTCACGCGCTGTCAGGAATCCCTTCCTGACAGCAATCGCGGCAGGAAAGGATTCCTGCCGCCGCTAACTGTCGCCGGTAAACTCGCTTTTGGGCGTTTCCTTGAATCAACCATCTGCCACAAACGACAGGGTGGCACGCCCAAACTGGCTTTGGGCGTGCTTTTCTATCTATTATGCACCTGCCCAAATTAATTTGGGCAGGCCACCCAGCTCAAGGAGCACGGAAACATACTTTTCGCACGAGCGATAGACATAAAAAATCATCACAGCCCCCTCCGAAAAATGTAACAAAATCGATCAGCTTTCGTAATACTAATCAGATAGGATAAAACGGGGGCATTGAAAAGGTAAGATACAAGGCGACATTAACTTATAACATTCAAAAAAGGCGGTTAAAAATGCGTATATTCGATTGGATTTTGCACCATCCGTTAAGGTCGGCAAGCCTGGCGTTGATGGTCCTCGGGGCGGTGGGCTTCGTGATCGGAGCGGTCAGCCTGGCCTCGGGCGCCTCGGTTGCGGTCGGCTCGGCATGGCTCTTCGGCGGGCTTCTGGTCTACCTGACCGGCTCGACGGTGAACAGATATTTGCGCGGTGATTTCTATTATCAGAGGCTGTGATGTTTTGATGAGAATCAAAAATCCCCACTCAGGAAGGAGAGAGCTTTGATAGAAGAAACCCGATGTAGATCCGTTGGATCGAAGTAAGCGATGAATCAACTTGAATGGTTCATCGCTTTTTTATTCATGGACTGCTCGTGGGGCGGGCTTTACAAAATGAAGGCCTTTTAGCTGACAAAGTTGAGGTAACACCTTTAATTCAATGGTTGCTGATATCCTTGTGCTTGATATCCTTTTCATTTCAAGAACAAACGGCTTAAGCAAGTCATCATCTCCCGAAAATCCAATCCTTACTGGCGATAGATTTTTTAGATCACCTCTGCCATCAAACACGACTATTTCGTCCAATGATACTGGAGGGGGAGTAACTGAATCATTGGGAATATAGGCAATGTTTGGATTCGTGGATTTGCGACCGCCACACCCTTTCTGTTGAGTTATATCTTTTGATACAGCCGCACTATCCGGCAGAGCGCCGTACTCCTCTATCAGCAGGCTGTCAATAGCATCCTTTAGAGATGTTCCTGTTATGTGTTTATAAACCATCTGTAAGCCATGATCGGCCTTACGATAATGATTCTTCTGGGCGGAAAGCGGCATTGCAAGCAGAAAGATCAAAGATAATATGGCAAGTAATCTGAATTTCATTAAACCTCCCAATTTTATATGTAATTTATATCATTATACCGATATAGCAAGCTTATTCCCATATTCTAATGGCCTTAGTAATAATTGGGTGCTCCAATCTTGAGGAGGTGTTGATAAACCCTGAATGCATCGATATTTGTCATCGCGAGGAGCAAAGCGACGTGGCGATCTCCGCATTTCTTCTTGAGGCAACCGCGTAGATTCCCACGTCAGTCCACGCCTTCGGCGGGACTTCCTCGGAATGACGTGGCTCGTTTTTTTCTATTTTGGCAACTTTTTCAACAAGCCCTTTAGATTGGGTTCATAAATAAGGAGAATCCCAATTTAAAGGGATCGTTTATAAGCTCCCGATTTTGCTGAAAAGATCTTTTATACTATCATTCTGAGAGAGTGCAGCGATTGTAAATCCAGCCTTTGACGGGCCTTGCACGATTTCCAAAAATGATTCTGAGTTAGCGTTTGCATTGTGGACTAAAATAATCTATAATTATAAAAATCCGATAACATCATACAAGGAGGACAATATGAAATACCTTATATCCATAGCTGTTTTATTCATGTTTATGTTGTCCGGGTGCAGCGAATCGACAACCTCCGGGCCGACCTCGACCGGAACGGTGTATCTCTGGATCGGCGCCGATAAGGACACATGGGTCTGGTATGAGTCTCCCGATGTCAGCTGGGGACAGGACGGCTATATGCGTGTAGCCTATGCCAATGATACCAAGAAGAGCTTCGTGCATTTTCCGATCCCTAGCCTGCCCGAAGGTACCACAATCGAGGAGGCCTATCTGGAACTCTATCATGGCGGCAAAAACGAGGATGGCCAGACCGATGATCTGGAAATCGACGTCCAGCGGGTTTATGAGGAATGGAGCCCGTCGACTCTGACATGGAACAACCAGCCCGCTTTTACGAATGCGGCGGAATTTACGATCGACCTGCAAAGCCAGGCCTGGTCGGCGTCTGATGATATCGTAACGATTGTTCGGGAAATCTTCGATGATCCGGACAGCTTCGAGGGCTTCCAGGTCTTCTGGCTGAAAAATACCGGAATGAATATCGAAAAGGGATTCCATTCGAATAACAACGACCGTACTCCAACCGATATGAAGCATGCTCCGCGCCTTCTGGTTAAAATCACGCTTCCTGACGGCAAGACGACAGATGACATTACACTACCGCCGTTGATTACGGATAACGATCTGGACTTTGAGGCCGGAACCGAAATCTTGATGCTTCGCTATGCCAGCGGAAGCTCCTGGCCGGACTCATGGGAAGTCGTGCACGATAATTGATTTAATTATTGTATTGCGGAATAAGACGGCAAACTCCGCACATTAATTTCTTATCCCGTATGTGCCGGGCGTACCTCCCGGTGCGCCCGGGAGACGGGCAGTATGAGGACTTGCGCGTGCCAGGATCCTGACGGGCGGCGTACAAAACAGCTAAATGGCTGCCGTTCAAAAAAATAGCCCCTCTGTTCAAAAAACTGACTGAGATCATTCAGATACCGGGCAGATAAACCGATAAGTTTATAGAGGTCTTTAACTAACAAAACAGGAAATGCTATGGCTAAAATACTTCATACCGGCGATATTCATCTGGGCATAAAACTGGCCGGTCTGGGTAAATCCGGAGACAAAGTCCGTGCCGCACTTAAGGACTCATTCACAAAAATGATCGATATCTGTCTCGAATCCAAAGTCGATGCTTTTATTGTGGCCGGCGATCTTTTCGATTCCAACCGTATCTCCAAACCGCTTCTGGATTTCGCAATGCGCGAGATGGGGCGGCTGGGAGATATACCGGCAATCGTTATCCCCGGAACCCATGACTGCCTGGAAGACAACTCACTGTTCAACACACTGCATGAAAATGAATGCCCGGAAAATCTTTATCTGTTCAATGATCCGGAAAAGCGAAAAATTTCTTTTCCCGATCTGGGTCTGACTTTTTACGTAAATCCCAATCAGGGCACCCGGTCCAAAGAATCACCACTCAAGGATTTAACTCCCGACTCATCCCCGGGTTATCATATCGCAATCGCTCACGGTTCGCTGGCGATTCCGGGCAAGTCGGCTCCGGATGATTTTCCGATCGGGCTGGAGGAGATCGAGAACTCCGGCTTCGATTATATCGCTCTGGGACACTGGCATTCACATATGCGCGCCCCGACCCAGAAGGTTCCGGCTGTCTATTGCGGCTCGCCCGAACCGCTGTCGTTCAAGCAGCGTGACGCCGGCTGGGCGGCATTGGTTGAGTTTGCCGAGGGCAAGGTTCAGGTCGATAAAATTCAGGTGGGCAAGCTGGAATGGAATACTATCGAACTGCCGTGCACGAGTTATAAATACACTCTCGAACTGGAACGCGAGATTTCCAAGCATGTGGGCGAGGACAAGCTTTTACGTGTAATCCTGACCGGAATATTCCCGGCCGACGGATTCATCGATTTCGACCGGCTGTACGATCATATGGCCGATTCATTTTTATATCTCGACCTGGTAAACCGCTCCCAGTCGGTCCCGGAGAATCTGGACGAGCTCAATATGCCGGAGACAACCATTCTGGGACAGTATATCGGCATGCTCTCGGGGGAAATAAAAGAGGAACAGGATCCTGAAAAACAGGAGTTGCTGCGCGACAGCCTGAAGCTGGGGTACGCTCTCCTATCCGGTAAAGACGCTATTTGAGGTATTGCATATGCAGATCACTAAGCTCGAACTAAACAGGTACAAAAACCTGAGATCATTCAGGGAGACCTTCGACAAAGGAATTAACTTTATCAAAGGTCCCAACGAGGCCGGCAAATCATCCATCGTCGAAGCCATCACCGATCTTTTCTTCACCGATCCGGGCTCCGCCAAAAAGGAGCTGAAGGAGAAGATCGGCTGGGATGCGGATAAAGCCTTCGAACTGGCTATGGAATTTGCCATAGAGGGCCAGATTTACCGTCTTCGCAAGGATTTCGAAAGCGGAGAGACCTCGCTTCTTCGACAGAATACGGGAGACGAGGTTACAGATAGGAAGAAGATACTGAATATCATAGAATCCGGCCTGGGTATGGCCAACCGCGATATTTATCTGGCCACCACCACGATCCGTCAGGATGAGATCGGCCGTGTTTCCAAGTCGGCCGAGGCTATCAAGGACAAATTAGAGGGTATGATAACCGCCGGGCAGGAGGAGGTTCTGGCCTCGGAAGCTATCAGCAAGATCGAGGACAGTATCCGAAACATCAACAAGCAGGGCACGAAGCATCTGGGTGTAATCCAGAAACTTGAGAAAAACCGGGATGAGCTGATCTACGAGCTCGACAAGGCCAAGCGCGAAATCGATCTGATTGGAAAGAACCGCACCAAACTCAAAGAAACACAGTCGCTTCTGGAAGGCATCAAAACCGAATATGCCGCCAAGAAGTCTCATATGGAGAAGGCCGAGAAAGCAATCCAAAATGAGGAGAAATTGAAGGGCTTGGAGGATCGTTTTCAGGATTTGAATAATCGCGTGACCTCAATCCAGAGCTCGGAAACAGTGATAGCAGACCTCAAAAAAGAGCTTTCCGATCTTCCAAAAATCAACTCCGAGGATCTCTCTTATGCCGAACAGCAGTCGGCCCAGGTTCGCTATCTGGAAAGCAAAGCCAATCATGCCGAGGACAAAGTCGAAGAGCTGTCAGAAAAACTGGCTCTTGCAAAACCCAGCATGTTCCTCAGCCTTAGCGCAGCCTTTATGTTTCTGATTTCGCTGGCGTCATTTGGCTATTGGATGGGCGTTATGAATATGAGCGATAACCGTTTTATTTTTGGCGCTCTTGGCGGTCTTGTCCTGGGAATAACATTAACGATATTCTGGTTCAGCAAGGCCAGTCATGCCAGGGCCGTCAAATTGCAGTATAACCTCAAAAAATCCAATCAAGAGGAGATCGAATCCGATCTGGAGGATTCCAAGGTAGCGATTGAGACCACTTTGGAGAAATATAAAGTATCTGATATCAGCACTTTAAAATCGAAGTTCGAACATTATCGCGACCTGGATAAAGAGGTTAAAAGCGAGATGAGGCGGTTTGAAAGCTGGCTGGGCGGTAAATCATTGCGTGAACTCCAGACAGAGCTGGAGAAAGTTACCAGGGATTTAGCGGTTGAAAACGAGGCCGCGCGGGATTTAAAACTGTATGTTATGAACGCCGATGAAAAGGAAAAGCTGGTAGTTTTGGTGGATGCGCTCGAGAAGCAAAAGGTCAATCTGGAAAGCACTGAAATTGCCCTCAAACGCCAGCTCGAATTTGCCGAATCAGGATGCGAACTTCAGGCCTCGCTCGAGGAGCGTCTGGAGGGCGTCGAGAATGCCATCGAACGTGCAAAATACCAGGTCAAAACCTATGAAACGGCTAAAAAATATATTGAAAGAGCCCGCAAAGATGTGCTTAAGGCATCTATCGGTGTTCTGGAACAGGAGACCTCGCAGGTTCTGGAACAGGTAACCTCCGGAAAGTACGACCGGGTGCGTTTCGATCGTCAGAGCCTCCGTTTCGAGGTATACTCTCCGCAAAAAGACGACTGGCTCGATCCCGATACCGCCCTTTCTCACGGCACTCGCGATCAGCTTTATCTGGCCGCACGTATGGCTCTGGTTCGGATTATATCGCAGGAAAAGAAGCCGGTATTGCTTTTTGATGAGCCGTTTCTGACATTTGACTCGGAAAGACGGCAGAAAGCCCTTCAGATTTTGAAGCAATACAGCGAGAATTATCAGATCTTCGTATTCTCCTGCAACGATTATTATGGTGATTTTTCGGAGAAAACCGTAAACCTTGCACAAAGCGAAGCGCCGGTGCAAAGGGCGCAGGCTTTGTAGCGGAGAATGCTAAAAAAATAACAAATTATATCATTAACTACGAATTTTTGATATAATACAAAAAAATCCAATATAAATTTGGAACTAATCCTATCTAATTATGATACATTAGATAGGATTTTTATTTTTCAATTTTCCCTTGACTTTTGTTTGAAGCGGGGATTAAATTGGTTGTGAAAGCTTTCACAACATGGGTGGCTATATCATTCTTCTTAGGAGGAATTTTGGGAAAACTAAAGAGAATATCCGAATCGACAATATCCCGCCTCTCAAGGTATTATCGTGCTTTGGTGCAGCTCGATAAGGACAACTATGAGACCGTATCATCCAAGGACCTCGCCCGTCTGGAACATCTGACCCCGGCTCAGGTACGTAAGGATTTATCCTTTTTCGGCTCATTCGGTACGAGGGGACTGGGATATCCGGTACGGGAATTGAAGGATAAAATAGCCAGGATACTGGGCGTCGATCAGGAATGGAATGTTGCCCTGGTCGGAATTGGAAATATCGGTTCGGCCCTGGTTTCGTATAAGGAATTTTCCCGTCAGGGATTCAAAATAAAGCTCCTGTTCGACAATGATCAAAGGAAAATCGGCTCAAATCATAAAGGAATCGTCATTCGCGATGTCGCCAAACTAACACAGGAACTTAAGGATAATAATATCGAAATAGTAGTGATAGCGGTTCCGCCCCAGCAGGCTCAAGCGGTTTGTGACGATATTGTTGAGGCGGATGTTAGCGCCATATTGAATTTCGCACCGATCAATCTGAAGGTGCCCAAGGGAGTTTCTTTGCGAAATGAAAATATGGCTATGGAGCTGGAACATCTCTCCTTCTGCCTGGTCAATAACGATTACTGTGAAGAAGTTTAAAGTCAACTCTTCTGACCAAATTTTCGCTTGACAATAATAATACAAATCTTTATGGTTTATATGGTATGGCCACTTTTACTCAAAAAAAGGCAGCGGGATGCCTTCTGGTATTATGCCTTATTCTGTTGACGGCACAGGTATTGTTAGCCGATTCGGGCAATGACTGCGAATTATTCGGAAGTCTTACGATTAATGGAAATGACGCGCAGGCCGGCAGCAGGATTGAAGCGTATATCGACGGCGAGAAGATCGTCTCCACAGAAACAACTCAGCGCGGGCAGTATTCGCTAACTATACCCAGATACGATCCCGGCAATCCGGATCAGAAGGGGTATCAGTCGGAATCGGATGTTATTGTGATAAAAGTGGATGACCGCGAAGCCGAGCCGACTATCAATCCTCGTCCGGGCCAGATGAAGGTCGATCTCGAGGTCAAAACCTCTCTTAACGTCAAGCTTACCACCTGGGGTAAGATCAAAGCCCTCTTCAAGTAATTTGCATTTCTTAAAAAATTTGCTACTATAAAGCCATCCAAATTGTTATCATAGCGTATTAAAAGATATATTAAAACGCTCTTGTATTAATCGGTGTGGATTTAACTTAGGAGGCAAGATGAGCATCTCCACCCATGAAAAAGATGGTGTGGTAATTCTCGAACCGGAAGGAAAGATAATGGGCGGTCCCGAGGCCACAGAACTCAGAAACCGTCTCTACGAGCTGATATCGGCAAACAATAAAAAAGTCGTTATCGACCTGGGTCATGTGGAATGGATGAATTCGACCGGACTGGGAATTCTTATATCGGGTATGACTTCGCTTCGCAATAACGAAGGCGAGCTGAAACTGTCGAATATCTCGGAGAAAGTCGCCAATTTATTCGAAATAACCAAACTCAATAATGTTTTCGAGTCTTATGATTCGGCCTATGATGCGGTTGGCTCGTTTGGATAGATGAAAGGATCAGTTTCGGGCAGAAAGCAGCCGACTGGTAGAGCATATGTCAGAAAATAAAAGTTACAGACTGGAAATTCCGAGTTCGCAGAATCACCTGGCCGAGGCCGACCGCTTTCTCGAGGGCCATCTTAAGGAGCATGGCATCGATGAAGACAGCATTGCCGATCTTGCGATAAGTGCAACCGAGCTTATCAATAACGCAATTATCCACGGCAACAAATCCAATCCGGATAAAATCGTCACAATCGAGCTTGAATTTAGCGATAAACACCTATCTATCTCGATAACTGATCAGGGGCCCGGATTCAAGCCGGAGAATATACCCAGTCCGATTTCCGATGAGAACATTTTAAAGGAAGCAGGGCGGGGTATTTTTATAGTCAGAAGTCTTGTGGACGATCTCCAGGTCGAGGAACCACCGGAAGGCGGAACTCGGATGATTATCATAAAAGAATTAGCTTCGTAATTGATAAGAAGGCGCTAGGCGAGTGTGGATTATCAGCTATTAGTCGGAGTAATATATTTAATTTTCTCTGCCCTTCTGTTTTTCACCGGCACCGTTATTTTCAGAGAAAATCCCTACCGCCGCCTTAACCGGGTCACCAGCCTGCTTCTGATCTTTGCAGGCCTGGCTCCCCTTTTCGCGGCGCTGGGCGTTTTTCTGGGCAGAACCGCCGTTACAGCCGAAGGACAGGTACCCTTTTACGAGAACCTGTTCTTTCTATGGGAGCTGTTTTTCCCGCAACTGGTGTTATTCTCCCTTGTTTTTCCCACCGAGCATCCGATCATGTCCACCAATTCCAGGGTGAAATACCTGATTTTCATCCCCCACCTGTTTCATATCCTGCTGGTTACGCTGTTCGCCGACACCGGCAAGATCGTGGAATTCCTGCAGGTCGAGTCGGATGTCGCCTTCTTTGGATGGGTTACCGACAGGTTTGCATTTTTCGTGGGATTCATAGCGGCGCTTCTGGACTTCCTGGTACGCCTGCACCTGCAAACCTTTGCGGCCATAAATATCATATATATCATCATTGCCCTGGTGCTTTTCTACCGGGGACTTAAATACATCTCCAATAAACGCCTGAAGACACAAACCCTGATTGTGATCTGGGGTATACAGTCCGCTATGGGACTGTATATGATATCGTATCTGCTGCCCAATCTAAGCGGGATACATATCGCCGCCAATGTGCAGATCGCCATGGCCGTGGCTGCTCTCGCAATTGGCAATGGTTCTATTATCTATGCCATAATCAGATATCAATTCCTGGATGTGCGCCTGATTGTTCGTCAATCGGTGGTATATACTATTACTTCAGCCATAATAGTAGGCGCATATCTTCTGATTATATCGCAGTTTACCAAGATACTTCAGGATATCCTGGGCCAGGAGACACCGATTTTACCGGCTGCTTTTATCATCCTGGCGCTGATTTTCTTCCAGCCTATCATGAATCAGGTCGATAATTTTCTGAAAAAATTCTTCATCAAGGGCAAGGTGGATATAAGATATATAGCCGATGAAATCTCACGCGAGCTTTCCTCGATTCTCGATCCGGATAAGCTGGAGGCGTCGATTGTACGAATATTGCGGGAGGAGATGTTGATTGAGAATGTCCGCCTGTGCCTGAGGTCCGAGGATAAGCCGGAATATATTCTCCTGCCGCAGCCCAATGATCCGGCACCTGAAATGAAATTCTCGGCTGAAGCTGAGCTAACAGAAAATCTTCTTAGACGCGACCGTCCCGCGCTCATAGATGAATTCCGGGGCACGGAGCAGAAATCGAAGACAATCGAGAGTCTTGAGAAGATGGGCTATCAGATGATTGTGCCGCTTATAAACAGAGGCGAGCTAGAGGGCTTTATCGCGCTTTCCAATAAGATTTCGGGATATAATTACAATTATGAGGATATCACCACGCTTAATATCCTTTCCAATCAGCTTGTGGTGGCGATGTCCAATGCGCGCCTTTATCAGGAGTCGCTCGAGAAGGAGAGGCTGGAGGAGGAGCTTTCTCTGGCGCGCCAGATTCAACGTGATCTTCTACCCAAGACTCTGCCGGTCGGAGATGATTTCGAGCTGGCGGCTTACTCGGAGCCATCCCGTTATGTGGGAGGCGACTTCTATGACTTCCTGCAGACCAAACAGAACAATACCGGCATTATCATCGCCGATGTATCCGGTAAGGGTATCCCGGCGGCGTTGATGGTTTCGCAGATACAGGCCATGCTTCGAAGCGAGGTGCGCAATACCGATTCGATCATACGCATTTTGCAGAATGTAAATTTTCTTATGTCCACCACCACCTCTGCGGAGAAATTTGTTACCCTGTTTTACGCCGAATACGATCCGGCCAAACACGTAATGCAGTATTCCAATGCCGGACATAATTATCCCATAGTGATCAGTCAAACCGGCGAACATCGCTTCCTGACCGAGGGCGGCCTTTTGATGGGAGCCTTCAAGGAGGCTACTTATAAGCAGGATTCTTTGAAACTGAACCCCGGCGACCTTGTATTTTTCTATACAGACGGTATAAACGAGGCCTTCAATTACGATGGCGAGCAATTCGGCGAGGAACGCCTTCTGGAACTTATCAAGGATATACGCTCAATGTCGGCAAAGCAGATCGCCGACCGGGTGGTCAAAGAGGTGATGGATTTTTCCTCTTCCGATATGCCCCAGGATGATATGACTGTGGTGGCGTTGAAGCTGAAGGAGCAGGTTTAGTCAAACATTGTTCAAACTTGCCATATTGGCCGATTGAGCTTAATTTATGAGAGTAGATGAAAGGTTGATAGATGGCCGTATATAAATATTGTCCCATGTGTGCCACTGAAATGAAAGAATTTCGGGATGACGATCTCAAGCGCCGCCGCTGCCCGAATTGCGGATTCGTACACTATAATAATCCCGCGCCTGCCGCAGGATGTGTGGTCTTCAAGGAGGGTAAGCTTCTCTGGGTGCAGCGCGCGCATGAACCCAAAGTCGGCTACTGGACAATGCCTGCCGGGTTTTGTGAATGGGAAGAAAATCCGGCCGAGACCGCAGTGCGCGAGCTCAAGGAAGAGACCAATCTGGATGTTGAGATTAAAGGTGTTTTCGAAATATATAACGGTAGTGACGATCCCCGTACAAATGCTATTATGATATTGTATTTTGCGGATATTGTGGGGGGTGAACTTAAAGCTGCCGATGATGCCAGCCGGGCGGAGTTTTTCGGATTGCATGAAAGCCCCGATAAGATCGCATTCGAATCGCACAAGCAGGCATTGCATGACTTAAAGACAAATTATCCGGAAAAGTTTAAAGTAGATGCAGATTAAAAACAAATTTTTTCTAAGACTGTTTATACTGTCTTTTATTCCCTTTCTGGTGCTTTCGCTTGCGGCAGTTTACCTTTTCAATCAGGGAATCGGCAAAGTTATTTCCCCCGGATTCGAAAATGCTCTGGAAAACTCCGAATACCTTGTGGAAAACAGCCTGGAGTTGTACCGCATCCGCTTCATGAACCTGATAGACATCCTCGCTCAGGATTCGCTTAAAGCGGAGGAGACAAGATATTTCGACTTAATGCTGTATATCTCCGAGACCGATACGATTTCCATCAAGTCACTTGAAAACGAGGACTACAACCGCATGTTCATGGAGGAGGCGGCTTTCAGGGCAAGCTCATTTCCGGAGATTATGAGTTTCGAGGGACGCATTCTGGTTTATCAGCAAATCGCTTTGAATCCCACACTCGGCCCCACTCCTGCTCTGGTTGTCGGCCAGTATCTGCCCGCCGAATTTTCGGTCAGGGCGGCTGAAATCATTACCGCCAAGACCGAATACGGGCGTCTGAAACGATTTGTGGAAGCCTCGGGAAGCAATATTGCCTGGTTTTTATGGCTCTGTGTTACGGTTATATATCTCACATTCATACTCTACATCGCCCGCTGGTGGGCGAATTCTCTGATTAAGCCGCTAAATAATCTTTCGCTGGCCGCATTTGACATAGCCAAGGGCAAATGGGGCAAGACGGTAAACTACGGCAAGAAGGATGAGCTGGGAACACTGGTATCGTCGTTCAATTATATGTCCAAAGAGCTCAAGAGCAAAGCCGAAAAGCTTTTGAGGGCGGAGGTGGAGGCCTCCTGGAAAAATACCGCACGGATTATCGCCCACGGTATCAAAAACATTCTCAGCCCCACGAAAGTCGCCCTGCACAATCTTAGGAATACTGAAAGCCCGCAGAATGCCGAGGAAGAAATTAAGTCGATCAATTCCGAGATCGGCAAGCTGGAGGAGATTGCCAACGACTTCAGCACTTTCGCACGTTCACCCGATATCCGTCCAGTGCTGATTAATATTAAAAAAGTGGCCCAGGATGCTATGCAACTGGCCGGAAAGAGGCATCCCGATGTAAAACAGGAAATCGATGTGCCGGATGATATCTATCTGGAAACAGATTACGAAATCCTGCGCAGCCTTCTGGTGAATCTCCTCAAAAACAGTATGGAGGCGGTTACTACGGACGGCAGAGTCGAGATAACAGCCTTCAAAGACGAGGGCGGCGTTACCTTGAAGATCAAAGACAATGGGACCGGCGTTCCGGAGGAATATGCCGGCAAGGTGTGGATACCGTATTATACCACCAAGCCGCAGGGTACCGGCCTGGGTCTGCCGATTGCACGAAAATTTGCGGATGCCCTGGGCGCCGAGTTGACGCTTGAATCGGATAAAGACGGTACCACGGTGACGATTGAGTTTGGTTGATAAAGTGAACGGAAGAATACTGATAGTTGACGATGATGAACTATTTACCGAGCAGGTAGCCGCGCTTCTAAAATCCGATTATAATACTACCCGAGAACATAAATCATCACGCGTAGAAAGGCTTCTGGATGAATCGGAATATCAGGTTGTGCTGCTGGATATTCAGATGCCGGAGCCTGACGGCATAACGCTTCTTAAGAGGATTATCAAGCGGGAGGATCATCCCGAAATCGTCATGGTTTCCGGAGCCGCCTCGCTTCAGGAAGCTGCCGATTCTATCAAGCTGGGAGCCTCGGATTTTCTGGAAAAGCCGCCCGATGTCAATCGTCTGCTGACGATCATAAAAGGGGCTGTCGAAAAACACAATCTCAGAATGGAAAACCGCAGGCTGAAAGAGGAACATCTCAAGCGTTACAGGATTGTCGGGGAAAGCGCGGTTATTAGTGAGCTGAAAGAGGTGATTGCCAAAGTAGCGCAGTCCGACAGCAGTGTCCTGGTCTGGGGCGAGACCGGCACCGGCAAGGAGCTTGTGGCCTCGCAGATACACTACCGTTCGGCAAGGTCTTCCGGGCCGCTGGTTAAACTCAACTGCGCGGCAATCCCGCATGAGCTGGCCGAGTCGGAGTTTTTCGGCCACACCAGGGGAGCATTTACCGGCGCAGCCTCGGACAAAGAGGGCAAGTTCAGCCTGGCTGACAAAGGCACGCTTGTTCTGGATGAGATCGCCGAGATGCCGATTAATCTGCAAAGCAAGCTCTTAAGAGCGCTGGAATCTTCGGAAATCGAAAAGGTCGGCGGATCGAAGACCGAAAAGATTGATGTGCGCCTGATATCAATCAGCGGCCGTGACCTGGAAGAGCAAATAAAGGCGGAAAGATTTCGGCAGGATTTATTCTACCGCATAAATACTATCCCGGTTCATGTTCCTCCCCTGCGTGAGAGGAAAGAGGATATTCCACTCATATTCGATCATTTCTTTAATGCTCTTAAGTCCAAAAACTTCCAGCCGCAAAAATCCTACGATCAGGGCATTGTTAACATACTGATGGCCTATGACTGGCCGGGCAATGTGCGCGAACTCAGAAATTATACAGAAAGGCTGTTTTTTCTTTGCCGGGATGAATATATTGAGGTAGATTTTGCTTCGCAGATGCTCTCCGATCCAAGTCTTTCTTTCGAATCCGGAGTAAAAAATGCCGGTGAGAAGAATCTTCTGACAGGCTCCGTGGAACAGTTCGAACTAAGCTTCCTGCGGATAAATCTGTTTCAGGTCAAGGGCAATGTTTCGGAGCTGGCACGAAGGCTGGGTATGGATCGGGGCAACCTGTACAAAAAACTGAAGAAATACAATTTGCTGTAAAAGATACAACCGATTATCTATATGGATGTAAAATACACATCAAGGCCGATCGCAAAATCGGTGTTTGGTATTGATTGAAGGCTGTTTTAGCATCGAATTATGATTGGTACGAAGTTTGCTCAATATATTGGGTAAACAAGGAGGACTGAGTGCTTGATAACAAATTTATAATTCTGATACTGATAGCATCCATAATATTTCTCGGAATTCTGGCTCCCACAGCCCAAGCCGAGCCCAATTATCAGAATAAACTGATTATCGATTATGACAAGAATGACCTGTTTATATCAATAGAGTATAACGGCAGCAAGATGTCGGGGCAAAGCGACTGCCGTAATCTTAAAGAGACTCCCGACGGTGTAGAACTGGATAACGGACTTCTCTTTAGCCGGGGACAGATTGTCTGGGGGGATATTAGCATTCCCTACAAGCTTTTAAAACAGGATAAATTCAACAAGATATCCGGGAGCCGAATTTATATGGAATTCAAGATTAAGGCAGCGCCCTCCAAAAGCAGAATTCCAAGGGATATCGTAAATTCCTTCGACGATCTGATAATAGACTCCGACAGATTCGTGCGCGGGGATGTGTTCAATTTCGGAAGCGATGTCGATCTCTACGGCGAGGTCTCCGATAACCTGATCTGCTTCTTTGGGGATGTTGTCATGCATACCAATTCGCTTGTACGGGGCGATGTTATCGCTGTCTGCGGACGGGTTTACCGGCACGAGGATTCCCAGGTATACGGCGAAATTTATTCCCAGGAAGGCTGGGAGGAGGGCGGCCGCAAACTCGGCCTGGAGGCACATTACGGCCGTGAGGTTTCGCTAAAGCCGGCTCTGGATTACAATCGTGTCGACGGTCTCTATCTGGAAACATTTCTGGAATACGAGGACGCTACCGGTGTATTTCCATCATTTGAGGTCGGTGTCGGCTATGCTTTCGAGGCGAAACGTCTGCGCTACCGTCTGGAAGCATCACAGAGGATTTTCGATTACTATGCAATAGAGCCGCATGGAAGGATATACCGCGAAACCGCAACTGAAGACGACTGGATTGTGAGGGAATATGAAAACGCCATCTTTGCATTAGTGGTAAACGAAGATTTTCGGGATTATTATGAAAAAGAGGGCGGCGAAATCGGGCTGAAGATTTATCTCGGCACTTATAACAGCCTCGACTTTTCTTACAGCTATGATGATATCAAGTGGATGGACGCTCATCCAAAGCTCTGGAGCCTTTTCGGAAGTAAAGAATTCAGAGGAAACTGGAGCAGTCTTCCCGGGGATTATCTGCAGGAAAATATATCCGATTTCGACAGCAAGCTGTCACTCTTTAAATTTACATACAGGTTCGACATGCTGGATAACATCTACAGGCCTCGCGCGGGATGGTACGCCGGCTTGCAGTTCGAAAGGGGCGGCGGTGACCTGAAGGGCGACCTGACCTATTCCCGATGGATTTTAAGCGGCATACGCTATCAGCCTATAAACCGCTACTTGTCCCTGAAAATGAGAGTTATGTACGGCGGATCCTCGGACAGGGTACCGCTTTTCAAGAAGTTTTATCTGGGCGGGATCAGGACTTTGCGCGGTTACGATATAAAAGAATTTTATGGAGATCAGATGTTTCTGGCAAATATCGAATATCAGATAGATTACAAAGCATTCCTGCATACCGCGCTGTTTTTCGATATCGGCAAGACAATCGGCCAGGACGATGATATTTTCAGCGATGGAGAGTTCAAATCGGATATCGGTGTGGCTCTCGGTTTTTCGCGCAGTTTCCGAGTGGAATTTGCCAAGGCGCTGGACGCCTCCGACTCCGATATCCATACCTGGGTCATATTTTCGAGATCGTTTTAAGTGATGCATGTATTTCATGACCGGCATACCAAAAACACTTTTAGGCGCAGTTATAATCTGTCTTTTTCTAAGCTCAGCAGGTCAGCTTCATGCCGATAATGCACCGTTCGATTACGACATCTTTATCTATGACAACCGACTGACTGTGGACATTAATTGCGACCGGCTGCTCTCAGAGGAGATGGTCGAAAGCATCAAGGACGGACTTCCACTTCATATCGATTTGACGGTGACATTGAAAAGGTCCTATTCACTATGGTTCGATCCAGCACTCGAAAAACATAGTTGCAGTGTCACTATAGATTACAAGCCGTTCGGGTCCAGATTTCATCTGGCAATCCGCAGCTTCGAGGACCGTGTCATAAATAAATCATACAAGAATATCAATGATCTGCAGGCCGTACTAAACGAGTCATTGCTTCTTATCTGCGGGCACAGGGAAAACTACAATTCCGGTGATAATCTTTATTTCGATTTCAATTTGGAACTGCGGCGTTTAACCGCGGAGGAGATCGAAAGCGCCAGCGACTGGTACAGCGGAGAAATCAAAAATGAATCTGACAGCGGTCAAAAAAGTTCAAAATTTCAACAGAAGATTTTCGAGCAATTAGTTGATATTACCGGAATGGGGCCGATAAAACATCACTTCTCAGGCTTTATTTTCAAACTTGTTGATTTGAAAGAAGTTAGGCCTTAGATAAAATCCCTATTGTGTAGGGATTTTTTCATAAGACTTTAATATCATTAAGGTTAACGTTTCCACACGCTTTTCCGATAACTAAACTGATAAGATAAAACTATGTGGCAGGTATATATATGTCTCTAAAAGAACAGAGTAGTCCCAAGCTGGAAGAAACTAACAAGATTTATACTCCCTCGTCAAAACAGAAAAATGATGATGAAGACACGGAACCGATGATGGAGCTTGATCTTCTTTCGGAGATGGAATCCAATCTTTCTTCGATAGAAAACAAGTATCCAACCCTGGCGGAAAAATCCAGTTTGTCTGAAACTCGCACAGCCGACATAAAAGCAATCCTCGATATTTCACAGGCGATCAATTCATCGCTTGTGCTGGATGATATACTGCATAAGGTGCTGGAACATGCGGTTGAGCTTTTGCAGGCCGAGCGAGGATTTCTTATGCTTCTGGATGAATCCGGCGAGTTGCAGTTTAAAACTCTGCACAATATCGCCCGTGACCGCCTGATGGAAGACGATTTTAAAATCTCGAATTCCATCGCCAACAAGGTGGCACAGAACGGGGTCTCGGTCTATACATCCGATGCTCAGGCTGATGAGAAATACTCCAAGCAGAAATCGATTGCGGAGCTTAATCTCCGTTCAATCATGTGCGTGCCGCTCAAGATCAAAGAGAAAATCATAGGGGTTGTTTATCTGGACAACAGCACCGAGGCCAAGGTATTCCTGCAGAGTGACCTGTATCTGTTTGAACTTTTCGCGGAGCAGGCCGCGATTGCCATTGAAAATGCCAAGCTTTATGAAAACCTTCTGGCGCTCAAAAGATATAACGAGAATATCGTAAATCAGACTCCCGTGGGAATCATAGTAGTAAATCAGCATTATGATGTTACCAGCCTGAATGTTGCCGCCTATGAAATCCTGACCCCGCCCTCGAAAAGAACGCAGTCGAATCGCAGCAAAATCAGCGGCTCGCGCTTTTTCGAGATCCTCAATGAGGACCAGGTGGCCTACTGGCGGCGGAATCTGGATGAGGTGTATTCCAGCCGTGATGTTTTCGAGGATACCCACTATTATTACAAATTGGATGATGATGAAAAAGTACTTAATGTCAAAATCACACCGCTTGAAAACGAGCCTGAGAAGCCCAAGAGCCTGATAATAGTTATCGAAGATATAACCGAAAAGGTGATTCTCGAGAATTACGTCATGCTTTCGGAGAAACTCGTGGCTAAGGGCGAAATGGCGGCCTCTATCGGGCACGAGCTCAATAATTATCTCGCCATTATCTCCAACAGCGCCGAGCTTATGGTCCGCAATGTGAACATGAAAAAATACGATAAGCTGGAACGCAACAGCAGTGCCATAATCGATAATATTTCCAAGATCAAGCGCTTTACCGACGGCCTGATGGATTTCTCGAAGCTCGAGAAGGAAATAGTTGCCTACGATATCAGGAAACTGGTGGAAGACCTGCTTTTCTCGATCAAGCCCCAGAGGAAATTCGCCTCGGTCAAATTCGTTGTGAATATCGCCCACGACCTGCCCCTGGTGGAGATGGATGTGGGGCAAATTCAGCAGGTACTTTTGAATATCATTTATAACGCCAACGACTCTATTAGCAGTTTAGACAATAAAAAAGGGGTTATCCGCATAGACGCCTGTCGCAGCAGTAAAGAGAATGAGAGGGCGGTAATCAGTATTACCGATAACGGACCCGGTATCGAAGCTCGTGATATCCAGAAAATATTCGAACCGGGATTCACGACCAAAAAAGACGGGCATGGCCTGGGATTGGCAAATTGTAAGCGGATAATCGAAAATCATTTCGGCGACATAAAAATCGAAAGCGTCCCGAATGATAAAACGACATTTACTATTACGATTCCAGCCAGTCAGCCGAAGTAACAAAGGATTTGATGAAAGACTTATACCTTGCCGAACGGTATGAGCTGGTGAATAAAATCGGCTCAGGGGGCGGGGGCGAGGTTTATGCTGTTTACGATAAAAATCTACAAAAGAAACTCGCTTTAAAGATATTTTCTCCGGATGAATCAGCATCCCCTGACGACAACGCCTTCTTCAACGAATTCTTCCTCGTTCTCAAGCTTGCCAGCAGTAATCTGGTAAAGGTCTATGATTACGGCTATAACGAGAACAATTTCCCGTTCTACACCATGGAGCTTCTGGACGAAGGAAATATCGATGATGATATAGCCCCCGATGATACTAATATGTTTTTACATACCTGCCATAAAATCGCGTCATCTCTCTCATTCCTGCATTTTTTCAACCTGATCCATAACGATCTCAAGCCGGAAAACGTAAAGTTAATCAAGTCACAAGGGGAAACAATCGTCAAGCTTCTGGACCTGGGGCTGACAATCGATTTTAATCCGGACAATCCGGATAAAAGGCTGGCCGGAACTGTGGAGTATATGGCTCCCGAGCTCTTCGATTCCAAACAGCCGGATAAAAAATCCGACCTTTACAGCCTGGGCGTGATTATCTATAAGCTGATAACCGGAAAGGTTCCGTATACCGGAGACGATCCACTAATGATAATTTCGGACAAGCTGGAAAAACCGTTTGCGCCGATCGAAAATAATGGAAACTATCCGGACGAGTTTATAGAATTGACACACAGGATGCTTTCGAAAGATGCCGACAGCCGTCCGGACTCGGTCTTCAAAACAGCACAAGCGATCGGGAAATTAATTGATGAGGATTCATTCAAGATTAATCCCTCGGAACTGGTTGAAAGCCTGATCGGAATCAAACTGGCCAAAATGTTCGAGAGAAACAGATATGAAGATAATGAAGCGGGGATTTTTGTTTTTGAAGACGAGGTTGTGCTCAATAAATTCTCAGAACTCCTGAAAGCAATACTTCAAAGCCAATATTACAATGTGTTTGAATGCGCGGATTCGAATAGCGATCCGAGATTTTCGGAGGTTTCCTCCAAGGCGGTTAAAAGGGCTGTAATAAAAAAACATAGGCTTAGCCCGGGCGAGAATTATGAACCTGAATTTGGGAAAGAAGACCTGATAGAATACAGATTGCTTCTCAAGCCGGAATTCGGTAAATGCAGAATCCCAGAGATGGCGGAGAAGATTGAAATTGATTTGACGCCAGATATGGAGAAGTGGTTCGATGAAGAACGTCTCGATCAGGAATTGCTCGATAAGCTTAAAGCCATAAGCTCGTATGATGCCTCCGCCCTGATAACCTCCCTGAACGATTTGCATGATGAGAAGATCATCTCTTTCGCCGGGGATAAATGGGATATCGATTCGGGCCGTTTCATATCCTGGCCGTTACCACAAGAGCTTCAGAAACGAGCAGTAGATGCACTCAGAGCGCTGCCCTCGGGTTTGTTCTCGGTCGCTGCTGCATTGTCGCCGATGCGATATGGCTTCGACCGCATTTTTGTATTGAAATATGTTGGCGATTCAAAGGGCGACCCGCTGGTAATGCTCAATGAACTGACGGAAGCCAATATCCTCGAACGCAAAGGGGACATATATTATTTCAAGAATGATATGCTCAGGGTGGGACTGGTCAATTCTTACGATCCGGAAAGCCTGAGGCGTTTACATCTCAGGGCGGCCTCGATTATCGAGCACAACGGCATCGGCGTCGGCCAGGAGGAGCGAGTCCTGAGCCTGGCGCATAACTTCACCTGCGCCCAGGAGCTTGATGATTCTGTGAAATGGACACTGAGGGCATCGGAATGGCTGATCTCAAACGAGAAATTCCGTGTGGCCCTGAAAATGGTCTCAGCCAGTCTTGAGCTTGCCAAAAAACTGAAGCAAAGAACCGATACCAGCCAGTATCAGGCCAGACTTCTGGCGGCACTGGGCAATATTGAAAACCTCCTTGGACACAGCAACCGAAGTCTGAAATCGTTTGCCCGGATAATCCGTATGAAGAAAAAGCTTCCCAATCAAGAGATTGTTGCCAGAGCCTATAAATATGCCGGAGATGTTTATAAAGCTGCCTGTGAGTACAAAAAGGGGCTCAGAGCCCTGCAGAAAGCTCTGGAGATCTACGAGAAGCTGGATAATAGAATCGAGCTCTCGCATACATATAACAATATCGGCAATATATACTGGGTTGGTTCAAAAATAGATCTGGCCCTGGAAAGCTATCAGAAGGCGCTGGAAATTCAGGAGGAATTGAATCTGCTCAAGGAGCTTGCCTCCACCCTCAATAACATTGGTTCGTGTTATATTTTCAAAAACCGCTTTGACAAGACGATCGACTTCTATAAACGTTCGATTAAGATAAAAAAGCAGATCAATGACCGTCCCGAGCTTGCCCGCACCTACAATAATCTGGGTGCGGTTTACGAGGAGCTGGGGGATATTCCCCAGGCTCTTGTCTATCTGTATGATTCGCTGAAAATCAATCGTGAGATCGACTCCAAAAGAGAGATACTGTTCAATCTCGAGAATATCGGACTGTGCGAGATTTATCTGGGTCATTTCCAGAAGGCTCTTTCATTCGCCGAAGAGGGTTTCGCGCTGGCATGCGAGGTGGAGTCGCTGCCTTTACAGGCCACCTTCCTGCGGCAGATCGGAATCATTCAATGCGAAACCGGCCAGCTCGGCCAGGCGGACGACATCCTTCATCAGGCCAGAAGAATAGTCGATAATATCACTGAATTCAATTTGGAGTTTCTGATCTACACCGATTTTGAGGTTCTTTATCTTTATCTTAACGACGAGGAGCCTTTCTGGATTTCCACCGACAAAGCTCTCGACAGAGCCAGAGAAATCGACAGCGACAAACAGAGACTGGCGGTGCTTTTATATAGGATCGAGGGTCTGCTGCAGTTTAAGCGGGATTTTGATGCATGCTCGAAAATGCTTAACGAGGCCGGGGAATTGTTGAAAAACGTCGAATCCGACCATCTGGAGTGCAGATATTATCAAGATATTTTGAAGCTTGCGGTCGAAACTGAAAATGTCCAGCCACCCGATCCGGAGAAGTTGAATATATTGATTTCCAAGCATGTAAATCAGACATTGAAGCCGAGAGTGTTGTACTTGCAGGCCCGTCTGGCGCTCGGCAACGGTTTGTACGACAGGGCGCGCGATCTTTTATCCGAAGCCTCGGGTCTGGCGGAGGTTCAGAATCAAAGGAATCTTCTCTGGAAGATAAAATTCTGTCAGGGCAAAATAGAACGTACGCTTTTGAACTATGAAGAGGCATATGTGAATTTCAAAAAATCGGTGACGATTTTAAAATCGATTGCGCAGACTATCAATCGCAAGGACTACCTTCAGAACTTCCTCCAGCATCCTATGGCAATGTCATTAAAGAGTGAAATTATGGATCTTGCCCGGCGAATGGGACAAAAATAGAAAGGCCGCCCAAAAGGACGGCCTATATCCGGTCAATTCAGGCTGGATTCTATTGTCCACCCTGGCTGATACCAATCGGAGCAACCTTTTCTTCCAGTTCCTCAATCAGCAGTTCGTAGAATTCCATTAGCACCTCCTATGTAGAGAGTGACCGGTAATACCATCATCCTATAGATGGCATTTTTTTAATCCTATTTTAGTCCTGTAGCCAAAAGCATTCGCATGTAGTGTATTTATAATATACACGATATTCTGGTATGTCAAGCAATAATATGAACTTAGAGGTCTGATTAAGAGTGGAAACGCGGTTTTAAAATTTGACAAAAATGTAACTGTTTGATTTTCACTTAGTTGCAAAGACAACTTTTAGAACCAGGACCAGAATTCAACCCGGAAAAATCTCACGAATTTCCTTAAGATGTTGTTAGCCACACTTGTTTTACCGCAGTATATCTTCGCATAACCTTCCATACCATCTTTCAAGAGGCCGTCCGGATTGGATATCGTGCCGATAGCCACGAAATGGCTTTGATTGCCGCTGTTATGCGAACTGGCTATGACCTTATCGACTGTGCCGTGAAATGATTTTTGGGGATAGCCGGCCACCCTGAATTTTATATCCTGTTCCATCGCCAGAATATCGATTTGATCTTCCGGCACACGGATATTGACCTCCACCGAATCGGTACGGCTGATAGAAATCAACTCTTCATCCACCCCGTAGCGGGTGATGGTGCCGGAGAAGGGCGCCCGTATCGTGCAGGCGGCGATTTGATCACGCAGATATTGCGCTTGCGACTCCAGCCGTCTGATTTCAGCTTCCTGGCTGAAAAGCTCCTCGGTTTTGGGACCTTCCTTGAGAAGGTCTACCTCGGACTGAGAGAAATCGACCTTTTTGTTCTGGACATATCGTGTGGTTTTGGCCGTCTCCCATTCCTCCTCTGAGATCAGCCCTTTTTCATGCAGCTTATGGGCGCGCTGATATTCCTGTTCCACATTAATCTGCTTGAGCTTCTCCTCCTCGAGTGCGGCCTTGGCGCGTGCCAACTCGGCGGCCTTGGGGTCGGATAGAAGCAGCTCGTATTCGGCGCGGGCCTTCTGAATCTCGGCATTGGTCTGCTCCAACTTGCTCTGGAAGTGATTGGAGGATATCTGCAGAAGGATATCGCCGCTGTCGACATGTGTGCCCACGGTCATAGTCGGTTCGATATCGAGCACGGCGAAATCGGAGATACTGAATTGGTAGACGCGGTTGATCGGCTTCTGGCTAACGCCGCCCTGAAACCATTTGGTCTCGAGCTGGCTGTTATTGCCTCCCTTTATGATAAATTTTTCCAGAGGCTCAACCGTAACCGGGGCGTTAATCTTCAAGTCTACCGGATAAAAGATCGCCAGAAGAACCAAAGCGGATAAAACCGTTATCCAAATATAGAATCTGACTGATTTCGGCACTGACACTCCCTGTCTTGATAACAGCCGTCCAAACCATTTAAAGATATACGATATCGGTTGATGGAAAATAATAAGAAGCAAGAGTAAAAACAACAGAAATCCTGTCCCGCCCCAGGCGCCAACCAGAAGATTGTAAACCAGGGAACCAATCCATATGAACAGTATCAGCGAGTATAGAATAGCCAGAAGTGAATAGGTCAGAAATACCCTGCGCTCATGCCAGGTAAGCCCTTTACGGTAATTATCCGGGCCAATGAAAACCGACCTGAGAAGGCTTTTCAAATAACCGAAGGCCTTTTTGCGCAGATTGGGAATTTCGACTATATCGGTCAGAAGATAATAACCATCCAGCTTCAAAAGCGGATTCAGGTTGAATAAAAGCGTGATAAGGGCAATCGAGGCTGTCAGGAAGAGTATGTCGGATACGGGCGTATCGGTTTTGAGCATCCGCCAAAGAAGGATCGCAACCGATCCGACCAGTGCCTGCATAAATATTCCAGCTAAAATCGTGTAGATACGGTGCTTTTTCTTCTCGAACAGATATGAATCGGAAAGATTGCAGTAGAAACAGATCTGAAAATACAAAAGCAAAAAGCCCATCTCGTTCACCCGGCCGCCGTAATGACGGCAGACCAGCGCATGAGCCAGCTCATGCAAAGCAACCACGATAAACACGGCTACTATTATAACCGGTATCGAGGATATGCCGAAAATCTGGTAGACTGTATGGGGCATATCGGAGAATATCGCAGCCACCTGCAGAAGGCCGATGATTATGATGAGCAGAGAGATCAGCACAATGGGAGGAGAGAGTGCGAAACGAAATCGCTTATAGAGCCATTCCAGAAAATTCGAAGGATCGAAGGCCTTGAGCTTAACGAACAACGCTTTGCTGATAAAGGAGCGTTTCTCCTCCTCACCGATTTCATGCGAGACGGTGTATTCTGCTTTTGAGGTCTCAAGGAAGTTTTTCTTGTCGAGAGCATCGATAAAAGCCTCGAGCTGTTCGGCCGTAAGGTTGATATCGAATTCGTCCTTGAATTCGGCACGAATTTCCTCAGGCAGCCTTTTGCCGTCCAGGGAGCTGGCCAGAAAATACTCAGGCTCCCTCAGTCTGAAAAAGCGGCTGGTAACGGGGTCCTTTATGATATAGACAGTTTGTCCTGCCTGAACCTGCTCGCTTACGATCAGGTCGTCACGCAGTTTGGGCTGTTTGACATCCATGCCTTATGCTTTGCTGATTTTATCGATAACCCGTCTGTTATATGCGGAATATATAGCACTTTTTTCAAGAAGCCCCAACAATTTATCATGATCATCATCCGCCACAACCGGAACGACATCAAAATCGCGCGTGGCAATCTTCTTCAAGGCTTCGTCAAGCGTATCCTCCGGCGAGATGGGGGAGGGATGTCGGTGCACGATATCAGCGGCAATTACCAGTGTATCAAGGCCGGTGGAGGAGGCGATATAGCGCAAATCCTGAAATGAAAGTGTGCCCAGGAGCTTTCCCCCGGAATCAACCACCGGAAAGAAATCGTCACGATTCTCCTCGAAAATATGCAGCAGCCTGTGAAGCGGAGTGTTGTGAGGTATCGTGACATATTTGTCATTCATGACCTCTTTGACTTTGATCGATGACAAAATCGCAACATCCCGTCCGCTCCTGAGCTTGACTCCCCTACGGGAGAGCTTGAGGGTGTAGATCGATTCACGATCTATACGGCGCGATATTAGCGTGGCGAAAACACAGGTAATCATAAGAGCAAGAATTATCTGATAGTCACCGGTCATTTCGAATATAATCAGTATCGCCGTAATCGGGGCATGAGTTGTAGCCGCCACAACTCCCGCCATGCCCACCAAGGCATAGGCGCCGGAGGTCGCGGTAACCTCCGGGAAGAGATAATGCGCAATGTAGCCGAAAAATCCGCCTGCAACAGCACCCATAAAAAGAGAAGGTGCAAATATACCGCCGGAGTTGCCGGAGCCGAGAGTGAGAGATGTGGCCAGAATCTTGGCCAGAATCAGGATACCCAGAAGGAGCAGGGGTACTCCGCCGATCAAAGCCAGTTCGATTGTATCGTAACCGTCAGCAAATACCTGCGGCAAAAACAGCCCCACAATACCGAGCATCAAACCGCCCAGAGCGGGCTTCAGAAAACCGGTTATCTTCAATTTTTCAAACAAGTCTTCGGAAAAATAAAGAAATTTTGTAAATCCCTTGCCCACTACTGCGGTAAACCCACCCAGCAAAATATAGAGCGGGATTTCATAGGCCGAAACCAGGGCATGTTCCCTGGGAATATCGAATGCCGGGCTGTCTCCCAGAATCGAGCGGGATATTACTGAGGCAATAACCGAGGAGAGAATTACCGGCGAGAATGTTCTGATGCCGAAATCACCCAGAATGATCTCCAATGCAAAGATCACCCCGGCTATAGGCGCATTAAAGACCGCGGAGATTCCGGCCGCCGCGCCGCATCCAACCAGAATCTTGACCCTTTCCCCGGACATTCGAAAGAGGCCCCCGATCATCGAACCGATAGCCGATCCGATTTGCACAATCGGGCCCTCGCGGCCGGCCGAGCCGCCCGAGCCGATACACAGTGCCGAGGCAATCGATTTGGCTATAGCTACACGGGGACGTATAATACCGCCGCGCAGGGCTACAGATTCCATTACCTCCGGGACCCCATGCCCCCTGGCCTCGCGAGCGTAACGATAGACAATCGGTCCAACCAAAAGACCGCCCAGAAGCGGGATCAGAGGTATCCAGAATTTCCAATTGACAATGAACTGGTTCAGGTAGGACAGTGAATATCCGAAAAAGAGCTGCTTGGCCTGCTCGATCAGCCATATAAAGAGCACCGCCCCCAGACCGGTGGAGATACCGACCACAAATGACAAGATGATCAGAATCTGGGTCTCGGAGGGCTTGTGATGGCGGTAGTACCGCACGCCCAAAAGCTGTAAGTATTTCGGAAATCTCGCCAAACGCATATCCGGAAATAATAATCATAAGGCGGTTATAAACAAGCTCTTTTTGTGTGGATAAAGGCAATAAAAAAATCCTCCCATGTTATGGGAGGATTTATATGGAGAGTCGTACTTAATTTCTTATTAATCTAAGTCTTTTTTCAACTCCTGAAGCTCTTCCTTGAGTTCATAGAGCTCATCACGCAGTTCTTCCATCTCCTCGCGGAATTCCTCGCCGAAATCTTCGTTGAACTTCTCGTAGTCGAAGTCAAAATCGAAATCGTCGGGATTGAAATGCCACTGTAAATTATGCGGATCGGGAACCGAGTAGATTCCCGGCTTATTGCCTCGGAAAAATCCGAACCAATCATCATCAACTTCGCGTTCCGCGATTTCGGCAGTAAACTGCATATCCGAGCCTTTACGGATCACATCGATTTCGACCTTTTCGCCCTCTTCATATTTGCGGATCATCGACGATACCTGCGAGGGGGAACTGATATCTTTGCCGTTGATGGCCACTATAATATCACCGGCCTTCAGTCCGGCCTTGTCCGCAGGCGAATCCTCTTCGACCTCGGAAATCAATACTCCGTCCTCAACCTCGAAGTATTCCGCGAGCTGCTCGCTTAAACCCTGCAGGACCACGCCGAGATAGCCTCCTCCGGCCATATCACCGAAGAATTTCTTATATTGACCGGCCTTGGGAGCCTTAAGAGAGAACTGCCTGTCCTTGCGTTCGGCCGATTCACCCAGCACCACGGAGATATCCTGTTTCTGACCTTTACGGTAAACCACCAGATCGACTTTTTCACCCGGCTTTTTACCCTTTATGGCTTTGGATAAGTCACTCGATTTATCTACTACCTCAGTGTCCATGCGAACGATAACATCCCCATCCTTAAGGCCGCTCTTTTCAGCCGGGGAATCGTCGATAACATCATTGATAAGAACACCCTGCTCGACCTCAAGATCGAGCGCCTCAGCGATATCCTCGGTTATATCCTGCATATAGATGCCGAGCCAGGCCCTTTTATCGGACTTGACTTCAGCGTCATCGGATGATTTTGCGAAAAGCATATTTGCGCCCAGAATCAGCACGGCTGCCATTACAAGGCATAATGATAAAGTAATTTGGTTTCGAAATCTTCTCATGGTGAACATCCTCCTCATTGATTTGACTTGGTTCACCTCTTTTTTACTGAGATTTTCGAGCGAGGTTTCTTATTTTTTAGACAATCTCGATTTCGGTCTCGAACTCGGTGCGTCCCTTAAGTGTTTGGGAGACAGCGCAGTACTTGTCCATTGAAAGCAATACCGCCTTCTCGGCTTTCTTTTGGTTAAGGCCTTCGCCCGAGAGAATATATTTCAGCTTCATTTTATTGAAATATTTGGGTAGATCCTCCTGCTGGGTGCCCTCGATTTTGACCTCGCAGCGGGAGAGCTGTATCTTCATCTTGCCCAAAATGTTAAGCATATCGATTGCAGTGCAGGTAGCCACACTTAGAAGCAGGAGTTCAATGGGACGCATGCCGGTGTCATCCCCGCCCTTATCCTTAGCCATATCAACTACTATCGAATGTCCGGATTTTTCGCCTGTTGCAACCAGCTGTCTTTCGCCTGCCCATTTGACATTCGCATTAATCATAGAATAGGTCTCCTCGTTTTAACTTTTGCTTCCGAATCTCTATTAGCAATATAAGGATTTAATAGCGGCTGCTGTTCCGAAAAGGATGAGATTTATATTTGTAGCTGTCATTCTGAGCGTAGCGAAGAATCTGTTTGATTCGTGAGAGATTCTTCGG
>CAZBZV010000013.1:61714-68460 GCA_964496505.1 uncultured Ignavibacteria bacterium | reverse complement strand
CCGCCGACCTGTACGTTGCGAACGTACCGCTCTCCCAGCTGAGCTACTGCCCCATGAGACCCCTAATTTATTACTAATAAGATTATAATCAAGCGATATTTTTTCGTTCCGAATAAAACAGCGCAGCGATGCCCGAGAATATAAACAATGCTCCGATATACGTGGTCAAGGTGGGAATTTCGCCGAAAATCAGCCAGGCATAAACACTTGCACCCAGCGGTTCTCCCAGAATCGAGGTGCCCACGATATAAGCTCTTATTCGTTTCAACGCCCAATTATAAAGCGTATGGCCGAATGCTGTCGGAACCAGCCCCAGGAGAAATACCCAGATATGAAATCTAAATGGAAATGATATTTTAAAATCCGCGAATAACAGCACCATAATTAGCAAAAAAATCGCAGAGGAGCCATAGACAATCTGGATATACGCCGTATTCTCCACCCGCTGACGCACGATTCGTCCGATGAAAATATAAATTGCCGCACAAATTGCACCCACAAAGGCGAGTAGATCGCCGATAATATGATCGCGGGTGAACTGCATATCTCCCCAGCCAACTATGATAGCTCCTGCCAGAGCGATTAGGATAGCAAATATCGAGAGTTTGCCAACTCTTTCGGATGTGAAAATAACGGTTAGAATAACAACGTAAATCGGCTGGGTGGTAACGATTACGGTAGAGCTTGCAACCGACGTGTAAAAGAGCGAGGTTATCCATGAGGCGAAGTGCAGAGCCAGCACCAAGCCGACCGCGAGCATAATCAAAAGATCGCGGATTGCAATACCAGAGAATGTCTTTCGGGGTCTGGAAAGGCTGAAGGGAAGAATAATCACGGCTGCCCAGGCCATACGGTAGAATGAAATCAGAAGGGGATGCAGGCCCTCACACCAGCGGATAAAAATGGCCGCCCATCCTACCGCAAGCATGGCCATAAATAGAATCAGATAGGCTTGGTTCTTTCGCACATGAATAAATTAGCTGATCCCTTTTGTTATACAAGAAAAAATTTGTACGATCTGCCCAAAATCAGCATGAACGAGGAGTTATGCCCCTTACTTGCGAATAAACTTCGGATCGTCGAATGTGACTTCGCCCAAATCACGGACAACATTCTTCTGGATCTTCTTCCAGAAGGGCAGCATCGTGCAGCTGATACGGTGATTGCACTGGCATCCGCCGTTATCATCAACACACATATTGACCTTCACTTCGCCCTGCATAGCCTCGATAACATTCAAAAATGAAATCTTGGATTTGTCTTTAGCCAACTGATAGCCGCCGGTAACACCCTGGAAGGATTTCAAAAATCCGGTGCGGCATAGTTCTTTTAAAATCTTGGCAAGAAAATCACGCGGAATTCCCTCGCTCTCGGCTATCTCGGAAATAGAAGAGCGTTTGTTTTCCGGCTGATTTACCAAAAATGTGATTGCTCTTAGAGCATAATCAGCTTTACGAGAGATCTGCATAGCACACCTTTCAATTGATAAGTTAATAACTATATTTCTATGTCATTCAAAGAGATCAAAAAAAAGACCTAATAAATCTACAATTCTATTTTCAAATTTATAACAGAATTCTTCCACAGAGGTTTCATATTAAATTCATTTAGTTAAGTGTCAACATTAATAAATGAAACATAGACCCCTATTTTTTTAAAAAAGCCTAACCACTTACATAAATTTGATCTGAAATAGCCCCCGGAAGCTGCAAAAAACCCCGCTTTTCCTAAAATTAAATAAAGGAAATCAAGCAGCCGTCGATTTGGGTTTGGCAGGGGCCTTGATGACTTTCCCGGCCTTCAAACATGAAGAACATACTTTAATCCGGGTTCGGCGGCCGTTAACCAGCGCACGAACCTTGTGGAGATTCGGGTTGAATCTTCTGTTGGTCGCATTGTTAGCATGGGAAACATTATGGCCAAATATCGGCTTCTTCCCGCATATGTCACAAACTTTAGCCAATTTTATCCTCCTCAAAAAGTATAATCAAATATTATAGCAAATTCCGGCATTGAATGCAAGCTGAATCTACCAGCCCAGCAACTGCTCCAGATTTTTATTCAGTTTATCTATGATAACCTCGAAGTCCTGCTTTTTGATCCTCTCTTTTTCAACTATCTCATCCGGCGCCTGCTTGATAAATTCCATATTGCCAAGCTTTTTGGTTGTTTTCTCGAGCTGCTTCTTGGCCTTTTCGAGGTCTTTTTCAAGTTTCTTGCGCTCGGTATCTATATCGATCAGACCCGCCAGAGGAATGAATATCTCCGCACCTTTAATTACTGCCGAGGCGGACTGCGAGGGCTTCTTGATATCATCACCCACCTCAAGATTTTCAACCCGGCCAAGGTACTTTATATAACCGGAATAATCATTGATAATCTGTCCCAGATCACCGTTATCGATCTTAATGAAAATATCCGCTTTCTTTGAAGGCGGAACATTCATCTCAGACCGGGTGGAGCGAATCGTCCCGACAACCGTCTGAATCGCCTCCATCTTCTTCTCGAGGCCGCTGTTTATGAGCTCCTCATTGACCTCGGGATATTTCTGGAGAGTGATTGTCTCGCCCGAACCCATGTAAAGATCACGCATCAAATGCCAAATTTCCTCGGTTATAAAGGGCATGTACGGGCTTAAAAGCCTGAGCATATTATCAATGACATAAGCCAGGACATTTCGGACGACCTTGCCATCCTCCTCATTATCCTCTTCGTAAAGCCGCGGCTTGGCAAGCTCGACATACCAGTCGCAATAATCGCGCCATATGAAATCGTACAGATTTTTTGCCGCGGTTGAGAGCTTAAAATTCCTCAGGTTTTTGCGGACATCCCGTATCGTTGCATTCAGGCGTGAGAGAATCCATTTGTCCATCAAATCCAGTTTTTCATCAGGATATTGTATTCCATCTATATATTCTCTGGGGAAGTCCTCTCCAAGATTCATTTTAACGAAACGTGAGGCATTCCAGATTTTATTGCCGAAATTGCGTCCCAGCTCGAAAGTATTCATGGTGATATTCGGATCCTGACCCTCGGGAGTCGCCAGAAGCAGGGATATTCGCAGTGAATCGGCGCCGAATTCTTTGATGACATCACGGGGATCGATGCCGTTGCCCAGCGACTTGCTCATCTTGCGCCCCTGACCATCACGGACAGTGCCATGAATATAGACATCTGAAAACGGCAGCTCATCCATAAATTTGTATCCGGCCATAACCATGCGCGCTACCCACAGGAATATTATCTCCGATGCGGTAAACAGGGAATCGGTGGGATAGAAACGCTTCAAATCGGGAGTCTCCTCCGGCCAGCCAAAGGTCGAGAAGGGCCACAGCCATGACGAGAACCATGTGTCCAGAACGTCTTCATCCTGGCGAACATCACCCGAATCGCATTCCGGACATTTCTCCGGATCTTCCTTGGCAGCCCAGACATGCCCGCAGTCATCGCAATAATAGATGGGGATACGATGTCCCCACCAGAGTTGACGGGAAATACACCAGTCGCGGATATTCTCCAGCCAGTGCAGATAGGTCTTGGACCAGTACTCCGGATGGAAATGCAATTTGCCCGTCTTAACAGCGTCAATAGCCGGCTTTGCCAGCGGTTTCATCTTAACATACCACTGCTCGGTCAGATACGGCTCGATGACCGTATGACATCTATAGCAGGTACCTGCTGAAACCGTATAATTTTCGGTTTTTGCCAGATGTCCCTTCTTATCGAGTTCCTTGACAACGGCCTTCCTGGCCTCATTGCGATCGAGGCTCTTGAATTTGCCAGTATTCTCATTCAGATGAGCATCCGGGGTAAAAATATTCAGTTTATGCAAATCATGCCGCTGGCCGATTTCGAAGTCATTGGGGTCATGCGCCGGTGTAACCTTTAAAACGCCGGTTCCGAATTCCGGATCGATATAATCATCGGCAATTATGGGAAGCTCGCGTTCCAGAATCGGCAGAATAGCGGTCTTGCCGACCCATTTCTGATAGCGCTTATCCGACGGATTTACCGCCAGTGCCGTATCGCCCAGCATAGTCTCGGGACGGGTGGTGGCAATCGTCAGATAATTGTCGGAGCCTTTGATTTTGTATTTGACATACCAGAGATGACCGCTGAAATCCTGATGTTCGACCTCATCATCGGAAATCGAGGTCTGACAGCGCGGGCACCAGTTGGTAATATACTCGCCCTTGTAAATCAGTTTTTCATTGTAGAGACGGATAAATACCTCTTTGACAGCCTCGGAGAGACCCTCATCCATTGTGAAACGAGTGCGGCTCCAGTCGCAGGAGCAGCCGATCTGCTGAAGCTGGTTGAGGATATTATCGAGCTTATCCTCTTTCCAGGCCCAGACCCGCTCGAGGAATTTTTCCCGGCCGATCTGCTGACGGCTGGTATCTTCCTTGATCAGTTGCTTTTCGACCTTGACCTGCGTGGCGATACCGGCATGATCCACACCCGGAAGCCATTCCGCCTCGAAACCGTCCATTCGTTTCCAGCGGATCATAATATCCTGAAGGGTATTATTTAAGGCATGCCCCAGATGCAGAACATCGGTAACATTGGGTGGCGGTATGACAATGCTATAGGAATCCCTGCCATTGTCTTTGGAGTCGGCGTTAAAGATTCCTTTCTCGAGCCAGTGCTCATACCACGCAGATTCTTTTTCATGCGGACTGTATTGTTTCGGTATATCCGTCATAATTCCTTCTTGTCTATTTTTTCAGACCGGTATTTTAAACAAAAAAGTGCTTTTGTCAAGAACTACTTAAAAGGGGCTTGGAAAGTTCCTTAATCCCTTATATATTCCAGAAATATCGGTAAACTAACGTAGTATATTAGGTTAAGGTGTTGTTTATGTCTGAATTTGAACGACTTGTGAAAATAATGCAGAAATTGCGTGCTCCTGACGGTTGTCCCTGGGATCGGGAGCAAACCCATAAATCGCTGATCCCCTATATGCTGGAGGAGACCTACGAAGTCATTGACAGCATTGAAGATAACGACATGGGCAAGCTCCGGGAGGAGCTGGGCGACCTGCTTTTGCAGATTGTCTTTCACTCCCAGATGGCCTCGGAAAACGAGAGTTTTAATGTCGAGGATGTGGCCAGATCAATTTCCGAAAAACTCATAAACAGGCATCCGCATATTTTCAAGGAAAAGGCTGAATTGACATCGGATGAGGTCACTCAGAACTGGGAGCAGATCAAACTCAAGGAAAAAACAGATAAATCAGAATCGGCCTTATCCGGTATTCCACGCACCGCCCCCGCACTCCTGCGGGCTTTCCGCCTTCAGCAGAAGGCCGCGCGTTTTGGATTCGACTGGGAGAAATGGGAGGATGTGCTGGATAAAACAGAAGAGGAAATTGCGGAATTAAAAAGCGCCATTGAGTCGGATTCGGCCGACAAAATTGAGGAGGAAATCGGGGATTTGCTGTTCTCGGTTGTTAATCTTGCCCGGTTTTTAAAGATTGATCCTGAAACCGCATTGAACCGAATGAATAAAAAGTTCATAGACCGTTTTCAATATGTGGAAAAAAAACTTGCGAAAAACGGCAAATCTTTGAATGATTCAAATCTCAGGGAGATGGATTCTTTCTGGAACGAAGCGAAGATAAAATCACGGGATTCCGAATAGCGGCTTATTTAGGGTTTTTATTATAATGAGATACCTGCTTACGACAACGCTAATTTTTGCTCTCAGTCTGCTGGCATGCGGAGGCGGTGGTCAAAACGAACAGGATACAGCCTCCAGATCCGAGGCTTATGAAAAAGCTGAACAGGAAAGATTTGAGGAATACGGCTACGAACCTGCGCCTGAACAGAAGAAAGGCCCTCAAATTCCTGTGGACGAACTTGAGCCGGGAACCTGCGCCTATGCCGCCGGGAAATTTTCACAGGCGCTGGCCGCAGTTGATTCTGTTGAGGCGATGAAATACTGTACCGACACGACGAAATTAATTTTAAGGGCCATGTTTTCGAATGCGGCCCAGATTGAAAATCTCAAACGTATCAGGGATAAGGGAATGTATATAAAATCGGCCGCAGTCGAGAGATATTCACGCGACAGCAGCGTGTGCCATGCCTGCGTTACCGCAGTGCTCGACAGTGTTCCCGATGAAAGCTGCGGCTTTATGCTGAGACAAGTTGACGGCGAATGGAAAATCTTTCAGTTGGGGGAATGATATGAAGGAGGGAATGATGCGAAATTTAATTATGCTGGTAATATCTTTATTCATGATCGGCCTGTTTATCTTCTGCGGTGGAGATGGTGACGCAGAGCAAAGCCGGGATACTGATCAAGCCCAGGCCACAGAAGAACGTCCTAAGACTATGGCCGAGGACGGCACGCTTAAAAAAGATGACATGACCTCCACCAATCCGAAGTATGAAGATCAAGCTCCCCCGAATCCCAATGTTGTACCGCACGGCGAAGAGATCAATCCCCGCGATCTTGAAGAGGGCACCTGCGCCTATACCGCCTACTGGTTTGCTGAATACTTCACCTCCGGGGATTCAACCGAGGCATACAAATTGTGTAACGATTCCATGACCCAGCACGTAAGAAAAGTCCTGCAGCAGCCGGGCCAGATGAAAAACATGGAGCTAAATCGTGCCGCCGGATATAAGATCGAGGGCGTCAGTATTGCCGATGAGTCGAACGAAACCGAATGCCGCGCATGCCTGCGTGCTACTATGATGGATCAGGAGAGGATCGACTGCTCCTTCTATTTCACCAAA
>CAZBZV010000013.1:10047-61704 GCA_964496505.1 uncultured Ignavibacteria bacterium | reverse complement strand
CACCAAAGAAAATGGCGAATGGCTCTTAAGCAGCTTTGCTAAAAGAAAATAGGTCAAATCTTTGTGAGATTTGACATGTCAAAAGTCACAGACTTTTGACCTACAGAATCTCAATCTGTGGGTGCCGCCGACAAATTTATTTGTCGGCGTTTTTTTAATCAATGAGAATACCGCTACCGCACCAGCATCATCTTGCCCCAGGCCCGATGAACATCGGTTGAAACACGATAGAAATATATCCCGCTTGATACCGGATTACCCTTCGAATCTTTACTATCCCAGGTTACGGTATAATTGCCGGCCGGCTGGAGGCCGTCCTGAAGAGTTTTCACTTTCTCTCCCAGTATGTTGAACACCTCAACCCTCACATGGGACTGGCTCGGCAGAGCGTAACTGATATTCGTGCCGGGATTGAACGGATTAGGATAGTTTGGAAATAACTCGAATCCATCAGGAACCGATGCATCGATTTCATCCTCAGCCGGGGTGGGCATGGTTACTACTACTACACCCTCCATTGAAGGATGAATGGTGCAGATGTAATCGTACACACCGGTCTCATTAAATGTGAAGGAAAATGAGCCGCCGTTGGACAAAGTGCCGGAATCCCAGGTCCCGTCATTTGCGGTTGTGGTATGGGGAGCATCCCCAAGATTTGTCCATTCAACAGTAGTGCCGATTACGATTTCGATACTATCCGGATCGAATGCAAAATCTACTATTGTCACCTGGACCGTCTGGGCGAATGCGGAGGGCATGCACAGCAAAACTCCAGCGAGTAAAATGGAAAACAAAAATGCGCGGTTTCTACCTATAGCAAAAGACATTTATGCCTCCTTTTTAAACATAAATTTACTGGTTAAGCCTCTAAGATGTATATATAAAATGCAACGAAAAAAATGGGACCTTGTTCCTTAATAAAAAGCCCTGCCCGAATTTTGATAGCCCGGGCAGGGCAATTATGCTAATTTCATTCAATCTATATCATTAAACTACCACCGCTTACAGGGATATATGCGCCGGTGATAAATCCAAATTGATCCGAGAGCAGTGCCACAATAGCACTTGCGATATCCTCGGGCATGCCCACACGACGCAATGGTGTCATCTTCGCAATTGTCTCCACACTATCTTTGGGCATCCATGAGGTGGCATCGGTAATAGTCAGGCCGGGCGCTATTGTGTTCGCACGAATATTGAATTCGCCCAGTTCGAGCGCAATTGATTTCATCAGACCATCGACCGCGGATTTAGCCGTCGTATGGGCGCTGAAGTTCGGCCCGGGACGGCGGGATAGGCCGCTTGAGATTCCAATTATATCGCCGTTTTTGTTCTCGATCATCGAGGGTATCACCGCTTTCAAGGGATAGAAAAAGCACTGCATCTCCCCCATCACCTTTGTTTCGAATTCCTCATAGGTGAGATCAACGAACATCTTATATGGCACCGGCATACCCGCGTTAAGCACCAGAATATCGATCGGCCCGAACTCATCGACCGCAACCTTGACCATAGCATCGACCTGTTTCTCGTCTCTGGCATCCGCCTGAATCGCCACTGCCTTGCCGCCATTGGAGATGATATTATCGACCACGATATCGGCCGCCTCTTTATTCTGATTATAATTGACGATCACTTTTGCCCCGGCCTCTGCCAGAAGCTTGGCGGTGGCGGCGCCGATTCCACGGCTGGCGCCGGTTACCAGTGCGAGTCTATCCTTCAAACCCATCACGACCTCCTTTTCGGATCAAAAACATGTTTTATTATATAAACAAAAAATACGGTGATAAATCAAGGGGAATGGCGGGGTGAGTGGAGCATACGGCAATTGGGTGACCCAATCTTCAGATTGGGTTCTTATTGATTTCGACCATCCCAAGCTAAAGCTTGGGGCACCCCTGGAATGATGAGAGTTGAAACCTGTAGGTCAAATCTCTACGAGATTTGACAACTTCGATTAAATATGGATTGTTGCCCATCCCGTGAATTTATGTATGGTTCAAACATAGCAGAATGATCGACTTATCCCACAATTCTTGTTCGTACGGATGCGCTGCATTGCAGGTATGGCATTTTGCTTTCTCATCCAAATCAGATTGCCACAGATTGAAAGTTCTTGCACTTATAATATCTTTAACATATTTTCAGAAAAAATAATGATGGGCGCTCCAAAAAAACCAAAGTCGCAACTGGTAGAATCTAATACTAATGGAAAAACTGGTTGGGAAGGAGTAATTCCAGCTGAAAGGAGATATAATGGGCAAAATCAAAATTTTAATAATTCAAATTGTGGTCTTAAACCTTATTTTCGCTATTGCTGTATTTGCCGAGGATTGTGATAAGCCTGAGCTTTCAACCGGACAAAGACTTTATGTTCCAGCATATTCAAATATAACTTATTCCGATAGTGACCGCCCCTTTCTCTTATACATAAATCTGAGTATCAGAAATATCGATGAACATAATAAAATTATGATCACAAAAGTGGATTACTACGAAACTAAGGGAAAACTTATGGTGGAACACATTGATACTGTGATTGTATTAGGCCCATTAGAATCAATGATGTATATGGTACCTGAGAAAGATGAAAGTGGCGGTTCAGGAGCAAATTTTATTGTTGAATGGAGTGCTGAGAAGTGTACAAATCCGCCTATTGTTGAGTCGATCATGATAGGAAGGTGGCCAACAGAAGGTGTCTCATTCACCTCTAGGGGCCAAGTAATTGTTGATTCTGAACGGTGATTGGCCGTCTGGCTCACTGGTACCCCACATGAAAATGCGGGTTTATTCGATCATCCTGCCAGGTCTGATTTTGAAAAGCAAAACAGCAGGTGAATTTTTCTTCGCCCACCTGATTAGGTGGGATACAAATGTACTAGTATTATATTTCCGCGGCGCATGAGGACATACGCCGCGCACGAAAAATATCGTCCCATCTCTGAAGAGATGGGGCACCAATTCTACAAATCGTCGTAGTTGGGGCCTTCTCCGCCCTGCGGGATTACCCAGGTGATTATGCCATACGGGTCGGCGATATCACAGGTTTTGCAATGCACGCAGTTTGACGGATTCAGCTTCAGCTTCTTCTTACCGGTCTTTTCGTCCTCCTCCATCTCGTACACGAAGGTCGGACAGAAATGCTGGCAGGGGTTGCCGTATTCGATCGTGCAGCGATTGTTGCAAATATCGGTATCGGCAATTACCAAATGCGAGGGCTGATCCTCCTCATGCTTGGTGCCTGAATAATATGTGTCATCGAGTTTATTGAAGGTCAACTCATTATCGAACTTGGTCTTCTGGCTGTCCGGGTCGACATCGGTAGTGCCGAAATATTCCTTCAGCTTCTTCATGTGCTTATGGTCTTCCTCGACCTTCCAGGGGTCGTTGAATCCCGAACCGTCGGAAATCAACTGCATACCGATATGGAACAGGCCGCGGTAGATACCGTTCTCGAAAGCCTGATGGAAATTTCGCACCGGCCAGAGCTCTTCCTTGATCCAGGAATGCTCGACCTTATCATCATACATCTTGAGCTTGCTTTCCGAGAAATCATCGGCAAGCAAAGCCTCGAACATGGTCTCCGCCGCAAGCATGCCGGATTTGATCGCCAGATGTATCCCCTTCAGCCTGCGAGGATTCAGAAATCCGCCCGAGTCGCCCGCGATCATAAAACCATCGCCGTAATTTTTGGGCATGGAATAATAGCCGCCGTCGGGAATTGTCTTGGCCCCGTAACGGATCATCTTGCCGCCTTCCAGAATCTTCTTCACAAACGGATGCTGTTTGTACTTCTGGAACATGTTGTGCGGATCGGTAAGCGGATTGCGGTAGTTCAGGCCTGTCACGAATCCGAGTGAGACACGGTTGTTATTCAATGAATATATGAATCCGCCACCGAATGTCTTCGAGTCGAGCGGATGGCCGAAGGTATGGTACGCTGTCGGCTTCTCGAAACGTCCCTCGGGAATCTCCCACAGCTCCTTTACTCCTGTGGTATAGGCCTGTTGATTAACTTTTTGTAATTCGAGTTTGCTAACCAGAGTCTTGGTCAAATTGCCGCGGGTACCCTCTGAGAAAAGTGTAATTTTGGCCTGAATATCGGTTCCGGGCTCGTAGCTGGGCTTCTTCTCGCCCTTCTTATCGATGCCCTTGTCCTCGGTGCGGACACCAATCACCTTGTCATCGTCGTAAAGCACATGCTGTCCGCCGGCGGCAGTCAGGATATCGACCTCCTCGGCCTCAACCTGCTCGCCCAGCCAGGCGGTGAATTTATTGAGCGAGATTGCCGGAAAGCCCTTGTTGTGCATATCCGGCGGAGCATACGGCGGTTTGATCTGGCCGCTTTCACGGAAGTAGTAGAGCGCATCTTCCTCGATAACATTATCCAGAGGCGCGCCCTTCTCGATATAATCAGGCATAAGCTCGGCAATACCTTTGGGATCCATAATCGCGCCGGATAAACAATGCGCGCCCACATGCGAGCCTTTTTCCAGAACCACAATCATGGTCTCGGAGAGGTCCTTGTCCTCCTCGGCCTTTTTTTCCTGGTAGTCATTTATAAGTTTTTTCAGATGGTATGCGCAGGAAAGTCCGGCCACACCCGCCCCGACTATCAGTATATCAGACTCAAATACTTCACGTTCTTCGTCAGCCATACAAACTCCTTAATCTATATCAGAGAATAATTTGCAAAATCTGCCATTTCAAGGATATACGATTTATTTGGAATAAACCGCAATTGTGAAAAATTTATCGATTTCGGACTGATTAAAATAAGGATTTTTTATTTTGCCGTCAACCGATTCTTTGAGGGGGAAGGCTGTATATGAATTGATGGTTTATGTCGTGCACAATGGACAGCTGTTCCCGGGTGCCCCAAGCTTTAGCTTGGGATGATATATATTAATCAATTCTCCCAATCTGAAGATTGGGGCACCCAACAATGTATTTTATTACTGGTACCAAAAACCAGTCCATCGATCCGGCAATTGACGGATTTGGGCGTGCCACCCGATTCGCCGGGGCTTGTTGAAAAAGATATTTTTTCGTCGCGCAGGGTCTTGGCCCCCGATTGAATCGGGGGTTGTGACCCTGCGCCTTATTATATAGCATGCATTTGCGTTGGGTCACAATTCTGTCTGGGACGGAATCAAGACCCAACGCTACACCATCAGAGTTTATCAACACTTCGCCGGGATGGGGATCCCGGCGGCACAGTATATCATAAACTCTCCACTAACAAAAAAGCCGCCACAAACTCTGTTTGTGGCGGGTACCCATGGCGGGATATTAAATCTATAATTTCACTGCGACCGAGATACCATCGCGAAGGGGAATTATCGAGGTCATGAAGTCGGTGTCGGCATAGAGTTTCTTAGTGAATTCGAGGATAGATTTGGTGGAATCCTCAAGTTCATCATCAAAAATCCGTCCGCTCCAGAGAACATTATCGGTGATAAAATATCCGCCCGATTTCAGACGCTCTTTGACAAACGGAATGGTCTCGGGATAACCGGTTTTATCAATATCATTCAGGATGATATCGAACGGGCCGTCATGCTTTTTGAATATCTCCAGCGCATCACCCACGAAGAATTCCATCTTATCCAGAAGGCCAGCTTTTTCGAAATGGCGCACCGCCATTTCCTTGTTCTCTTCCTTGCGGTCAGTCAGATAGACCTTTCCGTCCTCGGGAAGCGCCTGAGCCATCCAGACCGCCGAGTAGCCGTAACCTGAGCCCAGTTCGAAAATCCGTTTGGCCTTAATCGAATGGGTTATCTGCTTCAGAAGTGTGCCGACCAGGGGGCCGATAATCGGAAAGCCGTGTTCTTTGGCATACGCCTCCATCTCGTCAAAGGGCGGCTTGCGGGCCGGAATAGCGCCTTCGATATATTCGTTTATCTTCGGATTGAGTATATTCATAGTCTAAGCCTTTACAAAAACCTTTCCATCTTCAACTTTAACCTCGAATTTGTTCACCTTCACTCCCGGCAGTTCCAGAGATTCGCCCGTCACAACATTGGTACGCCATCCATGCAGCGGACAGGTCACGATCTCGCCCGAGACCGGCCCCTCATGCATCGGACCGCCCTCATGCGGACAGAGATTGTCGATTGCATAGAACGTGCCGCCAATATTGAAAACACCGACCTCTTCCCTGCCAATTTCGAACATCTTACCGGTACCCGGAGGAATTTCAGCTTCGGAACAAACTTCAACAAACTCGGCCATTACAAAATCTCCTTTAGTTGTCATAACTCGGCCATGACCTCGTCAACATGGCCTTCAACCTTAACCTTGGGAAATATCTTCTTAACTTTTAAGTCAGGATCGATTACGAATGTCGCTCGCTGTATGCCCCATTTCTTCTTGCCATACATATTCTTCTCTACCCAGACGCCGTATTTCTCGGCGACCTTATGGTCTTTATCCACCAGAAGCGGGAATGGCAGTTCGTATTTCTCGGTGAATTTCTCATGTGATTCACGACTGTCGGGCGAAACACCCAATACCACTGCGCCTTTATTCTTGATCTTTTTGAAAGCGTCACGGAAGGCCTGCGCCTCCTTGGCACATCCCGGAGTATCATCCTTGGGATAGAAGTACAAAACAACTTTTTTGCCTGCCAAATCCTTTAAAGCGATTTTATCGCCGCTGGTCGATTCCAGATTAAAGGCCGGAGCCTTATTACCCTCTTTTACCATGATTATTTCCTTTCTATTCTCATTATGAGAGAGCTTTTTTGATGCTCTCGTCAAAGATGATCGGTTTTATATCGAAGTCCTCGAAGTACTCCCTGGAGTCCGTAAAGTTCTCTTCCAAGAGCATATTGATCTGTCCCTTTGTCAGGGGAAAGGACTTGAAATATTCAAACAATCCGGCAACGCCCTTCATTATGAAAGCTGGCAGATGTATCTTGCGTGCTTTCTTTCCCCGCACCTGTGCAATCAGATCTATCATGCGGTTGTAGCTGAAACGGTCGGGTCCGCCTATTTCATAGATCTTTCCGATAGTCTTGTCGTTAGTAAGCGCCTGCACGAATCCCGCGGTGACGTTATCAACATCGACCGGCTGCATACGGTATTCACCGCTTCCGATAATCGGGAAAAACGGGGCAGAATCCATTAGATTCGTAACAGTCTCCACAAAATCATTGCCCTTGCCGATTATAAAAGACGGACGATAAATCGTCCAGTCCAGTTCGCTCTTTTGCAGATACTGCTCTGCCATATATTTGGTTCGATGATATCCTGACTTTGATTCGGGCGAGGCCATGAGCGCGCTCATCTGCAGGAAACGTTTCACTCCAATATCCGTGGCCAGGTCGGCCAGAGATTTAGTCGCTTCAAAATTCAGTTTTTTGAAGGTGATCCCTCTTGATGGAAATTCACGGATTATCGCTATCAGATTTATGAAAGCATCTATATCCTTAAGCTGGTCTTTCCATGATGAAATATTGGTAATATCACCGGAAACGACCTCGATATCATCGAGGTATTCCCGAATCTTTTTCTCCGAGCCCTTGCGGATGAGACATACCGGCTTATGCCCCGCCTCCAGGAGACTCGGAATTAGGTTGCTTCCAAAAAAGCCGCTGCCTCCGGTCATAAAAATACGCATCATCACTCCAATTTTAGAACTACTATATACTTAGTAAACAAAAATGTAAATAAAAATAAATAGTTCCAAAAATCAGAGGGCTGCCTTGATGATTCAGGGCTTCTCGATCAGCTCGAGTTTCAATTCGTCAAAATCCCCGGGGATCAGTTTCCCGGGAAATCTGAAGGTCACTCGTGAGGGTTCATTCTGCCCGCCGGGATTAGCGAGTGAGGTTATATATTTGGCAACTATTTCATTGGTAAGATAATTGTAAACGCCTATTTCTTCGGGGCCGAAAATTAACCCGTAAATCTGCCGTTCATATTCGCTATCCGGGAAATGCTTCTCGTACAGCGAGGATTCATATTCTCCGGTAAAACGCGACTTATCCATTTTAAGAAGCATAGCCGCATTTACGGCGCTCTTTCCATCATTCGCGGAAGCATCCAGAATCAGGTCATTGCCGTTTTTATAAAGAGCGATCGTCGAGCCGGTAGTACCAGACTGATACAACACATCGCCATCGGCTTTATCTACAATCTCAATCCCGAACTCGATATCCTTAAAATATTTCATGAAACCTTTTTCGAGCGAAGACCAGTCTTTGCCGGTCTGCTCTTTTAGAATGCTCTTGATAGTTGTGCCGGAGCAGGTGTCCACAAATCTCTTTTCTCCGGATAATTTCAAATACAAATCGGATACTTCCTCTATCCCGAATTCCTGTATCAGGTATCCGGCAAAATATGCTGAAAGAGTATATGCAAAATCGGGACCGCCTGTTTTTTCTTCGAAATCAGACGAGCTTAGAATATCCTCCAGCTTCATGAAATCCGATTCCAGGCTAAACCGAACCATCTGTCCGAAAACATCAAGGCTCGCACCTGCTCTTCCGCCCAGATAAACAGACAGGCCTTTTTCCATAAAAGGGAGAGTATAAAGCGGCAGTTCGTTGAGCTTGTATTTAATCAGAAAATCCGCCACAGGGGTGCCGTGAGGAAGATAATTGGTGATTAAAAAATTTCCGGCCGGATCATGCCATCCGGGAACATACTTTCCGGCATAAACCGCAATCTGATTGCTGTTTTCGCACAGGAAGTAATTGAGTTTATCCATAGTCAGGCGTTCGACAAGTTCCGGCGGAAGTTCTATTTTCCGTGCGATTTCTTCGATCATCGCATCCGTGTGTGCAAGCGCAGAATCGTTAATCTGCTTTTCCTTGAAATAATATAGATTAAAATATTTCCCTTCTTTGACCTGCATATTTTCCAAAAGCGGCCAGTATCTAGGCACCAGGTAGAAATTGGCATCATCGCCCTTCATCATGTAATAATCTTCCTGGGGTAATTCAGAAGCTTTGCCGTTTTTGTCCTCATAGTCTACGAGGATTTTGAAAACATTAAACATACTCGGAACAGCGCTGTAGGTAACCTCGAATTTGCTGCGCATATAATCATCTATATTTTGCGTGAGATATGAATTGCAGTCATATTTGAAGGGAGCGTTGGTGTAATAGATCCCGAATTTATATACCTCCCGAATATATTCCGGGAGCCAGAGAGTTGAGGCCTGGTCATATTGCCCCCCCTTCATATATGAAAGATAATTATCGAAACGGCTGATAACCAGATCGGTTTGAGCATGAATCGAACTTGCGGCTGATATAAGAATAAAAAGGCTTATTGCCAGCGGTATTAATATCTTTCTCACTTGTGCCTCCGATAGTTATCCAGTTTTACAAAAAGCCGGGCATACGGTTCGAATTTTCATACTTTGCCATAATAATAATATCGCCGGAAATTGCCATATTTTTTTCCAAATCAGTGGAATAAAAAAATTTGCCTTGACATTGGGGCTTCGGAAATTTAAGCTAATCCATTACACTTAAGGAGGCTTCGATGAATGCATTAGAGTATGCCGAGAATAATTATGACAATTTCCTGAAAGTTATGAATGAACTGCTGAAAATCCCCTCGATCTCTGCCCAATCGGAACATCGAGATGACATGGTAAAATGTGCCGAATATCTTGTAGACAGATTGAGATGGATGGGACTTGATCCAAAGATTTTCGAAACTCCCGGCCATCCGATTGTTTACGCCGAATATACGAACAACCCGGATGCGCCCACTGCCTTGATTTACGGGCATTATGATGTTCAGCCAGTCGATCCTCTTGAATTGTGGGAATCCCCGCCGTTCGAACCCAATGTTGTGGATGATAAATTATACGCCCGGGGTTCGGCCGATGACAAGGGACAGCTTTTGATTCACGCTGCGGCGATCGAATCGTATCTCAAAGCCGAGGGCAATGTGCCCATTAATTTCAAAATCCTTTTTGAGGGTGAAGAGGAAATTCAATCAGTTCATCTGGATACATTCATTGAAGAGCATAAGGATATGCTTAAATGTGACCTTGCTATTATCTCCGACACCTCCATGTTCGGCAGGGATCTGCCCGCCCTTACGATGGGACTCAGGGGAATAGCGATTGCCGAGGTCAAGGTTACCGGTCCCAACCGCGACCTGCATTCCGGCTCTTACGGCGGCGCGGTACCTAATCCGATTCATGAGCTGTGCAAAATGATTTCAAAGCTCCACGATGATGATTACAAAATCAGCGTGCCGGGATTTTATGATGACGTTGTAGATGTGGCTGACTGGGAACGCAAGGAAAGCAACCGGCTGCCGTTCGATGAAAAGGCATTTTTACAGGAAGTGGGCAGCAAGGGTTTGGTTGGAGAAAAAGGTTATACCACCCTTGAACGCAAATCAGCCCGTCCAACTCTGGAAATCAACGGCATCTACGGCGGCTACAGCGGAGAAGGCACGAAGACAATCATTCCCTCCTGGGCCGGCGCCAAAATAACAATGCGCCTTGTGCCCGATCAGGAACCGAATAAAATCTGCGGCCTTTTGCAAAAATATCTGACCGAAATATCTCCCGAATGCGTGGAGGTCGAGGTAACTATCGGAGGGGGAGCCAGACCCGGTATGGTATCCAAAGACAATCCGATAATACAGGCGGCCGCGGATGCCATGCAGGAAGGTTATGACAAGGAACCGCTTTATATTCGCGAGGGCGGATCGATACCGATTGTCAATGTTTTCAAGGAGCTTTTAGGTGTGGATACTATCCTTTTCGGCTTTGCACAGCCGGATGCCAACACACATTCGCCCAATGAATGGTTTGACCTGAAGGATTTCAAACTCGGTATATATTCAACTATTCATCTTTATAAAAAATTAGCTGAATTGAAGGTGTAAACATGGATTTGGGGTTAACTGACAAAGTAGCGATAGTCACAGCTTCTTCCAAAGGAATGGGCAAGGCTGTGGCACAACAGCTGGCCGAAGAAGGGGCCAAAGTAGTAATTTGCAGCCGCAATAATGATGCACTTAACAAGGCAGCCAAGGATATACAGAAGAAAACAGGAAAAGAGGTGCTTCCGGTAAAATGCGATGTCACCTCCTCCACAGATCTGGAAAACCTGTTTAAAACAGCTAAAAAATATCTTAAAAAGGTTGATATTCTTGTATGTAACGCCGGCGGTCCGCCTCAGGGAACGTTCGAGAAGCTTACCGAACGCGATTTCACATGGGCCATTGAGCTCAACCTCAAATCCACCATCAATATGTGCAGGCTGGCTGTGCCGGATATGAAAAAACAGAAATGGGGCAGGATTATCGCCATAACTTCGATTTCAGCAAAACAGCCTCTGGATGATCTGATTCTGTCAAACACCGTGCGGGCAGGCGTACTGGGATTTACCAAATCGCTTTCCAATGAAATGGCAAAGTACAACATAACCGTCAATTCTATCTGTCCCGGATTCACCGCAACCGATCGGTTAAAAGATTTTGCTTCCGGGCTTGCCAAAAAAAGCAAATTCACCGTCAAACAGCTTTTCACCTCATGGGAACGCTCGATCCCGATGAACCGCCTTGCCGATCCGGTTGAACCGGCCAACCTGATAGCATACCTGGCCTCGGAACAGGCGGCTTATATAACCGGAACAGCGATTCAGATCGACGGCGGATTTATCAAAAGCATGATTTAACGGGCGAAACAATTTCAGAGGGCGGCGGTTTTTGCAGATATGTCTGCCGTGCGTTTATATACCATAATCATTTTCGGGCAGGTGGTATTTGCGGCCACTCCCCTTTTTCTTAAGATAGCTCTGCGTGATTTTGACCCCCTTACTCTGGGAGTAATCCGTTTTGTAATCTCAATCATCATTTTAAATATATTTCTTCTCACCCAGGGCAGAAAAATCATTCCCGATAAAAAGCACTGGCTCTTTATAGCAATTCTGGGACTTCTGGCCATTCCCGGGAATCAGGGCCTGCTCTTTTACGGTTTGCAATTCACCACGCCCGGGCATGCCGCCCTGATGTACGGTCTAACCCCTGTTCTGGTTTACCTCTTCGCAATTCCACTTTTGAAGGAAAAATTCCGAATCAGGAGAATGATCGGTATTTTATTGGCATTTGCAGGAGTTGTGGTAGTACTATCGGATCAAAACATCACCATCGAACCGGAATTCGTGAAGGGTGACATCATAATATTTCTGGGTGTGATCGCATGGGCGCTTTATACAGTTTTTGGAAAAGAGCTGGTCAAAAAAATGGGCTCTATTCAGGCCATCACCTATACCATGACCTTCGGCACAATCCTCTTCATTCCGATTGGCGCCTACAATACTGTAACATTCGATTATGCCGGGGCTGACCTCCTCCCCTGGATTGCTTTATTATACACCGCGGTAATAACCTCGGGTATAGCTTATCCGGTTTGGTACTGGGCTCTGAAATATCTTGAGGCTTCGAGGCTGAGCGTATTCATATTCTTCCAGCCACTTCTGGCAACCATCTTTTCTTATATATTTCTTTCCGAGCAATTAACACGCAATTTCGTTGCGGGAGGAATAGTGGTTTTAATCGGTGTATTTATTGCCGAGCGAACAAAAAGTAGTTAGCTTGCCTTTCAATTTATGACCTGAAAATAAAGGCGTGATTTTCTATGCCCCTGGCGCAGCTTTACATAGCAATCATCTTCTGCCAATTGATTTTCTCAGCTACACCGCTTTTCACGAAAATTGCCTTAAACGATTTCGAGCCCTTCACCCTTGGCATTCTGCGCTTTGTTATTGCGACAATTGTACTGAACCTGCTGATGCTGATTCAAGGAAGATATAAACGCTTAAGCAGGAAGAACCTGCTGAAGATAATCATCCTCGGTTTTCTTATCGCTCCCGTAAACCAGGGCTTCTTTCTTATCGGCCTTGAGATGACAACCCCGGGGCATTCAGCCCTGATGTTCAGCATGACGCCGTTATTCGTCTATATCCTCGCCATTCCCATGCTCTCGGAGAAATTTTATTTCGGCAAAATGGGCGGTATCCTGATTGCGCTGGCTGGGGTGATTATAATCCTGCTTGACCGCAATATCACTGTCGAGCCCAAATTCTACTGGGGCGACCTGCTGATATTGATAGCTGTAATTGCGTGGGCGCTCTACATAGTCATCGGCAAAAAGGTTGTAGCCGAACTCGGATCAATCGCTGCCTATTCCTATTCAATAACCGCGGGCATGATCCTCTTTATCCCCATGGGCTCATGCGGAACGATAACAGCCGATTTCTCTCAAATCTCACTCATAGCATGGATAGGGCTATTCTACATATCCCTTTTGACAACCGGCACGGCCTTCCCGCTCTGGTACTGGGCTTTGAAGTACATGGAGGCCTCGCGGCTTTCCATATATATGTATATTCAGACTATTCTGGCGGCCCTATGGTCTTATATATTTCTGTCAGAACAACTGACCACCAATTTCATTGTGGGGGGGATTACTATTCTGGCAGGTGTATTTATTACCGAGAGGTATTACCCGCTCAAGTCAACCACAAGCCAGTCGTCTTCTTCTTCAACCGGATAGGTTCTGAGCCTAGCCCATTTTTCTGTCAGGCATTCACCGCTGGGAATATCGTAACGCCATCCATGCCATGAGCACTCAACCACACTGCCTTCGACCTTGCCCGAGTCAAGCGGCGCCTTCTGATGTTTGCAGTCCCCTTCTATGGCATAATATTTGCCATTGAGCAAAAATACCGCCACACGGCGGGCAAGTATTTTTTTGGAAACCGCTTTTCCTTCGGATAATTCCGATTTTTTGCAAATTTTAATCTTCATTTCTCAGTAGAAATAATAGCAAAATTAAGAATATAATCCCAACTATTTTCTTGCCAGCATGGATTTAACTTTTTTAAATAGCCTTCAAATGAAGGCGAGTCAGCGCATAGAAAATCAACTCAGGCGTACCGGAATTCAGTATATTGCCGGTGTTGACGAAGCGGGCGTGGGGCCTTTGGCCGGGCCGGTGGTCTGCGCCGCCGTGATACTTCCCGAGAAATTCCGCACCAACGGTATCAACGACAGCAAGGCGCTTCTTCCCGAAAAACGCGAGAAACTTTACGATTACATTACAAAAAAGGCCCTGGCGTATAAAATCGTAGCGATACATCAGAGGGTAATCGACAAGATCAATATCTATCAGGCATCCGTGCTGGGAATGAAAGTCGCCCTGGAAAATCTTGAGATAAAGCCTCAGGTAATACTGATAGACGGCAATCGCAAGATACCGGACACATTAATTCCGCAACAGTCGCTGATAAAGGGCGATCAGCGTTCAACAGCCATTGCCGCCGCCTCCATACTGGCCAAGGTAACCCGTGACAGGATCATGACATTGATAGATCATCACTGCCCGCAGTTCAAATTCCGGCAGAACAAAGGTTACGCCACAAAGTTCCATCGGGAAGCAATCATGAAGTACGGCGCCACAGTGTATCATCGCCAGAGCTTCCGCATGGACTATACTGAATATATTCAGGAGAGTCTTGTCCTTGAAGAAAGGGAATAAAAGATCTTTTGGCACCGAGGCCGAGAATCTGGCGGCTAATTACCTGGAAAGCAAGGGTTATCAAGTCCTCGAACGCAGCTATCAATACGGTCATAAGGAAATCGATCTTATCTGCAAAATCGAAAACACCATCGTATTCGTGGAGGTCAAGGCGGCCAGAAGCGATAAATACGGCGAGCCGCAGGCATGGGTCACAAAATCGAAACAGAAAAATCTAATTGCGGCGGCACAGGGATATATTCAGGAGCATGATACTTCGGGATGTGATTTCAGGTTCGATGTGATTGCCTACAGTAGAATTAAGAATGACGTCAGGTTGAATCACTTTGAATCGGCTTTTTATGCAGAAGAGAGTCCCTGACCTTCTCGGCATGCTTAATCATTAACTGGTAGATATCAACCCATTTCTCCGGCTGCTCATTTATCAGAGCCTCCACCTCGTTAATCCATTTAGCAGACACACCAAAGCTCTCATAGATGGAATCGCGCACACCCTCCATAAGAACGCTGTCCTGGTCCAGACGCTCGGCCTCGATTTCTATCTCGGCCTGTATTTGTGCGAATTTGGGAATCCGCGGATCGGACATAATATCCTTTTCCGGTTTGAGCAGGAAATACAAACCGGCCACAACCGCCAGTACAATTATTATAAACAAGACTTTCTTCATCAGAGGGAATTTATATAAGCGGACCGAAAAATGAAAGTTTAATTTTTCGGACGGAGCGGTGTGACCAAAATCGATTTGGTACGGTCGGCAATAACCTGTCCCGGCTTTCCCCTGCGGACCTTGCGGACATATTTGACCTCCGTATATATCACCGGCACTGTATCCGATTTTTTTGCTGTTGAAAAGAATGCGGCAATTTCAGCAGCTTCGACAATGCTGGACTTCTGAAATTGATGGCTTTTATTGGGACGCCTGAGGATTACATGACTGCCTGCGGTCTGCTGGGAATGCAGCCAGAGATCGTATTTGCGAGCGAACTTGAATGTCAGAACATCATTATCCGAGGCCGAGCGCCCCACCAGAATATCCTCTCCCAGTGAGGAGGTGTATTTTTTGTATGGAAGACGTTCTTCTGATTTGGCTTTTTTGCCCTCTCCGGGAGCCTTGATGCCGAATTCCGCCAGCTCGCTCTTCAGCCCATCCGGAATAGTATCATCCACAAGCTGGTATAGATCATCATGAAGCTGATTCAATCTTTCAATACGATCCTTGGTAAGGCGGATTTCGGATCTAATACCCGGTATTTTGTCCTTCAGCTTTTTGGCCCGCTCGAACATTCGCTCTACATTCTGGCCGGGTGACAGAGTTTTATCCAATTCGATTTCGATAACACCTCTATCCTCGGAGTAAACATCATCAACTTCAATCGACTCCATCCCCTTCTCAGCCTTATGCAGATTCATTCCCAAAAGCTCGGCCTTTTGCCTGAGATTCTGATAGTCCTCGGCCTTCTTCAACTGCTCCTCTAATTTCAATAATTTTTTCGTGTCTTTTTTAATAGCACGCTTAAGCTGTCCTGCCAGATTAGATTTTACCGAGGATTTCGGCTTTTTGACTTTCTGTCCTCGCGACGCTTCGCTAAATGTTTCTGAGATTGCATCGAATTGGGGCAAATCGTCATTATTCGCAATCAGGATCGATTCCGCATGGGCATCATAACAGAGCGCCGTGCCGGGATCAGTGAAATCGGTGCAGTATTCACTTATATTTTCAATCAGTTCTTTGATTTGTTCGGGACTTAATTCAGGGACCGATTTGGATAGACTATCATTTTTATCAGCAGCGATCTCCTCGAGCAATCTTTCATCCAGACCGGAGAATGTCTGAAGTATTGCATCTTTCAAGGTCATTTCCGGGGAGGCCAGTAATTTCTTCATAACATCCTCGCTATGGAAATCAAGCGGATTGGCAAGTTCCAGAGGTTCAGGTGGTTCATACTTCTTTAAATCCAGCTTAGCCTTGCGGATGGATGTTATAACTCTATTCGAATTATCTGTTAGATATAGATTACTGCTTATTCCAAACAATTCGAAAATAAGCCTATAGGATTCCTCTTCCCCCTCAATATCAAACCGAATTATCCTGTCATAATCGAGTTGTCTGATATCAGTAATTCGAGCATCCATAAGCTGGGGAAGAAAATTGGTGGTGGAAATTTTGGTATAAAAGCCAAACACAAAGTAAATGTATGAGACCTTGCCTCCAAAATGAAAGACCAGACTAAAGCGCTCATCCCCATTTTCAAGATGCATTATAACAGTTTTGTCCTTCTCGGATTTGCGTAGTTTCCTGATCCGCGTCCCCAAATGGGACTGCTTTGATTCCTGGACAAGGCGGGCAATATGCAAAGCCGTGATTTTCATAAGCTGTAATTTACCAAAAATCCTTTAAAATATAAACAAATAAAGGTTAAGACATTGACGTTCTAATTGCAAGCGGTTTAAACACATAAAAAAGAACGACAATTCAAATATTGACAAAAACCCAAAGCAGGTTATTTTAAATGAAGAGAAAAAACAGCTTCATTGACTACTGGCCTTTTCACCCTGGAGGTGACGCATTGTATTCCCTTAAACCCAAGCCTGAAGACTTTACCTACTCGTCATCGCCGAAAAAAGTAACGACTTCAATCTTCAATCTATTCGCGCTTTTCGTATTCACGATTTTAATTTCGTTCTCCACTGTCTCAGCCGAGGTGGCAGAGGATTACGAGATGAGCCTTGTCAGCCAGAACTGGCTGAACATGATAGTCTACGATAGAGGCGATTGGGCCGAATCGCAAAATCCCCAGATCGTAAATGTGGAGCAGTTGATTGTTAATGATACCGTCCTGGCAAATGTCTATTCGATCGAGCCAATAGGATATATTGTTGTACCCGTTTTGAAGGAACTGCCCCCGGTTAAAGCTTACTCGGATAATTCGGTTCTCGATGTCAGCGCCGAGGACGGCTTTGCCAAACTCCTGAGAGATGTTTTAATGGAACGGGTAAGGCTGTATGTGGATTATTACGGCAGTATGGAAGCATCTCAGGCCACAAAATCAGAAAAGCTTTTCGATGAGATAAATCAGACCAAATGGTCGCAATACACTTTATCAGAGCCGGAATTCTTAAGCAGGCTCGGCAAGGACATAGTCCCGGGTGAGGAGGGCGAACCTCTTCTCACCACAAGCTGGCATCAGGGTGCACCCTACAACAACTATTGCCCTATGGGTGACGGCGGAACGACCGTGGTCGGATGTGTTGCCACTGCGGCTGCACAGATCATGGCTTATTACCAGTGGCCGCCTCATGGACAGGGCAGCCATTCATATTACTGGGCAGGTGACAACTCCTGCGATGGCAGTTCCCCGGGTCAGACACTTGGCGCCGATTTTACCGACCCCTACGACTGGGATAACATAGTCGATGACTGCGACGAGGGCTGCGATGAAGACCAGCAGCATGCTCTGGCACATCTCAACCGCGAGGTGGGAATAGCGTTCGAGATGGACTACGGACGCTGCGGATCGGGCACGTGGACATACTACGCGGTCAATGTTTTCCCGACTTATTTCTACTATGATGAGTCAATCGACAGGGAATGGCGCAGCGATCATAGCTCTGATGGATGGTTCAACCTTGTCAAAGAGCAAATCCTGTCCGGCCAGCCAATGGAATATCGGATTTATACTCATGCCATCGTTTGCGACGGCTGGCGCGAGATTGACGGTACCAAGCAGTATCATTTCAATTACGGCTGGGATGACGGCCATAACGCCTGGTACAATCTGGACAACCTGCACTGCCCCTGGTCGGGATGCGGCCTTGACGAAGAATATATGATCAGAAATATATTTCCCAAGCCGGACGCTGATAATGACGGCATCGTCAACGACAGCGACAACTGCGTGCTGACGATGAACTCCGATCAGAAAGATGAGGATGATGACGGTGTGGGAGATGACTGCGACAACTGTCCGGATACTCCCAACTTCGATCAAAACGACAACGACGGTGATTTTCTCGGGGATGCCTGCGATCCGGATGATGATAATGACGGCATTCCGGATGAGAATGATAACTGTCCCGAGCTTGCCACCTCCAATACAGACGATTTCGATCAGGATGGAGTGGGTGATGCCTGCGATAACTGCTACGATGTTCAGAATCCGTATCAGTATGATGAGAACAATGACGGCGTCGGAGATGCCTGCGACGGCCTTCTGCATATGCAAGCCTATGAAGTACCGGACGCAGTAGTGGGTGAAGAGTACAGCTATCAATTCTGGGCTGTAGGCGGAGTGCCGCCTTATAGCTGGGATAAAGTATGGGGACAGCAGCCATACGGTCTTTTATTCGAGGAAGGCGAATCCGGACTGCTTTCGGGTGCACCCACGTGGGCTTCCGAATTTTCGTTCAGAGTCGTTGTAACCGATTCCGATTCACCGCCAAATACGGATACGATGCTGATAGTTATGCAGGTCACCGAACCCCCACCCCCGGCTTATATATGCGGGGATGCCAGCGGGGATGAAGAGCTGAACATCTCAGATGCAGTTTATATTGTCAATTATATCTTCATAAACGGCCCCGAGCCTGATCCGATCGAGGCCGCCGACTGCAACTGCGACGGCACCTGCAATATCAGCGATGCTGTCATGATAGTAAACTATATCTTTATAGGTGGTATGCCGCCCTGCGACCTTGACGGCAACGGCGATCCCGACTGCTAAGCGAATAACGATAAAATCTGCAAGCCCGCCTGAGTATTTCAGAGGCGGGCTTTTCTATTTGTAATACTTTCCAGAAACCAATTGCAACATCATAAATCTTCTTTTATAATCCCTCTTTGCATTTTAAATTGATTCTAAAAGGAGGATATCTGATGCCAATAAAGGATAAAAAAATCGGATTGATAGGCCTGGGGACAATGGGCGCGCCGATGGCAAGAAATATCAAGAATGCCGGATTTGATCTGGGTGTTTACAACCGCACCGAGTCGCGCGCCGAGGCTTTCCGTGACGAGGGCGCAACAGTCTATTATGCACCCCGGGAGCTGGCCGAAGATTGCGACGTGATCATAATCATGGTAACCGGACCTTCGGATTTACTTGAAGTAGTCAGTTCCATAGCCGATGTCCTGAAATCGGGCAAAACGGTGATAAATATGACCACAGTCTCCGAACAGGCAACATTGCAGGCGGCCCAAATCGTTGATTCTCAGGGAGCCGATTTTCTGGATGCACCCGTTTCCGGGAGCAAAAAACCGGCCGAGGACAGCACCCTGGTGATTCTTGCTGGAGGCAAAGAAGAGTTAATCGATGAGACCGAACCAATGCTTCTGAGCATGGGCAAAAAGGTCGTTCGTTGCGGGCAAATCGGTTCGGGAACGAAGATGAAGCTGATGATCAACATGCTTCTGGCCAATATGATGGGCGCCTATGCCGAGGCATTAACATTCGGCCGAAAACTCGGGCTTGATTTTGAATCAGTGAATGAGACAATAAGCTCCGGTGCGCTGGGATGTCCGCTTTTTACGATCAAGGGGAATTCCATCGCAAGAGATGACTATGCCAAGAACTTTTCCATCGATTTGATCTTTAAGGATATAAACCTGGCCCTTGAGGCGGGAGGAATCAGCGGCATTGCCCTGCCGGTTACCTCCGCCGTAAGAGAAATGTTCAGCGGCGCCGAAGGCATGGGGCTGGGAGATGAGGATATGGCGGCTGTGGTGAAATATTATCAGAAAACAGCCGACATAAAAATTATCGATGGAGGTAAATAGAATGAAATATAGACTCGAGAGCGACAGCCTGGGAGAACGTCAGATTCCGGAAGAGGTCTATTACGGAATACAAACTGCCCGTGCGATACAGAATTTCCCGATGACCGGGATCACTATCTCGCAATTCCCGAATCTTATCAATGCTCTGGCATCGGTCAAGAAAGCCTCGGCCATGGCCAATATGGAACTGGGTATCCTGGATCATAAAATCGGTGATGCTATCGTGCAGGCCTGTGATGACGTCAGAAGCGGCGCGCTTTTCGAGCATTTCATAGTCGATGTCATTCAGGGCGGCGCAGGGACCTCTACCAATATGAACGCCAATGAGGTGATTGCCAACCGCGCTCTCGAAATAATGGGACATAAGCGCGGGGAGTATAAGTATTGCCATCCCAACAACCATGTCAATCTCTCGCAGTCTACCAATGATGTTTATCCGACCGCGCTGAAAATCGCCTCGGTCTGGGATATCGAAAAACTTCTGAAAGCCATGAACAATCTTAAAGACGCTTTCACCGATAAGGGGCAGGAGTTTTCCGATATATTGAAAATCGGACGCACCCAGCTTCAGGACGCTGTCCCGATGACCCTGGGTCAGGAGTTCGAGGCCTACGGTATCGCGCTGAGCGAGGGCATGAAAGCCGTCAAGGATGCTACACGTGAGATCTGCGGTATCAACATGGGTGCTACGGCAGTGGGCACCGGCATTAACACTGTCGAGGGTTATGCCGAGAAAGTCCGCTTTCTATTGGCGGATATAACCGGTCTCCCACTTTACACCGAACCGAACCTAGTCGAGGCGACCTCTGACACCGGAGCCTTCGTGCAGCTTTCGGGCGTGCTGAAAAGGGTAGCAATAAAATTATCCAAAGTTTGTAATGACTTAAGATTGCTTTCTTCCGGCCCGCGCGCCGGAATCGGCGAAATCAACCTCCCGCCTCGTCAGCCGGGATCTTCGATTATGCCCGGCAAAGTCAATCCGGTAATTCCCGAGGTGGTAAATCAGGTCTGTTTTCAGGTGATCGGAAACGACGTCACTGTCACACTTGCCGCCGAGGGCGGTCAGCTCGAGCTCAACGTATTCGAGCCAATCCTCGGCTTCAACATCTTCCAATCGATCGAGATGCTGGAACGAGCCTGTACGGTACTCCGTGAGCGCTGTATTGTCGGGATAACCGCCAACCGCGAAAGATGCCAGGAGCTGGTGGAAAACTCAGTCAGCCTGGTCACGGCTCTGGCGCCCTTTATGGGACACGACCACGCCGCCGTAATAGCCAAAAAAGCTCTGGAGACAGGTCGTCCGGTTCGCCAACTTGCACTTGAAAGCGGTTTAATTGACGAGGAAACTTTGAACGAAATACTGGACCCCCGCAAAATGACGCACCCCCGTTCAATAATAGGCTACGGCAAAATTTGAAATATCCTCAATAACCGCAATTGCACATGATATTATAGTAGATTAGATTTCTCAAAAATCACCCCTATTAAAAAAATATTGCCAACCGGGGGTGATTTTTTTATCGTATTTCCCCAAAGTACCAAAAGGTCTTCAGACCTGATTTTACATACGGAAGTATACATACCGAACTACTAACATACAATAGAGCCCTGCTCTATACATACAGGAGGCATTGGAAGCTATGGCAAGCAAGAGGAATGCTGTATGTTTTGTGATTTTAATCACAATATTTTGCCTGCCGGCACTATCCCCGGCGGCAACTGTAATAGATCATCTCCCGTATCATATACACGATGTCAGTAACCGCACTTATATACTCGGAGGCAATTTATCGTCATCAACGAATGGAATTCGAATTGGCGATAATGTTCACGATATCGTGCTCGACTTGAACGGCAAAACTCTCACCTTCGGCACAGGCGGCGGTGACGATAATTACGGCATCGCCATTTACTGGAACGCCTACGATGTCGAAATAAAAAATGGCTCCATCTTACACGCGCCCGGATATAATGCCGACAATGCCTACGACAACAACTGCATCTTCATCGGCAACTCTCACGATCTTCTATTGAATAATGTCAATGCCACCATTGACGGTGTCGACGGCAAATGCGTCAAGAATAACGGCACTACTTACAACCTTGAAATCTCAGGCGGAACCTACAAGAGCAATTCAACCGCCTTCACCAGCCGCTGTAACACAACCGGCGCGGTTATCTGGTTTCTGGCACAGAAGCAGTTATACTTGGAAGACGACTATCATCTAAAAATACATGATATCAGTATTACCAACGGTCCTCACACAGGCATATCGATAAATAAGAGCGATCCGCGCTGCCTGGCATATATCTATGACAACTATATTGCCACCGACGCAGTTAATGAACTCTATCCCGACTCCGACGGCAACACATGCCATTCATCCGGAAATGCTTACGGAATTTCCATCTATGGCCTGCAGGGCGGTTCAAAGATATATAATAACATCATCAGAAGCGGAAACAGCCGCGAAGGCAGCCAGGGTATTCTACTTCAGGACTGCAAAGGCACCGCGGAAAAACCTGTGGAGATATATGGTAACGACATTCTGGTCTCCAGCGGGCCGACATTCATACATTCCGAGGGCAAGGTTTCTGCTCTGTATTGGCGCTATGTGCCCGGCGAATCCGGGACGGGCAACCGATACAATCATATTCATGATAATATTTTCAAGGTCGAAGTGGATACATACTCATCCACCTCGCACATAGGAAGCCAGGCCGAGGCGGTCTCGATCTTTTTCTATGGGATCTGCGCTGATAACATCTTCGAAAAAAATTATGTCGAGGTCATTCCCGGAAGTTCCGGCGGATTCATGGAGGTCGCAGCCATCGGATTCGGAATCGAAGACACTACAATGCAAGGAAGCGAGAATATTAAGAATAATATTTTCAGGTACAATCATTACAAGGCTCCCAGAAACCCGGTGGCATTCGGCAACAGCCGCGGGGTTCCGGGAAATAATGTCGTACTGTACAAAGACACAATCGACTGTAACCATACAGGCCCCGACAGCACGACCATAGTATTCGACGTCACAGGAGCTTACCGCGACCATTCCACTGGAAACCGGCTTCGCAACTGTGTCTTCCTTAACCGGGCTTCCGATGATGATGTAGTTTTCTCCTTCCAGGCCTACAGCGATATGGACAGCCTGGGGCAGGATGTGACCTTTGAACGCAATATGAAAGTCTGGGTCAAGGGATACAACGATAAGCCGGTAACCAATGCCGAAGTGTGTGTCCTGAACAATTACGGTGATACCGTATTGACAGGCACCACCAATGAGGGCGGCCTTCTTGGAGGAGTGGTTACGTACAAATACCTCTGCAAAGATCCTGTGTTAAACGACGATATTATTTTGCATGATTCCCTTGCTTTTAATAATTTCCATATAATTGCCAAAAAGCAGTCCGACAATAATGACAAATATTGCAGTATTAACTGCTCCATGGCCGCCGACACTGTCGCACTCTGGAATACCTACGGCGACGGCGTCTGGGGTGCGGGCGGTGATGATGCCTGCGCCATTCCTCCCACAACGCCCGGGCCAACGTATCCGATTAACGGAGTGCGGGCCGGGCTTAAGCCGACATTCATCGTTAATAATTCCAATCCCGGGGAATGCGATAACGGCTTGATCTACCATTTCCGCATCGCCTCCGATCCGGATATGCAGAATATAATTGCCGAGAGCGGCCCGGTTACCGAAGAATCATTCAGGACATCCTATACTTATCCGGCAAATCTTCAGAGCGAGGCCACATATACCTGGCAGGCGCGCTCCTATAACGGATCGATTTATTCCGCCTGGACCGAGCCGGAATCTTTTATTGCGAGCCCGGTTGAATGCGGTGATGTTAATCAGGACGATAATATCGATGTGTCGGATATTATCTGTCTGATCGGCTATATATTCAACGGTGGAGATGCACCCGATCCATTTGAAATCGGCGATGTGAACTGCAATGGCAGTATAAACGTAACAGATGTCGTCTACATGACTAATTACATATTCATACAAGGTCCATCACCATGCGACCCGGATTTGGACGGCCAGCCTGACTGCTGATTAATCAAACAATACTACTAAGGCAGGATACGGCGCTCGCGGGAGCGCCGTATTTTTTTGCGATTTTGTTTTTGCATATGCTCATTTTCAACCTGAGATTTGAATAGATAAGCAATAAATAAACTTGCGATTTCGAATATAAACCGATAAATAGACTTCATAACCTTTCCCGGGGAGACGATAGATGTTGAAAGGCATACATTTTTTGCTGACCTACCTGTGTACCTACGATTGCGATCACTGTTTTCTCTACTGCGGACCGCATGAAAAGGGCACATTCACATTAAAAAACGTCGAAGAGGTCTTAAGACAGGCCAGAGATTTGGGCACCATCGAGACTATCTATCTTGAAGGTGGAGAGCCTTTTCTGTTCTACCCTCTGATGCTGGAGTCGGCCCGCGCGGCAAGCTCTCTGGGATTCAAGGTCGGAGTCGTTACCAACGGATATTGGGCGGTTTCCGAGCAAGATGCAGAGCATTGGCTTAGGCCTCTGGCGGACTTAAATGTCTCCGATTTGAGTATCAGCGACGATGAGCTTCACGGTGCTCCCAATGCGGCACAAAATGCACTTAAAGCGGCTAAAAAACTGGGATTCTCCTCCGGCTCAATCTGTATCGAAAAGCCTGTAACACTCCCTGAACCGGATGAATCCGGCGAAAAGGGTAAGCCGGTGGTCGGCGGCGATGTGCTTTTCAAGGGCCGGGCTGCGGAAAAACTGACCGAGGACCTTCCCCGAATCAGCTATAAGAGCTTCGGGGAATGTCCACATGAAGAGCTCAGATCCCCAGGACGAGTTCATGTCGATCCCTACGGCAATGTCATGCTCTGTCAGGGACTGTGCATTGGCAACCTGTTTCAGACCGAACTTTCCGACATCATGAAAAAATATGATCCCGAAAATCATCCGATTTGCGGCTCCCTGCTTGAAGGCGGCCCCTCACGGCTGGCCGAGAAATATGATGTCGAAATAGAGCCTGAATATGTGGATGCCTGCCACTTGTGTTTTCTAACCCGAAAGGCACTAATCGATAAATTCCCCGGCTACCTCGCTCCGCCTCAGGTCTATGGCTTAAAATGACTTATCAGCAACTAAAATCATTGCATTCACTGCCTTCTATAATATTGAATATCGAGATAGCGGATTTTTTTCAGAATCCTGTGTCTCTATATTAAAGCATCAATTAAAATATCCTTGACAAATTCAATTAATATATATAGTTTTTCTTAGACCAACGCTTTGACGGACAACCTTTTGTGCTAGAAGTAAAATTGTACCTATCACCTGTACTATTTGATATTATAAATTTCGGCTGAAGGATAAAGGATAAGTATATCTCTTACAGAGGCTTATGGTGCTTATTCAGCGGATAAGTTATTGGTCTGCTTAAAATTATTGAGTATTAGTCCGAAATATAAATTAATTAAGCGTTAACAGTCGATTTTTTGAAGGGAGGTGGATGGTCGCGATTTCTACTCCGCATATAACGGTATGGAATGTGCGGAATTCTCCTGTTTAGAGCCTTATTTTAATTCCGAAAGGAGCAAATCATGATGAGAAGACTTGGAGTAATCTTACTCCTTACAGTATTTCTCCTAACCTCTGTCGCCGCTGCCAAAACATCAACGGATGGGAACACTCCTGATGCAAAAAGAACAGCAACATCCAAAGCATCTTTGTTCGGGACAAGTGAAGATTCATATAGTTCCGGCAGTTCATATCCGGTAATGATGGCCGCGCCAATGGATTACACACCCGTGGGTAATTGGCGGCAAATATATTCGGTCGAAACAACTCAGCATGACCGTCAGCATTATACTTCCTCAGGAAGGCAGATTGTTTATGCCGGTTATTGGAACGCCAATTGCGACTATGTTTACATGAACTGGTCGGCCCGCAGAGTTCTGGGAGCATCGATTATCCTGCAGTGTCTGCATGGTATTTTCGACTGGAGCGCTGGCACCTGGGATTATACCGCCGGCGGATCATTTCAAGGGGGACCGTCAGGAAACTTCGCCAACAGCCCGTATACTTTTGCACCGAATCTGGATATGACCCCGGATAACAATGAGATGGTCGCAGCCATGAGCATCCGTAATACTGCGGAAGCATGGAAATCCTATGTTGCCTACGGCGGCCCGGGATGTCCGACCTCGAGCTTCCAGACTGCGCAAACCCTTCCCGGGCCACCCAACCTGGAAGGAATTACCAACGGCTATTGTGATGAAAATCTTGGTGATGAGACTGTGAGTCCTTATCTCTGGCCCATACTCGATTGCGATACTACGGATGACGGAAGAGTAATTACCCATATTGCTCATCAGGAATGGGGATTCTGCGATGCGGCAACTGCGGATCAAAATAACATCGATGTGGCATCACTCATTTATCAAAGGAAGGTTGCCACCGACGCTGATCAGCCCGGAACCGGAACCTGGGACGGTCCGCACTTTATAGATTCAGTCTATAATATAGCCTATATCGTAAGGGCCGATCATAGACCCGGTAATAATAATGTCTATCTGGCATACATGAAACCGCTCTATTACAAATATGACGGTTCGGGAACCGGCGGAGGACATCCCTGTGACAATGGTCCGGCGAATGCCTACTATCAGCTTAACCAGGAAATCGTTTACAGGCTTTCTACAAATGATGGTGCAAGCTGGGGACCAGTCGTTAAGGTAACTGATTACATGTCCGGATTCGAAGATGACAAAACCCAGCCCGCGGCTTACGAGCTGACTGGGTTCATCGATCCGAATGGAACTTTCCACCTGGCATGGATGGCTCCCAATATTCAGGACCATTGTGATCTTCCATACGCCTGTAAGCTATATCATTGGGATAACACCAATAACTGTATCTCATTGGTATACGATGCCAGTCATCCTGCCGCCATTCCGGCTGATGCGCTCTTTCCGGCATGGAACAGGTTTATTGCGAAACCGAACATCTCTTATTGCGACGATAAGCTTTATATAGTATTCACTCGATTCGGCGCTTATACCGATCCTGAGGATGATGATCTGGCCGATGATATAGGTGCAACCGGATTCCTGAACGGTGACATCTATTTGACCGCTTCCGATGCCACCGGTGGCATGGGGCAGGTGTGGTCAGCCGCCGTTAACATTACAGGAACATTTACAGATGAATGCGTCACAAATGAATGCGAAAATGAGCATTATCCTACTATGGCGATGTATTCCACTGACAGCTTAATGATCGAATACATCCTTGATCTCGAATCGGGCGCGGTAGCTGATCCTAATGATCCTAATGAAGCAACTTTGACATATACTGATAATCCAGTGATATTTATGACCTGGCCCTGTTTTGCAATGAATGAGTTGCCGCAGAATAACTGCATTTCCACTACTCCTGCTGATGCCGAGTATGATGAAGTGGCTCTTGCACCAAACGGTGATCCCACTGGATGTACCACCGAGGGGACATATTCCAATGAGGTTATCATTTCAAACTGCGGCAACGTCAACTACTCATATACTGCAACTTCCAACGACGCATGGCTGACAATTGATGCCGGTTCCGGCGGAACAATTAATGCCGGTACAGGCCCCAACTTCTCCGATGATCCTTCCTGGACCGGCGCTCCCGGATGCGCCTCTCCGGCAACTATCCAATGGACCGCCAGCTCTGCCACTCTCGGACAGGGCAATTACACCGGCACCATTTCGGTTGATATTGCCGAGGCAGGAGTGGATGATTTCGACATCGTCGTTAATCTGGTGGTTGCATGTGAATACTACACTCCTGAATTCGCACAAATCACCGGCGGATGCTGGACGATCGATCTCTGGAATACTCCTCAGGCCGCCCATCAGGGCGATGCTCCCGATGGCAATATGAAGTTCTATGCCTGCGGCGATACAATCGCTCCTCTCTATCACGAGGCGTTCGTGGTCGGCTGGAAGGAAGGCAGCACTATTAGGATTTATAGTGATGCCATTACCCAGGATTCTACCCAGTACCATATGCGCGCTCTCAGCAGCATCACAACATCCGAAGTTGGCGATCCCGGCAACGGTGTTGGCTATTCAAAGACCGAAGGCTACTGGTCAACACCCGACAGTATGGTTCAGGGCAAGATCGAGTACTTCGTTCCGGGACATCAGGACACCTCGGTCGTGATCGAGAAGGTAACCCTCTGGAATACATCCGGAGGCGCACTGGGCGACTTTATTCTGGGTGAAGAATCCGACTGGGATTGCGATCCCGATTCCTCCATCGATGCCGGATTCATAGATACTGAGTATAATATGGTCTACATGACAGGCGATCATGTTGGAACTCAGAATGCGGCTGGTCTGAGAGTTTATAATGGATCCAATTCCTCTTATGGCGCCAGAGCGGTCAATGGCTATGATTATGCCTTTTCCACCCTCGGTTGGTATCCGGATACGCTCTACAACAAGCTCCAGTCAATATCTGGCAACCTATCGGTCTTCTCTGATTCCACCAATGGAACCGAAATGCGAATCCTCAATGCTTTCTATGGTGGAACCTTAAATGCCGACGATACTCTCGAAATCTGTAAGGTCAAAACTATCAGCCTCACAGGCCAATCCGGTTTAAGAGAGCTGATGGATAAGGGCTTTGCCTTTATCGAGAATTATGAGCTCTGTGCCGCTGAGATTCCCTGTCAGGGCCTCTGCGGCGATGCTAACGATGATCAGGCTGTCAACGTATCCGACGCGGTCTGGATCATTAACTACGTCTTTATCGGCGGTGCAGAACCCGAGCCTGTGCTGGCCTGCGGTGATGCCAATGGTGACGGCGCGGTTAACGTATCCGACGCGGTCTGGGTAATTAACTACGTCTTCATTGGCGGAGCGGCACCCGGCGATTGCGCACCCGGATCATGGGACGGCAATGGCGGCGATTGCTGCGCATTTGAATAGAGCAATAGAAATAAGCGGAAGCTCTTCCGCTTCAAATAAAACCGCGCTGCCTAAAAGGCAGCGCGGTTATTTTTTGCTTTACTATAAATTCCCAAATCCCTACATTCAATTAATCTCTTATACGGCATAATGATTTGTCGCTGAAACATGCTTTGCGAACTCATGTTATAAGAGATTAAATCGATAAGTATTATAAAGATGGAAACGCAAATTATGAGAAGACAGGGGATAAAATGAGTATTAAAATCGGGGTTTTGACCGGGGGAGGCGATTGTCCCGGCCTTAACGCTGTGGTCAGAAGTGTGGTGAAGACCGCTATTCATGATTACAGTATGGAAGTTGTCGGCTTTATGGACGGTTATGAGGGATTGATTGAAAACCGTCACAGGGATTTGGACGATAAGGCGGTTTCAGGCATTTTGACCCGGGGCGGAACGATCCTGGGCACATCCAATAAAGCCAATCCATTCGAGTTTCCAATTCTTGAAAATGATAAATGGATTTACATAGACCGCTCATCGCAGGTCGTCCGCAACTACGAACGCCTTGGCCTGGATGCACTTATAGCGATAGGCGGGGACGGCACCATGGCCGCTACGCACGGCCTGATGAAGCTGGGCCTCAAGGCGGTAGGAATCCCGAAAACCATCGACAACGACTTATACGGCACCGACCAGACTTTCGGCTTTGATTCGGCCCTGCAGACCGCCACGGATGCTGTTGACAAGATCCATACAACCGCAGAGGCGCATCATCGAGTTATGATCGTTGAAGTTATGGGGCGTTATGCGGGATGGCTGGCATTGGCCTCGGGATTGGCGGGAGGGGGCGATATTATCCTGATTCCGGAGCTCCCCTACGATTTGAATATTATCTGCGATAAAATCAAGGAGAGAAACCGTCGTGGCAAAGGATTCAGCATCATAGTGGTCGGTGAAGGCGCAAAACCTATTGGGGGCGATATGGTTGTGCAGCAAAAAGTGGAAACAAGCCCGGACAAAATCAGGCTCGGCGGTATTGCCAATGTTCTCTCCAAACAGATCGAATCGCTGACCAACATGGAAACGCGTGTTACGATCCTGGGACATCTGCTTAGGGGCGGCATTCCCACTGCCTACGACCGGCTTTTGGCCACACGTTTCGGAAATGAGGCTGTTAAGCTAGTAAATGAAAATCGATACGGCCTGATGGTAGGTCTCAAGGGCCAGGAAATAGAGCCTGTTCCTATTGAAGAGGTTGCGGGAAAATACCGGCTGGTGCCCAGAGATTCCGCTTACATAAAAACAGCCCAATCTATAGGGATCAGCTTCGGCACGGAAATTTGATCTTTGTTTTAAAATTCGGTAAATCATTATGTAAACAATGATATCCTTATCGATTTAATCCAGTTGATTTAAAAAAGATTAAATTTTTTATACTGGATATTATGATATACGTTAATCCGCAACAGCCGAAAAAATCCCCGAGATACCGCATTTTTCAGCCTTTTTTCAGCCCAAAATATGTTAAAAATCTTGACATTGTTGAATTTAGGTATATAATGTATATGACAGTGCATGGATACTTATCAGTAGCTTTTTGTTCTTAACAGAATGAAAAAAGTTGAGCACTTAGGATTTAGTTATCGTTAGAGTAAAGCAACAATGTGCAAGACCCCTTATCTATTGGGAGGAGTAGGCAGGGCCCCGTACGCACATGCCCACTTTAGCCGTTTGGTTAACAGTGGACCCAAATTTTTCTTTATTTCTCAAAAGTAACCCGCCTTAAGCGAAAGGAGAGTCAATGCTTAAAGGTAACAAATTACTGCTGGCATTACTGCTGCCCGTTTTCGTTCTGGCTTTCTGCCTCGCTGCTTTTGCCCTCGATGAAAGCGATTTCATCATTATTGACGGCGATCACTTTACGCCCGAAGAGTGGGCCGCAAAGCAGGATTATATGGCTAACAACAAGGCTTTGAAGACCGATGTCCAACAGCCTTTGGTAGCCGCTGCCCCCCGCGACGGCATGAACCCGAACGATCCGGCTATCAAAACCAGTCCCAAAATTCAGAATGCGGTTGACAAGGCTGCCCCTGCAACCAATCTCTTGTTTGAGGACTTTGAGGGTGGAGTTGTACCTCCAACCGGATGGACAGCGGACGTGACAAATGCAGGATTCACCTGGCAAAGTGCAACAAGCAGCCCCTACAATGGCACCTATTACACCAACTGCGAATACGATCCCGCACTGGTCCCCCAGGACGAGTGGCTGATCAGCCCGGTTGTCGACCTGACCACCGGCGGATCAAGCTGGGTTCTCGAGTTCCATTGGTATATGAGCTATTACTGGGGTGTCGATCCTAATGACAACTACGACCTCGAGGTCTGGATTTCCACCGATGGCGGTGCAAATTTCAACACCATGCTCTGGGATGAATCTCAGGCTGGTGAATTCACCAACTGGACCTGGTATGAAGTAACCATCGATCTGACAGCTTACCTTACCGAAACCAATGTTGCGTTCGGTTTCCGTTATGTCGGATCCGACGGTGCTGAGGGCGCATTTGACTATATCTCGGTCAATGACGATCCTCTTCCCACCGGACGTTGCTGCTACGGCGATCCCGCCGGACCTTCCTGTGCCGACGAGACACAGGGTGACTGCACTTCCCGCCCGGATTTCATTTCTTGGGATGAAGGCCTTGATTGTACAAACAATCCCTGCCCGGTTGCGGGAAATGGCGACGATTGCACCAATCCTATAGTCGCAACATTCCCGGCCGATTTCGTGTCCGATCAGTACGTAAATACAAACTATACCTGCGGCCGTGGAGATACCTACAATGGCACAACCTGTATGGGATACTATGATGGCGGAGAAGACATCATTTATGAATTCACCGTCACAGAAGACATCTTTGTCGATATCACTCTGGATCCTAAGGGCACGACCTACACCGGTTTTGCCGTTTCTACAGACTGCCCTCCGACCAACTGCCTGGTTAATACCAGCAGTAGTTCCGGCAGCCCCTACGGCATAACCAGCGCAGTGGTGCCTGCAGGAACCTATTACGTGATGGTCGATACCTGGCCGTCACCGGACTGCATCGCGGACTTCGATTTAACAATCGATTATCTGGGCGTTCCTCCGGATGCTCCGGCCAACGATGATTGCGCCGACGCCGAGACGATTGCCGGACCTTTCCCGCAGACGGTGACCGGTACTACAATCAATTCAACTATCGATTGCCCCGGTCTTCTCGACTGGCAGGCCGTTTGGTATTCTTTCGAGAATCCGTATTCCTGCGGCAATGTCACAATCGACTATTGCGGCACCTCACCCGAGCTGGTGACTGTCGGTGTTGTCCTGATGGATGACTGTGCCTGTGATGATTACATCCTGCACAGCAACACCACCTGGGATGAATGCCCGGCTGACGGAAATCCGACCTCCTACTGGAACGGTCTTTCCGCAGGCACCTATTATTATCCTGCCTTCACCGGCCCCGGCACCTACGGCGGCCAGACGCAGGACTTCCAGTTCACACTGGATATTCAGGAGTGCCCGCCGGCACCCGCCAACGATGAGTGCTCCGGCGCCGAAGTTATTACTCTCGGCACACCGACTTCCGGCACAACGGTTGGCGCTACTATCGACTGCCCGTCGATCTTCGACGAGTGGTACGGTGTATGGTACCAGTTCACACTCAGCAGCACCACAAACTGCAACGACGTAAGTGTCAGCTATTGCGGTTCAAGCGGTGCCAGCCCGTCAACAGTCAGCGCGACTCTGGTTGCGGAGAATTCCGAGCCGGATTGCTGCGACGAGGCTTCGATGTATTACTTCACCTCCGGTGCTTTTGATTGCCCCAACGGATGGCCGCAGTTAACATTTGAAGATATTCCGGACGGTACCTATTATTATATAGTTGCTTTCGGCGCTGATCCGTACGACTTTGTGGTCGAGATCAATGCCATCGAATGCCCTCCGGCACAGCCTGGAGACAATTGTACCGATCCTCTCAAGGTGACTGTTAACAGCTCGGCCGATTTGCCGTATGTTGATAACAACTACACCTGCGGACGTGGTAACAACGAGAGCAACACATGTATGAGCTACTATGACGGCGGCGAAGACATCTTCTATGAAATCAACGTCAATACGTCATTCAGTGCCATATTTACACTTGATCCTCAGGGAACCAGCTATTCCGGTATGGCTCTGGGCGCAAGCTGCCCGCCTCCGGGATCCACCTACAGCGACTGTCTGGCAGAGGTAACCAGTTCATCAGGTTCGGCCAAGAGCTTCTCAATCGAGCTCACACCCGGCACCTATTATCTGATGATCGATACCTGGCCGTCACCCGATTGTATCCCGTCCTTTACGCTTACAATCGAAGAACTTATCCCTGAGCCCGGCGACAACTGCTCCGATCCGCTTAAAGTCAATCTGCCTTCCGATGCTCCTTATATGGACATTGGCCAGACTACCTGCGGCAGAATAGATGACTACAGTTCAACCTGTCTGTCATACTATGACGGCGGTGAGGACATCCTTTATGAAATCAATATCGACGAAGCCGGATATTACGAATTCATCCATGATCCCAAGGGTACAAGCTGGACCGGTATGGGTCTGGGCGCTGACTGCCCGCCTCCGGGATCAAGCTACAGCGATTGTATCGCCGAAGCTACCGATTATTCCGGCGATCCGCATGGATTCGTCGTATTCCTCGAACCGGGAACATACTATCTGATGATCGACACCTGGCCGTCACCGGATTGTATCCCCGACTTCGATCTGACAATTAACTACCTCGAGCCTCCGCTTCTGACCTGGGATCCGACTCTGATCGAGTTCTGTCAGGTTGGAGTAGATGAATCGGGATGCACAACTCTTGACCTCAGCAATGAGGGTGATGTTGACCTCGATTTCGAGGTTCTGGTTCAGTACGGCGTTCCTCCGACCAAGGAGATCGACGGCGCCAATATCACGACCGCTGCCGGCTTCACTCCGGGCGCCACGGCCGATGTGACCTTCACAATCGCCAATGCCTCCAGTGATGCCGAGTGGATCGATGAGTTCACCATGACCTTCCCGTCAGGTGTAACTGTTAACAGCGCTGATGATATCGCTGCCAGTTCCGGCAGCCTGGTCTTTGACGGCACAACAGGCAACGGTGTTACCTGCACCTGGACCTGTGATGATCCTCCGCTGGGCTGTATGTACAGCAGCGATGTCGAGGACTTCAATGTCAACCTGACCTTTGACGCCGGCCTGACCGGCACTATCGTCATTGATTACACAATCAGCGGCGACGACTATGGAAGTGATCCTCACGATATCTCCGGCAGCCTGACCATGACAGAGGACAATCCTCTTTATAGCTGGCTGTCAATTGATGTTGATGACGGCACGATTGCCGGCGGCGGAAGCCAGCCGATCCAGGTCTGCTATAATTCAGCAGGAATTGATCCGGGCACCTATTTCGCCTCGCTGGTAATCAACCATAACGGCGGTATCTCACCGGTCACCATCCCGGTCACAATGACCATCGGTGATGACCATGATCCTGCCGCTGTAATCGCAATCGATAAGTCCGGTTCCATGGCTCTTGAAGATGCGGCCGGCGACAGCCGTCTGCTGAGAGCCAAGAATCTGGCTCATACCGATGTTGACGACCTGCTGGGTCAGGGCTACATGGTAGCGGTTGTGGCATTCAACTCGTCCGACGGTATTGCGATGCTTGAGGACTTTACGACCGATGCGACAGCTCTGCACGATGCTATTGATGCGATCGTATCGCCGCGTCATGATACGCCTCTGGCAGCAGCCATGTGTCAGGCTCATTGCACTCTGGCCATGCTCGGCTGTGGTATAGACGCTCTTTATACCTACACCGACGGTAAGGAAAATGAGAGCCTTGAGTACGACATGTGCTACATCTGCGATATCTGCTACAGATATAATGATACCGGCTGGAACTGGGACTGCGATCCCGCCAATCCTTCCAGCTGTACAGACTGGCAGATGTGCCTGGCCAATACCTTTGCAGCCAATGGCATGAACGTTGTGAACTACTTCGGCACACCGATCAATCCGTTTGTCAAGGGTAGCAGCGCTCCTGAAGATATGTACTTCATGAAGTATGCTGCCGAGGCCAGTGATGGTGAATTCCATTACTTCGGCGACGCCGCATTTGTACCCGGCGATGCCAACGGCGACGGTTCGCTGAACGTTTCTGACGCTGTCTTTGTAGTCAACTACGTCTTCGTCGCAGGCGATGCTCCTCAGCCAATGGAGGCTGGCGATGCCAACTGCGATGATGCCGTTAATGTCAGTGATGCTGTTTATCTCATCAATCATGTCTTTATCGGAGGCCCTGCCCCGGTTAACTGTGGTGAATAAATCGCATTACAGATAGATTCAAAGCCCCATCCGAAAAGGATGGGGCTTTTTTGTTGCCCATCAATTACCAAAATAAATATCGATTCTTCAAAAATTCATAAGCCATTATTAACCACTCGGATAAGTCCCGAAAAACCACAGCTTAAACCGGTCTTTGAAATGTGGAGTATCCGATTTTCCTTGACAAAATTGTCGATCTCAGATAATTTTAAAGTGCAACTGGGGCGTAGAGCGACTTTCGATAAATCCGCGAAAATTTTGTGCTTCGACAGAAATCCCTCAACATGCACTGTCTGGCATAATTTTCTCTGCGCCCCAACATTTTTATAAACCATTGCATAATATAATGATAATTAAAAATAGACCCTTATTCTGATCGCATAGGCCTGATAAAAATCACCGCAAAGGCCTATTTTGGGGCATTTTTTAGGCAATATTATATTGACAAATAAATAGAAACTTCTATATTCTTATTGTACTGGCCGTAAGGTGCCAGAAGCACTTCACATACAGCATCGATTCGACAACAAGGGATAAGTGCAGGATTAAGCTTTTACTTGTAGCTTAATCAATGGCACGGTATTAAAATCAATTTGGTACTAATATGCCATTGAGATAAAAGACCTGAATTATGGTTAAACCTTATCAGTAGCTTAAAATTAAAAGTTATAAGTTCACAAACTGCACACACCTTGGATCCTGCACCTCGCGCATGCATAACTTGCACTTCCCTGATCTATTGGGAGGAGTAGATCAGGCAAAAATACATATCTGTACCATTATTCTACCGTCTACCCGCATGGTGCCTGGTAGAAGCAGATTTTTAAAAGTTTTATTTTAACCCGCCTTAAGCGAAAGGAGAGTCGATGCTAAGAGGTAAAAAATTACTGCTAGCATTACTGCTGCCTGTCTTCGTACTTGCCCTTTGTTTTGCTGCCTTCGCCAATGATGAGGGAGATATCATCATTATTGACGGCGAACATTTGACCCCGGAACAGTGGCAGGCAAAACAGGACTATTTAGCGGGCATGAAGAGCATCAAGACAGACGTTCAGCAGCCAATCGTTTCTCAGGCTCCTCAGGATGGCATCAATGTCAATGATCCGGCATTGAGAACCAATCCGAGAACGCATGAGATGATGAACAAGGCTGCTCCCGCGACCAACCTGTTATTTGAAGATTTCGAGGGCGGCGTAGTGCCGCCGACAGGATGGACAGCAGATGTTACTAATGCTGGTTTCACCTGGAAAATTGAGGATTATGATCCCTATAACGGCCTTTATTACACCAATTGTGAATACGATCCCGCACTGGTCCCGCAGGACGAGTGGCTGATCAGCCCGACAGTGGATTTGACCACCGGCGGATCAAGCTGGGTATTGGAATTCCATTGGCTGATGAGCTATTATTGGGGCGTAGATCCTTATGACAATTATGATATTGAGGTCTGGATTTCAACCGATGGTGGTACCACCTTCAGCACCAAGCTCTGGGATGAGTCCGAAGCTGGTGTATTCACCAACTGGACCTGGTACGAGGTAACCGTTGATCTGTCAGCTTACCTGACCGAAACCAACGTTGCATTCGGTTTCCGCTATGTCGGTTCTGACGGCGCCGAGGCCGCATTCGACTATATCTCGGTCAATGATGATCCTCTGCCTGTCGGTCGTTGCTGTTACGGCGATCCCGCCGCACCTTCCTGCGCCGACGAGGAGCAGAGTGCTTGTACAGCTCGTCCGGACTTCATATCCTGGGATGAAGGTCTTGATTGTACAAACAATCCCTGCCCGGTCGTTGGACAGGGGGATGATTGTACAAATCCGCTGGTGGCTACATTCCCGGCTGATTTTGTGGCAGATCAGTACACCAATGCGAACTATACTTGCGGCCGCATAAATGATTACGACGGCGTAACCTGTATGGGATACTATGATGGCGGAGAAGACATTATTTATGAATTCACCGTCACCCAGGATATCTATGTGGATGTTACGCTCGATCCCAAGGGCACAAGCTGGACCGGCCTTGCTATAGGCACGGACTGTCCGCCCACAAGCTGCGTTGTAAATATCAGCAGCAGTTCGGGATCACCATACGGAGTTACCAGCGTGATCATGCCCGCGGGCACATATTACGCCATGGTCGATAGCTGGCCTTCACCGGATTGTATCCCCGATTTCGATTTAATAATCGATTATCTGGGCGATCCTCCGGCGGCACCGGCCAATGACCAGTGCGCCGATGCTGAACTCGTTACTGGACCTTATCCGGTAACGGTCACAGGCAGCACGGTTGGCGCGACTATCGACTGCCCCGGTCTTCTTGACTGGAACGCGGTCTGGTACTATTTTGAGAACCCATATTCATGTGCCAATCTTGTTGTTGACTGGTGCGGCACCTCACCTGATCTGGCCACTGTCGGCGTCATCGTGATGGATGACTGTGCTTGCGATGATTACATCCTGCACAATAATACCACCTGGGATGAGTGTGGCGATGGCAACCCGACCTCATACTGGAATGGCCTGGCAGCCGGAACATACTGGTATCCAGCCTACTCGGAATCCTACCAGGATCATACAATTACGTTTGATCTTCAGGAGTGCCCGCCTGCACCTGCTAACGATGATTGTGCCGGTGCTGAAGTCATTACTCTGGGCACACCTGTCTCCGGCAGTACATTCGGCGCGACGCCGGACTGCCCGTCATTATTTACAGACTGGTACGGTGTGTGGTATCAGTTCACTCTCAGCACTTCTACGAACTGCAACGATGTTAGTGCCAGCTTCTGTGGTTCTACAGGAACCAGCCCATCTACCGTGAGCGCTACCCTGATCGCAGAGAATTCAGAACCTGATTGCTGTGATGAGAATTCACAATATTTCTATACTTCGGGCGCCTTTGACTGTCCGAACGGATGGCCACAGATTTACTGGGATGACATTCCGGACGGAACTTACTATTATATTGTGGCTTTCGGCGCTGATCCGTACGATTTTGTAGTCGAAATCAATGCCGTCGAATGTCCTCCGCCAGAGCCCGGCGACAACTGCAGCGATCCGATTCCGATCTCAATCAGCGGTCCCGGCTTTGGAGGATATGTCGATAACAACTATACCTGCGGACGCGGTAATGCCGAGAGCAATACCTGTTTGAGCTATTACGACGGCGGTGAGGATATATTCTATGAAGTCACTGTCGATGCTCCGGTCACCTGTGTGTTCACTCTCGATCCTCAGGGAACAACTTGGACCGGTATGGCTCTGGGTGCGGCCTGCCCGCCTCCGGGATCAACCTACAGCGACTGTCTGGCGGAGGTAACCGATTATTCCAGTTCTCCGCATGGATTTGTCTATGCCCTGACACCAGGTACATACTACATAATGATCGATACCTGGCCGTCACCGGATTGTATCCCGGCCTTTACCCTGACAATCGAAGAGCTGATTATTCAGCCTGGAGACAACTGCTCCGACCCGCTCAAGGTCAATATGCCGTCAGACTCGCCGTATGAGGACTTCGGTCAGACAACATGCGGCAGATATGACGACTATGATCAGACCTGTATGTCGCTCTATGACGGCGGTGAGGACATTCTCTATGAAGTCAACATCGATGAAGCCGGATACTATGAATTCATTCATGATCCGCTGGGAACAACCTACACCGGTATGGGTCTGGGCGCGGCCTGCCCGCCTCCGGGATCAACTTACAGCGACTGTATCGCTGAAGTAACCGATTATTCCAGCAGTCCGCATGGATTCGTGGTATTCCTCGAAACCGGCACATACTATCTGATGATCGATACCTGGCCGTCACCGAATTGTATCCCGGAATTCAATCTGACGATTCAGTGGCTCGAACCGCCGACTCTGGAATACGATCAGACACTGATCGAGTTCTGTCAGGTCGGCGTGGATGAATCCGGCTGCCAGACCCTGAACCTGGGTAACTCAGGCGATGTCGACATGGACTTCGAGGTCATGATAGACTATGGTGATCCGCTGCCGAAGGAAATCGACGGCGCTAACATCACCACTACCGACGGCTTCACTCCGGGCGCAACGGCTGATGTGACCTTCACAATCTCCAACGCCTCAAGTGATGCCGAGTGGATCGATGAGTTCACCATGACCTTCCCGTCCGGCGTAACCGTAAACAGCGCCGATGATATCGCTGCCAGTTCCGGCACCCTGGTTTATGACGGCACAACAGGCGATGGCGCAACCGCGACCTGGACCTGCGACGATCCGCCGTTTGGCTGTATGTACAGCAGTGATGTCGAGACCTTTAATGTCAACCTGACCTTTGACGGCGGCCTTGCCGGATCAATCGTTATCGACTATACGATCAGCGGTGACGATTACGGCTCACCGCCTCACGATATCTCAGGCAGCCTGACCATGACAGAGGACAATCCTCTCTACAACTGGCTGTCAGTTGATATCGACGAAGGTACGGTACCGGGCGGCGGCAATCAGCCGATCGAGGTCTGTTACAACTCAACCGGCCTCACCGGCCCGGGTGTCTTCCAGGCCTCAGTGGTTCTGTATCACAACGGCGGTCTCTCACCGATCACTATCCCGGTCACCATGACCATGGGCGATGATCACGATCCGGTTGCTGTGATTCTGATCGACAAATCAGGCTCAATGGCCCTCGAAGATGCTATGGGCGACAGCCGTCTGTTGAGAGCCAAGGATCTGGCGCATGCCGATGCCGATGACCTTTTGGGTCAGGGTTACATGGTCGCAGTGATGGCCATGAACGAGAGTGAAGGCATGAACATGATTCAGGATTTCTCAAGCGATCCTACAGAGGTTCATGACGCTATCGACGCAATCGTCGATCCTCGTCACGACACGCCTCTGGCGGCTGCCATGTGTCAGTCGCACTGCTACATGGCCGATCTCGGCTGCGGTACCGACGCTCTGTATACCTACACAGACGGTCTTGAGAACTGCAGTCTGGCATTCACCATGTGCTACATGTGCGATTACTGCTACAGGTATTATAGCAGCGGCTGGAACTTTGACTGCGATCCGAGCAATCCGGCCACCTGTACCGATTGGCAGCTCTGCCTGGCAGAAGTCTTCTCCATGAACGCTATGACCACGGTCAACTACTTCGGCACACCGATCAATCCGTTTGTCAAGGGTTCTTCGGCTCCCGAGGATATGTACTTCCTGAAGTACGCGGCCGAGGCCAGCGATGGTGAATTCTTCTACTATGGCGACGCCGCTTTCGTACCGGGTGATGCCAACGGCGACGGTTCGCTAAACGTTTCCGACGCTGTCTGGATTATCAATTACGTCTTTATCGCAGGCGATCCTCCGGAGCCAATGGAGGCTGGCGATGCCAACTGCGATGATGCCGTTAATGTCAGTGATGCTGTTTATCTCATCAATCATGTCTTCATCGGAGGCCCTGCCCCGGTTGACTGTGGTGAATAAATCGCATTACAGATAGATTCGAAGCCCCATCCCTTCCGGATGGGGCTTTTTTATTGGCAAAACCAAGAATTTCAGTTATACTTATCAACTGTGTTCAAATCGCATAAAATATCGGAGTGTGTGATACAATGAAAGCCATGATTCTGGAAACGCCCAAACCTATAGACAACAGGCCTCTGATTGAAAAGGAGATTGCAAAGCCCGAACCCCGTCAGGGTCAAATCCTGATCCGTGTTTCAGTTTGCGGAACCTGCCATACGGATCTGCACACCGTTGAGGGCGAGCTTGAACTTCCGCGTCTCCCTCTTATCCCCGGACATGAGATCATCGGATATGTGGAGAAAAACGGTCCCGACTCTAAGCGCTTCAAAAAGGGAGATCGGGTGGGCGTAGCATGGTTGAACTGGGCTTGCGGAGAGTGTGTATTCTGCAAAAATAACCAGGAGAATTTGTGCGAAAATGCCAGATTCACCGGGCTCCATGCTGACGGAGGCTATGCCGAATATACGGTCGTAGATGAACGCTTTGCTTACCCGATTCCGGATGTATTTTCCGATTTAGAGGCCTCCCCTTTGATGTGCGCGGGCGTGATCGGATTTCGAGCGTTGCGCCTGAGCGAACTGCAGCCCGAATCGAGGCTGGGACTCTACGGATTTGGCGCCAGCGCCCATATTGCCATTCAAATCGCCCGTCATATGGACTGTCGGGTATTCGTTTTCACGCGCAGCGAAAACCACAGGGAACTGGCGCGGGAGCTGGGTGCGGAGTGGACCGGCAGTGCCGAGGATATGCCGCCTGAGCCGTTAGACAGCTCGGTGACATTTGCCCCGGTAGGCTGGATTATCCCTCATGCCCTGAAACACCTTCGTCCGGGAGGCACATTGGCCATAAATGCTATTTATATGAGCCCCATACCGGAGCTTGAATACCCGCTTATTTATAAGGAACGAACTCTGCGCAGTGTGGCCCATGTTGCCCGTTCGGATGCGGAGGATTTTCTGCCTCTGGCGGCCGAAATCCCGGTAAAAACCGAAGTTGAGGAATTCGGATTGACGGATGCCAATGAGGTTTTGAAGAAGATGAAGGAGAGCCAAATCCGCGGTTCAGCGGCTCTTAAGATAGGCTGAACTGAATTTGGTATCTTATATTTCAGGCATTTCAGAGTAATTCCATTATAATTTATTTGATCCAATAGCAGTCTGCAATATTCTCCCCTAAACTTGTTGACAAAAGCTATAAAACAGTTAATAATGGTCTTCTGTATGATGTGGCTCTGCCATTCTGAGGGCATGTGTTGAAGGCAGTATCAGGGAATAAGTTAGAAGCCGCAGGATGGTCAAGCGCGTGTGGTACTTCAAGAAAGACACTTTGAAACCTCCCATCAACCGCACCATCCTAATTGCACCCAAAAACCATCATAGAGGGGAATATGGATTACAGAGGTCAGATCAAAGAAGCGGAAGTCAGCTCGGGAGAGCGAATGAAAATGGATGAGGTCAGAAAGGCAAGCGACACGGATCAACTTGCCATAAATACTATCCGATTCTTATCCATTGACGCAGTCCAGAAAGCGAATTCCGGGCATCCGGGCGCACCTATGGGCATGGCTCCGGCAGTATATGTGCTCTGGGACAGATTTTTAAAGCACAATCCCAAAAATCCCAACTGGTTTAACCGTGACAGATTTATATTGTCTGCGGGGCACGCCTCCATGCTTTTGTACAGTGTTTTGTATATGACAGGCTATGATCTGTCTCTCGAGGATATCAAGAATTTTCGACAGTGGGGCAGCCGCACTCCAGGCCATCCCGAATACCATCTAACCCCGGGCGTGGAGGTCACTACCGGACCGCTGGGACAGGGATTCGCTAACGGCGTGGGAATGGCAGTGGCGGAAAGATTCCTGGCGGCAAGATTCAACCGTCCCAGCTACAATGTCGTAGATCATTATATTTATGCTATGGTTTCTGACGGAGACCTGCAGGAGGGTATCTCCTACGAGGCAGCCAGTTTTGCGGGACATCATGCACTCGGAAACCTGATATACCTCTATGATGACAATGGAATCCAGATTGAGGGTAATACTTCGCTGGTATTTTCTGATGACGTAAAAAAGAGATTCGAGGGCGTTAACTGGCATGTAGTCGGCCCCATAGACGGCAATAATCTGACCGAAGTTGAACATGCTATCCGGGAAGGAAGAGAGATCAAAAACAAGCCGACCCTGATAATCTGCAAAACCAATATCGCCTACGGCTCCCCGGGCAAACAGGATAAAGCTTCCGCTCACGGCGAGCCGCTGGGCGTGGACGAAGTACAGGCCACCAAGAAAAAACTGGGATGGCCGCTGGAGCCTGATTTCCATGTACCGGAGGAAGCTCGCAAGCATACTCTCGAGGCGGTTGAACGTGGAGAGAAATTCGAAAGTGAATGGAATGAGATGTTCCAAAACTACAGCCGCAAATATCCAGGGGAATATTCGAGACTTATGGATTTCATCGAATGCCGGATCGCGGACGGCTGGGATGCTGAATTAAATGAGCTATTCGATAGTCTCGAATCGGATATACCTACACGAGGCGCGTCGGGTAAAATCCTGAATTCAATCGCAGGAAAAGTGGAGAATCTTATGGGAGGCTCGGCCGATCTCGGTCCCTCGAACAAAACCCTCATAAACGGCGAGAAGGATTTCAGCCGTGATAATTATTCCGCCCGAAATATTCGCTACGGTGTACGTGAACATGCCATGACGGCAATCTCTAATGGCATGGCTCTGCATGGCGGCATGATTCCCTACACAGGCACATTTTTGATTTTCTCCGATTACATGCGTCCATCCATTCGCCTGGCGGCTATGATGGGACTTCAGGTTATATACATATTCTCCCATGATTCGATTGGCCTTGGCGAGGACGGCCCTACACATCAGCCGATAGAACAGTTAACCAGTTTGCGAGCGATACCCAACCTGAAATTAATCAGGCCCGCTGATCCTTATGAGACCATCTATGCCTGGAAGGCGGCTATTACGAATCTTACGGCACCGACAGCGATTATAACGACCCGTCAGAAGGTGCCCACATTGCGCGACAATCCCGAGGCGGCCCGGGGCGGGTATGTGGTCTGGCAAAACAGCGCCCAGCCTCAGGGAGTAATAATAGCTACCGGCTCGGAGGTTCATGTCAGCATCAAAGCTGCCGAGAAACTCAAGTCCGAGGGAATTGATGTGCGCGTGGTTTCCATGCCCTCATGCGATATATTCGACGCCCAGGGCCGTGATTATCAGGATCTGGTGCTGCCGCCGGACATGAGAAAACGCCTGGCTGTGGAGGCCGGCGCCTCACATGGCTGGTGGAAATACGTCAGCCTCGAGGGCGCTATCCTGGGGATAGACCGCTTCGGTGCTTCGGCCCCGTCCCCGATTTTATTTGAGAGATTCGGATTTACGCCCGAGAATATTGCGCTTACGATGAAAAAGCTACTGGATTAATCCGGGATATATAAGTTGAATTACGGCAGCTTCATTACTGAATGGGGCTGCCGATTTCGTACATGGCGATGCTGTTCGAGGCCGACTTTATCAGCACTAATATGGCTATACGACGGTTTCTCTCATCCATTGGATCCTCATATATCTTCGGAAAGCGGTCGCCGTAGCCCTCAATACCGAAAATCTGATCCCTGGTAACGCCGTTTTTCATCAAAATATAGCGGGCGGCATTGGCGCGGTCGGTGGAAAGCTCCCAGTTAGTATATTTCCGGGTCGTGTATTGCCGGCTGTCAGTATGTCCCTCGATAACGATATTATTATCCAATCTTGCCAATTCCTGACCTATGATAGAGACGATTTTCTTTGCCTCCGGATTTAGCTTGGCCGAACCGAGCTCGAAAAATGCCTGTTCCTCATCTTTATCGATAAGCTGTATCTTCAGTCCCCGGGAAGTTATTGTCATCTCAACCTGATTACGCAAATTAACCAGCTCCGGATTCTTCTCCATCATCTGTTTAATATTTTGGGCGGCCGCCCGGAGCATATTCAATTCTTTTTGCTTCTCGGACTTGATATCGGGTATCTTGGGCTTGCTTGATCCCTGAAGTACACCCTGCCCCTTCATCTGACCGTAATTTGCGGGATCATTGAAATATCCTGCCACGGCTTCCTTGATTTGATCCGACTGCGACACCAGCCACATCACAAGAAAAAAGGCCATCATCGCGGTTACAAAATCGGCATATGCAACTTTCCATGCTCCACCATGATGACCGCCGTGCCCGCCCTTCTTTTTGACAACTATTATAGGCTGAACTTGTTTTTCTTCGTCTTCCATATCTTATCCCGCACGAGTCTTATTGCAGGCATCCTCCAGCTCCTGGAATGAGGGACGCACCTCGTTGGGAAGCGTGCGCCTGGCGAATTCTACCGCCATTACACCGGCAATTCCCTTCTGGAACGCCAGGATTGCCTGTTTCATACATTCATATAACTTAGTCTTATTTTTATTTGCGAATTCCATATTTGTGGATATCGGCAGCACGAAACCGTATGCCAGCAAAATCCCAAGAAATGTTCCAACCAGCGCCGCGCCGACCTTATGGCCGATAACCTCGGGCGGCTTGTCAATCGAGCCCATAGTAAGCACAACTCCAAGCACCGCCGCCACGATACCGAAACCAGGCAGCGAATCGCCAACCTTCTGAATAATCGTGGGCGCCGCGTTTATCTCCTCGTGATGCGCTTCCATATCAACATCCATCAGATCTTCCAGTTCATGTGTCTGGGCAGTTCCTGTAATAACCATTCTGAGAGTATCGCATAGAAAATGGACTGCGTGATGATTCTTCATGAATCCCTTATATTTGGAAAATACACTTGATTCATTGGGCGTTTCCACATGCTTCTCGAGAGCAATCAATCCGTCTTTTCGGGCTACGTTGAATAGCTCAAAAAGCATTACCATAATATCGAGATATTGCTTCTTGGACATTCCCGGACTAATAACGTCCTTAAGCTGCCCGATCATCCGTTTGAGGTTTGATAACGAGGTCGCTGCCAGCAACGAACCAATCATCGCGCCGCCAATGATTACGAATTCGGCCGGTTGATTCAATACCAGAATCTTGCCGCCCTCCATCATAAATCCGCCAATGACCGCAACAATAACAATTACTAATCCGAAAATAGATACCAATTTATACCCCTCTTTCGAGTTCTCATTTGTTTATTTCGGCAGGATTCGGAAAAACTTAAAAGGATAAAAAATATTGCATGGCAAGGAATTACAAAAAATAGGGCGGAATATTACGGAAAATACGCAGATGTTAAATATTACTGATTAAGTCTATACAGTTAAAGCATGAGAGGTATCAGGGTATCCTCGGGATGCCTGACCGGCAGATCGCCGATAATCAGGATCATATCCCCGCCTCCAGCACCGGTTGGCTTGGCGCGGCCGCCATTGATGCGCGCCCATTCTTCAAGTTCATCGTGTATGGGAAGGTAGAGCGGAAGATCGGCCGATTTGGAGATTTGACGCAAATGCCATGAAAAATCGTCGATTTTTTCGAACAGCTCATCCAGAGGTTGACGAAACCAGGCATTGGCCAGGTCATCTGCGGATGCAATAAACCGCTTTAGCAAATCCCTGTCCCCGCTTTTGGCCCAGTTTTCGAACGCTACCACCATATTACGGGTATTCGAGGGCATACCAGTCCAGGCCAGCTTAAGTGGAAGTTTATATTCCCTGAGATCAGCCTCGATTGGCTCGACATGAAGCTTTTCTTCAGTTTTCCTGAATTTGATCGGATGGGCAAAGGCGCAGGCCGCTATATCCGCACCACTTCCAAACCCGCCCTGGGCAAGATTGTGCGCTTTGAAGGCGTATTTGATTATCTTGTCACGGTTGTCCTCCCAGGGCAGACCGGCGCGTTCAAATCTGAGCGCTATCGTTCCCACAGCCTCGGCGGCTGACAATCCCAGGCCCAGCTTCAGCTTGTTACCTTCCGAATCAACAGAAAGGAACTGACTGTTATCCAATTCTATACCCGGCATCCCGTTCTTGCTCTCGAAGTCGCTGATTTCATCTATACGCAATTCAAGCGCATGCTTTACCACACGTGGATACTCCGAACTATCCCTGCTATCCGATTCTTTAAGCAGCAGGTAACATGGAACCGGGGCCATTACCGCGGTCCCGCCATGGAGAACCGCATATTCACCTGATAGCATAACTTTTCCCGGTATCTGCAATTCTGTCATACACACTCCACTATTGATGAGCCCTCGGAAGGTAACGATTTTTTTGCCGCCATTACCCCTTTTATTCTTCTCGCCCGTGCGACGATTTTCTTTAACTCGGAAATTTTTGCCAGTATGACCACATGCGGTCCGGCATCAATCGTACAATATGCTTCTAATCCTCCCTCACGCCATCTGCGAACCGCAGATATCAGCCTGACTGTGACATCGTCCCAGTAAAGCAATGCAGGACGGGTAGCAATCATACAGGCATGCATAGCAAGCGTATTTTCCTCACATGTCCTGCCAACCGACGAAAAATCCATACGCTTTATGGCATTCAGCATAAATTTATAGTCTTTTCGAGCATGGATCACCCAAGCATTGAAATAGGGGGATTTATCCCTGGACAGTTGCATACCCCGCCTAGAGGGCACCTTTTTGGCCCCGGCATCGACAGTGCAGATTACCATGCCCCATGGAATATCCTCCGGCTTCAGGATAAGCTTCGCCGCAGGATTTATACCCACCGGAAGGCTTGATAATCCGCCGGTAATGGAACGCGCAGCAGAGCCACTTCCGATACGCGCCAGCCGAGACAGCTCGGTTTTGCTGATCCTGCGCTTCGAGAAGGCTGATAAAGCCTGTGCTAATGCCGCAAATCCTGAGGATGATGATGCCAGGCCTGCTTTTGTTGGAAAATGATTTTTCGTATCAATCGAATAAAATCCGGAGACCAATTTCTCTTTTTTCCAGTATTCCAAATACTCGAAAATTCTCGCCTCGGAGACAGGATCAGTCCTTTTTCCGTTTATCTTGATTCGATGAGGAGGTTTGTTCAGACGCACCACTTCGGTTTCGGTGCGCAGTTCTTCCAATGCAATTGAAATTGAGGGTGTGGCCGGAAGATTACCCTTTTCGGATTTTTTGCCCCAGTATTTGCAGAGGGCGATATTTGCGAATGCACGGGTGATTACCCGACGCATCATGTTGCCGCTCCCAATTCAAATGGTATCACCATGGGGAAATATTCGGCCAATTCCTGGGCCAGATAATACTGGGTATCCGGTTTGACAAGCGCGACCACAGCGCCGCCGCCGCCACCACCGGTCATCTTGGCACCCAGAACACCTTTCCTATCAAGCAGAAGCTCCACCGCCCTGTCAAGAGCCTCCGTAGAGACTCCCAGACGGGCAAGTTGCTCGTGATTGCGATACATAAGTCTGCCCGTTTCAATCATATCACCGATCCCAAGAGCAATGCCGGCGTCAACAGTAATATTTCCTATCTCTTCCAGGATAGCATCTACGGCTTTGGGATCGCGCTCACGGTTTCGCTGTACCATTTGCACAAGTTCGATCGTACGCGCACCCGGCTCGACTATGCAGAGAAGACCCGCAGCCGGTGCAGGAACTCTAATGGGAAGTATCTCGCGCGGCGGTCCCTTACGGAACCAGAGCACGCCCTCGGACAGCACCGTAGCGGTGTCCATACCGCTGGGATTGCCGTGAAAGATAGCTTCCAGCTTTTGAGCGTCCTCAAAAATTCCACTATCCCATTTTCTTTCCTGATTCAAATGCTTGTATCTGCGAAGAGCCGAACACAGCCCCACCGAAAATGCCGCCGACGATCCCAGACCCATACCGGGAATCAGATCCGATTCGATTTTGATCGCAATCTGTTCATGCTGCAAACCGTGCAGCTCGAGAGCATAATCCGCAGCCTTGGAGAACAGACGAATATCCTGCTCCGATTTGGGAACCGGAAAGACCTGCTTGAAATGCGGATACACGAAACGCGGGCCGTCCGGATCATGACTGATTCTGACGGTAAGGCCCTTATCAATAGTTGTAGTAATTCCGGGATAATTATAAACTGTTGCATGCTCACCGAAGAGAACCACTTTTCCGTGCGCGAAAGCTTTTACCGGAAGATCGTCCTCGACCATACCGTTTTCCGAGGACTGCCTGAGCTTTCTATATATTTCTTCGGCTGCCGAGACCTTGACCTCGCCACGCTTAATCATCTCCTGACTGACATCCTCCACCTGATTGGCCGGCACACCTACAGAGATTGCCACACTTCTGGCATGCAGGGCCATATGCCCTTTCTGTATGCCGTCGGTAGCGAGTGCCAGATTGGCTGTAAAGTTCTGGCCCAGCCCGACCGAGGCCAGAAGCCCGGCAAGCTGACGGGAATTCCGGACGCCGCTGATCTCGCGCAGAAGCTTTACACCGGGATGCGAATTGACCGCGCCGCCAACCCAACCCACCTGCATCGGCAGTTCTATCCGTCCGACCAGATGACCATTCTCGAAGCTATATGACGTCAGACTTGAATATCTGCCGTTGTGTGCCGCATAAGCATGCCCGCCCGCTTCGATTGCACGCCAGTCCTGTCCCAGAGCCACGGCCGCCGCACAGACGCCGTTAAAGATGCCTTTATTGCAGGTCGCGGCCCTGTAAGGATCGATTCGTGCAAATTCACTGGCCTCGACCATCCTCAGGGCGACTTCCTCGCCGGTAAAATTTTTGGTTTCCAGATACTCTATCGGGAGATTAAACTCGGCTCTGGCCATGCGCCGATCCGCCAGATTCGAAAGTATTCTCAGATTAACTCGTCCGCCCGTAATCTCCTGCACGATCGGTCCCGCCGATTCACAGGCGTAATTGACCGCATTGGCTCCCATTGCCTCACGTACATCGTAGAGCAGATGAACCGCCAGCATCGGCCCGACCCTGCTGTCATCGCCAAGAATTCGCACCTCCAGATCAAATACACCGCCGCCCCGTTTTCTCATCCTGCAGGCGGAATCATTGGCAGCATCTATTATCTTCTGCCTGTTCTCAAGAACCGCCTTGGCCGCCTCTTGCGGATCATCAAGATCCAGAACCTGAATCTGGCCGATCATAATCGGATCATCAACTCTGGTGCGAAACCCGCCCCCCTTGCGGATCATAAGTGCCGCTTTGGAAGCGGCCGCAATTATCGAGGCTTCCTCAACCGCCATGGGCACGAGATGTTCTCTTCCATCAACAATAAAGTTCAATCCCAGCCCCAGCGGCAATCCAAATATACCTATGGAATTTTCTACCATATTGACCGCATGCTCAACACGGAGCGCATTGCCGTTTCTGAGCATAGAAATCTGCTGTTCAGAAAGCTTGAAAGTTCGCGCCAGGTATGCAAGTCTGCGCTCAACCGGCAGCCTGTAAAAGCCCGGTATTCTCGAGGTCTTAAGTTCAGGAACTGCTGATGATTTCTTTTTAACCAGATTGACTTTCTTCATCTTATCCTTTATCTCCCAGATGACTTTCCGAGTTTTTAAGCCACTCAAGCAGTTTTCCGGTATACACACGGGGCGCGTTTTTCAAATCCCCGATATTTCTCGAGCCGGTCAACAGCATGGCGGTCTTGAGTTCATAAATATTGCTCTCGATAAAATCGGAGGCACCCTGCACTCCGTTATCCACAAATGCCAGCAAAATTGCCCTGGCAAAACCCGCAATATCGGCTCCCAACGCAATTGCACGGGCCGAATCGAGGCCATTTTCTATACCGCCCGAACCGATGAGGCAAATATCATCGGAAATGGAATTCGGGGCGTTAATAAGACTATACGCAGTTGGCACTCCCCAATTGGAAAATGTTTTGCCCGCACTGCGTAAAATTTTCGATTGAGCCCTGTACGATTCCACTTTGGTCCAGGAGGTTCCTCCGGCGCCGGAGATATCGATATAGCGCACACCTATTGAAGCCAACCTTTCAAGCGCCCGCGGCGAGAGCCCCGCGCCCGTTTCTTTAACAAGAACATTACCGTCAAGAAGCTCCACCAAACGGGCAATTCGGTCGACTATACCTTTGAAATTGCGATGACCCTCGGCCTGCATTAGTTCCTGTCCGGGATTCAGATGCACGCATATACCATCGGCCTCGATCTGCTCCACCAATCCGGCGATTTTATCGAGAGGATACTCCTCCAACTGCACTGCGCCTATATTGCCCAGAAGAACGCCATTGGGAATGGCATTTCTAACGGCAAAATGGCTCGATACCTCGGGATGCCGCAGCATTACTCTCTGGCTGCCGACTGCAAAGGCGATACCATGCATCTCAGCCGCTTCTGCCAGACCGGAGTTCAGCTTTTCCGCAAAATCAGCTCCGCCGGTCATGCTGGTTATCATTAGTGGGGCCTTGAGTTTTTTTCCGAAAAATTCCGTCTCAAGTTCGATATCGTCCAGATTCAGTTCGGGAAGGGCGTTGTGCAGAAGATGCACGTCCTCCAGCAT
>CAZBZV010000013.1:0-10037 GCA_964496505.1 uncultured Ignavibacteria bacterium | reverse complement strand
CATGGTGGATTCATGATGCACAACATCATTTTCCACCACAATCTGCAGGTGCTGGTTTTTGCGCTCAACTGTGAGCTTCGATTTATCTGAAAAACCCATTTTTTCAACCATTCCTTGCTCAGCTTAGAGAACGAAAAGCTGGAACACATGTTCCACTAATTACTTTTGTACAAGGCCTTTTAATATCCGATTCAATTTTTCATTCGTCAAGTTAATTTATAATTTTGTGACAACCGCCGAGGTCTACTGGAGGAATTCATAAGATGTTATTCTACATCGGCTTGCCCAACATCACCTTCCCGGCGAACATACAGATTTCTGATCGGGTACGGAATTTCGATTTTCTCTTCATTGAAACGTTTATGCAGGCGCTTTATAAACTCGCTGCGTACCTTATATTGGTCTATGTACTGCCGAATCGGCAGGCGGGCCGAGAAAGTTATAGCGGAATCGCCGAACTCCTTGAACCTTACAATCGGTTTGAAAACAAAGTCCTTCGGGTAAAAATCTTTGATTACCTCCGTGGCCACTTCCATTGCCACCTTCTCGACACGATCCAGATCCGATTCATAATGCACACCCACATAAATCCTGATCCAGATATGCTTGCGGGGCATGCTGTAATTGGTCACGATCGAAGAGGCCACTTTGCTATTGGGAACGATATATACCCGCGTCGAACGCAAAGACCTGATCGTTGTATTGCGCCATTTGACGTCCGTAACATAGCCCTCTTCGCCCGCTTCCAGGCTGATAAAATCCCCAGCCCGGACCTGTTTCGAGACTATGATTTGAAAGCCGGCAAAAAGATTCGAGAGCGTATCCTGCAATGCCAATGCCACCGCCAGACCACCAATACCCAATGCGGTTATCAGGGGGGTGATCGATATTCCAAGATTCTGGAGAATAATAACAAAGCCGGCAATTATAATTATCAGGCTGGCGATGTTGGAGAATAGGGATGTAGCAGGTATTCCCCCCTCAGAACTGCGCGAATACAGTTTTACGAAACCGGATGCGGCACGGGCTATAATTATGGTCACCGAAAGAATTAAAAGGGCTATTATTATTTTCTGGATTGTATTCTCTACAACTTCATCAAAGGATATGGTGATTTCCAGCGCGAGATAAAGACCGATTATAAAAAACCAGATCACGATTGCCCGTTTGAATGATCCGATCAGAACATCGTCCCACTCCCATTTGGTATTTTTTGCCAGCCGGCGCAGGCCGCGAATAATGAAAATCTCCAGGATAATACCAAGGATCAGGCCGCCAAAGACAACCGCAAGCGCTATTATCAATTCAGTCGGATTGATATTCTGGATAGACTCGAAGAATCCGGTCGTGGTATCCTGTACCGCCTGCATTGTATCGGCAGCAGATGCGGATGTGTCTTCGACAATCGTTCTTACTGTATCGTTCACATTCTCAGGCATATCCTACTCATTTTTATCATACTTCTGAAATTTATGCCCATCCACCATCGTGCCGTTCTTATATATCTCGATTCTGTCGAGCTCACTCTCCTCGTCCCAGTAAATCCAGATACCATCCATATTACCCTTATCGAATGTACCCTCGAATTCCTTGCGTCCGAATGGATTCCAGCGAGTCATAAGGCCATGAGGAGACGCACGCATGAAATTGCCCTTTTCCATCAACTCGCCACCCTCATAGTACCAGACGGTAGCGGGGCCATGATTGATAAACAGATTTCCCGTGCGGGGATAACCCATCTTTTCCACCTCTTTGCCGCTGCGAACAACCTCTCTGAGAACCTGCAGTCTCTCCTGTAAAGAATCCTCCACACTTTTTGTATAAAGGCCAAGCGAATCATATTCGATCTTTTTTATGACCTTGCCCTCTTCATAGGTTATCTCGGATTTGCGAGTAAGATCGGGACGATACTCGACCACCACACCATCCAGATTGCCGTGCTCATAGCTGCCCTCCAGGTGACGGATGCCGTCCTCATACCATTCCACAAAAAGACCGTGTTTGATTTTTTGACCGGCTGAATCGGTTGTATATGTGTATATGGACTTTGTGGTTAAACTGTCGTAACGTTCTTCTATAATCTCTTTATCCTGCGCATGGGCGGATGCAAAGATAAAGGTCAGGACAAGAACGAAAAGTATAGTTTTTTGCAAACCGATCACCTCCGAATTTTATCTGTCAAATATCCTTGAATAATATACAAGTTAATAAGTTATAGTCGAAACACAACAGAATTTATCCCTAAAATAAAAAACTGCCGATTTGAAACCGGCAGTCGAAAGCGAAGCTTTATTTCGATTATTTATATTCAAGCGCCTTGGTGGGGCAGAACCTTGCGCAGGCCGGATTGCCCTCGCAAAGATCGCATTTCACAATAATCTCCTGTTCCTCGTCGATAAGCGAGCAACCAAACGGGCAGGCAGCCACACAAGCGCGGCACTTGATACATCTCTCCTGCAATAGCTCGATATACCCCAGCTCCTCGTTCAGTCTCAATGCATCCACAAGGCATGATTTCACGCAGGCTGGATCATCGCACTGAAGGCATGCCACCGGCACCCATTTTTCCTTGCCCACCGCCAATGGATAGATACGGGTGCGGCCGGGAGTTTTTCCCTCCTGGTGAGTCAGGGAACAGGCCAGTTCACAGGTACGGCATCCGATACAGAGCGCCGGTCTTATAATAAATCGTTTGGTCATGCCGACACCTCCTCCTCAGCCTCTTCTTTCTCTTCCCAGTGAACTAGCTTCTTGAAATTTTTGGCGGTACCGGCGCGCTTGCAGTCGTCACAGACATCGAAATAGTCTGCCGGTATATCACGATTCTCTATTAGGTAATCCGCGAATTCACGGGTGATCAGGGCTTTGCCGCATTCCTTACATTTAACCAGTTCGAACTGACGCCCCCAGATCTCCCTTGTTGTCCCCACATCCTGATACTTAATATGATTGGTAGGACAGATATTCACGCAGGCCAGACAGCCCACACAATCGGGAGGGGCTTCCTTCAAAGGCGTTGTCACCTCGCGGTCATATCCCCGCCCGGCTACTGAAATAGCATTGAATCCCATTTTGGTGCAGACACGAGTACACAAACCGCACATAATACAGTCATCGGCATCTTCACGCGGAACGAAGCTGGTCGTGTCGATTCCGTATTCCTCTGCGAGCTTCTGAATTTCCGGTGTATTCGGACAGCGCGCCAAAAGCAGGTTCAGTACCATCTTACGCAGTTCGATCACATCTTCGGTGTGAGTATGTACAATCAATTTATCTTCGACCGGATAGAGGCAGGAGGTAACATTCCCTTTCCAGCCGCCCCAGTCTTCATGGGTGATCTCAACCATACATAATCGGCAGGCGCCGTATGGTTCCACCGCCTCATGCGCACACAGTGCGGGAACCTCGATTCCCTCCCGGCGCAGGACATCAAGAACCATCTCGCCCTCTTTCGCCTCGTACCATCTTCCATTTATCTGGATCTTCACCTTATCAACCTCTCTCAAATTATATCTATAGCGTCAAACTGGCATACAGCATAGCATGCGCCGCATTTTGTGCATTTTTCCTGATCCAAAATATGTAGCTTATCCTTCTCACCGGTGATCGCATCAACCGGGCAGGGCTTAATGCAGGCCGTACAACCGGTGCATTTATCATTAATCTCGAACCTGATCAGATCACGGCAGACTCCGCCCGGACACTTCTTATCAATGATATGAGCAAGATACTCATCGCGGAAGTAGCGAACCGTACTCAAAAACGGATTCGGACCGGATTTGCCCAACCCGCAGAGTGAGCCCTTGATTATATATTCCGACAAGTGTTCCATCAGGTCCAGATCGCCCTCGGTGGCCTTGCCCTCGGTAACCTTCACCACGAGTTTATGAAGCTGATACAGTCCCTCGCGGCAGGGCACATCCTTTCCGCAGGATTCGCCCACGAGGAACTTCAAGAAGTATTTGGCGACATCGACCATGCATGTATGATCATCCATAACGATCATGCCGCCCGAGCCCATCATCGAACCGGCCTTGGTCAAGGTATCGAAATCAACCGGAAGATCGAGCTTATCCTCAGGCAGGCATCCGCCCGAGGGACCGCCGGTCTGCACAGCTTTGAACTTTCTGTCATCTTTAATTCCACCGCCGATATCGTATATTATCTCACGCAGTGTCATCCCCATCGGTACCTCGATCAAACCGGTATTTTCGACTTTCCCGACGAGTGAAAAGGCTTTTGTACCGGTTGATTTTTCGGTGCCGATAGACCTGAACCACTCTCCGCCCTTGTTCATTATCAGCGGTATATTGGCAAACGTCTCCACATTGTTCAAAACAGTGGGTTTATCCCAGAGACCCTTAACAACCGAATGGATATACTTGGCGCGGGGCTCACCGACTTCCCCCGCAACAGATTTCATCAGTGCGGATGACTCGCCGCAAACAAATGCGCCGCCGCCGCGGCTGATATGAATATCCAGGTTGAAGTCGGTGCCCATAATATTCTCGCCCAGAAGGCCGTGCTCTTTGGCGTCGTCAATCGCCTGATACAGATGCTGCACCGCCAGCGGGTATTCCTCGCGGACATAGATATAAGCGTCATGAGCACCCACTGCATAAGAGCAGATTATCATCCCCTCCAGAACAGAATGCGGATCGCCTTCCATGATACTGCGGTCCATAAACGCACCGGGATCGCCCTCATCGCCGTTGCAGATAACGTAACGCACGTCAGATTCGGCATTCCTGCATGTCGCCCATTTGCGTCCGGCAGGAAAACCTCCGCCTCCACGTCCACGAATACCGGAAAGCTTGACCTCATCGATAACCTCTTCCGGCTTCATCGTGGTCAGCACCTTGACGACCGCCTGGTATCCATCACGGGCGATATAATCCTCGACATTATCCGGATCGATATGCCCGAGGTTACGAAGCGCCAGGCGTTTCTGCTTTTTGTAAAAATCTATGTCCTGATACTTGACTACTCTCTCTTTGGTCTTGGGATTCTTATAAAGAAGCCTCTCGATTATCTCCCCATTTTCCAGAGTCTTCTCGACAATATCTTTAACCTGGGTGGTCCTGACCCTGGTATAAAAGATACCGTCCGGTTCGATCACTACCAGCGGGCCTTTTTCGCACAGGCCGTGACAGCCGGTCTTCTTGAACGACTCGAGCGTGATATCATCCAGCTTCTTCTCTGCCAGAATCTCCTCGAATTTGGCATACAATTCCCTGCATCCGGCGGCCAGACATCCCGGACCGAAACAGACGATCACTTTCTTTTTGAGTTTAGCGTCCTTCTGCAGGCACTCCTCTTTCCATGCCTTTAATTTATCCGGTGAATCAATCTTCATCCTTCACTCCATCCAGATGTCTCTTCATCTTGTCCACACGCACATTGCCGAAATACTTGTCATCGATAATAACGACCGGTGCCATAGCGCAAGCGCCAACGCAGTTGACCACCTCGAGCGTGAAACTCAAATCGGGGGTCGTCTGCCCGGCCTTGATGCCAAGTTGTTGCTCGGCCTGCTCCAGAGCCATCGGCGCGCCCTTGATATGGCAGGCTGTACCCATACAGATACGGCAGGTATGCTTGCCGCGCGGCTCAAGGCTGAAGGCGCTGTAAAATGTCGCCACGCTGTACACCTGTGAAAGCGGAACTCCCAGTGCGCTTGATGTCTCTTTTATCGCTTCAGGCGGAAGATAATGAAACTTCCTCTGGATATCCTGAAGCACCGCGATCAGTGAGCTGGGTTTCTGCGGACTGTGACTAATTATTTCTTTGAGCTCAACAACGTCTATTTCCGGTTTCATCCTTTAACCTTCTCCTCTTTGGCCTTCCGGCCAAGCTCATATCCCTCATCCAGAGCTTTATAGTTAATCTGCAAAAGATCTTTTTTGCGCCCCATCTTCTCGGTCAATGTTTCCTTCAGCTTGTCGAATTCGACAATCCCGGTTGCGCCCACAAATGCCCCCAGGACGACCATGTTGGTTGCCTTCCCGCTGCCCGCTTTCTGGGCTATGTCATTGGCCAGGATTTCTAGCACCTGGATATCATCCCTGTCCGAGGTAGCATCAACGAGCGAGCTGTTAATAATAAGCAGTCCTCCCGGCTTGACCCTGGGACCGAACTTATCCAATGATGGACGATTGAAAACGCATATTCCCTGCGGACGGTTGATAATCGGGGAGCCGATTCTTTCACCCGAGACCACCACAGTGCAGTAAGCCGTACCGCCGCGCATCTCCGGACCGTATGACGGTATCCAGGCCACGTGTTTGCCCGCATTCATACCGGTATAAGCGAGCAGTTGGCCGGCGGTCATAATCCCCTGTCCTCCGAATCCGGCAAAAGTCACCTCATACTGACTCACTTCTGCCCCTCCTCATCATTATCATAGTAAGTGTCTTTGAAAACTCCCAGCGGGTAGAAAGCGAGCATATTGTCCTCCAGCCAATTCTGCGCTTCATCAGGCGTCAAACCCCAGTTGGTCGGACAGGTAGAAAGTACTTCAACAAATGTAAACCTCTTCCCTTCCATCTGGTTTTTGAATGCCTTCTTGATCGCTTTCTTGGCCTTGACGACATTATACGGATTATGCACCGAAACACGCTCGATATATGCGGGAGTTCTCAACGTGGAAAGGAGCTCGCTCATTCTGATGGGATAGCCCGCCTGGCCCACATCACGACCCATAGGCGAGGTTGTGGTAACCTGCCCGGGCATGGTTGTCGGCGCCATCTGCCCGCCGGTCATGCCGTAGATAGCGTTATTAACAAACACTACGGTAATCTTTTCACCGCGGTTGGCGGCATGAACGATTTCACCCATTCCGATCGAGGCCAGGTCGCCGTCACCCTGATATGTAAATACAATCAGCTCCGGACTGACGCGCTTAATGCCGGTCGCAAGCGCCGGGGCGCGGCCATGGGGCGCTTCCAGGAAATCGGTCCTGAAATAATTATAAATCAAAACCGAGCAGCCGACCGGGGCGACCCCGACAGTCTTACCGCGGATGCCGTATTCATCGATTGTCTCAGCAATCAGCCTGTGAATAATACCGTGAGTACATCCCGGGCAATAGTGCGTAACAACATCGGTGAATGATTTCGGTCTTTCAAAAATTTTCAATTTTGCCTCTGGCATAGTCACCTCAGCTTTATTTCTTTTCAAGAATTTTCAATATATAATCTCTGACCTCTTCGGGCGAGGGCACGATCCCGCCGGTACGGCCGTAAAACTCGACCGGTTTCTTGCCGCGCACTGCTTTGTCGACATCCTCTACCATTTGCCCCGTACTCATCTCAACCGAAAGAACTGCACGAATATTTTCCTTCCAGGCCTGCTCACGAATCTCATTCTCCGGGAACGGGAAGAGAGTTATAGGACGAAGCAATCCGACCGATACGCCCTCCTCTTCCATCTCATCAATTACCGTCTGGCAAATACGAGCCATAGTGCCGTAGGAGATCAGCAAAATTTGGCAATCATCTTTCACTTTGTAAAGCTCGTAACGGACTTCTTCCTCTTTCATCTTTTTATACTTTTCCGCCAGAGCAAAGCTGTTTTTCTCAAGCGCCTGGGGATCTAAGAAGAGCGACTTGACAATTCTCGGATCGCGGCCCTCACATCCGGTAGCGGGCCAATCCATGGTCATCGGATCATCTGTCTCCTTAATACCCTCGGGAAACTCCACCGCCTCCATCATCTGCCCGATCATACCATCACCCAGAACCATCACGGGATTAAGATATTTATGTGCCAGGTCAAAAGCCAGCATTACCAGATCAACCGCTTCCTGAACAGTCGAAGGCGCCAACACAAGAAGACGGTAATCTCCATGTCCCCCGCCTTTGGTCGCCTGGAAATAGTCAGACTGAGCCGGGAGAATTCCTCCCAGACCGGGACCGCCCCGCACGATATTTATAAAGACCGCCGGGAGATGCGCTCCGGCTATATACGATATCGCCTCCTGCATCAATGAGATGCCGGGACTGGATGAGGTGGTGAATACGCGTTTTCCCGATGCGGCTCCGCCGAATAGCATATTGCCCACAGCAACTTCGGATTCGGCCTGCACGAATACACCGCCCACCTCGGGCAGCCTTTTAACCAGATATTCACCGACCTCGCTCTGAGGCGTAATAGGATAGGCGAAATAATGTAATCCTCCAGCACGCACAGCCGCCTCACCAATTGCCTCATTTCCTTTCATCAGAATTTTTGCCATATCTTTCGCACCTTTTCCTTAGTATTCGAACAAGACATATCTGGTGCCATGCGAGTGGACCTCGATGGCTGCGTCGGGACAGGCTATCGCACACAGGCGGCAGCCGATACATCTCGACGGATCGTGAACCTGGGCGTAAAAGTAACCGCGCTTGGTGATCTCCTTAGACATCGAAATGATCTGCTGCGGACAAGCCTTTACGCAAAGCTCACAGCCTTTGCAGTAATTTTTATCAATTGTAATTCCGGGCATATTATAAATTCCTTCTGGATTGACCGTTCCTTACCTGGATTTCGATTCCAGTTCCCACGGCTTCAGCATAAAACGCTCCAGGGGAAGAATGGCACAGTCGACCTCCTCGGGTTGTATTTTTTCAAGCACTTTGGCCTTGGCGCTTACGAATTTCACCGGAAGTCCTGACTCCCTGCTGAACTCCCGCGCCAATTTCATTCCGTCCAATATAGTATCTCTGTCAGTTTCATCTATCAGATGAGTATTCGAGATGATTCCGGTAAAATCAAGACGGCAGGATGCTTCAATTTCCGCCTTCATTTTCATACAGCTTTTCACATCTGATGTGAACGGCCTATTGGCATTTAATACGAAAAGCATCTCATAGTCATTGGGCTTAAACGCATCCGCCATCGAGCTCATCACTCTCGCGCCCACATCGTCACCGCCCACATCAAGAATCACGCGTTCTTCCTCATTCTCGATCGCGCCCTTGACCTCAGGAAGAATAATCGGCAGATCGGCCGAGCAATGCTCTCCGGCCGGCATAACCACACGCACTCCCAATGCTGTCATTGGCTTGGCAGCCTCACGGGACCTGAAGTAGGGATTTACGATGTCAAGATCGACTATTGTAAGCGGCAGATGCCCCAATCTTGCCAGGTAAGCGGCATAATTCACCGCAACTTCGGTCTTGCCGCTGCCATACCCCCCGGCAAAAATCAGGATGCGTTTTTCGAGGTTGGAAAGCTTGTGTTCTGCCATCTCGAGTGCTTTCGACAAAGTTACCAAATTCACATTCAAGATATATACGATACATTATAAACTATTATTAGTCAAGAAATTTACCAATAATTTAGCATTTGCTTGAGACAAATTTCACATGCTTTCTCCGGATTTTGAGGATATTGGAAATAGACCTGGAAAAACATGGCAATTTTTATCCTGAAAGGCTTGAAATACAATGATTTTTGCCATTTAAACATAGAGTTCACATCTGCCGCAGGGAATCCCTTCCCTGCGGTCTTTGGTCTAATCTGTCAAAGAATGACACCTCAAACCATTCCGTAATCATCTTACCCGCAGGCATGAACTGATAATATTCTTGCTTCAAAAACAGGACCTTTTAATAAATCTTTTACATCAGGCTAATATTTTCCTTACAGACTGTCATGATAATTCCTGCGTACTTTGATCTAGTAACTCTGTTGCAAGGGCGGAACTTACGGATAGCGCGTTCGCCACATATAAGCCGTGGGTTGATTTAGTTTTGATTATTTATAATCTACTTCAGAGATTTCCTACCTGCCATCAACTTACCCGCCGAAATCGTGTTAAGTTCTCAATAAAATCTGTTCCGCCCTCTTTTTTAATCGTCCACGCCGATTAAAAACACTTTGGATTTGCCGGCCTGTGCCCCAAAGTCGAGCTCCCCCGGGCATAGGCCGTTCTATTGGAACATTGCTTCGTCATGAAAGGGGTATCATGTAAGAGTCTTGGTAAGAGTCTTGCAACAACTGTACTTCCTGAGACATAGTTTACACTTAGTTCCGGTCACATGGTTTACAGA
>CAZBZV010000012.1:0-68903 GCA_964496505.1 uncultured Ignavibacteria bacterium | reverse complement strand
GAACCAAGACGAATGCCCGGACCCGTAAAGGTCCCAGAAAGACGGTGGGCGGCAAGAAGAAGGCGCCTTCACCGAAGTAAACCAGGTTAACTGCGAGGAGTAGTTTAAGTGGCTGATCCCAAGAAGAGAAAAGCGAGAAAGAAAGTAAAACGTGCCGAGGCGGTGGGCGTAGCTCATGTTAAGGCAACATTCAATAATACCCAGATCTGCATTTCCGATAAGAAGGGGAATGTTGTCTCATGGTCAACAGCCGGCAAAGTGGGCTTCAAAGGCTCCAAGAAAAGCACTCCATTCGCAGCGCAGGTGGCCTCGGATGCGGCCGCCAAAGAGGCGATGGATGCCGGCGTCAGAAAGGTTGAGGTTTGGGTCAAAGGTCCCGGTGCGGGGCGTGAAGCGGCTATCAGGTCGCTGCAGGCCGCCGGACTGGAGATTTCGGCAATTCGTGATGTTACTCCCATTCCTCACAATGGATGTCGTCCATCCAAGAGAAGAAGAGTATAGAAAGGATAATAGATGGCAAGATATCGGGGAAGCGTCTGCTGGTTATGCAGAAGAGAAGGCGAAAAGCTGTTTCTTAAGGGTTCGCGCTGTTATTCGGAAAAATGCGCGATCGAGAGACGGAATTTTCCTCCCGGGCAGCATGGATTCAATGTTCGCAGGAAGATTTCCGACTACGGAATACAGCTTCGCGAAAAACAAAAAGTGAAACGAATTTACGGTCTTCTGGAAAACCAGTTCCACAATTATTATCTGAAGGCTACCCAGCAGAAGGGCGTGACCGGTGAGAACCTTCTGGTTTTCCTGGAAACCCGTCTGGATAATATCGTTTACAGGCTGGGCTTTGCACCTTCACGTAAATCCGCGCGGCAGCTTATACGGCACCGGCATTTTATGGTAAATGGCAGAATTGTGGACGTACCCTCTTATCTGCTTCGTCCCAGTGATGTCGTCAGGGTGAAGGAAAAGAGTAAGGGGCTGGATATCATACATATGGCCCTGAGAGAATCGGATAGAGCTGTCGATCTGCCCTGGCTCAGGCTGAACAAGGCCAATCTGGAAGGTGAGCTTCTGGAAAGGCCAAAACGTGAAGATATACCGTTAACTTGCCAGGAACAGCTAATCGTAGAGCTTTATTCAAAGTAATCTGGGAGGCGCTTAAATATGAAATGGAAACCGTTGACAATGCCCAAGGAAGTGGTAAAGGAAACAGATACCGAAACCCCGTTCTATGCCCGCTTCGTATTCGAGCCGCTGGAACGAGGATTTGGTACTACCATTGGGAATGCCCTCCGCAGAGTACTTCTCGCATCCATTCACGGCGCCGCCGTTACGGCTGTGAGAATTGATGGCGTGCTGCACGAGTTCAGTACGGTCGAGGGTGTGTATGAGGATGTTACCGATATTATTCTGAATATTAAAAGGCTTTGGGTACGGCTTGATGCCGATGAACCCAAGACCATTACTCTGGAAGTCGATAAGGCGGGTAAATATTCCGCGGCTGATATCGATACTGGCTCCGACGTTGTGATAATGAATTCGGACCAGCATATAGTCGAGTTGACCAAGGATATTGGGATCAAGATCGAGATGGATGTGGATGCCGGGAGAGGATATGTTTTGGCGGAAGCGAATCGCAAGCCGGATGCTCCCAAGGGTACTATCTATATCGATTCTCTTTTCTCACCGGTCGTGAAAGTAAATTACAGCGTCGAAAATACACGTGTCGGTCAGAGCACGGATTTCGACCGGCTGATTATGGATATTACCACCAACGGAGTAATAATCCCGGAGGACGCACTGGGTTATGCAGCCAAGATTCTCAAAGATCATGTGATGCCTATGATTCATATCGATGAGGAGATAATCGAGGAAGAGGAAGAAGAAGAGGACGAGGAAACGATCAGGATCAGACAGCTTTTGAATACTCGGGTCGATGAACTTGAGCTTTCGGTCAGGTCTTCGAACTGCCTCAGGGCGGCCAATATCCAGACTCTGGCAGACCTTGTGCGCAAGACCGAATCGGAGATGCTCAAATACCGCAATTTCGGACGGAAATCTCTGACCGAATTGAACTCGATTCTTGATGAGCTCGGCTTATCGTTCGGTATGGATGTTGACAAGTATTTCGAAAATCAGAAAGAGAAGTAAGCAAAATGAGACACGGCAAAAAGATACATAAGCTGAACCGACCGGCTGAACATCGCAGAGCCGTACTGAGCAATCTGGCTATGGCGCTGATTACGCATAAGCAGATACAGACAACCGATGCCAAAGCCAAGGCGCTTAAGCCATATATCGACCGTCTGATCTCAACCGCCAGTAAGGATTCGCTCACGTCCAAAAGGAAAGTTGCCCAGTATCTTCCCAACAAAGAGGCATTTAAGGAGCTGTACACCAATATAATACCCAAGCTCGAGGGACGCACTTCCGGTTTTTCGCGTATAGTCAAATACAGAAGCCGCCGCGGAGACGGTGCGCCGGTGTCGATAGTTCAGCTGCTTCTGGAAGAAGGAATTGAGTCGAAGGGCAAAAAGAAGCCAAAGAAAAAGGCCGCTCCCAAGCCTAAGCACGCTGCGAAAAAGGCTAAGGTAGATGAAGAGCCCGAAGAAAAAGAAGAAGCCAGGCCCGAAACTGCCGAACCGGAAGAAGAAAAGACTCCGGTTGAAGAGGGCGAAGCCCAGGCCGCAGTAGCCGAAGAGACTGTTACCAAAGGTCCCGAGGAGGGTGAAGTGGAAGAGGAAAAGGCCGAATCCGAGCCCGAACCGGAAAAGCCCGAGGAAGAAAAGCCTGAGGGCGAGGAGCCTGACGAAAAGAAAAAAGAATAGAATATTATATCTTTTTAAATACAGCAGCCTTAAAAAAGGCTGCTTTTTTTATGCCTTTTTCGAAGAATTTTCCCATATTTTTTGGAAATTATTTCCCCTCACGCTGCTCATATTAATAATAAATCTCTGCCCCAATACATAATCCATTATCGCATAATAGGTTGCAATCTATGATTGGAGTATTCCATTCCGGCACACTATTTGATTAACAATTGGATGGATATTGTTATGGGAAATTTGATTAAAAATATGATAGTCGAGCAATCAACAGCCAGGCATTATGCCAAACTTCTCGACTTATCCTCTCTTAAGAACAAGCTGGTAGCCTCGAATGTTGCCAATATCGAGACTCCCGGATATCAAAGGCGTACCTTCGATTTCGATAAAGAATTGAAAAAATCGATGGAAAAGCCTAAGCTCAAATCGGTTGAAACAAATCCAAAACATATTCCGCTGAGCAATTCCGACAACCGTCCGCCAAAAATCGAGAAGATACAGCAGTCGGTCAACTCCACCGGGATTAACAGCGTTGATATCGATCAGGAAATGTCCGATCTGGCGCAGAATCAGATGATTTTCCAGTATGGTTCAAAAATGCTTGAAAAGAAATTCAATTCCTTAAGAGATGTGATAAAGAGTAAATAGTTATGAGTGACTTATTTTCTTCACTAAAGATATCCGGCTCGGGCCTTTCGGTCAATCGACGCAAAATGAATGTTACCGCCGAAAATATTGCCAATGCGAATACAACCAAGACCGATGACGGCGGCCCGTACAGCAAGAAAACCATACTGGTCTCGGGCAAATCTCAGGGTATCGATTTCAATACCGAGTTGCAGCGTCACAGAGTGAAGTTGAATCGTACCAGCCGCGAGCACATGAATACCAATCGTCAATATGGAAGACATGAACTGGATATAGTTTTTCCGCAGTCGCGCGAGGCTGTCGATTCCAAAGGCGATTTCAAAATGGTATACGATCCGGCTCATCCCGATGCCAATGCGGATGGCTGGGTGGAGATGCCTGACATTAATATCATAGTCGAGATGGTTAACATGATGACTGCGGCAAGGGCTTATGAGGCAAACGCTTCGACTCTCGAGGCCACCAAGAATATATATCAGGCTGCTTTGGATATCTAAATTCGGGGAGGAAGCATGAAAATAACAAATATCAGCCTTCAGACTTATCAGAGCATGAATGCTTTGAAAGGTGTGAAAAATGATGCTGCTGATGCTCCCGCCAAACAGATTACCCGCAGCAAAAATCTGGAGGGAGCCAGCTTCTCCGATCTTCTGGATAAAAAAGAAATAGAATTCCTGAATAAGAATTTCACGAAGGTAAGCGAAACCGTTCGGGCTGATACAAAAAATTCCGGACGGATTCAGGGAAAGAGGATTGACATACTGGCATGAGCATACAATCGATCCAGAGTGTACAGGGAAACAGCGGATTGTCTGATCTATTGGAACGGAAAAGGACGATTCCGCTGGAGAAGCTTCCCGATCACAAAGATGTTCTTCGGGGCGAGAAGAAGACCGAAGGATTCAACAACCTCCTGGCCGATATGGTTAACGAAGTTAACGATCTCCAGCACAGGGCCGGTGATAAGGAAAAACAGTTTTTAAGAGGTGAGATTTCTGACGTACACGAGGTTATGATCGCGGGTGAGGAGGCCTCGGTCGCATTCAGCCTCCTGATGGAAATAAGAAATAAATTATTGGATGCATATAAAGAAGTGATGCGGATGCGCGCTTAATAGGATTAAGCAATGGATTTTTTGCAGAGATTCTTCGATGGGATCAAGGCCTACGTCAAAAGATTTACCCTAACCCAGATGCTTTTGATGGCGGGCATTTTTGCCGTGACTCTGGTGGGACTTCTGCTTGCCGTCGGAGCCTTCAAGTCGATGTCATACTCGGTTTTGTATTCCGACCTTCCGGAGAAGGAAGCCGGTGAGGTCACCACAAGCCTGAATGAGATGGGCATCGATTACAAGCTCTCGGACGGTGGAAGGACTATCAGAATTCCGGCCGAAAAAGTACACAACACCAGAATCACACTGGCCACACAAGGAATTCCCACGGGAGGTTCGGTGGGATATTCCATATTCGATAAGACCAATCTTGGTATGACCGAGTTTGTTCAGAAGGTGAATTATCGAAGAGCCCTCGAGGGCGAGCTGGCCCGCACGATTGCCGACCTGGAAGAGGTACGCGCCGCCCGGGTCCATATAGTTATTCCCGAAAAAAGGCTTTTTGAAGAGGATCAGAAGAAGACAACCGCCTCGGTGGTGCTAAAACTTTCCGGACCTGGATCTTTGAACAAACGTCAGCTTTTCGGCATATCTCATCTGATAGCATCCTCGGTTGAAGGTTTGCACACGGACAATATCACAATCGTGGATAACTGGGGCAACCTGCTTTCATCACCGCAAACAGGTGATCCCATGATAGCCTTATCAGCCACACAGCTTGAGATGAAAAAGGCGGTGGAATCGTATCTCGAAAGCAAAGCGCAGTCGATTCTATCCGGCGCATTGGGCAATTCGGGGGCAATCGTAAAAATCGATGCCGACCTGGATTTCGATCAAGTCTCTAAATCAATCGAGACATACGATCCCGATCAAACCGCCGTACGCTCCGAGGAAAAGCAGGAATTCACCGCCGCCGACTCGTCATCATCGGTTGGCGCCGACACGCTTAACGCCGGCGGACGGGAGATGTCAGAGCGGACAATCACAAATTATGAGGTCAGCCGCACAGTGGAAACAGTAGCCTCCAGCGTGGGGACGATCAAGAAACTCTCTGTGGCGGTAATGGTTGACGGACGTTATGAAGAAGTGGAGACCGAAAACGGTGATCTGGAACAGCAGTATATTCCCAGAGATGAGGCCGAACTGGAGCAGTTATCGTCCATAGTCCAACGTGCGGTGGGCTTCGACAGCACACGCGCTGATGAATTTAGCATAGTAAATATTGCTTTCGACACCAAAAATATGGTTGAAGAAGATCATGGGCCGGGTTTTATGGGGCAGTACGGCCTTTACTTTGAAATAGGCAAGAAGATCCTGATCGCAATTGGTATAATCCTGGCTTTCTTCTATGTCAAGGGCAAGCTGAAGAAGGCGGTGAAGGCGGTCATCAAAATGTCGCCTCCGCCTCCTCCTCCGAAAAAAAGCATGAGGCCGGAGCCCGAGGAAGAAATAGAGGTTGAACCGCCCAAGCCAAAACTTGCCGATAAGATGAGGTCGATGGCTAAGGATCAGCCGGACGAACTAACAAAAGTAATTAAAACAATGATGTCTGAATAGAGATGCCTGTAACATACGAGGAATTAACAAGCGCACAAAAAGCGGCAATAGCTCTGATCTCCTTCGGTACCGAGGTCTCGGCGGAAGTGCTGAAAGACCTTTCAGAAACCGAACTGGAGAAGATTACGGTTGAGATTGCCAATCTGAAAGATGTGCCCTCCGATGTCGAGGAGCAGGTTATCAAGGAATGCTACGACATCTACATGGCCCGCAAATATATTTCGCAGGGCGGTGTCGATTATGCTCGCTCCGTGCTTGAAAAGGCGGTGGGCCGAACTCGTGCAGTCGATCTACTGAAAAAGCTCGAAAGCTCGCTTACTACCACAGGTTTTGATCTTTTAAAAGGCATCGATCCGAAACAATTGGCGCAGTACTTTCAAGGGGAGCATCCCCAGACAATCTCCCTGGTCCTAACCCAGCTCAATGCCCAGCAGGCCTCGGCGGTACTGACCGAACTGCCTGCCGAACTGCAGGCCGAGGTCGCCTATCGGGTTGCGACTATGGAAAAGATATCACCGGAAATATTAAAGCAGATAGAAACCACTCTGGACTCGTATTTTGGGTCATCGGGTACACGCGATCTCTCCGTATCCGGGGGAACCAAGACAATCGCCGATATTCTTAACCTGGTGGAAACATCAGCAGAGAAGAATATACTTCAGGCTCTGGAGGCCGAGGATGCCGAGCTTGCGGCTGATATCAAGAATATGATGTTCGTCTTCGAGGACGTTGTTCTGCTTGACGACCGCGCTATACAGAGAATTCTTAGAGAGGTCGAGACCAAGGATCTTTCTGTTGCTCTCAAGGCGGCTAATGAAGAGGTTAAGCGCAAGATCTTCGCCAATGTCTCAGAACGTGTCAGCGTGATGATCAAAGAGGAAATGGAGTATATGGGCCCGATGAGGCTTTCAGACGTCGAGGCGGCACAGCAGAGAATAGTAGAGACGATCAGACGACTTGAGGAGCAGGGCCAGATCGTGGTCTCCGGTCGCGGTGGAAAGGAAGATATTGTTGTCTAAGGTTATAAATCGGCCGCGCTTAATCGATACGAAGATTCGTGTAGGATCGGTCGATGAAAAGAGCCGTGAAAGCATGGTTCCCGAGTCGCAATACAGGGAACTCGAAAAAAAAGTCGACGCCCTCGTGCAGGACGCCTATCATCGCGGTCTGCAGGAGGGTAAGCAGGGCGGATACAATCAGGGGCTGTCTGAGGGCAAAGCCGCGGCCCAGCAGGTAATAGACCAGATCCAGCCTATCCTCACCGAAATAAACCAAACAAAAAATCAGATATACATCTCAGCCGAAAAAGATATCCTCGAATTGGCTATGGCAATTGCAGGGAAGCTGGTCGGAGATTTGGCGCTGAATCATCGGGAACTGGTGCTCGATACGATAAAAAAATCACTACCTCTTCTTCTGGAAAAGAGCAAGCTGACAATTAAGGTTTCTCCTCAGCAGGAGGATTTTATAAAAGAGCAGTTCGACGATATCCTGGAAATGGACAGCGATTTGAAAGAGATTACGATCGAAGCCGACAGGAGAATAAATCGGGGCGGATGTGTTCTCGAGACCTCCTCCGGACGTATCGATGCCAGGATTGACAAACAGCTCGAAGTTCTAACCTCCGCTCTCAAAAAACAGATTCCCAATCCTGAAGAATAGATATGAGTAATGTACTCGCAAAGTATATAAAAACCGCCGAGAATACCCGCACTCTCTGGCAGGATGGAAAGGTTGTCGAGGTAATCGGCCTGATCATAACCTCTACCGGCCCGGCAACATCTGTGGGAGAACTGTGCAAAATATATCCGCATCCCGATGCCGAACCGGTTCTGGCCGAAGTAGTCGGATTTCGTGAGAACAAGGTTTTGCTTATGCCTTTGGGGGAGCTTTCCGGAATTAATCCCGGATCACTGGTGGTTGCTACCGGCGATACCCTTTCGGTTGGAGTGGGGGAGGAGTTGATCGGACGGGTGATTGGCGGTATGGGCGAACCGCTTGACGGTAAAGGACCGATCAATGCATCTCAGAGCCGACCGATCTATGCCATGCCTCCCGATCCAATGTCACGTACGAGAATCTCCGAGCCTCTGGTTACGGGTGTACGAGCTCTCGACAGCTTCGTTACCTGCGGCAAAGGACAGAGGATGGGTATCTTTGCCGGAAGCGGAGTCGGAAAGTCGGTTCTGATGGGCATGATCGCACGCAACACACGCGCTCCGATCAATGTCATCGGCCTGATCGGCGAGAGAGGGCGCGAGGTGCGAGAGTTTATCGAGAAAGATCTGGGAGAGGAAGGTCTCTCGAGATCGGTGGTTGTAAGTGTGACCTCGGATATGCCGCCTCTGGTCAAGGTCAAGGGCGCTCTTGTGGCAACCACGATTGCGGAATATTTCCGCAGTCAGGGGAGAGACGTTATTTTGATGATGGACTCGGTTACACGAATTGCCATGGCGCTTCGAGAAATCGGACTGGCGGTGGGTGAACCTCCGGCAACCAAGGGGTATACACCTTCGGTCTTTACATTCCTGCCGCGCTTTCTGGAGAGGGCGGGCACCTCCAGACACGGAAGCATCACCGGACTCTATACTGTCCTGGTTGAAGGGGATGATCTCAATGATCCGGTCTCCGATACGGTTAGATCGATTCTTGACGGCCATGTTGTGCTTTCGCGACGGCTGGCTAACCGAAACCATTACCCGGCAATTGAGGTGCTGGAATCGGTTTCCCGTCTAATGGTCGATATCACCGATGATAAACATAAAAATAGTATACATAAGATGAAATCGCTGATGTCGGCGTATCGTGAAGCCGAGGATCTGATTAATATCGGAGCATACCAGAAAGGCTCCGATTCGACAATTGACGAATCGATTCAGAAAATCGATGAGATCAATTCATTCCTTCGTCAGGGAATTGACGAGAAGGCAAATTTTGAAGAAGATTTAAGTACTTTAAGGGAGCTGACTGAACGTGAAAAAGTTCCGGTTCAGGCTCGAGAGAGTTCTCTCTCTCAAAACAACCCTCAAAAAGCAGGCGCAAAAGGTCCTGGCCGAAGCGGAGAATGAGAAGCGCAAACAGCAGGGTATTCTTATAAGCCTCAATGACGAGCTCTCCGGTCGAATGGCTCAGGAAAAAAGCCGCCGCAAGAAAAAACTTGACCTGGGGAGGCTCGAGCTCGCACAGAAGTATTTCGGGCAGCTCGCACTTCTTATCGCACATCAAACCAAAGCCCTCAAAGAGGCCGAGGCCAAAGTCATCCATAAAAGAAAGAAACTGCTGGAGGCCTCCAAAGAAGTTCAGAAGTTCGAGAAGTTAAAAGAGATCAGGAAGGATGAATATACCCGCGAACTTGAGCTCCTGCTTCAGAAGGAAACCGATGAGTTTGCAAAAAACGTACATCGGCTCAATTCACAATCCACAAAATAAACCTGTCATTCATTATCCAAATATTTGATTTTAAGCCGTGTGGCGGCGGAATCGCTTTGAAAATCAAAATCCATTCCGTCCAGTTTTTTCAATATTCGATATGCCTCGGTCCCATTATTGATTCTGTCATTTACTTTTGCCAGGCCCAGTAGAGCCCCGGAATGATTGCCGTCAACTGATAGAACTTGATTCCATAGCTGCAAGGCGGTTTCCAGGCTTCCGATCCTATAGAGTTCTTCTGCGGCGAGATGTCTTGTTCCGATATGATTGGGATTTATGTTTAGCGCGGCATTATATTCTCCAAGTGCATCATCAGACCTTCCCAGAGCGCTGTAGGTTTTTCCACGCCAGTGATGGATACTGAAATTCTGCGAGTACAATTCTTCGGCCCTTTCCAAAACCTTAAGCGAGGAATCGTATCTGCCGGTCTCATAGTACAATATTGAAAAGGCCATCAACCCGTCAAAGCTCCCCGGATCGATTTCAAGGATACGGTTGAAGTAAAGGGAGGCCGAGTCCGTGTAACCCATACCCTGCAGCGATCGCCCCAATCCTGTTAGCATTTCGATTGACCGGGAGTTATGTAAAACGCCGAGTCGATATAATTCCGCCGCCTGAGGGTATTTCAAATAGGCATATAAATTTACTTCCTGCATTATCAAAATATTCCAGCGTGTCGTCCGCGCAAAAAAGTCCATCCTTGTAGACAGCCAGAGCCGAATCGGGATTTCCGGTGAAAAGCTGAGTATTACCCATCCTGAAATATAATGATTCAAAACAGGTGTCATTGGCAATGTCTTCCATTACTTCTCCGGCTCTGGTATATCTGCCGGTCTTATAGAGTGAGTTTGCATAGGCCATCCGGTTCCTGACCGAGCCGAAATATTTCAGCGGTATTTGATTATAGTATTCCAATGCCTTCTCATATTTCTTCTCATCATAGTAAGAATCACCCAGGTGTTTTAAATCAACATAATCCTTCGGATCATCTCCGGCCTTGCGCTTTGTGAACAAGGTGGCATCATTATGCCTGTCATAAATATTCGATAGAATCGCTACAAATGGTATAATTCTTTCACCCTTATAATAGGCAGAAGTATAATGAATGTCATCCTTCAGAAGTCCAACCATCCTGTCGACAGCGGCATCGCTATTTTTATTGAGTCCAATGAACAGGCCGGTGTGGATTATTCCAAACAATAGAATCGGAATTAAAAGATATCTGTAATCCGTCTTTTCACCCTTATTTTTAGCCATTATTGCAGCGGCCAAAAGAATAGTGGGCAGAGCGAATATCGAAAGCAGATCCCAATCCCGTGCCGCACCCAATGCCGGATCGATAAAAAAGGATATTATAATTGCCGGTACCGCCAGATTTAGCAGCATTATTATTTCATCCGTATTCCGTTTTCCTTTTGATGCGAATAGCAGGGCTATTGCCAGCAGGATCAGGACAGGACCGGTGAAAATCAGGATGTTAAAAAAATCTAGCAGATGCTGTATTGAAATAAGAGAATAGCTGGTATCGGCATTATTGAAAATGGGCAGGGTTGCGGGTATACCGTTTCTGGTTATCAGCCTGCCTCCAACATAAACACCGATTACGAATAGCCCTGCAAGACCAGATATGATTTTTCCGGGTATGAATTTAAATCGCCTGTTGAACAGAAAAATTAGAGAGGGAAAGAATGCTATAAACCAGATATGCCAGAAAACACCTATAAGGAAGATCAGAAATAGCGGAACACTTCTGAAATCTCCTCTGATATATTTTATTGCGCAGAAGACATATACGGTAAGCCATGCAGTCAGAATCGAATATGTTTCCGCATAGCCTGTAAAGAGAACTATAATCGCAGAAGTGGCACAGGCCAAGTATATAATGAGCTTGAAGCCAGTGTCTTCGATTAATAACGTTAGAATCCTGTATAGAAAATATATGAATACAATGCCGCAGATTATTGATATCGCAGCCATAATATCAGAAGGCTCCATCAATTTGCCAAGCCCGATAGTACTGTAAGCAAACTTAACCAGAAGGCTGAAGCCGTAAGCTGTTTTGGAGATAATGTTGTCTCGGGAGATATGCCCCAGAATCAGATGCCCGTCTCCGTAAATATAGCAATTGGTCTTGAGTACATATAATAACGCTCCCGGAATAATAATCCATAGTATAGATTTAATCGTTTTTGGCATAAGAGCCAGTTTCTGCTGAATATTCAGTAGTAAATTAGTGACTGCCTTATATATGGTAGCGCCAATTGCCGGAATTAACGTTATGATACCGATTATAGCAAAAAAAATGATTACATAAGGAAACAGATAATCGATGCTTATTACAGACCAATTCCAGTAGGAGGGACTAATCCAGGAAATCAGGAAAAACAACAGAAGGCCGATAATGACTGCCTGCATCAAATGCCGCATAATCCTTCCAGAATCGGCCATATCGGGTAGCTATTCTTCTTTATCGGTTTGCGATTTAAGGGCTAACTCCGGAAAATCCCGCGCATAGAGCTCTTCCATTAACTCTCGCCTCGCCTCCACGGTATCGCCCTCTATCCATCTCTCGAGCAGACTGCGGGTGGAATCTCTCATATCCCTGTCTCTGTAGTAATGGTACCAGTACAGGAATTCTTTTGTCTTTGGAAAACGCTTAGCCGGATCGTGCTCCTTAAGCCTGTCGGCAATTTGTGGTTTTTGAAGTGACTCTTCGAACAACTTGGCTGCCTCGGTGAGAGCGCCGCCCTCGAATTTATGTTTCTCGATCAATGTATCGACAAGCATGTTGCCAAGGCTGTCATTTCCCATCAAAAAGCTGGCAGCGGCATAATAAGCATCCAGCTTGTAAGAATCGGCAGCATACATTCGTCCCTGCTGGGCAATATTGAAGAGCTGACCGTATTGGCCGCCCTGATAGAGTATTTTGGCCGGAAAGAAGTAAAACTCTTCTACTTCGGGATGTATTTGTATTGCCCGTGAGGCTGTCTCCAGAGCTTGTGCTGTGTCTCCCTGGAACTGGTAGCTCTTCATTAGAGCAATCATCAGGTTAACCGAGCTGTCTCCCATGTTCATGGCCTGCTCCAATTTCGAGGCGGCTGAATCGTAAACCTCCAGCTTATAGTATGTCAATCCCAAATAGTATGAAAGATGAGCAACATTCGTATCCGCATCGGCATTCTCCAGGTATACAGCTGCACGGGTGGTATTGTTGCCCTGATAATAGCCCATGCCGGCCATATAATTCCAAAGGGTAGGCGACTCGCCGCGTTTGAGGCTGACATATCTGCTGAGATAGGGAACTGCCTTGAAAGCGTTGTTCTGATCGAACATCTTACGTGCGAATTTCATAGCGCTGGCAGTGTCCCCCATGGAAGCGTTACAAACCAGAATAGAGTCCTCTATTCCTTCTCCCCATAATTCAGGATCAAACTTTTCATAAATTTCCAATGCCTGTTCGTGTTTTTTCAGCTTTCTGTAAAGATTCGCCAGATAATATGCGGCATGAGGATATTCCTCATTATCTTTTATGGGCAGAAAATACTCCACGGCCGCAGAGTCGCGTTTGGCCCCCTTCAATGCAAGACCGGTCAAATAATTGATTGCAGGGGATGCCTGGGATGGATTTTTGTTATAATCGGTCAGATAATCCGCCGCCGCGGCTGAATCCTCATGAAGCATATACTGCCATCCCAGCACCATTGCAGCAAGAGTATCACCTTCTTTTGCCTTTTCCTGCAGAACGAAACTAGCCGAATCCCGGTAATCGGTGTTAATCCATGGACGTGCGATTAATTCAGGTTCGTCTTTGCCGCAATTCAGTCCCATTACTATTGAAATAAACGCTATAAGCGCAAGGGCAAAGGCATTGCCGGTTAATAGCTTTCCAAGCTTCATTATTCCTCTCACTTTCCGGTCCGCGGGCTGATTCTGATCCCCTATTTCATTAAATTTCAAGATATTATATGATAATCGTATGGCAAGCAAAAATATGCAATTGCCAGCCATTAAAAAAATGTATCTTCAATTATACATTATAATTAACGCATCTTTCCAAACTCCCGATAAAAAAAGTATGACTGCTCTTACCAAAAAGTATGCTCTCAAAAAAAAACAGCAATGTGCCTACAAAAATGTGTGTTATATCGCCGAGGCTATGGACTGTTTTGGATACAAGCTCGACTGCCCATTGTATCTGAAATCCAACGGGGAGTTTCTGGATGAAACAAGTTTCCACAGGGCCGTGGATTCCCTCATAGACAGGACCAAAGCCGAGCATCACGGCCTGCTATAGGAAAAAACTTTCTTTCCGATTGGAATTTAATTCCGAGAAATCCTATCTGATCGAATAGTGCCTCTCAAAATGGTCTCTGGATACATCTCAAATATTCATGCTAATCTATTTATTTGCAAGAGTTTGTGAACAAGGATGCATGGCTTGGGATGTCTGTTTCTCATTTGGCACAAACTATGCATAAAGTGGCGTGGAGGAATACTATGATTAAAGGGATATATGATGCAGCATCGGGCATGGTCCCGCGCATGCTGAAGCAGGAAACAATTTCGAACAATCTTGCAAATGCAAATACACCCGGTTATAAACGTGAATCTGTCTTTTTGAGACAGTTGACCAGCGCACAGGCCCGGGTGGCAAAAACGGAAAGTGAGTGGCAGACACCCATGGTTGATAAAATCTACACCGATTTTTCAAAGGGATCGATCGAACGTACAGGCGATCCGTTGAACTTTGCAATTGATGGTGACGGCTTTTTTGTGGTGGAAACTCCTGACGGAGAGGCGTTCACCCGCAACGGCAACTTCCATCTCAATCCCGACGGAACACTGATGACTTCCGACGGCCTTCCGGTTTTGTCAGACAGCGGCAGGATTGAGGCTCCCGGCGGAGAATTGAGTATCGATCCCGACGGTACGATTAAAATCGAGGGCAATGAATTCGGACGCCTTCTTTTGGCCGATTTCGAAAAGCCCTATCAACTGGAGAAGGCCGCAGCCGGAATATATAAACCCGCTCCCGAGGCCGGCAGGGTGGAGCTCGAATTTGCCTATGTCCGGCAGGGATACCTGGAGAAGGCCAATGTTGATATAATTCGTGAAATGGTAGATATGATTGAATCATACAGAAATTATGAATCTGACCAGAAGGCAATTCAGATTCTGGATGAGTCGCTCGCCAAGACTGTAAATCAGGTCGGAAGGGTGCAATAGGAGGCTAAAGTATGATTAAGGCTATGAGAACCGCTGCCAGTGGTATGAGTGCGCAGCAGATGAATGTTGATAATATTGCAAACAATCTTGCCAACGTTAATACAACCGGATTTAAAAAGAGCAAAGTGGAATTTCAGGATGTGCTCTACCAGCGCATCAACCAGGCCGGGGTATCCTCGGCCACGGGTTCTGTTATTCCCACCAACCTCGAGGTCGGGTATGGCGTCAAGCCTGTTGCCACAACCCGCCAGTTTGCAATGGGTGAGTTGCAGTCCACGGAAAATCCGCTGGATATGGCGATTCAGGGAAATGGTTTTTTCCAGGTAACGGTACCCGACGGCACTAATGCCTACACCCGTGATGGCACTTTCAAGGTCAGTCCCGACGGCCGCTTGATAACCTCGGACGGATTCTTCGTTTATCCGGAGATTACTATTCCCGAGGATGCCGAATCGGTGCAGGTTACCCCCGAGGGCGTTGTCTCGGTAATGCAGGTGGGACAATCGGAGCCGACCGAAATCGGACAGTTCGAGCTGGCCCGCTTCGTTAATCCGGCAGGACTCTCGGCTATGGGACACAACCTTTATGAGTTCACCGCAGCCTCCGGCGATCCGATTACCGCTGTTCCCGGTGAAGAAGGTATCGGAACCATAGCGCAGGGATACCTGGAAGTGTCCAATGTGGACGTTGTCAATGAGATGGTAAATATGATTATTGCCCAGAGAGCTTATGAGATCAACTCCAAGGCCATTCAGACCAGCGAGGACATGACTCAGATAGCCACAAACCTTAAGCGATAGATATATGAATAGGATTAAAATTGCCGCAATAGGATTTGTGATCGTAATAGGAGTTTGCATCAACCTGAACGCCGGGCCGATAGCTGATGCGATTAATGATCACATAATTGCCACCTTCGATTTCGATCCGAAGATGACTGAAATCGAATGCCGCCCGGAAATCGACACGATAACTCTGTCGGATTCAACCGAAATAATCATAAGCTGCCGTGAATATCCCGCACCCCGCGGGTACTTTCCGATTAAAGTGCTTTTGCAGGATGGAAGCGGCAGTATCAGAACAATTTCGACCTCAATTGATGTCAGCCATTTCCAGAATGTTCTGGTCGCCAAAAAACGTGTGAGGTCCCGTGAACAGACCTCCCAGCTCGATTTCACGATTGAGCGGGTGGAAGTCAACAAGGTTATCGGCAATCCTGTGAAGGATTTCGCGCCACTCGATGGCATGCAGGCCTCCAAGACAATATCGAAGGGAAAGATTTTGACCGAGGAGATGCTTGAACCGATTCCGGTGGTCAGGCGCGGCGAGAGAGTAAAGATTCTGTATAAATCGAACAGCTTGAAGGTCGAGGCCTACGGCATCGCCCGTAAAGATGCGATAGAGGGCGAGATGGTTGAGGTTAAAAATACTGACAGCGGGCAGAAGATTTATGGAAGAGCCGCATCGGACGGCGTGGTTATTGTCGAGAGGTGAAATATGAAGAAATATCTGTTTTTTCTGGGTGCCCTGGTTTTAATGCTCCTGCTTCCATATTCGCTCAAGGCGACACATTTCGAAGCCGCAACGAATTCAATATTTTCGGACGTTCGCGCCAGTGAAGTGGGAGATATACTGACAATAAAAATTTATGAAGACGCCCGCGCCCAGACCACAAATCAGACCAAGGGCGAAAATACGAATGAATTCGATCTCGAGGGCGGTCCCGGAAGCGGCCCTCTGGATTTTATCCCGCTCTTTGGAGTGTCGGGAAGCAGTTCCAACACATACGACGGCAAGGGTACTCAATCCCGCCAGGGCAACCTCAGGGCCAGCATGACAGTGCGTGTGGTTGCTGTACGTTCCAACGGCGACCTGGTAGTCGAGGGCAGCCGTATAATTGGTATCAACGGAGAAAAGGAAGTGCTGACGTTAACCGGAATAGTGCGCCCGCAGGATATCAACTCCGATAATACGGTAGACTCATACAATTTAGCCGACGCTCAGATAACATATCAGGGTAAAGGTCCGGCTTCCTCAGCGGGAAGTCCCGGAGTTCTTGCCCGCGTCCTGAACTGGATATTCTAAGGAGCAGCCATGAAAAAGAGCCTATGCCTGATAATCATCTTTGCATTTCTGCTGACCCTGTTTCCATGCGGCTCATCACTTTTTGCCGATACACGAATAAAAGACATTGTCCAGATCAATGGCTGGCATGATGTAAGGCTTTTTGGATATGGCCTGGTGGTCGGTCTTGAGGGATCGGGCGACAGCAAGGGCACACAGTTTACTATACAGTCGCTTGTCAATATGCTGCAGCGCATGGGTGTGACTGTGCCGGTCAATCAGGTTAAAGTCAAGAATGTGGCGGCTGTGATGGTTACGGCCGTTTTGCCTCCCAATGCCACCAAGGGCAGTAAGGTCGACGTTACTGTCTCCTCCATGGGGGATGCCTCGTCACTGGCCGGCGGTACCCTGATGATGACGCCGTTGAGCGCCAAAGACGGTAAGATTTATGCCTGGGCTCAGGGATCGATATCGATTGGCGGCTTCAATGTTCAGGTTGACGGCGGTAATAAGATCATCAATAATTATACTCTGGTCGGTACTGTAACCAACGGCGCAATTGTTGAAAAGGAAGTTGTCGGGCAGGATTTCGATCTGAGCACATTGCAGCTCAGTCTGATGCATCCCGATTATACCACTATTACTAGAATTAAGGAAAAAATTAACGTAATCTATCCCAACGCCGCTTATCCTCTGGATAACAGCATATTGGAAATTTCCGTGCCGGACAGCATGAGACACCGCTCCGGCTGGGTTGATTTCATTGCCAGCATAGAAAAAATCAGAATTGATCCCGATACAAAGGCGCGAGTTGTTGTCAACGAGCGCACCGGTACAATTGTCGCCGGGGCCAATGTCAGCATTGCGCCGGTAGCCCTGGCGCATGGAAATATCACCATATCGATCAGCTCCCTGCCGGTCATATCGCAGCCCGAGCCGTTTTCTCCGCAAGGAGAGACAGTTGTCGAAAGGCAGTCGGATATCAGCGTTACCGAGGAACAGGCGCGTGTAGTTGAGCTTGAAGAAAGAGTCAATATATATGAAGTGGCGCAGGCTTTGAATGCTATCGGCGCCGCACCCCGCGATATTATCGCCATATTCCAGGCTTTAAAGCAAACCGGAGCATTAAGAGCGGAATTGATTGTACTATGATAACCGGAAATGTAAATATCGATCAGGCGCTTGCAGTTGCCACAGATCAGGAAGAACACAAGCTTAAGAAAGCCATTCAGGGCTTTGAGTCAATGTTTGTCCTGCAGCTTCTGAAATCAATGCGATCCGCCTATTTAAGCGGAGACAGCAAATCCGGGCTGGGCAAGGATACGTTTATGTCGATCGCAGATCAGGCTCTGTCCGATTATATCGGCAAAAACGACGGTCTGGGTATGGCAAAACTTCTCGAGCAGCATTTCAACAGAATTCAGGATTCGCGTGTCAAGACAGATTCAAAAATAACCGATCCGAAGCATATTCCGCTGGGAGAGAGCAGCTTTAATTCCAGCCAGAATGTCGGACAGATAAAAAAGGCATTAGAAAATCTTATTAGCCTCGAACATGACCGTACGGCTCCCAACAAAATATTCTACAAAGTCAATCGGGAAGAAGAGGTTAAGCCCGTTGCAGAGCAGTCGACTACTTCGTCAGAAGATAAGAATGTTTCGAAATCAAACAAGGTTGCTGCAGAAATAAACGATGCCGTATCGGAGGCTTCAAAAACTCACGGGCTTCCCAGGAATCTGATTGAGGCCATAATTAAGGCCGAATCGAACGGCAATCCGAAGGCGGTTTCTGCTAAGGGTGCCAAAGGTTTAATGCAGCTTATCGATAGCACCGCGGCAGATATGGGAGTTGTGGACACATTTGATGTGAAGCAGAATGTGATGGGTGGAAGTAAATACATGAAAATGCTTTTGAATCGTTTCAAGGGCGATCTGAAGCTTGCTCTGGCCGCTTACAATGCCGGTCCGGGTAATGTCGAAAAGCATGACGGTATCCCACCTTTCAAAGAGACAATCAATTATGTAAATAAGGTTTTAAATTTCATGAATGAGGGTGATTTAGGTAAAGATTCCAAACTCAAGGCCGAAAAATCTTATAAGGAGGAAGGGTGGAGCTTCTCTACAAAAAGATAATAGATGTCGTGGAAGAGGAGTCGCTCTGTCTGGAGAAATTCCTTGAGCTTTTGGTCAACCAGCAGAAATACCTGGTTGAGAATGATCTGGAAAATCTTAAAGACGGCGTGGCCCATCAGCAGAACATAATAGACAGGGTGAAGGATCTGGAAAAGCAGCGCAGTCAGCTTGTGGCGATGTATTCGGAATCGGAAAATCTGAATCCAAATGATGTAACTATCTCGGGCCTTGCACGCAAGGCCGGAGGTCAGATCGCAGACAAGCTCCTGGAGCTTCAGAATTCACTCCTTTCATTACATAAAAAGATAGACAAGGCGAAACGTAAAAACGAATTCCTCATCGAGCATTCGATGAAATATATAGATGGGACAATCAGGCTGATAGCATCCGGCAGCGCACAGAAGAAGGACTATTCGAAGCGCGATAAACAGGAGAGCCTGATTCTTTCCAGAACAGTTTGACATAGGAGCAATCAATGTACGGCCTATTCAATGGACTTGAAATAGGTAAGCGGGCGCTTTTAAGCTCGCAGCTCGCCATGACAACCCTCGGCCATAATATGGCCAATGTCAATACACCGGGCTATTCCCGGCAGAGGGTTTCCATTACCTCCGCCACTCCCGTGGATACCCCCTGGGGCAATGCGGGCAGCGGTGTGGAAATCAAGGCCATTGAGCAAATCCGTGACCTTTTTCTGACCGACCAGTATCGCAACGAGAATGCCAATCTGGGTAAATGGGAAGGGTTGGAAAAATCGATTTCGCAGATTGAGGGCTTTTTTAATGAGCCTCAGGACAACAGCTTGGGTGAAAGCCTCGACCGTTTCTGGTCGGCCTGGCAGGAACTGGCCAACCGCCCTGAGGATCATGCTTCTCGTGTCTCATTGGTTCAGGAGGCCCAGTCCCTGGAGAACAATTTCCATCAGCTCGACAAGCAACTGCGCGACTTACGTCAGAATACCGACAATGATATAAAGAATCTGGTGCATACCCTGAATCAATACGGCGCCCAGATCGCCAATTTGAATCTTCAGATTACCTATCAGGAACTTGGCAGTGAGAAGGCCAATGATCTCAGGGATCAGCGCGATCTTTTGATTGATGAGCTTTCACAGTATGTGGATGTGAAGATTGTCGAGCGTTCCAACGGTCAGTCAGCAGTCCTGATTGGCGCAATGGCTTTTGTGGATGGCTCCGAATTTCTGGAAATCGGTACAGACATTCAAAGCGAGGAAAATACAACCACCACCAAAGTCATCTGGGCAAGAACCGATGTTGAGATCAAGTTCAGTAACGGTCAGATGGCGGCGCTCTTTGAAATGCGTGATCAGATAATACCGGAATATCAGCGGGCTATAGACAGCCTCGCTCAGGGTATAGTGGAAAATGTTAACTCCGTGCATCGCAATGGAATTGATATGGAGGGCGTAACCGCCAGGGATTTCTTTGATCCCCAGTATACCGATGCGGAGCATATTACTCTGGATGTGGCGATTCTCGAAAATGCCGATCATATCGCGGCCTCTCTCTCGGGTGGGCCGGGCGATGGATCCAATGCTCTGGCAGTGGCCGAAATTCTGAGCCAGTCTCGTGTAATGCAGGACGGCAGTACCACGATACGTGAATTTTATGGAGGAATTGTCGGCGGGCTCGGAATAGAATCGATGGAGGCCACGAATTATAAAAATAATTACGGACTTTTGGTCCAGCAGATAGAAAATCAAAGGCAATCTGTTCAGGGCGTCTCATTGGATGAAGAGATGACGAACCTGGTCAGATTTCAGAACGCATATGCTGCGGCTGCAAGAGTGATTACCGCTATGGATCAGGCATTGGAGACTCTGATTAACGGTACAGGAGTTGTAGGCCGATAAAAGTACAAAGTTTACTAAGGATGGTAGGAGGCAGAATTGCTCATACTAACAAGGAAGTTAGGGGAAAGCATTACCATCGGTGACAATATCAAGGTTACCGTGCTGGGGATTTACGGGCGGCAGGTCCGGCTGGGGATCGAGGCGCCCCTTAAAGTGGTAGTGCACAGGGAAGAGATTTATGTCAAGATTCAGAAGGAAAACCGCAAGGCCTCGAAGGCCGATAAGGACGAGCTTAACAGTGCGGTTGAATATCTGAAGGGCAAGTACAAGGGTGAGATCAAGAAATCCGATTCAAAACCCAAGATGCGGTATCGAGACGACCGTTCCAAAAGACCGCCCAAACCTTGAGCGGGTATAAAAAATGCCGGATACGGATTTCATCCATATGAAAACGAAAAATATTAAGCGATTTGATGGGAAAAAGAGGTTATGAGAGTAACCAGTAAAATGATAGCGGATCAGGTTATAAACAACCTGTCCAAAAACATCAGCCGTTTTCTATATCTGCAAAATCAGATGTCCACAGGACGGCGTATCATGAAGCCCTCGGACGATCCGATTGGCACGATTAAGGACCTGTCTTATCGCTCGCGATTATCCGAGATCGAGCAGTATCGTGCGAATATCTCCGAAGGCAACAACTGGCTGGCCTCGGTTGATGTCGCCCTGGGTGATACCACCGAAATGATTAGCCAGGCCAAGGAGATAGCGGTCTCGCTGGCTAATGATACTTATGATGCCACTGCGCGCAATTCCGTGGCCAACGAGGTGGAATCACTGTTTCAACAGGTGCTGCAATCCGGAAATCTCCAGCAGGGATCACGATACCTTTTCGCCGGCCATATGACCCGCACCAAGCCATTCGTGGCTTCAACCAAGGGAGTAACCTATGAAGGCGATCAGGGTCTGATAAAATACGAAATCGAGACCTCAACCAAGATCAGTATCAATATTCCCGGCTCGGACATTTTAACTCGGCCTTTCCGGGTATTGGGAGAGGACGGCGATCTTAATGCCGGTATCGACGGTAATACGCTTTTGGCCGATCTCAACAGCGGCCGGGGAGTTGATTTGTCTCCGGGATCGTTTACCATAACCGACCAGAATTTGAATAACTCCGTTACGATTACGATTCCTCCCGCAACAACCGATATAAATACGCTGATGACCGAGATCAATAACCAGCTTGTGGCAGGAGGTATCGACAATCTCACAGTGCAACTTGGCGAGGAAGGCAACAATCTCAAACTGGTTGCTACTGACAAACCGGAAATTTCCCTCTCCACGCCGCTTTCAAACTTGAATTATGGTACTGGCATCGGTCAGGAACCGAACGAAATCCGTATTCATACATCCGACAATTCGACGGATATTACGGTTGATCTTTCGGCGGCTTCTACTATTGGCGATGTTATCACGGAAATCAATAACACATTGACCGCAGCGGGAATCAGCAATGTTACCGCCAGCCTGAATCCGACTTCGACCGGAATCGACATCGAGGATACCAATGGAGTTCCGCTGGGTCTTCAGGTCTCTGAGATTTCCACCGAGTCGTTTACCGGAGCAAAACTGGGCATTCTCGGCAATATCGCGTCGCTTCTCTCGGGGCAGGATGTCAATCCCCAGCCCGAGTTCAGCGTGGAGGAGATCGCTCCGGGCGACACGACCGCCTCTGATATAGGTCTTTTGGGTAATTTCAATAAAAATCTGGTAGGAAACGATTTGGATCCCGAGATAACTCTTCTGACCCCGCTTGCTCTCATGGATAACGGACTGGGTTATGAGATGAACGAGATAATGATAGCTCAGGGATCGAATTCGGTCAATATAAATCCGGGGGCAACCGGGATAACCACAATTGGCGATCTGATCGACACCTTCAATAGCAGCGGTCTGTCGATACAGGCTTCAATTAATGAGAGTCAGAAGGGAATCCAGATCGAATCAACCGTGGTCGGCCAGACATTATTGATAGAAGATATCGGCGAGTCCGATACCGCCTATAATCTGGGCATCGAGGGCTCTCCGGATGTGCTCGGTAATTTTATATTTCTAATAGATGCTCTTCGGAATAACGACCAAAAAGGCGTAGCCGATGTTATCGGCAGCCTGGATTCATCATTGAATCATATTCTCAACGAGCGGGCCTCGGTCGGTGCCAAGATGGTGCGTATGGAAACCACCGAATCCCGTCTGATGGACTATAACCTGGAGGTAACCAAGCTATTAAGTGAAACCGAAGGTGCGGATATAACCAAGCTCGTAGCCGATCTTGCAACTCAGGAAAATATCTACACGGCGGCTCTGAACTCGGCCGCTAAGATCATACAACCGTCTTTGTTGGATTTTATAAGGTAAGGTTATTATGAAAATTGCGACTTTCAGATTCGGTGAATTGGAAATACCGGAACAGAATATCATCGAGTTTCCAAAGGGGCTAATAGGTTTTGAGCAATTCAAAAAATTTGTTCTGTTGGAACGAGAGGACTCAGATCCGTTTTGCTGGCTGCAGTCTCTCGAGGATCCAAACCTTGCCTTTGTGGTGATCAACCCGACTATATTCTTCAAGAATTACAAGATCGAGATCCACTACAAGGAACTTGAAGACATCCAGGTATCCTCACTGGACAGAATCGAAATCTTCGCCATTGTGACTATTCCGGATGATATAGCCAAAATGTCGGCCAATCTTCTGGGGCCGCTGGTGATAAATCTGGACAACAACAATGGCAAACAGATCGTGCTGTCGAACAGCCCGTATACGATCCAGCATTATGTGCTGGACGAACTGAGCAAAAATGTAAAAGATACCGCCCGAAAGCAGAGACTGGCGGTGCAGATTTAAGGTCTGATTTATGCCGGTAGAGATGCAGACATACAAGCCGATTACCTATAAGGGTCATGGTATGCTGGAGAAGGCCTCCAGCTTCAACGCCAATGCCCATGTGGTAAATCATGAGCGCCATCATCTGCAGCAATATCGTGCCATAGCTCAGGCCACCGGCAAAGAGGTTGTAAGCGAGAATATTACGATCCAGTACCGCTTCGTGGACGGCAAACTGATACCTGTCAAGGGTGAAGCTACTGCGGTACTGAAGGAAAAAGAGCAGAAGCTCGATATTCTCGATCTCGAGTTCAAAAACAAGGCAGGTGGTGAAGCAAATCAGATAGAGGCTGCGAATAAATCTCCCCAGCAGGAACCTGATCAGGATATTGATCGAATCGAAAACAGCATCGAGACTCAGCTCGAAAAGATCAAGGCAAAGATCAGCGAACTGAAATCCGAAGAAGTATCCAGCTTTAAGCTGGCAAGTCTCGAGAATAAAGAACGACAATTGGAACAGATAAAATCTAAAATAGAAAGCCTGAAATCGCGCTCCGAAATGAAGTCGAGCCCGCAGGCATTAAATGAATTATTGGATAAAATCGGAAAAGCATTGACATCGCCGGAAAAGCTTTTGGAAGCTATTATGGGAGTAAAGACCGGCCAGACAAAAGATGATACAGACTCGAATTCCTCCCATGCTTCAATGAAAAATGGTGAAGTGGCCTATGACAGAAATATGGATTATTCTCTGCAGGCCCTGGCTATGTCTGCCGCCTGGGTGGCATAGTCCGGCCGTACTGATTGGAAATTACAACTTAATAGGAAGATTTATGTATGGATATCCCCAAAATTGCGGAATTACGCCAAAAGGTTGAACAGTCGCCCGACAAACCAGAACTACTGTTAGAACTTGCAAATCTCTATATCAGCGCCAAATGCTTCAAAGAGGCTCTGGAGCAGCTCGAGAAAGCATTCGAAATCGTGCCGGAACATCCCGACCTGGCAACAAATATAGGCGCAATTGCGGTGTCGCTGGGTGACACCGAGAAGGCCCTGAAGTACTTCGAGAAGGCGGTGGAGATTTCTCCTAAATCTCCGGTCTGCCATTACAATCTCGGGCTGATCTATACATCAGTGGAACAACTGGACAAGGCGGAAGCATCATTCCGCAAATTAGTCGAGCTGGAGCCTGAAAACGATCAGGCCTATTCCGACCTGGCGGTTGTACAGAGTTATAAGGGCAAGGTCGACGATGCCCAAAAGAATTTTCTTAAAGCGCTTGAGCTTAATCCGTTCTATGAAAAGGGCTTGCATAATTATCTGGAATTTTGCCTTCAGCAGAAAGATTTCAAAGCCGGTCTCGAGGCCGCAAATAAGTACCTGGAACTGAATCCAAATGACCGGAAGATCACCCAATGGCAAAACCGTCTGGAGCAGTTGGCCAACACGGATTCTGAAATTGTGGATGTCGATAAGATAGTATCCGAAATTCATGCCGCACCAAAAGAAACTACAAGATTAAAAATAGCTTTCTTTGACAGCCAGAATGCCTTCGGAAAGGACATTCTGAAACACTTCAATTTACACCACGATGTGCGGCTCTTTCAGGGCAATACAGTTGAGGATGTCAGGAAGCTTATGGAATGGGCCGATCTGGCCTGGTTCGAGTGGTGCGACCAGTTGATTATCGAAGCTACCAAGCTGCCCAAAACCTGCCCGATTATCTGCCGTCTGCATTCGTACGAGGCATTTACTACAATGCCGGATCATGTGGATTGGCGCAAAGTCGACAAGCTGGTGATGGTAAACCAGTCGGTGGAAAAAGTGATGAGCATGCTCCATCCCAAATGCGCCGCCAGCAGTATGATTATCCCCAATGGCGTGGATACCGCTAAGTTCAAGATTCCACCGGATAAAAAGTATGGCAAAAATCTGTGTTCGGTGGGTTATATCAACTACAAAAAGGATCCAGCACTCTTATTGCAGTGTTTCAAGGCGATTCATGAACGCGATCCCGAATTCAGATTCTTCCTGGCAGGAGATTATCAGGATCCGCGTTTCAAACTCTATTTCGATCATATGATTCCTAAGCTGAACATCCCGGTTCAGTTCGATGGATGGGTTGATGATATCCCCGGCTATTTCAAGGACAAGGATTTCGTAATCTCGACCTCGGTCTTTGAGTCCTTCCATTATTCGATTGCCGAGGGGATGGCCTCAGGCCTGATGCCTTTGGTACACAACTGGCCCGGCTCTGAGAATGTCTATCCCGAGAAATACCGTTTCAATACGCCCGATGAATGCGCTGAGCTGACAATATCGCTGCTGGATCAGGACCGGGGCAGGCTGGCCAAAGATAACCGCATGTATATCATGAAGAATTTCTCCCTGACCGGGCAGCTCAAGGAAATCGACAGCCTGATCTCGTCAATGAATATAAAGCCGGATTCCGCGGAAGTTAAAACAACGCGCAATAAGCTTCTGCCGGATACGGTAGAGAAGTCGGATGTAGACTACGGCAAAGTTTCGATTATTATTCCGACTTACAACCGTGCGGAATTTCTGGAAGAAGCGCTCGAGAGCGCATTAAAGCAGACTTATAAGAATATCGAAATAATTGTTGTTGACGATGGTTCGACCGACAACACCCCCGAGATTCTGGAGAAGTATAAGGATGAGGTAAAGATAATCCGGCAGGAGAACTGGGGTGTATCCCGTGCCCTCAACTACGGCATACTTGCCTCGAGCGGGGAATATATATCTTGGCTCTCGTCAGATGATGTCTATACGCCGGAAAAAATTGAAAGAACAGTCGAGGAGCTTCACAAGGATCCGAAGCTGGGTATGGTTTATTCCGACTTCTATTATATTGACGACAACTCCAAAATGATGCAGAGAGCCAATATCCAGCCTCCCGATCCCGATAAGCTGGAAGAGGTTTTATTCCAGAGAAATCCGATCAACGGCAATTCGGTGCTGTTCCGCCGCGAGGTTCTGAAAAAAACCGGCTATTTTGATGAGGGCCTGGGTGGAAGATCGGGGCATACCGCTGACGGCGCGATGTGGCACAAGATCGCCCATTTCTACAAAGTGAAATTCATCCCCGAGCCGCTGGTATACTACCGGATGCATTCAACAAATGTCAGCAAGTCAGTCGATATGGAGAAGAATTGGGAAATGTACCGCCAGTATATGAAGCGCTGGTATGATGAGCTCTGGGCGGCCGAGGAGATGACCGATGGTGAGAAGCCGTTTAAGGTAAGCAATAAGCCGAAAAAGAAAGGCCTGAATATCGCCTGGATAGGCTATATCGACCCGGCTGGAATTTCGGCCATGTACAAGGCCGCAATCGAGAAATATACAAATCATAAATGCCGTCTGATTACTCATGTGGAAAGCCGCGGTTTCGACCATGATCTGGTCTGGCAGAAAGTACTGCACGGCGGCTGCGAGGTCATAAAGGATTTTAGCGAAATCCGCAAGATTGCCGAGGAAGCGGATGTGATGATCTTTAACGCTGCGATCTATATCGGCAATTCCAAGAAAGATGCGCGTTTCTATGATACCGAGGAACTGCCTTTGGGTCCGATTGACTGGAATATGTACACCAGGGACAAGAAATGCGCAGCATTTTTCTTCGGATCGACCTCAGTACGAAGAAATTATCCATTCTATTATCAGCAGTTCAAGGATAAGGGCTGGGCGACTATCACCTGTCAGCCGGATATCTATCACAATATGCCGGGCTCGCATTATATCCCGATTCTACTGAATCGCGACAAGGATCGCTATGCCAGAATAGAACCGAGTGTGGATGATGGAATCGTAATTGTCCAGACCTCCTCCGACCGCGGGCTGAAAAATATCGATATGCATGAGCGCATCAGGGATAAAGTCCTGAGCAAATACAATAACGTCGAATTCAAATTCATTGAGAATCTGAAATATTACGATGCCATGCGGGTCAAGGCTGCCGCCAATATCGGCTTCGACCAGATGCAGGTGGGGGATGGCTACTACTGCACCGCCTCGATCGAGCATTCAGCACTGGGACTGGTAAATGTCATTCATCTCGATGATTTTGCAAAAAACCTGATTGCCCGCACAATTGGAACCAAAGAGCTGCCATGGTACACTCCCGCCGATGAATGGGAGCTGTATGAGATTCTGGATTCGCTTCTGGCCGATCCGAAACGGATCCTGGCCGAGCAGAATCGCACCTATGAATGGTCGAAGAAGTGGTGGCATGAGAAGGACCTAATCTATCACCTCTCGGAATTTTTGGAAAGGTTGTAATGTCGGATAAAAAACTCAGAATAGATTTGGGAGCAGGCGCAGACCCGTTACCGGGCTTCGAGAGCCTCGATATCAGACCGCTTGAGGGTGTGAAATATGTCGCCGATGTGCGCAACCTGCCGTTTGAGGATGACAGTGTTGACGAGCTGGCCGCACGGCATCTGGTAGAACATTTTGCCCGCTATGAAGTGGGCGATGTGCTCAAGGAATGGAATAGAGTACTCAAGCCGGGCGGAATTATTACTCTCTGGTGTCCGAACCTGCTGTACATAGCAGAACAATATTTGAACCTGCCGGATATCGACAAAAATCCGGAAAGAAAATTCCATTTGATCGGATGGCTTTACGGCGGCCAGGATTACGACGAGAACTATCATTATTTCGCATACGACTGGTGGCTTTTGGGAGATTTCCTTCTCAAAGCCGGATTTGGCAAGGTCGATCTTCTTTCAGACCTGCATGCCCAGAATCTGTGTGTACGCGCATTCAAACCGGTAAAGCTTGCAAAGAAGGATTCCTATGCGCGTGTAGATCGTCCGCCTAAAATTCTGGTGGAGTCGACCGCACGTGTCTTTGGAGATTCGCTTTTGTCATATCCATTGACAGCGATCTTCAAGGCAAAATATCCCGGCGCGGAAGTCTCGTACGCCGCCGGTAAAATCGAAAAGCCATTGTTCGAAATCGCCGAGACGGTTGACGAGGTAACGGAAAAGACTGTGGACAATCCCTCGGTACCTCTGAATGACGGCAAATATGATATAATCCTGCGCGGCGCATTTGATGTCGACGAGAAATGGCAGCCGGAGAAATATATCGAGGGCTTTGACGGCCCTGACGGCTGGGATAAAGTCGAGCAAAAGGGAATTCATCTGAATTTCAATTATCCGCAGGAGGATATCGAGAGAATAAAGAGACAGCTTGAACCATACGGCGATAAGAAGAAGGTGATGTTGTTCATACCATCACCGCGTCCAAATATGTCGATACCCTGGGATATTTCGGGCTGGGATGTCGAAAAATACCAGAAACTGGTAAATGTTATGAATGCCAGCCGGGATGATATACAATTCTTCACATTCTACGGATTCCAGGAAAAGCATTCGCAGCTGGTGAGCGGGCCGAATGTAACCGATATCGGTAAGATCTATGCCTATGACGAAGTACTATGGTTCCAGAATATCGATATGCTGGTTTCGACTTCGACCTCAGTTTCAGCCATGATTGCTCCATTGGTGGAAACGCCTCAGGTTGTGATTCATACCTGCGAAGAAGATGAAACTCCGGTTTGGCACGGTATCCCGGATAAGATTGTTCTGCCACCGCTCAGATTGCTATATCTCTGCTCTCGGAAGACCACAGGCGAGGTCATAAGCTTCGTGAAACCGGAAGCAGGCGGCAAGATCTGGACCTGGAATTTCAACAACTATTTCGAGGGTAAGGTTATTCCCAGACGCATGCGTGTTTCGCATGATGTCAAGCCTGAGACGGTCGCTGAGGAAGTCAACCGCCGTTTAAACAATCCCGAAGCCCCGGGACGTGAATGGTTTATTCCGCAGGGAGAATCGGCATATAAATACTGCCGTCTGCCGGAAAAATATCTGAAAGCAATACACAACTACAAACCGCGTCTCAGAAACGGCAAGGTTATCGGTGAGGAAACCGAAGCAGTTCTACTAGACAATAACGATACTGTGGATTTCGAGAATGAAAAACCGCTGTGCACATCAAGCATAGCCTGACAAGGAGAAATTGCATGGCTGAAACACTGGGAAGTCTGATTGACAAGCTTACAATCAAAAACCTACGGCTCTGGCATCTGGAAGATATCAGGCGTGATATGACACTGCCCGATTCGGAGAGACTTGCTGCGGCGGATAAAGTGTCGGTAGTGAATCAGCAGCGCAACGACCTGATTGATGAGATCGACCAGTTTCTTTCAGATGCTGTCTCCGGAAGGGTCAGGATAACAGATCCAAAAGTAAAAATTTATCACAAACCGTCTGAGGAGAAAGTAACCAGCGGAGTATGATATGAAAATCGTCGGGATGGCTCAAATATACAATGAGGTCAAAAGCGGTCATCTGAAACGCTGTCTGGATCATTACAGCAAGCTCTGCGACGAGATCGTGATTCTGGATGATGCTTCAGACGACGGCTCCTATGAAATGGAGCAGGAATACACGTCGCATATAATACGCAATGAGAAGAATGCCTGGGATAAAAATCTGGAGACCGAAAACAAGGCACGTCTTCTGGAAAAAACTCTCGAGCTCGATCCCGATTGGATAATCTCTTTCGATGCGGATGAAATCTATGAGAAGCGCATGGAGAACCGTAAATTTCTGGAAAACATGCTTAAATGGGGCCAGTCCAGAGATATCAATTCATTCTGCTTTAACTGGTATCATCTTTGGCTCTCTGAAGCATGGTATCGTGTCGACCGCAATCTTTCGGTAGTGTCGCCGCCGCGCATCTGGCGAAATGTCGGCGATCTCAAAATCGATATCACACCCGGACTGCATCAGAGACTTCATCCGGTTCAAATGGAGAATCCGCATTACCTGAATATTACCATCGTACATTACAGCTCAAGTTCGAAGGATAAGCTGATAAAGAAGATTTTGAATTATATGCGTCTCGACACCACCCGTGATTATCTTTCGGTTTTAAAAGGTGTCGATTTGGGTGAGGTGAACTACGAATGGTTTACCGATGCAAATATGCCGGAAAAGGAAGCCTGCCCCGATCTGGGCAGGATTCACGAGGAAATCAAAACGCACGTCGAGAAGGAAAGAACTAAGTTAATGGCCAAGCAGAGCCAAACAGTGTAGAAAAAAATTATCTGATAAAATAAAGGAGTTGAGATGGCCAGGATATTGGTAACAGGATCAAAGGGAACATTGGGAACCCCCTTGGTATGGGAACTTAAATCACGCGGACATGAGGTCTGGGGAATGGATCTTCAGCATCAGGCTGACGAGAACTACATTCGCGCCGATGTCGCCAACTACCGTCAACTGGAAAGAGTGTTCGAGAATAACTTTGATTATGTCTATCATCTTGCGGCCGAATTCGGACGAATCAACGGCGAAGAGTATTACGACACACTTTGGGCGACAAATGTTATCGGTACACGCAACATTCTCGAGTGGCAGAAGAAAAAAGGCTTCAAGCTGATCTTCGCCTCGTCCTCAGAGATTTACGGCGATAAGTGCACCGAGGTTCTGCGCGAGGATATCCCTCTGCAGCATTCGGTAATACAGCACAACGATTACGCTACAACAAAATGGGTGAACGAAATCCAGATTATGAACTTCGAAAAGCGTCATGATCTTCCGATTATGCGTCTGAGATTCTTCAATGCCTACGGTCCCGGTGAGTACTATCATCACTATCGCTCAGTGGTATGCCTGTTCTGTTATCGTGCGCTCAATCGCATGCCCTATGACGTTTACATGGGCTATCATCGTGTTTTCATGTATATCGATGATTTCATTCCCACGCTGGCTACAGCCTGTGAGAATTTTGTACCGGGCGAGGTTTTCAACATTGGCGGTAACGAATACCGAAGCGTAAAGGACCTTTCCGATATAGTGCTTAAATATACAGGCGCCCCGGAATCGCTGGTCAATTATATGCCCGAGGATAAGCATAATGTCGCCAGCAAACGGCCGGATATCAACAAGGCCCAGAAAACATTCGGGCATAATCCAACAGTACCGCTTGAAATCGGAGTGCCCCGCACTATCGAATGGATGAAGCAGGTTTACGGGATCACCGATGCAAGAGCCGTGAGGCCCACAGGATATCGTGCAGCTCGTGAGGTGGTAACAGCCAGATAAGGGATATTTTGTAATGTCTAAGAAAAAGAAAAAACTGAAAGCAAAGGATATATCCAAATCCAGAAAAACCAAGCGTGCGGGAAAGAAGACCAAATCGGTGGCCTCTCCCAAACCAAGTTATAATAAAGAGTATAACGGAGTGCTGACCCGGGCGCAGGACTTTCTGGATAAGGGCAAAAACGAGGAGGCTATCGAGGAAGTCGATCAGCTTCTGACTCCGGAAATCCGCGAGGCAGACCTGATGGCCTTCATCTTCGCCTCCCGCATCAGCGCCTTTGCCAATGCCAATCTCAAAAATTATAACCAGGCGGCGGAGACATCCTTACAGGCCTTGAAGCTGGATAACAATCTGCTGGACTTTTATTATGTTCTAACATTCAGCTATCTTGCCATGGAGGAATACAGCCTGGCGGAAGTATACGCCAATAAGTTCTTCGAGCTTGCCTCCGAACAGTCGCAGGACTGGACCTCACCGCATATGATGGCCGAGACCCGCACCAAAACGCACCTGGTATATAATTTCCTCGGTATTGCTCTGCGTGAGCAGGAGAGATTTAATGAGGCGGGGCGGGCTTACCAGAAATCATATAAGGCCAATTCGAATTATGCTCCGGCTTATGTAAACCATGCCAAACTCCTTCACGGCACGGGTGATGATTCCGGTGCATGCAGGGTGCTCGACCTTGCTGCCGAGAATGGCATTGAGGCTGAAGAGATCAAGATGCTTCGTAATGCGTACCAACCCAAACCGGGTGTATCGGTCTGTATGATCGTCAAGAACGAAGAGAAGATGCTGGACAGATGCCTGAGTTCGGTCAAGGGTTTTGCGGATGAGATTATAGTCGTAGATACCGGTTCGACCGACAGCACTGTTCAGATTGCCGAAAGCCATGGAGCGAAGGTCTGCCATCACGAATGGGAAGATGATTTCTCCAAGGCCAGGAATCAGTCACTTCAATATGCTACAAAAGAATGGATTTTCATTCTTGATGCCGATGAAGAACTTAATAGGGATGATTTTCCCCTGCTGCAGGAGCTGATGGAGCAGGAAAAATACGATCTGGTTTCCATCAATGTTTACAATGTTGGTCCCGAGGGAACGGTCATTTCATCCTTTCTGCCGTCGATACGAATGTTCAGGCGCGAAACAGGCGCATACTACCACGGCAGCGTCCATAATCAGCTCAAGTTCGATGAAGATAAGTACAGGGTGGTCCGCGCCAATGTCAGGCTTAAGCACTATGGCTATGGGTTGGATCCGGAATCGATGAAGCGCAAAGTTGCCAGGTCGAAGGCCTTGCTCAAGAAGCAGGTTGCCGAAGAGCCGGACAATTTCTTCGCACATTTCAATCTGGCCCAGCTTTATCGAGGAGAATCAACACATCCCGATGCAGACCAATGCAAAAAAATAATAAAACATGCTTCTGTGGTAGTGGAGAATGCGGATCCGTATAAAAGAGGCCAGCGTCATCTTCATCTGATGTCGCTGCATCAGCTCGCCACAGCATATTTCTATTTGGATGATTATGACAAGGCGATTGAGGTCTGCAAAAAGGCGATAGAGTACAAGAGCGATTTTCTCGATCCAATTATCACACTGGGGCACATATATAGCCGCAAGCGCGAGCTGGATGAGGCGCGTTCATGGTTTATGAAATATCTTGATGCCCTGGAAAAATTCGATGAATCCGAGGAAACCGATCAGATTATTCTTCTCAATCTGCGCAGCAAACATATTGCCTATTATGGCCTGGCTCTGATCTCAGAATATGAAGGTAAGCCGGGCGAGGCTTCCTCATGGTTTCGGAAATGTCTTGAAGAGGATCCGGATTATTTGGATGCGCGCTTCAGATCAGGCCGCATAGAGTATAATCAGGGTAATACACAGGATGCCTTGAATCATCTGAAAACCGAAGTTCGAGTCAAACCCGATAACTGGGCGGCGTATTATATCATTGGTGAGATATATACACGAATGAAACAGTATGACTCCGCCGAAGAAGCCTATCTCGTGGCATTCAAAAATTGTGATGATGAGCCTAACCTGCTTTATTCTCTGGCACGGCTTTATTTCGAAACGAATCGTCCCGAAGAGGCCATGAAGTTTCTGGACATGATTCGGGAAAAGTCCAGCGATTTTATTCAGGCCTATCGGCTTGCAGGCGATATTAGTTTTCAGTTCGGCAAATATCGGGAGGCCTGTGCCGCTTACACCAATTTCGTGATAAGAAAACCAAACGATCTGGAGGCCTGGAATAATCTCGGCAACTCGCATTTCAAGCTGGAAGAATTCGAGCAGGCCAAAAAATGCTATGAAAAGGTAATTGAACTCGACACTTCATATGGCCTGGCATACAGGAATCTTGCAGTTTGTGAAACGCGGCTGAACAACTTCGAGAATGCCTATGCGATATTGACCGATTACCTCAAGTTGGCGGGCGATGATTATAATTTAATGGTAATGGCGGCTGAAATTGCAGCTCATTTGCAGAAGTTCGAAGAAGCCATCCGCTATATAGAAAAAGCCCTGGGCTTGAATCCGAATTCTGCCCAGCTTCTGACACTTTTGGGCGATTGCTACTATGCCGGTGGATTCCTGAAATCGGCGCAGATGGGTTTTGAGCAGGCGCTGAAAGTAGACCCGAATTTCGAGCCTGCTAAAGAACGGCTTGCGCAGATTATGGATTTGCAGACAGCCAGAAAAGAATAGGGTTTCAAAATGAAATGGTTTCTGTGCCTGTATATATTATTATTGAGCGTGCCGCTCGGGGCGCAGAATAAAATACTGGTGGTATCCTCCCAGCCGGAAAATCTGGGAGATACCGCCATCCTGAGCGAGATCATTAAGGAACATAATTTTATTCCCAACTATGTCCAAACCACCCCCTCAGATATAAGCACATACGAATATTCCCTGGTAATCCTGGGCGATTTTGATGAGTCCGACTGCCAGTATTTGAATCAATATGCGGCCGCTGGAGGAGGACTGATATTAACCGGATCGGTGCCATATGATTTGCTGCAGAGGTGTGTGGACAAGAGTCAGGCATTGGCTCTTATCGGATTTCAGTCTTATAGTAATGGTTCAGGCGAGCTCAAGGCTTCGGTGGATTTAAGCCAGATTGAACTGCCGCGCGATTCACTTCTGGATAGAACTCCCTGCGAAATTGGCTTTGGAGGCCTTTCGGATCCCGCTGAAACCGCCGAAATTCTGGCGGAGTGGTACTGTCCGGGTCAGCAGGATCAGATTGCGGCGATCACAATAAATCAGGCCGAAAGGGGCAAAGTCTTCTACTTTTCCAGGCTTCTCTCGACAATCCGTGTCAGGCAGCTTTTATCCTGGGCAATTGAGGACGGCGTGGAGTATCGCTGGGGCGATGCCGATAATTCCGGCCGGATCAATCTTACCGATGCGGTTTATATTATGCGGATCGTGTTTCACGGCGGTTCTCTGCCTCAGATAGAAAATGCCGGAGATGCCAACGGCGACGGTGCTATTAATATCAGCGATGCGGTCTGGCTTATAAATTACATCTTCATGTCGGGACCGGCGCCTGTGGCCGGAAGAATCAACTGATTAGAACCTGACCAATCCAATAATTGCCTGTTCAAAAATAATCCTCAAAATCAATCCTGCAATCCCGCAACAGCTTAATCAGCTCTTTTGTTTGAAAGCTTAAGAAATCGCTAAAAATCGGGGTTCCGCTGTTAAGTAGGGACAATTTCAGGTCGAAAAGGAAGATGAAAGGTGAGTCATATTTTTTAGGGAATTCTCAAGTGGAGAAAATAAAGAAAAGGGAAAATATGCCGATTAATAACTTGAGAACCAAAGAGTTAAATATCAAGCTCAATACTCTGAAAAGAGCTGAGTTAAGGAGGTGATGAAAATATCGGCTGTCCGGTTATGGCCGTAAAACTCAACCGAGAGGATCTTTTGTACGCGGTAGACATGGGATGTAGAAGGTGCTATTACGCGAACTATTTAAACCTTTAAACAAACAAAGTCGGCAAGGATGACCGACAAGGATTTTTCAAGGAGGATTTACACATGTCACTGCGCATTAACCACAACATTGCGGCTTTAGACGCGCACAGAAACTTAACAAACACCACACGGCATATGATGACGTCGATGGAGAAACTGTCATCGGGCTATCGTATTAACCGTGCGTCGGACGATCCGGCGGGTCTGGTGATTTCAGAGCAGTTCCGCGCTCAGATTGCCGGTCTTAACCGCGCGATTATGAACTCGGAAGGATCAATTAACATGATCCAGACTGCTGAAGGCGCTCTCAACGAAATCAACTCGCTGTTGGTTTCAATGAGAGAGCTGGCTATTCACGCCGCAAACGAAGGTTTCAATGACGAGAATCAGTTGGCTGCCGACCAGGCAGAAATTGAGAACGCCATTGCAACTATCGATCGTATCGCTGCCAACACGCAGTTTGGTACAAAGAAGCTGCTTGATGGTACCAAGGCCAATATCGCCACCATCACAACTTCGAACTCATCCGGAGTGAGCATTATCGAATCCAAGCTCTCGACCGGAACACATTCAATTTCGGCCACAAAAACAGCCGATTCGACAGCCAGTCTTAACACCACTTCACTGGGTCTTTCACTGACCGGTGCTACCGGTTCACCCTCTAACCTGACCAACGGCATTCATAATGTCGACGTCATTCAGGCTTCCGAGGGTGCTACCAAGTATTCGGACAGCGTTGCAGTTACCGACGCTTTCGGTAACGGTATGGAGCTGGCCGCCACTGGCGCTTATGCCACGGTTGCCTCCGCTTCGACAATTAGTACTGCGGGTACTGCCAATGCCGGTGATTACACCGTTGTCCTGAATTATCAGGAAAACAATGAAGCTGTTACAGGTGACCAGACCTTGCAGGTGTCTATCGCTTCCGATGATACCGTTGCTCAGCAGGTATCCAAATGGAATACCGCCATTAATAACAATGCTTACCTGGCCGGTAAGATCGAAGCGGGTACTCTGGAATCAGGTGCCGCCAAGCTTGAGTTCAGAACAACCAATAAGGGAGCTCAGTACAGCTTGAAGCTGACCTCTTCATCGAGTACCGCTACCACAGCTATTTTCGATCTGGGTACATCACGAAGTGACCGCGGTATAAGTAAGAATACTCTTACCATGGCTGCGACAACCGTGAAGAATAACGGCACAGACAAAACCGTCACGATTGCCGCCAACACCTACAGTGATATGGCATCTCTGACAACCGCCATGCAGACAGCCCTGAAGGCAGGCGCTGCATTTGGTACGGTTTCCGGCACAACCGGTGATGTTGATGTCGAGGTCTATCAGAACGATAAGATGAAATTCTTCACCTATGATGAAGGTTCAGATTACAAGCTGCAGCTCAAGAGCAGCGGAAGCGGTACCGAAGAGGCTCAGAATGTTCTGGGTCTTTCAGTCGATACTATTGCGATTGAAGGTACTGATGCTCTGGTTTCGTTCGATAACTATACCAACACGATTTCATCGGTACGTTACGCCGCCACCGGCACTGAAACCCTTTATAACAAGGCCGCCGGTGAAGATGGCAGAGGATCGGTCGATATTACGGTCGCGACCGCAATTAACGGCATAAATCTGGGTAATCTTCTGCTCGATGTGGATGCTGCCAAATTCGATGTCCGTCTGGATGCCGGTCCGGCAACATCTGTAACTGCGGGCCAGGATGCCATCGTATGGAACTCGGCGCGTGATGAATCAGTCGAGGTTCGTTACAGCCTGACCTCCAACGGCGGTTCCGAGACCATCTCAAACGTAGACCAGTCACTGGTCTTCCAGATCGGTGGTTCTGTCGGACAGACGGCCAGAGTCGCTCTGCGCAATATGGCTGCTTCCGCTCTGGGCAAGAACATTGCCGGTAATGCGTTCAGAAACCTGGCTGATATCGATGTTACAAGCGCGGCAGGAGCACAGGATGCTCAGGCTGTTATTGACGCGGCTATTAATGAAGTGAGCACCACACGTGGTACTCTCGGTAGTTTCCAGAAGAATACTTTGGAATCCAACCTGACCAACCTGAGAATTGCGGCGCAGAACCTGACCGCATCAGAGTCAAGTATTCGTGACACTGATATGGCCAGTGAGATGTCGACCTTTGTCAAGCATCAGATTCTGATGCAGGCCGGCACTTCCATGCTCGCACAGGGCAACCAGGTACCGCAGGTGGTACTCTCGCTCTTCCAATAGAAGTTGAGTAAATAATTCCGGGGCCCGCAAGGGCTCCGGAATACAAAATTACAAAGAGGTGATTTAAATGGAAGTGAAGAATATTCAGGCGGCTGAAAAAATGCTGCCTCAAATGCTTCCTGCCCCATTCCTTCCGGGTCGTGGGGAATCGGAATCACCGAATCCGGACAAAGCTGCTTCCATTGGAAGAGAAAATGCAAATGAGGCGATATCAGGCAGCGAAGAGGATAAGGCCGATCTTCGCAAACTGCAGGAAGAATTGAAGCGAATTAACGAAGCTATCGCCGTCAAAAATATCGCCCTGAATTACTCCGTGGATGAGCGCACGGAGGATATTGTCATTAAGGTGGTGGAAATGCCATCGGAAAAAGTGATCAGGCAGATTCCGCCCGATGCCATTTTAAGTTTAAGAGGAAGACTTCAGGAAATCCTGGGAGTCATATTTGACGAAAATGTCTGAGAGAAAAATTTTGCCTAATAGGAATAAGGGAGTTTAAATGGCCGGTCAGCAGATTGATGGGATTATGTCGAGTCTGGATACTACTCAGATAATCCAGACAATTATCGAGTCTGAGGCCAAAGGGCTTCAGTTGATGCAGGCGGATAAGAAGACCAAGACAAATCAGATCTCGGTCTACAATACTATCAGCGCCAAACTTATATCGATGAAACTACAGGCCTCCAAGCTGGCCCAGGCGGCCACATTTGACGCCGCCCGGGTGGAAGTTTCCAATAGCGATTATCTTACCGCCGCGGTCAAAGGACAAATATCCGAAGGACAGTATACCGTATCGGTAGGCCAGTTGGCCTCCAATCACCAGATCGCCTCGCAGGGATTCGAATCCGAGACGTCCAGCGTGGGTACCGGGACTTTTACAATTCAGGTCGGTGATGGAAATTCGATAAATGTATCCATAGATACTGGCAATAATACCCTTACGGGATTGAAGGATGCCATAAACTCCTCCGGCGCGGGAGTAAAGGCGGCAATTATCAATGATGGATCGGAAAACAATCCATACCGCCTTCTGCTGACATCATTAAAATCGGGGACCAAGAGTGAGATTTCGATTACCTCTACTCTCACCGGAGGGACTTCACCGGATTTCGAAAACTCGATATTCGACCAGCCCGAGGTACTCGGTTTCGATTCGGGTTCGACCTCAACTGTCTCACTTGGGAGCAGTGCCTCCTATACGGGCAATGCAAATAAAACCTATACCTTCACGGTTGACGGCAGTGGAAGTAAGACAATCGGCTCCGATGCGGTAACAATCAACTGGAGCGACGGTACCAATTCTGGTACGATTGAGCTCGGCACGGATTATCTTCCCGGCTCGGAGGTTGTCCTCGCGGGCGACGGCGCGGAAGGCCTGACCCTGTCGTTTTCGGCGGGCACCTTGAACGGGGGGGACGAGTTTCAGGTGCAGACTTTGGCGCCGGTTCTGCAGGCCGCAAGAGATGCACGAATAACTCTGGGGAGCTCCGAGGGGGGAGGCTCACCTATTACCGTTACGTCATCAACCAATACGGTCGACGACCTGATTCCGGGGGTGTCGCTTAATCTAAAAAAGGTGACGGACTCCCAGAACCCAACCATTACCATTAATACCTCGGTTGATGTCGATGATCTGGAATCACAGATCAAAAAGTTTATTGAATCTTACAATACCCTGATGGATGAGATAGATAAACAGTTCGAATACAAAGAAGATACTAAGGAAGCCGGTATTTTATTTGGCGATACCACGCTTCTGACAATTCAGAATCGCCTGCGATCCTCATTGCTTCTGAAACTCGATGATGTTGACGGCGAATACAGTCTGCTTTCACAGCTTGGAATCCGGCACAGCCAGCTCGGAGAGCTGCGGGTTGCCGATTCAGGGAGGCTTCGCGATGCGATTCAGAATAATCTCGATGATGTCATAAAGTTTTTCACCAATTCGGCCAATTCCGATAACAGCAAGATCAGCTATGCCGGCGCTACCTCCAAGACCAAGGCGCCGGAAGACGGCTTCACCGTAAATATTACCCAGGCCGCTACTCACGGTTACCTTAAAGGAACCGCCATCACCGATCCCTCACAGGGCGGAATAGTAATCAATGACAGCAATTACAAATTAAAATTCAAAGTAGATGGTCTGGTGTCGGAGGAGATTACCCTGGAAAAGAAGACTTATAACAGCTTCCAGGAAATAGCCTCGGAACTGCAGGCCAAAATTAACGAGGATGCCAAGATCGGCGACCTGGGTGTCACAGTCGATTATATGGATAATGGCGAGAACGGATACCTGCGGCTTTCCTCCGCTAAATATGGTGAGGATGCCAGGGTGGAAATCCAGGCCGGAATCGATTCCAGCGCCTTCACATCTCTGGGACTGGCCAAAGGGGAGGTGATAGTCGGCAAGGATGTGGCCGGGACAATCAATGGAGAAGAAGCCGAGGGCAAGGGGCAGATGCTTACCGGAATGAAAGGCAACAAATATTCGGATGGATTATCGCTAAAGGTTGAACTGGAAGAAGGCGATCTAACTAATGATGAGAAGGAAGCGACAGTTGTCCTTGTAAAAGGATTCGCAACTCAAATCGACGAGCTCCTGGATATGTATTCGGCTCAGGGCGAGGGTGTGATCGCCAACCGTACCAATGCGATCCAGAGGCAGATCGATGCGATCAACGACAATATCGAGGATGAGGAAGAGCGTTTGAAGATAAGACAGCAAAGCTTATTCAAGCAGTATTACGATCTGGAGCAGGCCCTGGGACAATGGAATTCGACCGCTTCATATCTGGAAACGCAATTTGCGAATATAGATTCGAATTGGAAATTCATGGGAAAATAAAACAGGGTAGAGGAAGACATCAATGAATCAAGCACTCTCGAGCTATCAAAAGAATCAGATTTCCGGAATGACTCAGAAGGACCTGATTGTCCTTTTGTACAACGGCGCGGTAAATTTTCTGAAACAGGCCGAGAAGTATCTCAGCGAGGAAAAGCCCGCCGAGTTCTCTGATTCTATCGAAAGAACCCATAGGATAATCTATCATCTTTACACCACCCTCGATTTCGATCAGGGCGGAGAAATCGCTGAACATTTAGGGGCGCTTTATACTTTTATTATTGGTCAGCTTTATATAGTGAATTCAACCAAAAACGAGAAAATAATATCCGATCTGCTGGTTATAATAAACAATCTTAAAGAGGGCTGGGAAGGCTTAAATCCAGAGGAGACTTCAAAGGGAGCTGCGAATAAATACGGAGTAATGCCGGCAGGCAAGCAAACTGTTGTCTCAACGAAGGTGTGATTATGGAGTATAGTCAGGTAGTAGAATTGGAAGAAAAGCTGCTGGAAATTCTCCGGCAGGAATATTCCTTTTATCAGTCTCTCTATCTGCTTTTCGACAAGCAGAGAGATAATCTCAGATTCGAGCGCGATCAGAAGCTGATCGACCTTTATGACGAGATCGAAAAGGCCGAAAAAAGAATCGCCGATTCCGAGGATAAAATAGCAAAACTAAGAAGCGCCAATCGCAAGATCTTCAATCTTGCCGCAACTTCCCCGGAAGTTAAAAAACTGGTGACCTCAATTGCCACTCTGCTGAAAAAGAATCTGGCGCTGATTAAGGAAAACGAGGAATTTGCCAAAAATAAACGCCATAGGATCGAAGAGGAATTGGAGCAGGTCAAACGCATGTATAACGCCATGGCCTATAAGAAGGCTGAAAAAGGTGCAAAGGTGTTCGATGGGAGGAGCTGAGATTAATAATTAATCTCGATCATTTTTATGATGGGAAGATATATAAATCGCATGGGAAACCATATTAAGAGGTTGGAGGCGAAAAATGGAAATCAATGATGATTCCAAAATCAGGATTCAATGGTACGCCGAGAAGGCTAACCAAGGAAAGAGGATGTCAAAAAACGAGAAAGATTCGAGGCGGGGAGATGAGGTTGAAATCAGTACCAGAATCCCCGAAAAATTGAGCTCGAACCAGCAGGTTCGGGAGGATAAGGTTGCCCGGGCTAAGGCCAACATTGAAGCAGGCCATTATAACAAGCCCGAGGTAGTGGATGAAATAGTCGACCGTTTGATTGACCAGTTCGGTCTTTAATACTGGCAGACGGATTTAGGGGTATTCTTAAATGTCCTCACTTAAAGAATCGAATGTTGCCGGTCTGATCTCGAGTATTGATAATCTACCGACTCCGCCGGTCGTCTTTTCTCGGATTAACGAATCTATTTCCAATCCCAATTCATCGGCCTATCAGATCGCATCCATAATATCCGAGGATCCTGCAATGAGCGCCAAGATACTCAGGCTCTCAAATTCGGCCTTCTACGGGGTTAGAAACGAGATAACCTCTGTCAAGCAGGCAATTATAACAATCGGGCTGGAAGCTATACGTTCACTGGTTTTGTCCACATCAGTCTTCGATGCGTTCAAAACCAATCCGGAATTTGCCCAGCAGCAGGATCAGTTTTGGCGCCATTCGCTGGCTGTGGCCTCCGCCTGCAGGGTCATCGCTCGAAGAGTCTCAGCCGACTGGATTCAGGATACCGATAAGGTCTTTTCCGCGGGTATGCTTCATGATATCGGAAAGCTGGTGCTTCTGGCATATTTTCCTAATGAATGGGAAAATATCAAAAAGCAGATTAAAGGCTCCCAGGCCAAACCGATCGAGGTCGAGAAACAGATTCTGGGATATACGCATTCAGATCTGGGCGCTGCCTTGGCTGAACGCTGGAATCTGCCGGAAGTGCTTCAAGATGCCATCGCGTTTCATCACAATCCCCTGGAATCCCCTTTGAAAGATTCCTTGGCTCCTTCGATTTATTGCGGTAACTTCCTGTCTGATATGCTGCTGGAAGAGGAGCTGGATCCCGATGAAATCGAGTTTGACGAGGAAACAACCGAGGTCTTCGCATTTCTCAAATTCGGACAGGATAGCATAAAAGCTTTGAAAACCGGCCTTATCGAGGAATACGCCAAATCACAGGTCTTCCTGGAAATTGCCCGCGGTCTTTAAATCGCCGGGGAACCCCACCCATTTCCACCTTTATAATATTTTCAGGATTATTTCCGATAGAAAGTTATATACAAGGCATTATCTTGCGTAAAATATGCGGAATAGTCGAAATTCATTCAAAAGGACCAAACAGATTCCTTTTTCCTTGACAAAATGTTTGTCCAGTTTAAATTAACAGGCTTAGTGGATATAAGGGCGATTAGCTCAGTTGGTTAGAGTGCTTGCTTGACATGCAAGAGGTCACTGGTTCGATTCCAGTATCGCCCACCATTTTAACCCCGCTTGAGGGTTTTTTTAATTTTTTAAGGATTGAAATGAGCGAGATAAAAATAAAATTTCCGGACGGCAATGTCAGCAGTTATGAGGCTGGAATTACCCCGATGGAAATCGCGGAGAAGATTTCCAAAGGTCTGGCCAAAAAAGTGCTGGCGGCCAAAGTTAACGGATCAATAATAAATTTAAACGATCCTCTGGAAGAAGACACCGATCTGAGGCTGTTAACCTTTGACGATCCCGAGGGACGTGAGGTCTTCTGGCATTCCAGCTCGCATATTATGGCCCAGGCCGTAACCGATATTTTCCCGGATGCCAAACTTGCTATCGGGCCTCCGATCGACGAGGGATGGTATTATGATTTTGATGTCGAGAGACCTTTCTCGGAAGAAGACATCGAGAAAATCGAGAAGCGCATGGCCGAGATCATAAAGGAAGACCATCCTTTCAAAAGGGTTGAGCTTTCTGTGGATGAGGCAAAAAAGCGTTATGCCGAAGAGGGCGCCTTATATAAGGAAGAGATTTTACAGGATATTGAGGACAGTACTGTTACTCTGTATCAGCAGGACTCGTTCACCGATCTCTGTCGTGGGCCGCATCTGCCCTCGACCGGCAAGGTCAAGGCCTTCAAGCTCCTGACCACCTCGGGTGCATACTGGCGGGGTGATGAACGCAATAAGATGCTGCAGAGGATTTACGGCGTTTCCTATCCCTCCAAAAAGCAGCTTGACGAGTACCTCAACATGCTCGAGGAGGCCAAAAAACGTGACCATAGGAAGCTGGGCAGGGAGCTTGATCTGTTTTCGATCAATGAAAATGTTGGCAGCGGCCTGGTTCTCTGGCATCCCAAAGGAGCTATAATCCGCAATATTATTGAGGAACACTGGAAAAAAGAGCATATCGATAACGGCTTCCAGCTTGTCTACACTCCGCACATTGCGCGCCTTAAGCTCTGGCAGATTTCCGGACATACCGATTTCTATACCGAGAACATGTTTAAGCCCAATGAGGTTGAAGGCGATTTGTACCAGATCAGGCCGATGAACTGCCCCTTCCATATCGAGATATATCGTAACGATATCAAGTCCTACCGTGATCTGCCCATCAAATATGCCGAGCTCGGCACTGACTATCGATATGAGCGCTCGGGGGTTCTGCACGGTTTGATGCGTGTACGCGGATTTACCATGGACGACGCCCATATATTCTGTACCCCGGAACAGCTTCATCAGCAGATTCTTGAAGTCTGTCAGATGTCTCTGAGATTTCTGCAGATGTTCGGTTTCGAGGATTATAAGATTTATCTCTCAACGCGTCCGGAAAAATACGTGGGCGAACCGGAGAGATGGGATACCGCTCAGGATGCCCTGGCAGAGGCTCTTAAAGAGCTTGAGCTGGAATACGATATCGATGAGGGCGGCGGAGCTTTTTACGGCCCTAAGATCGATATTAAGATTAAGGATACTATCGGGCGTTTATGGCAGTGTTCCACAATACAATTTGATTTTAACCTACCGGAACGCTTCGGAATTTATTATATTGACAAAGATAATTCGCAGAAGAGGCCGTATATGGTCCATCGTGCAATTCTTGGATCATTGGAACGCTTCTTCGGCGTTTTGATAGAGAATTACGGCGGAGCATTTCCGCTCTGGCTGGCCCCGGTGCAGGTGAAGATAATGACCATCACGGACAGTCAGAATGATTATGCCGGGAAACTGGCGGAGGAACTGAAAAAGCAAAATATCCGCAGCGAGCTTGATTTGCGCTCGGAAAAGATTGGCTTTAAAATTCGTGAAGCTGAAACATCCAAAACGCCCTATATGTTCGTAATAGGGCAAAGAGAAGTAGAGCAGAATAAGGTCTCGGTCCGCCATTACGGACAGATCGACCTGGGCTCGATGGAATTGGAAGATATAATCTCCCGAATGAAAGAGGAGATTGAGAATAAGTATCCAAGTATGAAATCTGGAGGTTAATGAAAGGACGAGGAGGAAAACCAAGGAAACAGGACACGGTTCGTGTAAATTCCCGGATTCGTGCTCCCCAGGTACGTGTAATCGACACTGACGGTAGTCAGGTCGGTATAATGCAGACCAGAGATGCTGTTGAAAAGGCATACGAAAAGGGTTTGGATCTTGTGGAGGTTTCACCCAATGCCAAGCCGCCCGTATGCAGGATTCTTGATTTTGGAAAATACAAATACGAACAATCCAAGAAGGCCAAGGCCGCCAAGAAAAAGCAGCATACTGTACAGCTCAAGGAGATGAGATATCGTCCCAAGATCGAAGAGCATGATTACAATTTCAAAACCAAGCATGTGAAAGAATTCCTTCTGCAGGGCTACAAGGTTAAGGTCTTCGTAGAATTTCGAGGACGGGAGATGGCTCATATTGAGTTCGGTAAGAAGATTATGGAACGCGTTCAGGAAGACCTTTCGGAGATAGCTGTGGTTGAACAGAAGCCCAAGATGGAAGGGCGCAACCTTATAATGATAGTAATGCCTAAATAATAAATGAGAGTATTTTATGCCAAAGATTAAGACAAATCGAAGCGCAAGGAAACGGCTGAGAAAAACCGGAACAGGAAAACTGAAAAGAAACAAGAGTCTGGCTGGTCACTTTCTTGCCAAAAAATCCTCCAAGCGCAAACGCAATCTGCGTAAGAGCACCCTTGTCTCGAGCTCCGATGAGAAGAGAGTCAAAAAACTGGTGCCTTATCTGTAGTTGTATTCCGTAAACTGAGTTACTGTAGGAGGAAAAATGCCACGTACAGTTAATAATGTGGCTGCCCGTCGCCGGAAAAAGAAAATAATGAAGCAGGCAAAGGGCAATTATGGCGGAAGAGGACATCTATATCGTACCGCAATGGAAACGGTCCGCAAAGGACTGAAATACGCCTATCGTGACAGGCGCAACAAAAAGAGAGATTTCAGGAGGCTGTGGATTACACGAATCTCGATTGCCTGTCGAAATAACGATATTCGTTACAGTCAGTTTATTGCCGGACTGAAGCAAGAGGGAGTCGCTTTAAACAGGAAATCACTGTCCAACATTGCAGTCAAAGATCCGCAGACCTTTGAGTATCTTGTTGGTATGGTGAAAAAGACCGCGTAATTACAAATGGATTTAAAAGAGCAAATTCTCGAGATCAAGGAGAAATTTGCCAGAGCAGTCGATGAGATAAAGGATTCTGACGATCTCGAGAAGGTCAAGATAGAATATCTTGGACGCAAAAGCAAATTCAATCAGATTCTGAAGGGCTTAAAAGATCTTGCCGTAGAGGAGAAAAAAGAAATAGGCCGTATGGCCAATATCGCCAAGCAGGATTTTCAGACCCGCCTCGATGAACTGAAGGACTCTCTGGAATCGGGAGGGCAGGCCGAATCGAAATTCGATTACACGCTGCCCGGCAAACGATCTCGCCTGGGACGGACTCATCCGATCGTAACCACTATGCGCGAAATCTCGGATATCTTCTTCGGCATGGGATTCGGGACCGAGGTCGGCCCGGAAATTGAAACCGATTATTACAATTTCCAGGCGCTTAATATACCCAAGGATCATCCTGCCCGCGATATGCAGGATACATTCTATATCTCGGGCGATCTCGTACTTCGTACGCACACAACCCCGGTGCAGATCAGAACGCTGGAGAGTATAAAGCCCCCGGCCCGTTTTATTGCGCCGGGCAGATGCTATCGCAACGAGGCTATCTCTGTCAGGTCGCATGCCGCTTTCCATCAGATAGACGGCTTCTTTGTCGATCAGGATGTTTCCTTTGCCGATCTCAAGGGAGTGCTGGTGGCATTTGCCAAAAGCTTCTTCGGAAGCGACGTTAAGCTCAAATTCAGGCCCAGCTTCTTTCCCTTCACCGAGCCCTCGGCCGAGGTCGATATCTCCTGTTTTCTTTGCAAGGGCAGGGGATGTGCGCTTTGCAAACAGTCCGGATGGCTGGAGATTCTCGGCTGCGGGATGATCGATCCGGCCGTGTTCGATTATGTCGGCTACGATCCCGAAGCATTCACGGGATATGCCTTCGGAATCGGCATAGAGCGTATATGTCTGCTGAAATACGGCATCGATGATATTCGCCTGTTTTTCGAAAACGATATCAGATTTCTGGAGCAGTTCTGATGCAGCTTGGATTAAACTGGCTAAAAGAATTAGTGGATTTTGAATGGGACGCTGAGGAGCTTTGCGAACGGCTTACCATGGCCGGTGTAGCATGCGAGGCTACTCGCACTGTTTTCGATCCATTTTCCGGTATCGTAGCGGGAAAAATCAAGAAAGTCGAACGGCATCCGGAGGCGGATAATTTATCAATTTGCACAGTCGATATCGGCATAAAAACGGTGACCACAGTCTGTGGCGCTCCCAATGTTGCGGTCGGCCTGAAATCGCCCTTTGCCACCGTGGGCGCTGATCTGCCGGGCGGTATGAAAATAGAGCAGGTCGAGAAACAGGGAGTCAAATCTGAGGGTATGCTTTGCTCCGAGAAAGAGCTGGGATTGTCCGACCAGGCCTCGATTATAATGGAGTTGGAGGCCGGGATCAAAACCGGCTCCGACCTCTGGGAAAAGCTCGAGCTTGAGGAGCCCCTGATTGAATTCGAACTTACTCCCAACCGTCCCGACTGTATGTCGGCTATTGGCATTGCACGTGAAATCGCAGCCCTGGCCGGGACAGTCGTTAAACGTCCGGAGTTTGAGCTGGAGGAAATTGAGAAGGAAGCCGCGGAGCTGGTTAAAATCGAGATCGAGGACCCCGAGGCCTGCCCGCGTTATGCCGCACGTATTATAGAGCATATAAAAGTCGGACCCTCGCCTTTCTGGTTGAAAAGAAAACTCGTATCGGCCGGAATTCGTCCTATCAATAATGTGGTGGATATTACTAATCTTGTCTTAATGGAATACGCTCAGCCTCTGCATGCCTTCGATTATGAGCTCTTTTCGATGCCCCAGGTACTGGTGCGTACCGCTCAGGATAACGAAAAATTTACTACCCTGGATGAAAAGGAACATACGCTCAGGGAAAACGATATCCTGATTACCGATGCCACAAAAGCGGTTGCGCTGGGTGGGATTATGGGCGGCCTTAATTCCGAGGTTAATTATAATACCGATAAAGTTCTGCTTGAAAGCGCTCATTTCAACCCGACAAATATCTGCCGCACACGCAAGCGCCTGGCGATCCAGTCCGAATCGGCAATCCGCTTCGAGAAAGGCGCCGATCCCAATATAGTCGACACTGCCTGTGATTATGCCGCCTATTTGCTCTCAAAGCTTGCCAGCGGAAGAGTGTTGACGGGAATTGTTGATGCTTACCCCAGGGTAATTGAGCCTATTTCAATTGAGCTGCGTCCCTCGAGGACAAATCAGATTCTTGCAACGGATATTACCGCTCCGCAGATGATCGATATTTTGCATGCCCTCGAATTCGGCGTAAAATCCGGCAAGACGATCACCGTGGATGTACCCACATTTCGTCCCGACTGCACCCGCGAAATTGATCTTATCGAGGAAATAGCCCGGATTTACGGCTACGATAAAATCGGGACATCACTCAGGGCCAGCGGAAATCTTCTGACTGAACGGTCTGAGGATGAGCTGTTTACCGAGAAAGTCAGGGAAAATCTGGGACGGCAGGGCCTTTATGAGATAATGACAATCAATCTCATTGATCCTGACAAGGGACGTAAATTGGGCATGGAAGACAAATTCATTGATCTATTAAATCCGCTGTCTGCCGATCTGGCAGCATACCGCACGAATCTTTTTATGAGCATGCTTCAGGTCGTCGCCAGAAATTTGAATAGAAGGCAAAATGACATAAAATTGTTTGAGATCGGTAATATTGCCTATCGCACCAATGGCACTCATGCCGAGGAAACACATCTCGCAATCGGTGTATGCGGCCGTCCCAATGTACGCAACTGGGCGGTGACAGAGCAGGAATACGATTTCTACGATCTGAAAGGAATTGCCGAGGAATTCTGCGGAGGTCTGCGTCTGGGCAGCCTCAGCATTAAGGAGCAGGATTACCCGTTTCTGGAAAACGGCATATCTTTCAATCTGTTTTTCGGTGATAGTCATGTCGGATGGGGCGGAAAAGCTTCGAATAATGCCCTAAAAATATATGACATTGAGACTCCGGTATATTATTTTGAAGTAAATATGGAAAAGCTTACACCTTTATATACCAAAGATGTAGTTTTTCGCAAGCTTCCCAGATATCCCTCGGTCTGGCGCGATATTGCTTTGATCGTGGATGAGGGCCTGTTTGCGGAAAAGCTTCTTGAGACGATTTATAATTCCGGCGATAATATTCTTGTAAATGCTGAGTTATTCGACGTATATACTGGTAAACAGATAGATAAAGGCAAGAAATCGCTGGCCTTCAACCTCGAATTCAGATCTGACGAGAAAACTCTTACGGATGAGGAGGTTGAGCCGGTGTTTAACAATATAATCTCTCAACTACAGAAACAGTTTGATGCAAAACTCAGAACTTGATTGACGGGGGAGAACATTGGATACATTAGAGAAATTGGAAGCGAAAGTTGACCTGATTTTAGGCCGGGTCAAGGAATTGGAATCCAAAAACGAAACGCTCGAAAAAGATTTAAAGACCTGCCGTCTGGAATTACAGCAGGCACGAGAAGAGAATACCGAGCTTAAAACCGGTATGAAGGATAAAGAAGTCAAAGTTCAGGATAAAATTTCGGCCCTTTTAGGAAAGCTGGAAGAGGTCGAGGCGGAAATCGCCTGAAGATTATTATCTTGACATATTCAACATTTTTCTAATATTTATTAGCAAATATATAAAGAATTGTTGGAAACGGATTAAATTGAAGATAGAAGATGTCGGAAAAGAAATCAGTTAAAGTAACCATTTACGGTGAAGAGTACCCCATTCGGGGTGATGGCGATATTGAATTCATAAAAAAGATTGCAGCTTTTGTAGATATGAAGATGCGGGAGGTGGCTGAGAAGAGCTATGTCAAATCTCCCAAAGATGTTTCCGTTTTGGCTGCATTGAATATTGCCAGCGATCTTTTTGAATTGAAAGAAAAGGCAATTGAACTGGAAGCGTTCAATTCCAGGACAGAAACCCTTCTTGAAAAACTGGACTCTGAAATCCAGCCGACCCCTTCATCATAATTTCCACTCCTGTTTCCGCAATTCCATTTAACATAGATTAACACCTTAGGGTGGAGGACTATAATGGATCAACTAGTTATTTATATTATTTTGATCGCAGCCTCTGCCATTTTTGCATCCCTGGTGACATATCTACTCCTGAGGGCTGCCGGCGGTGATAAGATCGCCAAGGCCAAGGATGTCGCCAAAACGATTATTGCGGATGCAAAAAAGGAAGCTGAGATTAAGAAAAAGGAAGCCCTCCTTGAAGCAAAAGATGAAGTCTACAAGTCTAAAGTCAACTTAGAGCGCGATATACAATCTAAGAGAAATGAACTTTCACGCCTTGAAAAACGCCTCATCGATAAGGAATCCAACCTTGACCGCAAAGCTGATGTAATCAACAAAAAAGAACGCGATATCGGTAATCTCGAGAAAAATCTGGATCATCGCGAAAAAGGCATCAATGTCCGAGAAAGAGAGCTGGAAGGGCTTCTTGTAGAACAAAACAAACAGCTTGAGAAAATCGCCGGAATGACCTCGGAGGAGGCCAGAAAGCTCCTGATGGAAAACCTTATCGGACAGGCCAAAATCGATGCCGCCGCTATGGTCAAGGAGATCAGGGAGAAAGCGGAAAGAGAGGCCGAGAAAGAAGCCAAGGAGATTATCACCCAGGCAATTTACCGCTGTGCCGCAGATCATACGGTCGAAAGCACAGTCTCGGTCGTTTCACTCCCGAATGATGAGATGAAGGGCCGCATTATTGGTCGTGAGGGGCGTAATATCCGCTCTTTTGAAACCGCTACCGGAATTGATGTAATTGTTGATGATACCCCGGAGGCGGTGATCCTTTCCGGCTATGATCCGATTCGTCGCGAAATCGCGCGCATGGCTCTGGAAAGGCTGGTTTCCGACGGACGCATTCATCCCGCCCGGATCGAGGAGGTCATCGAGAAATGCACCCAGGAGATGGATTTGATGGTCCGCGAAGCCGGAGAGCAGGTTTGTTTCGAGCTGGGTATTCACGATCTCCATTCGGATTTAATCAATCTACTTGGTAAGCTGAAATACCGTACATCTTACGGCCAGAATGTGCTTCAGCATTGTAAAGAGGTCGCCCTTCTCTGCGGCGTTATGGCGGCGGAGCTGGGTCTTGATGCACAGGTGGCAAAGCGTTCAGGGCTTTTGCATGATATAGGCAAAGCTATAGACCGTGAAACCGAGGGGACTCATACACAGATCGGCGGCGCCTTCCTTGGCAAGTACAATGAGAGTAAGGCCGTGATTAATGCCTGTATGTCACATCATGGCGATGTACCGATGGAGACGCCGTACTCAGTGATAGTGCAGTCTGCCGATGCCGTATCCGGCGCCCGTCCCGGAGCCCGTCGCGAGCCTTTGGAAGCCTATATCAAGCGCCTGCAGAAGCTCGAGGAGCTGGCAGATTCGTTTAAGGGCGTATCCAAGGCTTATGCAATTCAGGCTGGCCGTGAGGTTCGTGTAATCGTTGAAGCAGGCGAAATTGACGACCTTAAATCGACTATTCTGGCTCAGGATCTGGCAAAGAAGATTCAGACCGAGATGGAATATCCGGGACAGATCAAAGTCACGGTTATTCGTGAAACCAGGGCGGTTGATTACGCTAAGTAAGATAAGAAATCGAGTTTGATTTGAAAGTTCTGATTATTGGCGACATTGTAGGCAAGATTGGAAGATGGGCAGTATCTCAGGTACTGCCCGATTTTATTGAAGATAAGTCAATCGATTTTGTGATTGCCAATGTGGAGAATGCCGCCGGGGGCTTTGGTATAACCGAGAATATCTCGAAAAAGATCAGGTCTTACGGTGTCAATGTTCAGACCTCTGGCAATCATATCTGGGACCGACCCGAGGTCAAAGCGCTCCTGGACAAAAGTCCTTATCTCCTGCGTCCGGCCAACTATCCTATGGGATCGGCGGGCAAGGGATCCGGAGTGTATACATTGGCCGACGGACGCAAGATCGGTGTGCTCAATCTGGAGGGCCGGGACTTCCTGAGCCGTATCGACTGCCCGTTTCGGGTGGCTGATGCTGAACTCACGCTGCTGACACGGGAGACCAAAATCATAATAGTCGATTTTCACGCCGAGACACCTCAGGAAAAGCAAGCGCTGTCCTTTTATCTCGACGGTCGCATCTCGGCCCAGTTCGGTACACACACACATGTCCAGACAGCTGACGAAAAGATTCTTCCCAAAGGCACGGCCTACATTACCGATGTGGGTATGACTGGGGCTTACGACTCGATTCTGGGAATGAGTAAGAAAATAGCGCTGGGTAGATTTATAACCGGCATACCGCTCAAGTTTTCCGTTGCCGACGGTGACGTCAGAATCGGCGGTGTGATCTTCGACATCGATGACGAGACCGGCAAAACGGTCGCGGTGGAACGCGTCATGGAAAGCGTTGTTTCCGGAAATTACGATCAGTGAAAATAGATGCAGGGAGACTTTGATGGCAAAGATACTGGATGGTAAAAAGGCGGCCAAAGAGGTTAAGGCTGAGTTAAAGATTGAAATCGAAAAGCTTAAAGAGGACGGCATAGTACCCGGGCTGGCTGCTGTTCTGGTAGGGGAGAATCCTGCCTCGAAAATTTATGTCAGCAGCAAGGCCAAACAGTGCAAGAAAGTCGGCATCCATTCCGAGGTGATCTACCAGCCGGATGATATCACTCATGACGATTTGATCAGGTTGGTGGTTGACTTAAACAAACGCGATGATATTCACGGAATATTGGTACAGGAACCTCTTCCTCCGCAGATCAATAAACTCGATTTGAATCTGCAGATAAATCCCTTTAAAGACGTTGACGGTTTTCACCCGGAAAATCTGGGACGTATCCTGATCGGCGATCCGCTTTTTCTTACATGCACGCCCTATGGAATTCTGGAACTGCTGGAGAGAAACGATATCTCCCTGAATAAAAAGGATGTCGTCATTCTGGGGCGTTCGAATATTGTCGGCAAGCCGCTTGCGGCGATGATTATGCAAAAGTGGCCGAATACCAACGGCACCGTAACCGTTTGCCATACCGGTACCAGGGATGTTGTTAAACATACCAAGCAGGCCGATGTTGTGATTTGCGCTATTGGAATTGCCGAGTATTTGAAAGATTATATGATTAAGGATGACGCCGTTGTTGTCGATGTGGGCATAAATCGCGTGGATGATTCCAGTGTGGAGAAGGGCTACCGGCTGGTTGGCGATGTCGCTTATGAAGGCTGCGAGAAGAAATGCTCCTGGATTACTCCTGTGCCGGGCGGCGTGGGGCCGATGACTATTGCTATGCTTCTCTATAACACCGTTAAAGCCTGCAAACTGATAAATAAAGTAGAAGATTGAGCATTAAGAGCATGTGCGGCTTATATGTGCGTCAGTATTCTAAAGTGTTCGTTTGATATGAAATATGTGCGTTTAACTCTCATACTGCTGGCCGTTTTTCTCTTCGCCTGTTCAGGCGATGAGGAAAAGCAGGCTGACGTTCAGCACGAATCGCCGTCCGATACATCAAAGCAAACAGAGCCGGAGCCTTTTTCGATCGATGAATTTATCGATACCGTCAGCACCGCTCCCGACAGCGTGGCTGCGCTCTTTTTGAAGAAATCGATTATGGAGGGCGATTATGAAGAGGCAGTAAGCTATCTCTGCCGCCAAAACCGGGAACTCGTCAGCAGAGATTCATTCATGCAGTACGTAGCATTCGGCAAGGAGAATCCCGGCTGGGATTCGCTGACAGCCTTCAAATATGAAATGACCCGCGGCTATGTTCCAGTTCATGCGGCTCTTAACGATGTCCCTCGGATTAAAAAGCTCTCCTGTGATGATATCTGTCTTTTTGAGTATGATGTTACCGGGCCCCTTCTGGTTATTAATGTTTTCAATGTCGCTCTGGGAAAGCTTGGTAAAAAGCATTTCGACGCGGTGATTGACAGCAATTTGACATTGGCGGAAAAGAGGGAGTATTACGATTATGCCTTTAAAAGGCTCAGGCATGTAGCCGACAGTATGGATTTCGCCAAAAGGCTCAAAACCGACACACTTAAACTAATCCGCGAGAATTCCGATTGGAAAGTGTGTAAAGAGGCAAACAACAGTTTCGATATATTCAGACAGTATTAATAGACGGGGGATAATGAAATGATCAAACTCGGAGATGTAAAAAGTGGATCGAATGTCCGTACTGTTTTATCAATAGTCTCGGTATTCGCATTGGCCTGTCTTATTGCAATCAGCTGCGGCGGGGGCAAGGAAAAGACACTCGAAACTCCCCGCGGCGTGGTAAACACATTTATCAGCCGGGTAATGGAGGAAAACGATCTAAAGGGCGCATTCGCGCTTCTTTCCGATGCGGACCAGAAGGTGATTATGAAAAGCCCCGAGGTTTACGGATTCATAATAGGAAAGAAGGATCCGGAGCTTGAGGCTTATTCGGATGCATATTCGCAACTCGCCCCCGACGTTCTGGAGATGATCAACGAGCTCGTGAAATTCAATGCCCGCAAAGGGGAGGAGCAGAACGGACATGTTGAAGTCGGGCTTGAGATATCATATCCATCCGATTATATGACAATCGGATTTACGCTAATGGGAATTGCCAATAATCTCCAGCAGAAATACCAGAATGTAAAAGTCGATACGCTCCCCAAAGAGGAACGTGATAAAATCATCTGGTCGATTAAGAATGACCTAAAAAAGGCTGTGGCCAATATAAATACCGATAAATACTCCACCTATATCTTCCCCGTAAAAGTCGTGGATGAAAACGGCGAATGGAAGATAAATCTGGGACTCGCCCAACAGCAGGATCAGTTCGATTTTGGTTATTAATGCGCAACTTTTATAGCATTTTGGCGAATATAAAGATGTAATCAAAAATTATTATCCAAAATTCGGGGAGGAGAATAATGAAAAAATTAACCCTGGCTCTGTGCGTAATTATGCTGTTTGCCGTTTTTGCTAATTTAACGGCAGACCCCATCACAACTACACGGAATTTCTGGTCAGCCGTTTTTGATGAAGGCGATTTGAAACTGGCATTTTCTTACCTGGCAACCGAAGATCAGGAATTTATCAAGAATAATGCGCCCGAAGCATACAGCTTTATAATGGGCGATGTCGGTGACCTCGGCGGAGAAATCGGTACAATCGTTGCTGCCTTCCAGCAAATTATTCTTAATACACTTGGAAAGGTTGTTAAAATCGAAAATGTCCGTGAAGGTGCCAAACTCGATAACGGTCAGGAAGTTTTTTACTCCATGACCCTTCCGACAGATATGGACAGCTACATTGAATTAGCTCAGTGGATTGAGAAACGCGGAGAGCAGTTCGAAAATCCTGCCGATACAACTCCGATGATGGAGAAAATTCAGGCCTTTATTAATGATCTTTCCGATAAGCTCGACAATCTAAGCTATAAGACTTCAATTTCCTTGAACTCCTTCGTAACCGTAATAAATGAAAACGGTCAGGAAAAACTCAAATTGGATCTGGCGATGGTGGCGGAAAAAATGAAGATGCTGGAAGAGCTTGATTAGTAAGCGCTTACAATGTTTGAAAGAGCCGCCTTGAGGGCGGCTCTTTTTATGGCATTCCTTATCCACTTAGTCCTGTTAAGGGCCCGATTTTTCAATTGCAGACTATTAATATTTATAATCTTTCCGATAGAATAAATAAGATTCCTGCACTAATATTTTCGGGAAAATTGGGGAATTAACTAATTTCAATAGGGAGTGGCATGCAATGAAACTGCGTTTAACTCAGAAAATCATGCTAATGGTATTCGGCATCGTGCTGGTATCAGTAGCGGGGCTGATGATCGTAAGCATCACACAGTCGTCAAGTTCATTGAAAGATTTGGCTCGCACAGATCTGCAGCACTTGACGAATATGGCTCGTAATGCCTGTGAACTTGCCGAGGAGGCATCCAAACAAAAATTAGAAAGCGACATGAGTGTCGCCCGCATGCACTTTGAGGAAGTCAGCAACGGGCGTGTCAAGATCGAGAATGGCAAATTAATTCTCGATCCCGGTGGTGATAATATTGTTGTTAACGGCAACAATGAGATTGTTGACAAGGTCAAGGAGTTAACCGGGTCAACATGCACCATCTTTCTTAATGAAGGATCCAGGGCAAGACGAATCGCTACTAATGTCGTGAATGATGACGGTAAAAGGGCACTTGGGACCTATGTCTCTCAGCCGGTATTCGAAACCGTCATTAATCGCGGCGTGCCATACGAGGGGCGTGCCTGGGTGGTGAATGACTGGTACAGCACAAAATACGAGCCGATTAAAGATATCAACGGCAGAACTGTCGGTATTCTCTATGTCGGTACACAAGAAAAATCCGGGGTGCTTCGAGAAGGTCTGCTTTCACAGCAGGTGGGTGAGACTGGCTATATCTATTGTATCGATTCCAAGGGCGTTCTCCAAATTCATCCCGCCAAAGAGGGATCCGATATCAGCAAATATGATTTTATTAAAGAAATCACAACCAAGGGTCCCGAGCTTGCAGAGGGCGAAATCGGCTGGATCCAGTATCCCTGGATTAACAAGGAACTGGGCGATACCAAAGCACGTGATAAAATCGTGGCCTATACATATTTTCCCGCCTGGGACTGGATAATCGCGGCGGGAAGTTATATGGAAGAATTTACCGCCCCTGTTAACGGCCTGAGGAATACCATTATAACTCTTGGAATAATATTGCTCATGATATCGGCCGGTCTCGGTTTCTTCATGGCGCGCTCCATAACAAAACCGGTGACCAAACTGGTAGATGTGGCCGAAGCGATATCGGTTGGAGATGTGAGCCGTGATGTAAATGTCAGTTCGAATGACGAGATAGGCATTCTGGCAGATTCATTCCGAAGTATGACAAACTATCTCAAGGAAACAGCATCAGTCGCAGAGAATATAGCCAAAAACGACCTGAGAGTCGAATTTGAGCCCAAATCCGACCGCGATGCACTAGGCATTTCATTCAAGGCCATGGTTGCTAATCTAACCGAGGTTATTAATCAGTTGAATGACGCCGCCACAGAATTGGTTTCCGCGGCAACTGAAATCGCTTCATCCTCCGAGCAGATGTCTCGCGGCGCGCGCGACCAGGCTGACCAGATCGGACAGGTCTCGACTGCTGTCGAGGAGATGACTGCGGCGATTCTGCAGACCTCCAAGAATGCAGATGAGGCTTCCGGGGCGTCACGCGGCGCATCTGACACCGCTTCGTCAGGCGGATCAATCGTCTCCGATACTATTCAGGGAATGCAGAGGATTACCGAAGTGGTTCAGAGCTCATCCGGTTCAATCGGCAAATTGGCCAACTCCGCCAAGCAGATAGGCGAAATAGTTGAAGTGATTAATGATATCGCGGATCAGACAAATCTGCTGGCATTGAACGCAGCTATCGAGGCTGCCAGAGCCGGTGAACAGGGCCGGGGATTTGCCGTTGTGGCCGATGAGGTTCGTAAGCTGGCCGACCGTACTGCCCGTGCCACAAGCGAAATCGCGGGCATGATTGACGGCATCCAGAAAGATACCAATGAAGCCGTCTCCTCCATGGAAACCGGTATCAAGGAAGTCGACCAGGGCCGTGAACTGGCCAATAAGGCGGGCGACAGCCTGAGTGAAATTGTGACGATGTCTCAGCAGGTTATGGATATGGTACAGCAGATTGCAACCGCTTCTGAGGAACAGTCGAATACATCCGAGGAGATCTCGCGAACCGTGGAGAAAATTTCTTCCGTCACTACCGAAACTGCCAAGGGCGCCGAACAATCCGCTGCGGCCTCCGAGGAGCTGAGTATGCAGGCTGAGGCGATGAAAAACATGGTTGCCAAATTCAAGCTGAAACGGGCAGAGGACAGCGCTAATCTTGAACAGAAAGAGCAGAAAAAGGAAACTGAGAAGATTTAATATTAGCTGCAATAAATATCGTATCATTATTGAGGGAGGCAGATCTTGCCTCCCTTTTTAATTAAGAAGCCAAATTTGATTCATGGTTTGGATTTTGGCAAAAATCCCGATATTTCGTTTACTTTAGAAATCCCGCTTAAAATGGGGGTATTTATAATGTGTTGGAATACATGGCATTAGGCTGTGATTTGCAATACCTCATTGATTATCTGTATTTTTTATTTGATTTTATGTAAATAAATGACTAAGCTCATAGCGGTATGCCGAAACTGAGAGCAATAAGTTGTAGTTCTTTATATAGATATTTGGCTAAAGTAGGCAAAGCGATCGCGCCCGATGGGTGAGGAAAGTCCGAGCTCCAGAAGGCAGAACGCCTCTGAAACAGAGGGCGGAGTGATCCGACGGAAAGTGCCGCAGAAAACAGACTTCCTCGAAAAGTTTCGGCTTTTTGAGGTAAAGGTGAAACGGTGGTGTAAGAGACCACCAGAGGCTGTGGCAACATAGCCTGCTGGTAAACCCCGTTCGGAGCAAGGCCATGTAGGCGGGAAGGTGTTGCCTGCACCGTTTAACCCGCGGGTAGGCCGCGTGTGGGAAAAGGCGACTTTTCTCCCAGATGGATGATCGCATTTCCGTGCTATGAATTTGGCCGAGTTTATTCAGGCTCTTACCTGAATGAATTCGGCCAAAGCGGAAATTACTGAACTCGGCTTATTGCCTGCTTTGGCCATTTTTTTTGGTTCGATGAATATTACTAAATATATACAACCGGTATGGCAGGTAGCCCCTGAACCGGACTTCCATCTGGTCGATGAGTTGTCTGGAAAAATTGACCTGCCTGATAATATAATCAAAATATTGATAAACCGGGGGCTGGACACGGCAGAGAACATCGAAAATTTCATTAATCCCAAAATGGAAGACCTCAAAGATCCGTTTCAGCTTCCTGATATGGAAAAAGGCGTTGAGCGGATAGTTGATGCTCTCCGTGCAAATGAGAAGATGATGGTCTACGGGGATTATGATGTCGACGGCATTACCGCTGCGGGACTCATGTTTCTTGTGCTCAATAAACTGGGCGCACAGATAAGCTATTATCTGCCCAACCGTCTGGTGGAAGGTTACGGCATCTCCGAGGATGGTTTGGCTGAGGCGGTCAAGCAGGGCGTATCGCTGATAATCTCTGTCGATACCGGCGTAACGGCGGTCGAGGAGGTCGAGCGTGCTCGTGAGCTGGGAATCGATATTATCGTGACAGATCATCATGAACCCGGACCGAATCTTCCCGATGCAGTTGCGCTTATCAATCCCAAGCTTCATGACGAGTCACAGGGCGGTCATGAGCTCTCGGGCGTTGGGGTGTCATTCAAGGTGGCTCAGGCTCTTTACAGGCGGCTTGGTCAGCCTGAGACTGAACTGGAGGAACACCTGGACCTTGTTGCCCTGGGAACCTCTGCCGATATCGTGCCGCTTATCGCCGAAAATCGTATACTCACGAAATTCGGGATCAAGCAGATAATCCGTACAACCAAGCCCGGCCTGAAGTCGCTGACATTTGTCTCCGGTCTCCTGGGCAAAGAGATTTCCACCGGTCAGGTAGTCTATGTCCTCGCTCCCCGAATCAATGCCATCGGCAGGCTCGGTAACGCCGAAAAGGCTATCAGGCTTTTGACCACACGGGATGAGGTCGTGGCCTCGAAAATCGCCAAATTCCTGGAGGAGGAAAACAGACGGCGAAAATCTATTGACGAGAAAACGCTGACCGAGGCCCTGGCCATGATGGATACCGATGTCGACTTACAAAACGATCGCGCCATTGTACTGGCATCCAAGGGCTGGCATCAGGGCGTAATCGGAATTGTAGCCTCGCGTCTGGTGGAAAAATTCTATCTGCCCACGATATTGATTGCGATTGACGGTGATGAGGGCAAGGGCTCCGCGCGTTCGATTCCGAATTTCCATATTTACAATGCGCTCAATTTCTGCTCCGACGATCTACTGCGGTTCGGTGGACATAAATATGCCGCCGGTTTGACGATCAAGCCGAGCAAAATTGATGTCTTCTCGCGCAAATTTAAAAAAGTGGCCATGGAAGAATTGAGTGATGAGGATTTAACGCCCAAGCTGAAAATCGATGCGGAAATTGATCTGGATGACATCGATGAGAAGTTTATCGACACGATTGATATGTTTGCGCCGTTTGGCCCGGCCAACATGAGGCCGATCTTTTTGACCAGAAATCTTGAAGTTGTGGGAAATCCGCATGTGGTTGGCAAGAACCATCTTAAGATGAAGGTCAAGAAGGGTGAGAAGGTTTTTGATGTCATCGGCTTCGGCTTCGGCGATCACGCCCATCAACTGGCGCTGCGTTCGGTGGCGGTTGACCTCGTTTATGTGGCCGAGATCAATACCTTCGGCGATCAATCGCGTATTCAGCTTCGAGTAAAGGACCTGAGATATTAGCTATGTCGCTGCTTGATAGTTTCAGAAAAGGGGATTCCCGGGCGCTATCAAAAATCGTCAGTTATGTCGAGAACCGAGAAGAGAGTTATCGCAAAGTCTTATCGAAATTATATAAAGACACTGGAAAAGCCTACAAAGTTGGCCTTACCGGCCCACCTGGCGCCGGCAAGAGTACACTCATGGATTCGATCACAGAAATCCTTGTCAATGAGGGTAACAGCGTCGGTATAATCGCTGTCGACCCGTCCTCGCCCTTCACCGGTGGGGCATTTCTGGGCGACCGCATACGTATGCAGGATTTAAGCAGTAACGAAAATGTCTTCATCCGCAGTATGGCCACGCGCGGTTCGATGGGCGGGCTGGCCCGTGCCACCAAGGATGTCAGCATGGTTTATGATGCTTTCGGCTTCGATTATATCCTGATCGAGACGGTGGGAGTGGGGCAGGTTGAGCTGGATATTATCGATGCCGCCGATACGGTCGTGGTGGCGATTGTCCCGGAATCAGGGGATGTTATCCAGGCCATGAAAGCGGGGCTGATGGAGATTGCTAATGTCTTCTGTGTCAATAAGGCGGATCGTGAAGGCTCCGACCGCATTATAATGGAGCTTAACCATCTTCTGCAGCTAAAACGCGATAAAGCCGACTGGAGCTTCCCGGTCATACCGACCTCTGCCGTGAAGAAGGAAGGTGTTGACCAGCTCGTAAAATCAGTTATGCAGCACAAGGATTATCTGATGGAATCCGGTCTTTTCAAGGCTAACCGCAAGGAGCAGATCAGAAAAGATATCATTGAACATATCCGTGTCATGCTTTCCGCCAACATTGAGGATAAACTGCATTCTGGTGAGGCTTTCGAAAATCTTCTGGAGGATATTTACGAACGAAGGAATGATCCGGTCAAGACCGCAATGGAGCTTTACGAAAAGCATTACTCCAATTAGAAGAACATTCCCCCAAATCTGTTTGTTAATTAATACTTGAAATAGGCTCTATAAAAGCTTATTTTTAAAGTTTATTGCAAATGAATAATATCCAATAATTCAACATCTCGAGGTGAGTATGTTCGATAAAGAGACTCTGAAAAAAATAAAAGAGGCCAAGGCCAAATGGAAAGCCGAGGCGGAGAAATCGGAAAATAAAGATAAAAAATTCATGACCATTTCCTCCGAGCCGGTCGATTTCATGAGCACCCCCGACCGCATCGATGATACCGATTATTTCGAGGATATAAATTTCCCCGGGGAATACCCGTACACCCGCGGCGTGCATGCCTCCATGTACCGCGGGCGCCCCTGGACAATGCGGCAGTTTTCCGGTATGGGTACTCCGCGCCAGACCAATAAGCGCTATCACTACCTTTTGCAGCAGGGTCAGCACGGGCTGTCAGTAGCCTTCGATCTGCCGACATTGATGGGCTATGATTCCGATCATGAGCGCAGCCTGGGCGAGGTCGGTAAATGCGGTGTTGCTGTTGATACTCTGCTCGATATGGAGATTATTTTTGATGGCATCCACCTTGGCAAGATTTCTACATCTATGACAATCAACTCGCCGGCCAATATTCTTCTGGCCATGTATATTGCGGCGGCCGAGAAGAAGGGTGTGCCGATTGAGAAACTTAATGGGACTCTCCAGAATGATATTTTGAAAGAGTATATTGCCCAGAAGGAATTTATCTATCCCCCTGAGCAGTCAGTCAGGCTGATTGTGGATACGATTGAATTCTGTACCGAGAATGTGCCTAAGTGGAATACTATTTCGATCTCCGGCTATCATATCCGTGAGGCAGGCGCGACTGCGGCCCAGGAATTGGCCTTTACGCTGGCTGACGGCTTCACGTATATCGAGGCGGCTATGGAGCGCGGCCTTGATGTCGACTCGTTTGCGCCAAGGCTGTCATTCTTCTTTAATGCTCACTCAGACTTTTTCGAGGAGATTGCAAAGTACCGTGCGGCAAGAAGAATTTACGCCCGCCGTATGCGCGAGAAATACGGCGCCAAGGACCCCCGAAGCTGGAAGCTGAGGTTCCATACCCAGACAGCGGGATGCTCCCTGACAGCTCAGCAGCCGGAATTGAATATCGTGCGTACCGCCTACGAGGCTATGTCGGCGGCATTGGGCGGCACACAGAGCCTGCATACCAACTCCATGGATGAAACTCTGGCATTGCCCTCGGATAAAGCCGCTTTGATAGCGCTTCGCACCCAGCAGGTGCTGGCCCATGAGACCGGCATTGTCAATACAATTGATCCATTAGCTGGATCATACTTCGTTGAGGGTATGACCAACCGAATCGAAGAACAGGCGCTTGAGTATTTTGATGAGATCGACAAGCGCGGGGGAGTCCTGAAGGGAATCGAGAGCGGCTATTTCCAGAGAGAGATAGCGCGAGCGGCCTATCAGTTCCAGCAGGAGATCGACAAGAAAGAGCGGATAATTGTAGGGGTGAATGATTATATTATGGAGGGTGAAGAACTCGATATCGAAATTCTGAAGATCGACGAGAAAGCGCATGATGAGCAGATGAAAAGTATCCAGAAGGCCAAAGAGATGCGCGACAATGATAAAGTATCTCGTACTCTGGAAGAACTGAAGAAGGTTGCGGCGACTCCCTCGGATAATACTATGCCGTACATAATCGATGCGGTCAAGGCTTATGCTACTATGGGCGAGATTTGCGATGTCTTCCGCGAGGTTTACGGCGAGTATGTTGAAACCCCAGAAATTTGATATTGAATAATAATCATTATTTGGGTGGCAAAATTCTACAATTCGCGGCGGCAGGAATCCTTTCCTGCCGCCGCTTTTTTGTGCCGCCAGGTTCCACAATCCGGCGGCAATATTTTTGAGAGATTAAACAGCAGGGTGCCCCAAGCTTCAGCTTGGGATATTTAATTGGGGGCATTCCCAATCTGAAGGGAGTGTTGATAATCTCTGATGATGTAACGTTGGGTCTTGATTCCGTCGAAGACGGAATTGTGACCCAACGTCAATGCATGCTATAAAATAAGGCGCAGGGTCACAACCCCCGATTCCATCGGGGGCCAAGACCCTGCGCGACAAAAAGTACCTTTTCAACAAGCCCTAAAGATTGGGCCACCCAAATAAAATTCATTAAGATTACTTTTTCTGCTGCTCCAGCTCAATCAAAACACCACCGGTCGATTTTGGATGCAGAAACGCTACCATCTCACCGCATGCGCCTTTGCGGGGTTTCTTGTCGATTAGCTGGATGCCGGCATCAGAAAGCCTCTGCAATTCGGCTTCGATATCATCAACCTCGAGGCAGATATGGTGTTGTCCCTCGCCGCGCTTTTCCAGGAACTTATTTATGTTGGCGTTCTCTGTTAACGGCTGAAGTAACTCAATTTGGGTTTCACCAGATTCCAGAAACACGACCTCGACTCCCTGATCCGGCACCTTAACACGCTCACCGACCTTCATCCCCATAATATCGCGATATAGTTTCAGATGCTTGTCTATATCCTTTACTGCAATTCCTATATGTGCAATCTTCTCTATCATCAGAATCTCCTATTTATTTCTGGACTGATCTCCGAAAAATCTGTTCGGAATCTTAAACTTGGAAGGCGGCAAATCCTTTTTGCCCTTATCTTTCTTTTCATCCTTTTTCTTATCCTCGGGAGGTTTAATATATCCCGTGAATTTATCCCCCAGAAGGTATTTCAGAAACCTCAGCATCTCCTCGGATTTAGCATAAGCGGTATAGTTCTTAATTTTAAGCCCAAGAGTTTCCTTGCCCATGTGATCGGTTATGTAAAAAGAAAGTTCCTTATTTGATTGTTTGACCACCCGCGTCACCCTTGCAAAGTCGATACGTGTCTGATCACCGCGCGAGGTATAGATAAGCATGCTGGGATAAAGCTTGACCCAGCTCGAGCCCAAAGCGATCAGAGTATATACCAGAACAGCAACATTGACTGCGAGAAAGAAGGTGACAGGGGAGACCAGTTCATACGGCTTCTCGCCGAAGGGAGGATTGCCCTCGGAGATTAGAGACATGACAAGTGCAAACAGTGCCCCCGCCTGTGAGAATAAAGCTTTTTTGATATCGAAACGGTATGTTGCACCGACCGAGAGTCGGCTGAATGCTTTTGCGTTCATTCGAAGAGAACCATTAAAGCGTTTTTATCGACAGATTGTCCTTCTTTAACTTTCACCTCTTTAATCGTCCCGTCAATCAGGGATTTCAATTCGTTCTCCATCTTCATAGCCTCGACTATGATTACGCTATCGCCTTTTTTGACCTGATCGCCGGGATTTACCAGTACCTTAGTTACCAAACCGGGCATGGGGGCATTGAGTTCCTTATGTGTATCCCCGCCCGGACCCAGTCCGGCTACCTCGCGGATTTTCGCCAGGCGCTCATCCTCGGCATAGAGGGAAAACTCGCGCCCATAGATAAATACGCTGAAATCTCCGTTGGTGGCATTTTTCTGTTTGACCACCTCGATGTCGTAAGAACGGTTGTCCATCAGAAGCTGAATCTCGGAGTTATTAGAACGCGTAGAAAATTTAGTATTAACAGGTTGCCCGTCGATTTTAATCTGCGGGGGATGTGTCGCGGGATCGATCGATACTATATATTCTCTGTCTTCGATTTTGACCTGATAATCCATATCTATTTCTCCGGTGTACGATTGACAGCCATCCGTCGGCCGATTGATTTCCAGTTGCTGCTTTGACCCCCGTCACCCGAGACCCGTGTCTTGAGCTTGCTGTTTTCCAGATAGTCATACAAACAGGCCGAGACCGCCGCCGCTTTGTAAACATGATCTTCCTCTTTGCCGGAAAAATCCATGTCCGGGAATTCTTCCTCTATGAAATGCGTGTTGATCTTGCCCTTCTTGAAATTCTCGTTATCCATTACCGCCAGGTGAAAATTCACCGTAGTGCAGACGCCCGAAATTCTATATTCTGTCAATGCACGCCTTGTACGGGCAACTGCCTCCTCACGGGTTGCGCCCCAGCCAATCATTTTGGAGATCATCGGATCGTAATAAATCGGAATATCCGCGTCCTCATAAACTCCTGAATCCACACGCACGCCCACGCCATGAGGCTCCACATAGCTCCTGAGTGTGCCGGTTGACGGAGCGAAATTAGCGGTAGGATCCTCGGCATAAATTCGGCACTCGATAGCATGGCCGTTGATGCGGATGTCATCCTGCGCAAAAGACAGCTTCTCACCCGATGCAACCTTGACCTGTTCCTTGACCAGGTCGATCCCGGTGATCATCTCGGTTACCGGATGTTCCACCTGTAAACGGGTGTTGACCTCGAGGAAATAGAAGTTCAGATCGTCGTCGACAAGAAATTCCACAGTACCGGCATTCACATACCCGCATCCGCGCGCGATCTTTAAAGCCGCCTCGCCCATCTTCTTGCGCACTTCGGGCGTGATGATAGGGGAGGGGGCCTCCTCGATTACCTTTTGATGTCTGCGCTGGATCGAACATTCACGTTCGCCCAGGTAAACCATATTGCCGAATTTGTCGGCCAGTATCTGTATTTCCACATGATGCGGTTTGGGGATATATTTTTCGAAATATACGCGGTCGTCGCCGAATGCCGAACGCGCCTCGTTAGCGGCTGTCTGTAATGCCTTGGGGAGCTCCTCTTCATTGTTGACAATGCGCATGCCCTTGCCGCCGCCTCCCGCTGCAGCCTTGATTAAGATCGGGAAGCCGACCTCGCGTACCTCGTCAATTATCTGATCCACATTTTCGATTTTGGATTTAAAGCCGGGCACAACCGGTGCGCCGGAATCGACTGCGGTTACCCGCGCCTCCAGCTTGTCGCCCATACGTGCAATCGCCTCGGGAGGAGGGCCGATCCAGGTCAGGTCATTGTCCATAACCATCTGCGCGAATTTGGCGTTCTCGGAAAGGAAGCCGTATCCGGGATGGATAGCATCCACGCTGGATTTTTTTGCAACCTCAATAATCTTTTCCATCACCAGATAGCTTTCTGATGATGGTGACGGCCCGATGTGGTAGGCCTCGTCGGCCATGCGTACATGTTTGGCTACCGAGTCGATGTCGGAAAACACGGCCACGTTGGTAATTCCCATCTCACGACAGGCTCGTATCACCCGTACCGCAATCTCTCCTCGATTCGCAATAAGTATTTTTTTGATCATAGTCACCTTACAAAGAAAACGTTTTCAGCTTTAGTCCTACCTCCATCTGTCATCCTGCCTCCATCTGTCATCCTGCCTCCATCTGTCATCCTGCCTCCATCTGTCATCCTGAGCGAAGCGAAGGATCTATCAGATTCTTCGTCGCTCTGCTCCTCAGAATGACAGCCCGTATTGTGCGCGGCGTATGTCCGCATGCGCCGCGTTTAAATTGGTGCGCGGTGTACTTCCCCGTGCACCGCGAAATCGTTGTCAATTCGAGCTTGTGTAGGTCAAATCCTGAAGGGATTTGACTATCTGTCAAATGTCGAAAACATTTGACCCACAACCTCTCAAATTATGAATAAAACCGGTATTTGGCAATAGTTTTTGGGGGGGAAGGGTGAATCTTGGACAATAAATAATATTATTTATTTATTGACATTACGAAAAATTTAGAAGATAATAAGTCGTTATGACGTCATTCCAAAATATCTCATCTGAGGCAAAAAAGATAATTGAAGATAGGGAAGAGCTTTGGGAATATAGGCTTTTTTCTACTCTTTTAAATTCTAGCATTGAAAATACTCAATTTGAAAAGCTTGATGTTTATTATGAGATGGATGGGGGAAGAATCATCGTTATAGATGATATATGGGATTTAAAAGAGTGGGCAATGGATAAGCTTGATGTCCTTAGATCAATATGTTCTTCTTTAGAAAAATCAATCAATGATGCATTAAGCGATGCTTTTATAGATGATAATGAGAATAGACAAATAGGTAAGCTGATTTACATATCCGAAAAAATCGCGCAACAATATAAAAGGGCATTGAAATGGAAACTGGATTTCAATGCAATCGAGTCCATAGAAGACTTTAAAAAGGTGATAAGACTCATTTCTAAACTTGCAGATGAGATTATTGAAGAAATAGAACGTTTTGCTGGGCAGCTAAAAGAACAGGTCGATGTAATATTTCAAGCAATAAAAACAGAAACAAAGAGTAAAATTAATAAAGACATAAAAATTGTTATGGATATAACAATTCCGGATACCAGTAGAATACAAGCTGAGCTAAGCAAACTTGAATCAAAACATTGCTGAAAATAGAAATTTCTTGAAAAATAGTTTTAGCTGCTAAATATTTGACAAGGACGGTTGGATTTATCGGGATAAATCAATGCTTGATGACATTATTCCGCCAAATTGCCGTCTTCTAATATGTGGTACCGCGGTTGGTAAGGGGTCGGCTAGAAAAAATCAATACTATGCTGGGAATAATAATAAATTTTGGAAGGTAATGGCAGATTTTGGATTTATCCCAAGAAATATGCATGAGACAGATTATGATGGAAGGATTCTCGCATTAATAAATGCGGGAATCGGATTAACTGATATTGTCAAATCAAGGGCAGGAATGGATAAAAATCTAAAAGCCAATGATTATAATATAAAAGATTTTATTGAGATTATTCAAAAACACAAGCCTAAAATAGTGTGTTTTAATGGCAAAAAGGCTGCGGAAGCATTTTTCCATAAATCATTGTCATACGGTAAATATGTGAGTAATGCCGAAAGTTTATCATATAAACCATTGTTTTATATAGCTCCTTCAACTAGTGCCCAAGCCGTAAAATATTGGGATCCTAACAAATGGAAAGATTTATCCGAATTACTTAGTAGGATTTAAAATGAAGCGCCTATTAGGCAAAAGATGATTGTCTCCCGGATTATTTCCATTTGACAAATCCCCTATAAACACGTCATCTTAGAAACGGCATTCCATATTAAGGGGAGGAATTTGTGAAAAAGATTTTATTCATACTTTCTGTTTCACTGCTATTG